>NZ_CP138858.1:3412267-4069535 GCF_033878955.1 Coraliomargarita algicola
GGTGTCGACAATGTCGTCATCGAGATGGATGCCAGCGAGCCCCCCATTTTAGACGGCTCCGCCAAGCATTTTGTTAACTTGATTCAACAAGCCGAGCCTGTGGAGCAAGACGCGGAGCGCGAATACTTCGTTCTCGAAGAGCCCGTCTCCGTCACTCGTGGTAACTCTTCGATTATCGCCCTCCCGCACAACGGTTTTCGCATCACCTGCACATCGGCCGATGATCGCGGCATCCATACCCAGCACCTGAGTCTGGATATTGATCCGGAGACGTATATTGCACAGGTCGCACCTGCTCGCACATTTACCATCTACGAAGACATCGAGGAACTGCTCAAACTCGGTAAGATCAAGGGCGGCAGCCTCGACAGCGCGATCGTTATTAAGGGCGATAAGATCGTCTCCAAAGAACCGCTCCGCTTTAAGGATGAGTTCGTGCGTCATAAGATGCTTGATATTGTCGGAGATATTACACTGGTCGGGATGCCGATTAAGGCGCATATTGTCGGCGTTCGCCCAGGTCACGCGCTGAATGCCGAGCTCTCTAAGGTTTTACGTAAGAAGTTGCTGGAGAAGATTAAAGGCACCAAACAGCGCAAGGAAGAGCGTAAGAAGAAGCTGGTGTCGGTCGATGCTGCCGAGACGGTCATGGACATCCGCCGGGTGCTCGACATTTTGCCGCACCGCTATCCATTCGTGATGATCGACCGCGTGATCGAGATCGTGAGTGAAGACGAGCTGGTGGCGCTCAAGAACGTCACCATCAACGAGCCCTATTTTCAAGGTCACTATCCCGGTCGTCCTGTGATGCCTGGTGTGCTTCAGATCGAGGCCATGGCGCAAGCTGCGGGGGTGTTGTTACTGCGCAAGCTTCCTGTGGAGCAGAACAAGATCGCCTTCTTCATGAGTGTGGATAAGGTCAAGTTTCGTCAGGCAGTCGAGCCGGGTGATTCGGTCGAGATCCGCGTGAAGCTGGTCAAAATCCGTGGTAACAAGATCGCGACCGCGACGGGGCAATGCACTGTCGGCGGCAAGGTTGTTTCCAGCGCCGAACTGATGTTCATGCTGGCGGACGCAACGGATTAATCCCAACCCATATTCCTATGCCTACGGACATTCATCCGACTGCAATTATCGAGCCTGGTGCCGAGCTGGAAGAGGGCGTCGTCGTTGGCGCTTACGCCTATATCGGCGCTCAGGTGAAAATCGCAAAGGGAACGGTCGTGATGCACCATGCCACAGTTGACGGTGCCACCACTATGGGGGAGGATAACGAAGTGCACCCCTACGCTTATGTTGGCGGGAAAACTCACGACTTAAAATATCGGGGCGGTTGCCCCGGTCTGCGTGTGGGCAACGGTAACGTCTTTCGCGAGTTCACCACCGTGCACTGTGCCACGACCGAAAATACCGAGACCATCGTCGGGGATCACAATCTGATACTTGCTTACAGTCATATCGCGCATGAGTGTATCGTGGGCAATCATCTGGTGATGAGTAGCCACGCAGCCCTCGGAGGGCATGTGCAACTCGGGGATCATGTCAATGTGGGCTGGGGCGCCGGACTGCATCAGTTTTGTCGCGTGGGCGATTACGCCATGGTGGGCGCCGCCTCTAAGGTGGTGCAAGATGTGCCGCCTTATATGATTGCTGACGGTAGCCCTGCGATGGTGCGCACGACGAATAAGGTCGGCCTGGAGCGCGCCGGATTCACGCCCGAAGATATCAATCGGGTGCGGCGCGTATTTAAAATGTTCTATAAAGAAGGTCTCAATCGTCGCCAAGCTGCCGAGAAGCTGAGTGCCGAATTGCCAGCCGATTGCGAGATCGTTCAAACCTTTTTAGCCTTCGTGCAGGGCAGTGAGCGCGGATTATCCTAGCAAGAGTAGTTTGTAGCATGTGAAGATGCGAGGCTTGGCGGTTCTATTTCTAGTGTATTCTGTGCTTGGGGGCCAGGTGCAGGCTGCGATGGATCAGACCGCCTATGTTTGGCAGCGGGCGTGGACGCCTGCGGTCGTTTCTGCGATCAGCGAGCATGCGGAGCTCTTGGATGGGCTGACCGTGCTCTGTGCTGAAATTGAGTTCGACCGTTTGGGGCAGCCCACTGTGGTGCAGATACAGCCGGACTGGGAGTCGTTGCGGGCCGCTAAGTTGCCCGTGACTATCGCGATTCGTGCGGCGACTTATGCCGGCTCTTTCGAAGACGGTCAAACGATGACCCGCTGTTTGCTCGACACCGTTCAGCAGGCTGTCCGAGCTGCGCGTGTGGAAGGCTTGGAGCCTACAGCTGTCGAAATTGATTTTGATTGCGCGACCCGCAACCTGGAGGGCTATGCCAACTGGTTGCACCTCATCCGCGCGCGATTGGATGGTCCCGCGCTCTCGATTACGACCTTGCCCACGTGGATGGGGCGTCCTGCTGCGTTTGCGCAGTTAATCGAGGCCACCGACCACTTCGTCTTACAGGTGCATAGTGTGCAACGGGCGGGACACATCGATACCGATGCGTCTTTGTGTGATCCTCAGCTGGCGCAGGGCTGGGTGCGACAAGCCGCAAAGTTTGAAAAGCCCTATCACGTGGCATTGCCGACCTATGCCTATCGTTTGGGCTATGCGGCTTCCGGTGAACTGGTCGAGGTCGCTGGCGAGAACGCTTCGTCAGTGCAAAATCCTGATTGGAACTATCGTGTGCTACGGGCCGATCCCGTTGAGATGGCGGGCTTGGTGCGTTTACTTGAAGGTGAGCGCCCGGATAATTGCCTGGGAGTGATTTGGTATCGCTTAGCGCTCGGTTGCGAAATGTATAACTGGGACCCGCTCACATGGCGTTCCGTGATGCAAGGAGCGGTTGCTCATCCCGGCTGGCAGGCTCATGCCCGTGTGCAATCCGATGGCCTGCTCGAGATCGAGCTGACTCAAGGCTCCGCGGTGGCAATGGAACCGCCCCGTGCTGTGGAATTGTCCTGGGGCGAGGGCTTTGCAGTGGCTTGGGATGGCCAACGTCACTATGCAGTGCAGAGGCTCTCGGAGCATGCGCTACTTTGGCAGTGGCCGGATACGATGTCGCCTCCGCTCTTGGCGCAAGGCACGCGTTGGACGATCGGTTGGGTGCGCATCCAAGATGCTGCTGACTTAAAAATAACAATTTTAAATAAATATGATTAAGCTAAGTTTTGCGATTTCACTTGGTGGCCTGTTTGGCATGACGCTGCTGCCGCTCGCCCATGCCTGTGGCCCTTGGCTGCCGGATTCATATATTCTGCGCAACGACGATGTCTTTTATGCAGCGCCCAAGCTCGGATTTGGTGTGGAGCTGCGCCACCTGCTGTCGGACACCGTGCCTCACGAGGCGCAGCTTGATAGTGAGCCACTCGGGGGCATGTCGTCGCAGGAGGCCTTGGCGAGCTCCCTGCGTGTGGCGGGAGTGGTCGGGGCGGAGGCAGATGTAGTTTTAGCTGCCTATGCAAATTTTCGCAAGCACTTGAATCGAGCCAAGGATCGCGATGGATCTGCCAAGCGCTATGACTATTCAGTGCAGTCGGATGCCGACAGCGAAGAATTCGAACCGATTGCCTTGGAAATGCTGGAAGTGCCGAGCGCTCTGCCAGACGAATTTCGATGCTACCTGCAAGGTGCGCTCGCGTATTATAGAAACGACCTGGCAGCCGCGTTGGATCATTGGCAGGCAGTGCTCGCCTTGCCCGAAGCGGAGCGGCAGCAGCGTTCCGTTATGGCAGCTTATATGATCGGTCGGGCTTGTCCGGATCGTGCCTTGAGCTATTTCCCCATGGTGCGCGAGTTGGTTGATGCGGGCTTCCCCGATCCCGATGGTTTGGCCGCAGCCAGTTATGGCTGGCAGGCGCGCGTGCATATGGATCAGGGGCAATTTCAAGAGGCGATCGATCTGTATCTACAACAATGGGCTGCCGGTTATTGGAATGCCGAGCAAAGTCTAAAACGCGTCGCCCGGGATGTCTGGAACTATGCCGATAATCAAAAGCTTCAGGATTTGATTCAGAACGACGCGAGTCGTGCCGTGCTGACCGCATACTTACTGGTCCAGCGGGACGATGCAGAGACCGCAGAGTTGCGAGCGCGCTTTTTAGAAGCCTTGCCTGATCTTGAGGCGATCAGCCTGCCCGAGGCGGGGCGTTTTGCGCTGATGGAATATCAACTCAATCATCTCAGTGCGGCTCGCTTATGGATCAGTCATGCGGCGCCTAGCGATGCATTGGCGCTTTGGGTGAAGAGCAAATTACTGTTACGCGCGGGGCGAATTGCTGAAGGGCGCACGCTGATGTTGGCATTGACAGAAACCATGCAATCGCAAGGCGAAGTTTGGCGGCGCCTGAATACCTCACGCGCCTGGGGGGAACTCGGCTTACTGATGCTGCGCGAAGAACGTTTTGTCGAGGCGGCCGATTGTTTTTGGAATGCGCGTAGTTGGGAGGATTGTGCTTACGTGCTGGAGCGTTTGCTGTCGATCGATGAATTAATTTCCTGGGTGGACGCGCATCCTGTCGAAATGGATCTCGAGCTCAGTTATCAGGATGGGGCCTCCCAATCGCTACTGGCACGGCGTTTGATGCGAGAGGGCCGCTTTGATCTAGCTTTGCAATACTTCCAACCCGCAGCGAGAGTGCATGCCGAGGCTTACCTGCAAGCCATGCGTTCTGCCAGCGACGCCAGTCAGGAGGTGCTCGCACGTGCGCAGCACTATTGGGAAGCCGCTTATCTGATGCGGGAATATGGAATGCTACTATTTGCGGCCGAGCTCGCGCCCGATTATGCTTGGACCGAGGGGGCTCTGGAGTGGGGCGATATGGCCCATGCGCGTGAGAAAAGATTGTATAGTATGGATTATCAAATTAACGAGCCAACGGGAAGGGAGTTGGATCGGGCCAATCGAACTCAAATATTACCTGATAAACGTTATCACTATCGATATCGAGCCGTGCGTTTGGCCGAGTTGGGCGCCAGCCTGCTGCCTAACAATCATGAACAAGCCGCCCGCATCTATTGCGTGGCAGGCAGTTGGATCAAATACCGCGACCCCTCCGAGGCCGATCGGCTTTTTAAACTCTTGGTGGTGCGTTGCCCCGATACCGAACTCGGGCAAGCCGCTACTGCAATCAACTGGTTTCCGCATGTCGATGTCGAATCGATTCAACCATTCGCAGATGACGACGAGTCGCTGCTTGAGTCGAGCGGGGTGGCGAGTGATCCGTGTGAAGATCAATAAGTTCTGAAACTTCCCGTCTCGCCAATATGGGGGTGATGTAATTTTTTGATAATTAATACTTGCACGATTGTGCATGTGAGCATTTTTAGGAAGGAGTATGTTTAATATAACTTCAAGAAAGGCATTCTCGTGAATACAGAAAAACTGACAATTGCATTAGATGAATTTGTCCACGTTGGGGGCGCGCTGGTGATCGTGATCGCGGTGGTTTCCATATTAACAGGCTTCATGCGTGAATATATTCCGCAGGATAAGCTACAAAAGAAGCTGACGAAGCATGAGAAATGGGGGCCCATTCTCGGAGCATTTTTAGGAATGCTGACTCCATTCTGTAGCGCCTCGGTGGTGCCGGTGACTATGGGGATGGCCAGTATGGGCGTTTCACTCGGGACTGTGTTGAGTTTTTTAATTTCGGCTCCGCTGTGTAATTTCATTGTCATGGCCATGGTCTATGCGGTTTTCGGGTTTAAGATCACTGCCACATATTTCCTCATCACGTTTACGGCTGCTATCTTTGGAGGATGGTTGATCTCGAAAACGCCATGGAAGAATGAAATCAAGCGAGGTGAAGAATTAGAGGGGAAGAAGGCCGCGGCGCCGAGTTGTTGCTCTGAGCCAGAGCCAGAACCTGCGTGCTGTGGAGCTCCTGTGACTAATTTTAGTGCGATTTCCGAGCCTGAGCCTGCATGTTGTGGCCCCGCGCTGTCGAGCTGCTGCGCGACTTCAGAGCCTACGGCAGAGGCCACAAAGCCGCAGCGAGCGCTGCGCTTCGCACTGGTGCTATTTAAGAAAATTATCCCTTACGTGTTACTCGGGGCATTGATCAGTGGTGTGTCGGCGGCCTATCTTTCCGCCGATATTGTGGAGAAGGTACGTGGGGGGCGATAGTTTGCTTTCGATCATCATTTCAGCGGTGATTGGGGTGCCGGTTTATCTACGCATCGAAATGGCAGTTCCACTGCTCAAGGTTCTGATTGTTAAGGGCATGGGGATCGGCCCCGCCATTGCGCTGATCATTGGTGGCACTGGAGCTAGCTTACCCGAGATCGCGCTGGTATCCTCAGTGCTTAAGCCGAAGGCAGTGATTGCATTTGTCAGTATCGTGCTGACCACTGCCATCCTGGGGGGCATTCTCATTCAATCGATTCTCTAGCAGGTGCTGGAGGCTTTGATATGAAATATCAAGAAAAGCCTAGCATGCATTGGGCGCAACGAATCGCTTCCGCTGTGAGCAAGTGGTGTGCGTATCGCTACCTGTCGGAAGTGATTCTTGCGCTGATTCGTGGGGGTAAACTGTCGGAGCAAATGAAGGCTGGGCGTAATATCGCATTGCTTGGTTTCTTCTGTCCTATTTTCTGGTTTGCCTTGTTTTTAGGTGCCGATAAATCCACTCTAGCGATGCACGCGGCACACTCTGGAATCGTCTTTTCGATCGGAGTGGTCATCATGCTAGCGAGTCTAATTAAACAAAGGTAATCAGCGAATGAATGAACAATACATAGACGCCCTCAAAGCCCTCGCCGAGCCGCATCGACTACGTTTGTTCTGGCTGTTGATACATGTGGATCAGTGCATTACTGTGGCTGAGGCCATGGATGTGACGGGGGACACTCAATACAACGCTTCGCGCAATTTAAAGATCTTGTATAAAGCCGGCTTGTTGACTCAGGAGCGATCCGGCAAGTGGGTGTATTACAAGTTGGCGGAACAGGCTGATGCCCACTGGAGTGCCCTCGTCGATTCCGTGCGTGCCCTGCCCGCAGAGGACTTTGCAGACGTCGCTTCTCGTTGTAAAATACGCTTGGCAATGCGAGTAAATGACGAATGCGTGGTCGGTGCAAATAGTGAGGATTGGTTGAAGCAGGTGGAGTGATGTGTTCACTCGGAGCGGATTTTGATTATCTTGTGACTAAAGTTTGCGGATTTGACTGAGCCCCAGGGCGCTCGGTGATTCATTTTAATATTTCTGTAAGGGTTCTATCGCCAGCCCGTTCACTCCATAGACAATCTATGGCTTCGATACGAAATATTATACACCACGGCTTGCAGGATGAGGACAACCGCTTGTTGATGGCGTCCTCTCCGATTTTTTTGATGCATGTGGCTGCATTTGGTGCCCTGTTTACTGGATTTAGCTGGGTGGCATTACTTGCATTATTCATCACTTATGTCGTGCGTGTCTTTGCGTTGACGGCTGGCTTTCATCGTTATTTTTCGCATCGATCCTTTAAGACCAGTCGTGGCTTCCAGTTTGTCATGGCTTGGGTGGGGACCTCTGCCGCTCAATTGGGGCCGATGTGGTGGGCCGCGAATCATCGTCATCATCATCAGCACTCGGATCAGCAGGAGGATATACATTCTCCAGTGGTAAAGGATGCTTTTTGGGCGCACATTGGCTGGGTGCTATGTCGCGCCTATGGTTCCATTCAGTATGATCGGGTCAAGGATCTGAGTAAATATCCGGAATTACGCTTTATCGACCGCTTCCATGTGCTGCCGGTGTTGTCCTTGATCCTTCTACTCTATACAGTTGGGACTGGTCTGAATATTTACTATCCTGCCTTGGGCACTAGTGGCATGCAGCTAGTCATGTGGGGGTTCTTTCTTAGCACGATACTGGTCTATCATGTAACTTTCTGCGTCAACTCAGTAACCCATATAGTAGGATCGAAGCGATTTAATAATGATGATGAGAGTCGCAATAGTTGGTGGGTTGCTTTGCTCACTTTCGGTGAGGGCTGGCATAATAACCATCACCGTTGGCCGCTGTCGGCAAGGCAGGGCATGTATTGGTGGGAGTTTGATTTGAGCTACCTGCTACTACGTGTCTTGGAAAAGCTCGGTTTAGTTTGGGATATAAAAGTGTATCCAAAGAGTATTTACCGAGAGGCGGCGGCAGCAGCCGTTAAAGAGACTGTGCTATGATGGATTTTTGGATCAGTCTATTTGTGGCGGGGCTTGTGGTGGCTACGGTCGCTTATTGTATCGCGCTGCGCATGCAGCTGATGGCCTTGGTGGATCTAGTTTGGAGCGCAGGCTTAGGCATGGCTGCGGTGGCCTATTTATTCTACTCGGGGCCAGCGACTTTGCGCGCCTATGGGGTGACACTCGTCTTGGTGCTATGGTCGTTTCGATTGAGCTATCATCTATTGACCGATCGTGTGCTCAAGGGAGAAGAGGACGCACGTTATCAGCACTTGGCTGTGTATTGGGGCGCGTCGGCTAAGCGTAATTTTCTCGCTCTGTTCTTATTGCAAGTGTGCTTGGTTGCCTTGTTTTTTTGGCCCGTTTCGATTGCGATGGACGCGGGAGGTGGGCGCTGGCTTTGGAGCGACTGGTTGGCGGTGGTGATTGCTATGATCGCCTTTAGTGGAGAGACGCTCGCGGATCGGCAGTTGGCCCGCTTTCGAGCACGCGTAGATTGCCAAGGACAAGTTTGCCGTGAAGGTTTATGGCGCTATTCCCGGCATCCGAACTATTTTTTTGAATGGCTCCATTGGTGGGCTTATGTGGCCTTCGCGCTGACTTCCACCTGGTGGTGGGCTTTGCTTGGCCCGACAGCGATGTATATTTTCTTACGTTACCTCACCGGAATTCCGCATGCCGAACGTTCTTCATTGAAGAGCCGCGGCGAGGCATACCGGTGCTATCAACAAAGCACGAATACTTTCTTCCCATGGCCACCACACATACCTCAATCCTAAGTCAGAATACCGGAACCAAGGCTTCGTTGCGCTTGATGGAACGCGTTTTCCTGCGTTTATTGCAAGGAGTTCGACAGGGGAGCCTATGCATTGAGTTTCCCAGTGGGAGCAAAGTGGTGCTGGGCGATGAATGCTTGCCGATGGCTCATCTGCAGGTCTTGAAGTCTGAATTTTTTAGGCAGGTGCTCTCCGGTGGCAGCGTTGCACTGGGGGAGGCCTATGTGGATGGCTTATGGACTACCAACGATTTGAGTCAGTTATTGAAACTTTTGGCCCGCAATCAGCGACAGGTCGGGCGTCTGGGGCAGGGCTTTTCCTTGCTCGCGCGGCAATTGAATCATTGGTATCACCTCGCACGTAAGAATACCTTGAAGCAAAGCCGTGAGAATATTCAGGCCCACTACGACCTGAGTAATCAATTTTACGCAAGCTTTCTCGATCCCACGATGACCTATTCCAGTGCTTGCTTTGCCCGCCGATCCGATACTTTGGAGCAAGCGCAGCTGAGTAAGATCGATCGTATGCTGGACCTCGCTGCTGTGGGGGCCGGAGATTCGATTTTGGAAATTGGTTCCGGCTGGGGGGCACTGGCGAAACGTGCGGCTGAGCGTGGTTGTCATGTGACCACAATCACCCTCTCCGAGGAGCAGCTCGCGTATGCGCAACAATTGTTCACAGCGTCAGGGGTTTCGGGGCAGATTGATATACAATTGAAGGATTATCGTAATTTAGTTGGTCAGTTTGATGCGGTGATCTCTTGCGAAATGATCGAGGCCGTCGGAAAGCAGTATTTGCCTAGTTATTTTGAGACCATTCGCGACTGCTTGAAGCCAGGGGCAAAGGCAGTGCTCCAGGCGATTACCATCTCGGATGATCGCTACGCGCAATACTGCCGCAGTTGTGATTGGATTCAAAAACACATTTTCCCTGGAGGGCATTTGCCCTCTCCATCGGCGATACGGGAGCATGTCGAACAGGCAGGGGAGCTACAAATTACACAGATGCATGCCTTTGGTTCTGATTATGCGGAAACCCTGCGGCGTTGGGCGGATGCATTCAATCGGCAACAAGAGACAGTCCGCTTTCTTGGTTTTGATGAGGCCTTTTGCCGTAAGTGGAATTATTATTTCAGTTACTGTGAAGCTGGCTTTGATACTGATTTAATCGATGTGCAGCATGTCGTGATTGAGAAAGTCCAGTCCTGAGCAGTGAAGCGAGCTCGACGATGAAGCGGAGCTAGAATCGGCATATCGCCGCTTTGGCTAAACCACTGGCGGTGTTTCTTTTTTCTGATCTTTATTGATCAGGGTGTGTGGCGAATTCGGTGTGGGGCGTGGATAGATTTGAAGCTTCTTTCGGTAGTAGATTTGGGCGGCTTGCCACAGAATGCGTGGCATAGTATTGAGTGCGGTGTCAAATGGGCGGACCAGGGCGTAGCGCCAAATTGTGGCATTGTTGAGTGTTTTCGCTTTGCCCTGTATGCTGGTTTTTATGATGTATTCATCATTCCGATACAAGTCGACGCCAATGGAAATGCTTTCGCGTTCAATTCGAAAGGTGAAGTGATACTCGCCGTGCTGGTTGTTGAACGGGGAGACGTGGAAGTCTTTGGGGCAGGTCGCTGTCCAGCTATATCTTGATTTTTGGTTGAGCTTTGTGAGTGGATATATGTGTCGATCCCCGAAGGTATTATTAACTTCAGCGACGACCGCTAGCAACTGCTGGTCTTGCATGCGTAGGTGGAAGTTGACTGGATTAAAGGCATAGCCAAAGTATCGCGGCGAGCTAATGAGCAGGGTATGTGTTGCATGCTGGCAGGGGATGTATGCATCCAGTTGTTGCTCGATGCTCTGTGAATTGCCGTTTAAATAATCCCTGTCCCGGATGGTGAGTGGCCGAAATTGATTGTGCCCTAGTAGCGTGGCCTGTTGCGACAGCGTGGGTAGTTCGGCCAGGTTGAAGCAAAAGAATGTTGCAGGGTAGCTGAATGCATGGGGCGTGGGGCCTAGCCGTTGGTGGGTGACTGTCCCGCGAAATAACTGTGAGTGCCGCTTCATAGATGGATACCAAATGCCTGAGCCACTTCGACTGCCGAGGTGACCGCATCCTCGTGAAAGCCGTAGCCAAAGTAGCTGCCGCAGAACCATGTGTGGTCGGCTCCATTCATACTCCGAAGTTTGGCTTGGGTGCCCATGCTTTCAAAGGAGTAGAGCGGGTGCATCAGGGTGGTGCTGTTAATAATTTTGTCTTCAGAGATGGGCTGTGAAGGGTTGAGCGTGACGATGTAATGGCGTTCCGTAGGTAAATTTTGTAGCCGGTTCATGTAATAACTTACAGCAACTGGACGCGTTTCTGCGTCGCCCGCTTCGCGCACAAAATTCCATGAGGACCAAAGCTTCGAGTGACTCGGGAGCTGCTTGGTATCGGTGTGCAGCGTCACTGTATTGGGCTGGTAGCGCCAGGGCCCGAGGTTCGCGATTTCGTGAGAACTTGGATCGCCTAGCAGCCTGAGCGCTTCGTCTGCATGAGCTCCGATCACGAGCTCGTCAAAGTCCAGTTCTTGGCCATCTTGCATCTGTAGCGTGACACCTCTGCCATGGCGCATGATTCGCGTCGGTGCTGCATTCAAATGGGGTGGATTCTTGAAGCTTTGTAACATTGCTCGCACATAGCTGCGTGAGCCCCCCTTTACATAGCGCCATTGTGGTCGGTTGCTGAGTCGTAGCAGGCCATGGTTTTCCAAAAAATGTAAGTATGCCTGGGCAGGGAAGGCCCGCATTTCGGAGATCGGTGAAGACCATATGGCGGCGCCCATGGGGTAGAGATAATTCTCTTGGAAGGCCTTGCCGAAGCCGCGTTCGTCGCAATAAGTCCCCAGTGTTTTACCTGCCAGATAGCCAGAGTTGAGATCGCGGTAACCTATCCTTGCGAAGCGATACAGGTCACCGACTAGAGCGAGGTGCTTGATCTTAAATAAATAGCTGAAGGATGGAAAGAGGCTGCTGACGGAATTGCCCGAATAACCATACTTTGACGCGTGGTCGTAGAAGCTAAAAGTCATCGAACTGTCCTCCAGTTCGATATTTAGCTGCTTGAGTAGCTGTGTGAAATTAGGGTAGTTGCGGTGGTTCATCACAATGAAGCCTGTATCGACTGGCGTGCCAGCATCGGGGCCTTGGGGGACTTGTAAGGTGCGGGTGTGACCACCTACATAGTCGTTCTTCTCGAAGAGGTGAACCTCGTGCTTACGTTGTAAGAGCCATGCCGCGGTGAGTCCGGCGACACCGCAACCTACGACGGCGATACGTTTGCGTTCTGTGGGCATGGAAATGTCTTTCATGTTGTCAGGGTTTAGGGAGAGATCGGCAGATGCTCGGTGAACTTACTTAGATTATCTGTAAGTTTTCCGCCGCTGGTGGGATCCATTTATATGAACATCTTGAGGCTCTCCTGTTATAGCGTGCTCATTTGCACGCTATTGCTCTTCTTCACCGCTTGCGAACACACGCCTATGCACACTCAGACAACACCTAATGCCGCCTTTCAACAGGCGCTCATAGCAACAGATCCAGCGCAGTTTAATCTACCCGCGCCAGGCTCGGATGAAGAAGCTGAAATGTTGAAAGGGATACAGAACCTTTTCATGGATTACAGCCATGCTAATTTATCCGCGAAGGTTGAGCAGGTGTATGCCGAGCGCGTCTATTTCCGCGATGCTTTTAGGCAGTTGCATACCGCTGAGGAAATACGCGAATACTTCCTCGAGGGCTTGGAACCTTTGGAAGGTGCGGAGTTTGTGTTTAATAATGTAGCTCGAACAGGCGGAGATTTTTACCTCGATTGGACCATGCGTCTGGATTTTAAAAAGACACCGACGGGCACTTGGGAGGAATCGATGGGGGTCTCACGTATCCGCTTTGATTCGGCAGGACAGGTGATTTTTCATCAAGACTTTTGGGATCCCACAGACATCGTGTATCAACGTATCCCGATTGCGAAGCAGTTGATTGCATATGTGAAAGGAAAACTATAAGCTCACTTTCTTGATCCACAGAGACGCTACTTTCATTGCAGATTGAGATTAACTCCATTTCGTATGATTTGCTTCGGTGCGCCCGGGCCACCAAAAGGTTCCTTTCTCCAAGCGCATGGCCAAGACCCAGAAGCCGGTGCCATCCCAATAAAGCAATTTTACGCGATCACGCCGGCGGTTCGCGAATAAAAATAGACTCCCGTCCATCGGATTCAGGTCAAGTTGGTGCTTGGCGATTGCATAGAGGCCATTGAAGGCCTTGCGCATATCGGTGGGATCCACGCACAAGTAAATCCTCAGCGAACTCGAAAAGTTAAACATCAAATATCTCCTCTTTGATGGATTTAACCAGAGCGACCAAGGATTGCTCACTCGGCGCTGCGATAATCGCGTATTCCAGAGAGCCGGAGCGCAATGTAATGCTGATTGCCGAGCTGGAACTGCTCAGAGACGAGCTGACACGCACTGGAACAAAAGTCGCATTTTCTGGCTGCAAGCTCGTCGGCTTCGATTTGCGCTGTGACTGACTGCGCCAGGCATACAGCGATTTATAATTGTGCGCGTGTTCACGCGCGTATGCACTTGCGGACAATCCGCTTTGCTTCCAGTGCGCGACGTGCTCGCGGCGTTCGGACTCGTTGAAGCGCCGACGGCGGCTCTGAGCTGTGATTGGGCTTGCTTGGTTTTCTATGCCCGAGAGATTAACCTAAAGTTAAGCTCTCGTATAGTGGGTCAATGTTCGGACGATAACGAGAGTAGGTTGCGGTCAAAACGTCCGATACGAGCCAGCAGCAGCGCGTCACGCTCATCGTTTTTGTTGTCGGTCTGGTAGATCGCCCGGACCTTGCGTGGATTGGCGACGACTACCTTGTGGCCGCGCTGGTTAAACAGACGGCTAATCCATGGCGAATGACAACCGGCCTCCATGATGAGAGTGGCGCCTCGGTTGGCTTTGCTGAAACGGATTAGCTCGGGCTGGTTGTTGAGCAGTGTTGTTCGTTCGATAATCTCGCCCTCTGCGTTTAGAGTGCAAGTTTCGTGGCTCTTGTCGCCTAGGTCGATGCCGATGGTGTGGGTGTTTTTTGCTGTATTCATAGTGGCGTAGTTCTATGCGATTGAGCTCCATTTTTTTGAAGCTTACTCGCTACGCCTTCTCATGCCTACTGGTTGTGTCCTAGTCTTTGAGTGTAATCTGACGGATTAGATCGAGCGGATAAACCTCTGCTGCCTTATTTTTGGTCCCTTTGGGAAAAAGGCTGGCTTTGACGTATCCATCGTAAAACTCAACGATAGAGCCTGCTCCAACCTGATTGGTTTTGCTTCCATCCTTGAAGATGATGGCGCCATTTAATGTGCCAGTTGCATTTGGTGCTTCTCTTTTTTCTATCAATGCGTGGACGATGAATCCTGCTAAGATTGAACAGGCTATGATGATATGTCCTAGGTTTAAATTTTTCATTTTTACTTTCACAACGTCAAGAGGTGGCACGGAGTGAGGCACGAACGGAGTTGTCCACTCTCGTCTGGATGCGTGCTGGGTAACCGGCTCATTGATTAAAGGGTGAAATACGATGAATAACGACATAAACATAGTAATCAAGTCCCAAAGCCAGCCTGATGGAGGCGAAGGCTATAGCGCAGGGCAAGCTGTGCACGGTAACGTGTCTGGTGAAGAAGGCCTGTGCGCGAACATGCGGGGCGACTGTGTGCGGCGTAGCTCGAAGAGCGAAGACGTATGCACAAGTTCCGAGGTCTGCCGACAAGACCGGGCCGCTTGCGGAACCGGACCAAGCCCGACAGGTCAAGTCCGTCTCATGGAGTCTATCCTTGAGCGGGAAAACATGAATAGAGCGTATAAACAGGTGAAGTCGAACAAGGGAGCCGCAGGCGTCGACGGGATGACCGTTGGTCAGCTTCGTGGCTACCTCGACCACCATTGGACAAAGATAGAAGCGTCCTTGCTGGCAGGCTCGTATGAGCCGATGCCAGCGAGGCGCAAGGAGATCGAGAAGCCAGACGGCGGCGTGCGTCTGTTGGGCATTCCGACGGTCCTAGACCGTCTGATCCAGCAAGCCATTGCTCAAGTCTTAGAGAGGGTGTGGGATCATACCTTCTCCGAATCAAGCTATCCCGACTTGTCGGGACCCAAATCGCAGCCAGCGCGAAGCAATCGTGCAGTGCCGTCAACATGTGACGGATGGCCTGCGGTTCTGCGTGGACATCGACCTGTCGAAGTTCTTTGACAGGGTCAACCATGACCGCCTGATGAGTCGATTGGCTCTAAAGGTTCAGGATAAGCGGGTGCTCAAGCTGATTCGCAAATACCTCGAATGCGGGGTGATCGTTGATGGATTGGAAGAGGCAACGGAAGAAGGCACGCCGCAAGGCGGGCCACTCTCTCCGCTGCTCTCCAACATTGTCCTAGACGAACTCGATAAAGAGCTAGAGAAACGCGCTCTAAAGTTCGTTCGTTACGCTGACGACTGTGTCGTCTATGTCGGCAGTAAGCGAGCGGGAGAACGCGTAAAGGGAAGTATCACAAAGTTCATTACGAAGCGCTTGCGCCTCAAAGTGAACGAAGCGAAAAGCTCCGTGGGCCGCCCATGGAAAAGCAAATACCTCGGCTTCAGCCTGACTAGCACTCGGGCACAGCCACGGATCAAACTGCATTGGAAAACGCTGGATCGGTTGAAAGCTAAAATCCGCGAACTGACAGGCCGCCAACGCGGACGTAGTCTCCTAAGCATCATCAAAGAACTCAACGAGTATCTACGGGGATGGTGGGGCTACTTCAGCGTAATGGAAACGCCTTACCAACTCGCACAATTAGCAGGGTGGATTCGGCGCAGACTGCGCAGCTACATCTGGAAGCAATGGAAGAATCGGCGCACCCGCGTCGGCAATCTCATGAAGCTAGGGATTTACGAAGAAACCGCAGTCAAAACAGGCTGCGCCCGAAAGGGAGCTTGGCGTATGTTTTGAATCCCGCCAGAGGGCAATGAACGAGAGTGAATCGGGGAGCCAAGTGAAATGGGTCATGATCGCTTTGCCCAATGATTACTTTACCTCACGCGGACTGGTGATCCCATGGATTTGAACCTGCCTTGAATCAGCCGAACCGCCACTTACGGATCCGTATGAGTGGTGGTGTGGGAGGGCTCCTCAGTGATGGGGAGTCCTATCCCGATATACCCTCGGTCAGTCCCAATGCACTCGACCTGTCCTGTCTCCTCAGTGTTCATTTCTTAGATTTCGTTTGATCGGTTCAGGATGGTTAGAAGTGGGATTCATTCAATATCCTTTTCCACTGATTTATTTCACACGGAGTCACGGAGACACGGAGCTCAAACGCTGTTTTTCTTAGAACCTCCGTGCCTTTGTGCCTCCGTGTGAGACTTTCATTTAATCTCTCTGTATATCGTGGAGTGTGATCGACGGCGCGCTAGCGACGTTGATCAACACGTCTGGTTGGCACCAGATCTGGTTTGTGAATTGTGGATGACAGAGGATTCTGTTTCATTGTGTGAGTTTTATCTCAGTTGGATTGGGATTCCTTTCTCTATTCACGACGGCAGAAGGTGTTGTCGATCAAAGTGAAGCTTCCCTTCATTCTCCAGTAGAGTGTAAATCCTGCGACTCCGCCGAGAAAGGAGATAAACTTGGCTTCTGCCGTGAGTGTCTTCCCTTCTTCCTGACTGAGGAATTCTGCTCCTGGAGACGCCCAGATGAACCAGAACAGGTTGAGAATCGTGATTCCAGATGCGACAAAGAGAAAAAGTGGAAACCACCAAAGGCTAAAAAGTGATCTGATGAAATTCATTTTCTCTGCCAACGTAGAGCTCTGGCGACGGCGCGTTAGCGACGTTGCCCAGAAGCGGCTGGTTCTGAATTCATTATTTTTCTTGGATGAAACGGAGATGATTGCCGTCGGGGTCATTCAAATACATCTCCCGGTTTCCCCAGCTTTGGTCACAAGGCTCCAATCCTACTTCAATTTTATTACTTTGAAACTTTGAAAACAGTGCGTCGACATCTGAAACAGCAAATGCAGTCACACTTCCAGTGACACCATCACCTGAAAAAGACGATAAATGTATCCATATTCCTTCTAATTGTAGCCCAACATAGGTGACTCGTTCGGTTCCTTCGCCCTGACAATAATCCCATTCCTTGGTGAACCCCAAACCTTCACAATAATACTGAAGCGAAACTTCAATATTGGTGGAGTGGATTACTGGTATGACTGCTTTTAGGTTTTTCATTTTTTTCAGAACGGTGAGGACTGGCAACCCAGCCTGTGAATTTAGTAGTTTAAGTGGTTGTCGAATAACCGGCGCGTAAATGGGGTTGACCAGCTCCGTCTTCCATGAGAAGGGGTTAATATTTAATGTGAAAATTTCAATTTTGTTACTCTTTGATGATGTATGTTTGAGAGGATGTCGAGACGGATTCCCTATGTCAGACTTCCATACGCACTCTTTTTTGTGAGCTTACCAGGCTCGGTGCTTGTGGGTGTCCTGTCTCGGAGCTGCTAACTGGTTCTCGCTTTCATTGTAATCGCCATGGTTTGGCTTGAAGCTGGCGAGCTATCGCAGTCATCCGGACGGGACATGGGAATGGTCTCAAAATTCATCTTAAGCGGCGATTGCTCGTTGCTGACTGCTCTTGGTTGGGAAGGGTTCGTATTCGGAGTTCGGATCTTTCCAGAGTGCGAGCATCATCACGGCTAATTTGCGGGCCGTCATGACGACGGCTTTCTTCTTAGCTATCTTTGCTCCGCTGTTCGCTTTACGCTCTCCGGCTTCTTTGAGCGCGCTAGGTGGCCCAAAGTGTCCAAGTGTGTATTGGGCGCAGCTAACGAGTAGTCGTCGCATCATGCGGTTGCCGGCCTTGGTGATGCGCATGGGCTTATCGACGTCGCCGGATTGATCACGCCCAGGGACGAGTCCAAGAAACGGGCCGACGTCTCGCGCTGTCGCAAAGCGGTCTGGCGAGCCGATAATTAAGACAAAGGATAGTGCTGTGATTGGACCGACTCCGGGGATCGTCAATAGCTTCTGAGCCACAGGATAGTCCTCGGCGATCATGGTATCGATGTGTTTGTCTTCGGCTTTAATGAGTTCACTCAGATGGCCGATGCTTTCGATGACCGGTGCGACGAGTGCGTAATCCGCGGCTTCAAGATGCTCCGTGGCCTTACGGGCAAAGGCCTCCGTGCTGCAACCGGATGGTAGGAAGATGCCTAGGCTTTTGAGAGAGCCGCGCACATGGTTGACCAGTTTGACGCGTGCGGTCACCAGGGCATCACGTGCTTCAATGATCTTCAGCGCTCTTTGGTGCGCCTCGCTCTTGTGTTCGATGCCGTAGAGTAGGTTGCGGTCAAAACGTCCGATACGAGCCAACAGCAGCGCGTCACGTTCGTCGTTTTTGTTGTCGGTCTGGTAGATCGCCCGGACCTTGCGTGGATTGGCGACGACTACCTTGTGGCCGCGCTGGTTGAACAGACGGCTAATCCATGGTGAATGGCAACCGGCTTCCATGATGAGAGTGGCGCCTCGGTTGGCTTTGCTGAAACGGATTAGCTCGGGCTGGTTGTTGAGCAGTGTTGTTCGTTCGATAATCTCGCCCTCTGCGTTTAGAGTGCAAGTTTCGTGGCTCTTGTCGCCTAGGTCGATGCCGATGGTGTGGGTGTTTTTTGCTGTATTCATAGTGGCGTAGTTCTATGCGATTGAGCTCCATTTTTCGAGCTTACTCGCTACGCCTTCTCATGCCTACTGGTTGGGTCTGGTTCCGTGTGTGGATTTAATATGTCTGGCTGGCTATCTTATATACAGCGGGTATCAACATGAGAAGTCCAACAGAACTGAAAAGAGATCCCCGAATAGAAGGTGAATAGTCAGATTTAATTCCAGATACGCTGCCACCGCCTTCTAGTTTGTTGTAGTAGTGCTTCGCCGGGTGATCGATCCAAGCTCCGCACCCTGTAAAAACTAGACCCAAAAATATGAATACCAGATTTCCTTTTTCTATTCCTTCAATTGGAATTGGCCCGACGGCGACGAGTCCTGAACCGCCAATAAGCACTAGCGCTTGATACCATGTCTGAGGAATTACATTCATTATATTTACCCAACGTCTAGCATGAGCGATGGCGCGTTAGCGACATTGCTCACTGCGACTGGTTCTGTGTTTGTTTTAAGCTGGATCTGACCAGTTTGATTAAGAGTTTTCTTTCGGGGTTCCCATTCCAGTTTCTGACTAAGTTGAAAATGTGGAAAGTACTCGCGAGGCAGGAAATCAATAAAAGTGGGAAAGTCATCGCGATGATCAGAGTCGATTGATTTGCTTCTTCTCTTAGCGAATGCAGGGCATCTTCTATTATGTATCCGAGGAAGATCGCCATTCCAGTGACAAACAGTGTGTGGAAGATCAGGATATACCTCATTTTTGAATAAGCCTTCTCATGCTTCTCGATGCGCTCGAGCGCCTTTAACTCCTGATCGGTTAGATTCATTTTTTTACAGAACGTGGAGGGGTGGAATAGATGAGCGCCAGCGAAATCTATTGCCCACGCCCGTCTTCCATGAGAAGGGGTTAATGTTTAATGTGAAAATTTCAATTTTGTTACTCTTTGATGATGTATGTTTGAGAGGATGTCGAGACGGATTCCCTATGTCAGACTTCCATACGCACTCTTTTTTGTGAGCTTACCAGGCTCGGTGCTTGTGGGTGTCCTGTCTCGGAGCTGCTAACTGGTTCTCGCTTTCATTGTAATCGCCATGGTTTGGCTTGAAGCTGACGGAGCTCCGCAGTCATCCGGACGGGACATGGGAATGGTCTCAAAATTCATCTTAAGCGGCGATTGCTTGTTGCTGGCTGCTCTTACCTGGGAAGGGTTCGTATTCGGAGTTCGGATCTTTCCAGAGTGCGAGCATCATCACGGCTAATTTGCGGGCAGTCATGACGACGGCTTTCTTCTTCGCTATCTTTGCTCCGCTGTTCGCTTTGCGCTCTCCAGCTTCTTTGAGCGCGCTGGGCGGTCCAAAGTGTCCGAGCGTGTATTGAGCACAGCTGACGAGTAGTCGTCGCATCATGCGGTTGCCGGCTTTGGTGATGCGCATGGGTTTATCTACGTCGCCGGATTGATCACGCCCAGGGACGAGTCCAAGAAACGGGCCGACATCTCGCGCTGTCGCAAAGCGGTCTGGCGAGCCGATAATTAAGACAAAGGAGAGAGCTGTGATTGGGCCGACTCCGGGGATCGTCAATAGCTTCTGAGCCACAGGGTAGTCCTCGGCGATCATGGTATCGATGTGTTTGTCTTCGGATTTAATGAGTTCACTCAGATGGCCGATGCTTTCGATGACCGGTGCGACGAGTGCGTAATCCGCGGCTTCAAGATGCTCCGTGGCCTTACGGGCAAAGGCCTCCGTGCTGCAACCGGATGGTAGGAAGATGCCTAGGCTTTTGAGAGAGCCGCGCACATGGTTGACCAGTTTGACGCGTGCGGTCACCAGGGCATCGCGTGCTTCAATGATCTTCAGCGCTCTTTGGTGCGCCTCGCTCTTGTGTTCGATGCCGTAGAGTAGGTTGCGGTCAAAACGTCCAATGCGAGCCAGCAGCAGCGCGTCACGTTCGTCGTTTTTGTTGTCGGTCTGGTAGATCGCCCGGACCTTGCGTGGATTGGCGACGACTACCTTGTGGCCGCGCTGGTTGAACAGACGGCTAATCCATGGTGAATGGCAACCGGCTTCCATGATGAGAGTGGCGCCTCGGTTGGCTTTGCTGAAACGGATTAGCTCGGGCTGGTTGTTGAGCAGTGTTGTTCGTTCGATAATCTCGCCCTCTGCGTTTAGAGTGCAAGTTTCGTGGCTCTTGTCGCCTAGGTCGATGCCGATGGTGTGGGTGTTTTTTGCTGTATTCATAGTGGCGTAGTTCTATGCGATTCAGCTCCATTTTTGAAGCTTACTCGCTACGCCTTCTCATGCCTACTGGTTATATGAAACTCGCGTCGGATGGCGGGGGTGTTGCTTAGTGGAAATAGCGCGTGGTTGCTTGCTTTGTCAGATTTAATTTGGGGCGGATGATCTGTGAGATCTCGGACTGATTAAGCGCATTTTTAGTATTTAGGCTATTCTTTTTTTTGTTTTTACTTCTGTTTTCTGTCTTTTTTGTCTGTTGGCATAGCGCTGCGGCACCTCGGGCGCAGTGGTCGGAGGTGTGGGTGCTGTTTTTTGTGCGATGCTAGCCATAGTTGAGTTTGGTGGGACTGCCGCGTTGTGGTAGGATCGTTTCGATCACGTAGAGCTCTCCGGTTTTACAGTGCCTGCAGTGCGGCACGTAGTCTTTGGCCGGTGCTTCTAAGCGTTGTAGTAGGCTGCTTAAGCAGTGTGCAAACTGAGCTTGCCTGGCAAACCATTCGCGAATCTTTGGGAGTTGCTTTTTGAGCTGCGCGCCTTGTTGCCACCCGTAAGTTCGTATTTTTCTGAAGTGGGCAGGTAGGACGTGCTGCAGGAATCGTCGGATAAACTCGTCTCCGTCGAGTGTCATGGTCTTTTTCTTCGCCTGATCGCGATAATCTTTGTAGCTGAAGGTGACGGTGTCCTTTTGTATGCTGAGGATGCGTTGCTCGCTGATGGCCACTCGGTGGGTGTAGCGTGCTAGATAGTTGAGGACTTGTTCGGGGCCCGCGAAGGGGCGTTTGGCGTAGACTTGCCAGCGCTTGCGTGCGGCGCGTCGCAGCGTGTCGGGGAAGGCGTCGTTTGCTTGCTGGGAGGGAAAGGTGAGTGTGCCCTTTTGGTAGAGTCGTTCGAGTGCCTGCAATAGCTTGCCGCGGAAGACTTGGCTGAGTGCTTTTACAGGGAATAGGAATTTTTTGGCATGCACGTGCTTGCGTGGGAGCACCCAGTTGCCGTCTGGGTCGACTGCGCCGTTGGGAACGATCATGTGGATGTGCGGATGGAATGGCAGGCACTGCCCCCAGGTGTGTAAGACGGACAGGAAGCCTCCTTGCGCTCCGATATACTTGGGGTCGCGAAAGAAAGTCTGCATGGTTTCGGCGCTGATGGTGAAGAGTAAGCCATACAATCGCTTTTTGTTGTAGGCGAAGACCTCGTTGAGTTCTGAGGCGAAGGTGAAAGCGACATGTAAGTAGCTGACTGGCAGTAGTTTATTCTTTTCTTTTTCGAGCCATTTGTGGGCTTGTTCGGCCTGGCAGACGGGGCAGTGGCGGTTGCGGCAGGATCGATATTTTGTTTCGGTTTTTCCGCAGTGCTCGCACTGTTTGACTTCACCACCGAGGGCTGGGGTGCGGCAGTGCAGTATTGCGTTCACGGCTTTCCATTGCTGCTTGGATAGCTTCCTTTTCGCGGCGACCTTACCAATGAAGCGGTAAAATATTTGACGCATAATCATACACTACGGGTAGTGTATTTATGTTCACTTATCAAGCGTCTAAAAAAGCCCACGTTATGGGCGGGCAGGCAGCAATGGCATTCTTTTTATTTTGTTATTCTTTCCTCTGCGAGCGCAGCGAGTTTCATATAACGTCAAGATGAGGCATCCAGCCCATCGGCAAAAGAAAACACGAGCGCGTCCACTGGATTGCCTCAATCGACTGGTTCACTGCTTACCATTTCGGACGCGCAAGAACTAGTCCTAGCAAAGATGCGACTTAAGAACGTATACCTAAAACATGGAATAGAAGAAGTTAATGATATCATCAAGTCTTGCCCTCTTCTTCGTCGAGTTCGTCTTTGAAGTGTTCGATAAACTCTTTCATTTCATCACTTCCTTTAAAGAATTCTGGACTTTCAAATTCAACGATACTTTTCATGGCTTGCATTCCTTCTAGGTAACGAAGTGCCTCGCCTCTTCCCTTCAACAGTTCTATTGAGGTCTTAATTGATTCTATAAATCTTTCAGTTATTTCTTTCATATTCAATTATTCGATTGGTTTGATAGGTTATCATCTATAGTAACTCCGCCACTCTTTCTGGAAAATTCACGCATTAAGTCGTTAGCGTCTGATTCTGAATATTTAGACTTAGGCATTATCCTTACGGCAAAACCATTATTCTCATCTTTATCAAATCCATGAAATCTAAAACAAACAATCCAATGATTAGGAGAAATAGTGCACAGGAGCATTTGAACATTCCCACCGAAGGGAAGTGGTTTTACTTCCTTAAAGGAATCGAGTATTCTAATCGACTCCAAGAAGGATATTGCGCTTACATTATCGGTGATGTTCCACTCCCGATCAGGGAAAGACTCAAGCTCTTGGGGATCAAGTTTCATATTTATTCAGTGAACGTGAAGCTCTGGCATCCCAGCCTTCGAGCTCAAAAGTTTAAGTGGTTATCGAATATTTTTGGGCGTAAATGGGATTGTCCAGCAGCGTCTGGATATGGATTCGAGCGTGCCCAATGAGGCTGCTCTGGGCAAGTGCTTTATCTTTCCTTGGATCGGTTTGTTTTAAACCACAGATTGCGCAGATGGACACAGATTTCCTTGCTTCTGTTCTTTCATGATCTGTGCTAATCCGTGTCATCTGTGGTTCTTCAATTCTTTCCCATATCGTGGAGGCCAGGCACCCAGCCTGAGGATTTCGGATTGATGAGGGTTATCGGATTTCTAGCGCGTAAAATGGGTTGACCTGTGCCGTCTGGATATGGCCGCAGACCGTGGTGGTGGGGGAGTCCTGAATGGTGATCTTCATCGGGGTCTGTGGCTGTCTTGATTTCTTCTTCGGTTCAATTGCCGACTCGGCTTCGTGCTTCGGGGGATTCTATCTTCTCTTACCCCTTAAAGCTAATCTAATCGGCTTCGGTCCGTCGATTCAATTTTCTTTCCCATATCGTCGAGGTGTCTCGATTCAGTGAAGCGCGGAGCGCGTAACTGAATTGAGACTACCGACTGGTTGGGTCTTGTTCATTTTATGTTAACTTGGAATCTATTTTTAGCCCATGTGGAAAAGTTATTTTCTACTTCTCTTACTTCCTCTGGACTCAAGTCGCCCAAAGGAATCTCTACGATTTGCCATAGGTCGGAAGCTTGATTCTCTTCTCTATTAAAGCAGTAGGCGTAGTCTCCACTGTCGTCTCCAAACATCCATAGGTTCGGCATCCACTTTTGGATTTCATACACTTCATTCAATTTTTTCTGTTCTGTTGTTGGGTAAATTCTTAAAGCAACGCTGTCTGGTTGCCCGAGCGCTCCATCTGCTCCATTTGACCTATTCAAAAACTCTCGATATGCTTCAGGTATTCCACCTGTCTGTTGCTTAAGTTCCTTAATTTCTTTTTCAGAGGCACTTGGGAAGAGCTTGGAAAATGAGGATTCGAGATTCATATTTTTTCACCCAACGTGGAGAGTGCTCACGAAGTGAGGCACGAACGGAGTTGACCACTCGTCTGGTTAAAGCTGATTGGAAGTGGTGGTTTGAGTGGTTGAAATGGAATCCTTCATGAGCGCTTGTGGATTAGTTTTTTACCTTCGATTTTTCTATTCCTTGAATTCTTTAATTCCTTCTCTTCTTTTCCTCTTTTTGCCTCAAGAAATGGATCGGTTGGATTTCAATTATTCCGTCTCTTTAACAGTGTTATATCATTCACTCAGTGAATGATAACTCGGGTTGGTGTTTTGTTTGATTGTGAGGTGTTTTTCGATGGAACCGTTTGATTTGTATGACTGAGGCTTTAGTCCTGTCGGGGGATTGCGGTCGACTGGATAGTCAGTAGGTAAGTCAAAATTATGTGTGATATCAAGATTTTGTTTCCGGCGATTCGTGCACTCAGAGGTGGTTTTTGAATCTGAGTGAATGATAACACTTTTTGATAAATCCCACAGTAACTGTTTGTCTTGATGTATAAGTATCTGTTTTATAGTGATTAGTGGGTTTGTTGTCGAATTTATGGATAGGTATCGACTCCGGCGATTCGTGCACTCAGGTTTTGAGGATTTGTAGTACCATTTCCGCTGCAAGGTCAGTGTTTTAGCGGAATAGAGCGTTTTTTGTCCATGGTTTACTTCGTTTGATGAAATGCAGTGATTTATCGGTCGTTTGCTCGATTTCGATAGTTATGTCTTTGAGTGAATGATAACACTTTTTATGAAAAAGGACTTGCGCTACTCGATCGATTTGTAAGTTGCTGTATGTAGGTGAATTGCGTAAGTTGGGATGCTGTAAGTCGATGTCCCGTTTCCGGCGATTCGTGCACTCAATTAGTTTTCGCTTGCTAGTAAGTGAATATTTGAGCACTAATAAATTTGTTATGAAAACCATACATTTTCCCCGTTGGGCTGAGGTATTGGCCGCGTAAAATGGCTTCGCCTCACCACGTAAAGAGCAGAGCTCGCGTGGCAGGCGGCGGTTATTCTTTTAGGGATGATCGGTTATGTTCTATGTTTACGTGCTGCAGTCTCAACTCGATTAGGGGCTTTATATCGGTTATGCTGGTAATTTGCGTCGCCGTCTATTTGAGCATAATACTGGTGAAGCCAGAGCGACTTCTTTTCGAAGACCTTGAAGCTCATTTATTGTGAGGTGTATTTGATCGAGGAGGACGCAATGGGACGAGAACGCTTTTTGAGGAGTGGAGCGGGCAGGCGTCATATTGATAAACAACTGCGTCGCTATCTTGAGCGACACCCTCGAGCTTGAACCGCGTGAGGCGCAGCCTTTTACGCGGGAGACGACGATGGTTTATTTGCATGTGATGGAGGATCAGAAAGACCAGACGCTTAGCCCTTTGGATGTCTTGTAGACTTCGTGACAAGTTAGAGGTGGCCGATTCCGTGCGTGCAGAGCAGGTGCGGAGACTTGCGATCCCGGGGAATGACTCTGATTCCGTGCGTGCAGAGCAGGTGCGGAGACCTGCGATCCCGGGGAATGACTTTGATTCCGTGCGTGCAGAGCAGGTGCGGAGACCTGCGATCCCGGGGAATGACTTTGATTCGAACAAGTTTGAGCGCAAGCGATCCTGTGGGTGTCGGGATGCAATCCATAGGATCCTAAAACGGCCGTAACGCTTACGGTGGCGTGTTCGAGGTAAGAGTGAGCGCTTTTGCTAGGCTGCGTAAGCGACGGTGGCACCGAGCTCTCCCAGTTATTCAATATTGGACGTTGGATGTTGAACGTTCGACGTCCTCCCTGTCTCGACGTTCTCCCTGTCTTGTGGACTAGGCTTTTGATTGGGGGCTGCGAAGTGGGGCTAGCTTTTGATTTGTTTTGTAATACTATCTGCGAGTTGTTCGAGGCGCTTTGGCTTAGAATGGCTTCGGCCATAGCAGATACAAATAGAGTCCGTATATGCTTAGGAAAATGCAGCCTTCCACGCGTGAGATCGATCGTTGGCTGAAGGCGAATGGTAGCAACAGTATACTCAGCCCCAGCATAAACGCTGCGTCTCTGATGTCGACGTTTCCAACTTCGAACTCTGCCTTAGGCCTCTTTTGCTTTCGCGGCTTTGGCGATTAGGGCGAGCCCTTCTTCCAGGCGGGCACGGGGGCAGCCGAAGTTTAGGCGCAAATGTTGTGGGCCGTCGAAGGGAGTGCCGTCGCTGAGGCCGACGCCGTGCTTTTCAAAGTGTCCGACGGGATTCTTGAGGCCTAGTTTGCTGACGTCAAACCATGCTAAATAAGTGGACTCCATGGGGCGGAAGGTGATCTCTGGCAGTTCGTTTTGAATGAATTGGTAGATCAGATTGTAGTTGCCGCGCAAATACGTGAGCAGCTCTTGGCGCCATGGCTCGCCGTGATTGTAGGCGGCGGTGATGCCGGCGTAGCCGAAGCAGTTGACCTCGGTGATGATGCCGCGAATGGTTTTTTGGAATTGAGCGCGTAGCTTGGGATCTTCGATTACGGAATAGGCGCAGGCGAGCCCGGGCAGATTATAAGTCTTGCTGGGGGCCATCAGGGTGACGGTGCGCTGCGCGACGCGTTCGCTGAGGGTGGCGGTTACAGTGTGCTTGGCGTCTTCGTCGAAGACGAGGTCGCAGTGGATCTCGTCGGAAATTAGAATTAGATCGTGGCGTTCACAGAAATCGGCGACCGCGGTGAGCTCTTCTTTGGTCAATGCGCGGCCGACGGGATTGTGCGGACTGCAGAGCACGAAGATCTTGGTGTTTGGCTGAACCGCCGCTTCCATCGCCTCGATGTCGAGCGTCCATTGGTCGTCGGCATTGAGGCAGAGAGGGACTTTGATCAGTTCGCGGTTTGCGTAGTCGGGCGCAGATAGAAAGGGGGGATAGACCGGTGTGGCGGTCATCACGGAGTCGCCGGGCTCGGTGAAGGCGTGGCAGCACAAGTTAATGGCGGGCACCAGACCGGGCAGGAAATTGAGCCAGCCAGCTTTGGCGCTGTAGCCGTGTTGGTTTTGCAGGTAATTGAGCACCGCTTCGACGGGCGCGTCGTAAGGGATGGTGTAGCCGAAGATACCGTGATCCAGGCGTGCTTGCAGGGCAGTCATGATCTCGGGCGCGGTGGTGAAGTCCATGTCGGCGACCCAGAGCGGTAAGATGTCGCGGCCCTTGTATTTGTCCCATTTGAGGCTGCCGTAGCCAGTGCGATCGGGGCAAGTGTCGAAATTGTAGTTTGCTGTGTTCAAGGTAAGTGGATGCGCCGATGCGCTTATGCGTTTTTGACGAGTTGTGTGAAAGCTTTGAATTGTGGGTGATCGGCACTGCCGAGCAGGCTGTAAAAGATGGTTTCGCTGGGCAGCACGTGGGCCTCCATGGCGAGTAGTTGCTCCAAGACCGGGCCGCGGTCTTCGGGGCGGCGTTCACTGATACAGTCGCTGAGCAGGGTGACGCCGATTTCCTCACCGAGGGCTTGGATCGCACTCTGGTAGACGCAGATGGAAGTCTCGATGCCGGCGATGAGTAAGTGGTCGATTTGATTGGCTTCGATCCAGCGGTGGAGTCCTTCAGCTTCGAGGGCGGAGAAGGCGCTTTTGTTGAAGACGGGTGTGTTGACGTCCCAGATACTGCTGAGGGCTTCGGTGGTGGAGCCTAATTTTTCAGGTAATTGCTCGGTGGCGGCGATGGACACGCCCAGGAGCTCCGCTGCCTTGACGGCGAAGGTGGTGCGCTTCAGGAGGCGTTCGCGGTCGGGCATGGCTTTGAGGAATACATCCTGAAAGTCGATGAGTAGTAGGCCTAGGTGATTACTTGGATCGGACATGAGAATTGGGAATTGGAAATTAGGAAATTGGAATTAGATGGGGTCGGGGAGGCGTTTGCTATGGGCGTAGGCTTTGCGGGCGCGGACTTGGGTGAGTGTTTGGTCGCCGATGGTGTAGGCGGTCAGGTGGCCGCCGTAAACGCAGCCGGTATCGATGCCGATGGAGCCGGGGCGCTCTAACACATTGGGGCGGGGCGTGTGGCCATAAACGACAAAGGGAGAGCCTCGCCAGGTGTCGGCCCAGGGGGGCGCATCGGGGGCGTCGGAGCGTTTGGCGGCGTTGCCTTTTTTATCGATCACTTGGATGGTGGTGATGATTTCGAGTGCTTGTTTTTGCCAAGGTATGTCGGGCAGGAAGCCTCCGTGCACGAAGACTGTCTCGATTTTGGCATCGTAGAGCACATTGGGCATTTCTTCGAGGTAGAGCCAATCGTCTTCGGTGAGTTGCTCGAAGGTGGGGCGGTCGTAGTCTTTAAGCAGGCTGGGCTTGTTGTTGCGCCATGCTTCCAGCAGGCGCAGTTCGTGATTGCCGACGATCGCTTCGACATTGTATTGGCGTGCCAGTTCGATGACACGACGGCTGTCGGGGCCACGGTTCACTAAGTCGCCGACCTGAATCACCCGATCTTTGGGGGTAAGCTCGAGGGCTTCGAGGAGTTCTTCGAATTCATCGGCACAGCCGTGCACATCTCCGATCGCGATTGTTCTTTGCATAGTCAGCTACTGAGCGTTTGAGCCCAATGACTGGGCTGCAAGTATATTCGAACGTTTTCGCAGCTGAGTGGCCTTTAAATTCGGAGGTCGGAGGTCGGAGGACAGAGGTCGGAGAGATCAGAGAAAAGCTGCGGTAAACCTTGTGCTGCTACAGATTCTTATTGTTCGGTAGAGATGTGACGGCAGTCAGGTCCGTAGTCGGTTGGTCTCGATTACGGCTCGACCTTGCTTGCGCAAGTTCGCTACTGATTCATATTCTTCGGTAGAGATGTGACGGCAAGGTCGGTAGTCGGTTAGTCTCGATTACGGCTCGACCTTGCATGCGCAAGTTCGCTACTGATTTTATATTCTTCGGTAGAGATGTGACGGCAGTCAGGTCGGTAGTCGGTTGGTCTCGATTACGTCCTGACCTTGCTTGCGCAAGTTCGCTACTGATTCATATTCTTCGGTAGAGATGTGACGGCAGTCAGGTCGGTAGTCGGTTAGTCTCGATTACGGCTCGACCTTGCTTGCGCAAGTTCGCTACTGATTTATATTCTTTGGTAGGGATGTGACGCCAGTCGGAGCAGTTGTGGATAAGCTCGCTTACGGCTCGATAATGGCCTTGGGTGCTGGCATCTGTTCTCTGCCCTCTGATCTCTGTCCTCAGCTTTTTGCTAGTAGGGCGGAGAAGTTTGCGGTGGCTGTTTGGTAGCTGTCTATTGCGGCTTGGGGTTCGATGGTGCTGCCGGCTTCGGGCTGGCAGAATTGGCTTTCCAGCTGGTGTAGGTTGAGGCCGAGTGTGTGGCTGGCGGCACGCAGTGCGGCGCCGAGCGCGACCGAGCTGCTGACGGCGAGGCGTTGTACTTTGGCCTGAAAAATATCGGCGACGACTTGGGCGATGGCATCGTTTTGGGACGCGCCGCCGGTCAGGTAGATGACTTCGGGCTGTAATTGCATCCAGTCGCTGCGGAGCTTCATGTTAATAAATTGTCCTTCCACGCAAGCGCGGATGGCGGCGTCGGCGTCTTGCCAATTTTCAAAGGCTTCGCTGCCTTTAAGAATGGGGGCTGCTAGATCGATGCGGGGGCTGATCTCGGGGCGAAAGAAGGGCAGCATGACTTGGTCGTCGTTGGCGACGGGAGTTTTGTTGAAAGCTGCGGTGAATTGGTCCCAGTCGTAATTGAATTTGTCTTTGACGGCTTCGCGGGCGAGGGAGCCGTTGACGAAGCACTGCAAGGACATGGAGCCGCCGGCGGGGTTGCCGAAAACGTGGCCGCAGCCTTGCGGGTCGGCGACGACGCCGGGCATGGCGGCGAAAAAGGTGTCGGAAGTGCCCAGCGAGAGGACGACTTTTCCGGGGCGGCTGGCGCCCATGCCGACGAGGCTGCTGGGGTTGTCGCCGGTGAAGAGGGTGATCGGGGTGCCTTGGGCGAAACCGTATTTTTCGACGAAATATTCAGAGATTTGGCCAGCGGTGGTGTTGCCGGGAGCGGCGTCGGGCAGGCGTTTGCCTAGCTCGGGCGCGGTGGCGGCGAGCAGTTCGGGGTCCCAGTCCCAAGTGTGGATGTTGAGTAGATTCATGCCAGCGCCGTCGCCGGTGTCGATGGGGGCGTCGGCTCCGCAGAGCACGGAGCAGAGGAAGGAGCTGACTAGGTGGATGTGGGCGGTTTGTGCGTAGCCGGCGGGATCGTTTTTATAGAAACGGCGAATTTGTGGGCCCGTGAAGCGCTCGATGGGGATGGAGCCGGACTTGGCGCAAACGACTTCGTCGCCCCCGAGGGCAGCGGCGATTTCGCGGCATTCTGCGCCGGTTGAGGTGTCCATCCAGATGGGGGCGGTTCTGCGCGCGAGGCAGGGCTGGATCTGGGCGGAGAGGCTTTCGGAGGCATCTAATGTGTCGATGGCATTGAGCCATTGATCGTTGAGATACACGGAGCCGTGTTGCTGACCTGCGCCGGAGATGGCGGCGATTTTCGCGAGCTCGCATTGGTCTTTGAGTTCTTCGAATAGCAGTTCGAGTGCATCGAGCCACATGCGTGGGTCGGCATGCACTTCGCCGGCGGCACCGTCGGGGATGAACCCGGAGGGGGCGTTGTAATGCGGCAGGCGTTGGCCGAAATTGACGGAGGTTTCGGCGACGATGGTTTGTGTCTCCGTATCGATGACGATGGCGGAGCAGCTTTGGGTGGAAGAATCTAGGCCGAGTGAAAGCATGGCGGGGGCCGCTTCGCGGCAGTGGGGGAGTTGGGAGGGCGTAGGGGCGCGACTTGTCACGCCCGCCGGTCCAAAGTAGCCGACACGACGCGGGCGTCACAAGTGAAGCCCCTACGATAGACTAGATGAATTCGTTTAACAGGTTCTCCAGCATTTCCTGGCGACCGCTGGCTAGGGTGGGCTCGCCGTTGCTGAGGGCGTATTTTTCGAGTTCTTCGAAGCCGACTTCACCGGCTTCGATCTTGGCGCCGATGTCTTTGTCGAAGCTGCCGTAGCGGGCGTCGACGAAGTCTTTGAGGCGGCCATCTTCGCGGATGGCGTGCGCGATTTTGAGCCCCCGGGCAAAGGCGTCCATGCCGCCGATGTGGGCGTGCATGAGATCAATTGGCTCGTGAGACTCGCGGCGGCGTTTGGCATCGAAGTTGAGGCCGCCGGTGGTGAATCCGCCCATTTCGAGCACGACCAGCATGACTTGAGTGGTGAGATAGATGTCGGTGGGGAATTGATCGGTGTCCCAGCCAATCAGTTCGTCGCCGCGGTTGGCATCGATGCTGCCGAGCATGCCAGCGTTGTGGCAGACGGTGAGTTCGTGCTCCATGGTGTGACCTGCGAGGGTGGCGTGGTTGGTCTCGATGTTGAGCTTGAAGCGGTCCATGAGGCCGTATTCGCGCAGGAAGTTGAGACAGGCCGCGGCGTCGGAGTCGTATTGGTGGGTGGAGGGCTCGCGTGGCTTGGGCTCGATGTAGAAGGGGCCGTCGAAGCCGATCTTGTCCGCGTGATCGACTGCCATGTGCAGGAAGGCGGCGAGGTGATCGAGCTCACGCTTCATGTTGGTGTTGAGTAAGGTGGCATAGCCTTCGCGGCCGCCCCAGAAAGTGTATCCGAGCCCGTCGAGTTCTTTGGTGCATTCGAGGGCCTTTTTTACCTGTGCGGCGGCGTAGGCGAATACCTTGGCGTCGGGTGAGGTGGCGCCGCCTTGCGAGTAGCGCGGGTGGGAAAATAGGCAAGCGGTGCCCCAGAGAAGTTGCACGCCGGTTTCCTGTTGCTTGGCTTTGAGTTTGGCGACGACGGCGTCGAGTGCGGCGTTGGAAGCCGCCAGATCGCCGAGTTCGGGCGCGATGTCGCGGTCGTGCCAGCAGTAGAAGTCGATGCCGATTTTTTCGAGGAATTCAAAGAATACGTCGACACGTGCGACGGCGTTTTCGACGGAGTTGGAGCCATCGTCCCAAGGCATTTGGGCGGTGCCTGCGCCGAAGGGGTCGGCGAGCTCGTTGCGCATGACGTGCCAGTAAGGTGCAGCGAAGCGGAGGTGCTCCTTCATGGTCTTCCCCGCGATAATTTCGCTCGGGTTATAGTGCTTGAAGGCCAGCGGGTTTTTAGAGCTCGTGCCCTCGAATTGGATTTTGTCGCAGTTGAAATATTGCATGGTGTATGGAGGTGTAGATTAACGTGTTGAGCTACATACAATAACATGCATGACTCAGCTGGCGAAACCGCAAATTGCGATTATATTCTGTTGATTTGCGCCATGGCTTGTTGTTGGATCATTTGATAATGAATCAACAAATTGCGATCGTGATGTCGGAGGTGTTTTTGCGTCGCTTGACGCCGTCGTTGATGCCGTTTGTGCGTCGGCAACAGGACTTTCGCATCGTCAGTATTCATCGGCCGATTGACGAATTGTTGGATTTGTTACGCAGCTTGCAGCCGGATGGCTTGATCACTGAATGGTTGCCGAAGGTGACGGAGGCGCTTTTGAGCTTGGATGTGCCGACGGTCATCGCAGATACCGATTTCATTTATCCCGGTGTGGTCAGTATTGATGTGGATGACCATGCGGTGGGCGCAGCGGCGGCCGAGGCCTTTCAGCAGGCGGGCTATCGTAGTTTCGCTTGTTTGGGGAATGGCACGCCGTATTCGGGGCAGCGAATCGATGGTTTTGTGCAGTCGGTGAACTCGCCTGTTTCGGTGCACACGGAGACCGCGTTTGAGGATGCGCGTTACAGTGAGCACTTTGTCGCTCCGAATGTCGGGCTCCGGCGCTGGTTGGAGTCCTTACCGAAGCCAGTTGGTATTTTTGCGGTGCATGATCCGCTGGGACGCTTTCTGTGTAGCACTTGTCAGCAATTGGATATTTCAGTGCCAGAGCAGGTGGCTGTGATCGGAGCGAATAATGACGATTTAGTTTGTGGTTTGAGTTACCCGATGTTGTCGAGCGTATCGATCCCCTGGGATGCGATCGGTGCCTTGGTCGGGCAGTCGATGCAGGACCTGTTGGCTCCAGGAGCCTCTTGGCGGGCAAGTACAGAGCCGGTTCTGGTGCCGCCAGGCGGCGTGGTATTGCGGCATTCGGCCAACCACCTGCTGGTGGATGATCCACAATTGCGTCGCGCGATGTCCTACCTGTCGGAGCGCATGCAGGACTCGATCAGCGTGGGCCTAATGTGCGATGAGTTGCGACTCGCGCGCCGTAGTTTGGAACGCAAGTTTAAGGAGTTTTACCGCTGCACGCCCTGGGAGATGCTCTGCCGCTTGCGTGTGGCAAAGGCCAAGCAACTCTTGGCTGAAACGAATCACCCAATTGGTCGAATCTCGGAGCTGTGCGGCTTCAACGATGCCGAACGCATGGCGGTGGTGTTCAGGCGCGTGACCGGTGAGGCGCCTTCGAGTTTTCGCAGGAGTCGCCAGTAGCGGTTTGCTTGGGTTGGAGTCCCGCCTTTAGGCGCTCTCGTATCCAGAGGCTTGCTGATTCAGGCCGCCTGAAGGCGGAACTCCCGCCTATTCTGGCACTTTTACATCGTAGATATAACCGACGCCATGCACGGTGCGGAAGGAGTCGAGGGTCAAGTCGTGGCGCTTGTAGAGCTCGCGGATCTTAACAATGTATTGGTCCAGCGAGCGGCTGCGCACGTCGGCGTGGATGCCCCAGACGGAGTGGATTAAATTTTTACGTGTGAGCACCGCATTTGGATGGTCCGCCAGATAGGCGAAGATGCCTAATTCTTTACGGCCGATACTTTCGGTGGCGCCGTCGGGGAAGGTGACTTCCAACCGCTGCGGGTTGACTTCAGCGCCGCAGAATTCGAATGGTTTGTCGGTGATGGAGGCGTTTTGTGTGATGTTGCCGTCGTTGGTGGTTTCGGCGCGGCGCAGCACTGCGTTGATGCGGGCGATTAGCTCCGGAAAGCCGAAGGGCTTAGTGATGTAATCGTCGCCTCCCATTTCGAGCGCTTTCACCTTTTTGACCTCATCGTTCTCGCCGGTCAGGAAGATCACGGGTGTGGTGTTTCCTGAGTTGCGAAGGTCGCTCATTAGATTGAAGCCAGTGTCGTCGGGCAGATGCACGTCGAGCAAAATTAAGTTCGCGAAGTTGTTTTTCAAGAAGCGCTCTACGTGGGAGGCTTCGTGACATATCTGGCTTAACATGCCGGCGACTTCAAGCTGGGTCGCGATCAGCATAGCGAGATCTTTATCGTCTTCAGCGATAATGATGAGGGGCTTAGGTGTCTGGTTCATCGTATTATGATTGTGCCGCTAGATCGGCGAGCACTTCGCTCGCGTGGGCTTCCGGTTTTACTTTGTGATAGGCTTTCGTGATCATTCCGTTGGTGTTGATCAGAAAGGACATGCGATGGATGCCGTCGTAGATACGGCCCATGAATTTTTTTTCTCCATAGACGCCATAGGCGTGCGCCAGTTCAAGCTCTGTGTCGGCGATCAGGGGGAAGGGGAGGCTATACTTTTCTTGAAATTTATTGTGAGAGCGCTCGTCGTCCTGACTGACTCCGACGACTTTGAGCCCGGCCGCGGCAAATTCACTCCATGCGTCGCGAATCGCGCAGGCCTCTTTGGTGCAGCCCGGAGTGTCGTCTTTCGGGTAGAAATAGAGGAGGCAAGGCTGTTTTAAGTCCTCGAGTGTATATGTTTGTTCGTCTTCCATAAAATGGAAGTTAGGTGCCTTATCTCCGGCTTCGAGTGGTGTTGGTTTGCCCATTGTTCGTGTGAAAAGTTCTCTTCAGAATGTAAAAACTACTCACTTATAGGCCTTTTACAATTACTTATTTGTGTTGTCCAAGCGCAAAGACCTGTGCTTTTGCAAAATTTAATCTTGTGCCTGAATCGTCCTGCCTCAGCTTTTGCGGCTATGGAAAATACGCCATTACTCATGCTCGGTCTGCCTAAGGGCAGCCTACAAGACTCAACTATCAAACTTTTTGGTAAAGCGGGTTTCAATATTTCTGTGAGTTCCCGCTCCTACCGTCCGTCGATTGACGACGAAGAGTTGGACGGCCGCTTCGTGCGCGCCCAAGAAGTGAGCCGTTATGTGGAGCATGGTTATTTTGACTGTGGTCTGACTGGTCAAGACTGGGTTCGGGAGAATGACTCCGATGTGGTCGAAGTGTGCAGTCTGGTTTATAGCCGTGCCTCCAATAAGCGCTCGAAGTGGATCATTGCAGTGCCTGCAGCTTCGCCCGTGCAGACGGTCAAGGACCTGGAAGGAAAGCGTATCGCCACCGAGGTGGTGAATATCACGCGTCAATACCTGAAGGACAACGGCGTGAATGCCGAGGTGGAGTTCTCTTGGGGAGCCACCGAAGTCAAAGTGCCTGATCTTGTCGATGCCATTGTGGATTTGACCGAGACTGGAAACTCGATCCGCGCCAATAATCTACGTATTGTCGACACTCTACTTTATACCAATACTGTTTTGATCGCTAACAAGGCTGCTTGGGAGAACCCAGCGAAGCGTAAGAAGATCGAGAGTATTGCCATGCTGCTGCAAGCCGCATTGGAAGCGAATAGCAAGGTCGGTCTGAAGCTTAACATCGAAAAGTCCAAGCTCAACGATGTGCTGGCCGATCTACCTGCACTGCGCAATCCGACTATAAATCGTCTGACCGACGAGGCATGGGTCGCGATTGATACCATTATTGATGAGAAGGTTGTGCGTGAGATCATCCCTGAGCTGAAGAAGCGTGGCGCCGAAGGTATTATTGAGTATCCGCTCAACAAAGTTGTTTTCTAGTTTGCTTGGGGGCGCGAATCATCGCGCCCCTGAGTTTATTTGCTAATTTTTTATTTCGAATGAGTCCGTCCAACACCAGTCCGCGCAAAGTCCGTATTGCCCTCATTCAAGGGCGTGAGCAGGGCAGTGCTGCGGCCGATCTCGAATATACGATTGCGCGTATCCGTGAGGCGGCTGCAGTCGGGGCACAGATTATCTGCACGCAGGAGTTGTTTAATACACCCTACTTCTGCCGCACTCAGGATACGGCACTCTTCGATCTGGCGGAGCCCATTCCCGGAGCGACAACAGAGGCGCTCGAAGCCGTCGCGGCCGAGCTGGGGGTTGTCATTGTCGCGTCGCTCTTTGAGCGTCGCGCGGCGGGCGTGTATCACAATACGGCGGCGGTGATCGATGCCGATGGTCGCTATCTAGGGAAGTACCGCAAGATGCACATCCCGCAAGATCCGGGGTTTGAGGAGAAGTTCTATTTCACGCCGGGCGACCTTGGCTATAAGGTCTGGGATACCAAATTTGGTAGAATCTCGGTATTGATTTGCTGGGATCAATGGTATCCCGAAGCCGCTCGGATGGCAGCGCTTGCCGGGGCGGAAATTATCTTTTATCCGACCGCAATCGGTTGGCTGCCCGAGGAGAAAGCCGAGCTGGGAGTCGCTCAGCATACTGCCTGGGAAATGGTTCAGCGAGGGCATGCGGTGGCGAATGGTTGCTATGTGGCTGCGGTCAACCGCACAGGAATCGAGGGAGATACCGAGTTCTGGGGGCAAAGTTTTGTCGCCGATTTCTATGGGCAAATCGTCGAGCGCGCACCGGTCGAGAACGAGTATATCTTGATGGCCGATTGTGATTTAAAGGCGCTGGAGGATATGCGTCGCATCTGGCCCTTCTTCCGCGACCGCCGCATCGATAGTTATGCCGACGTTACGAAGCGAATGATCGACGAGTAGCGCTTCGCCGAGCCGCGAGCCCGCTGGGTTTTTATCAGCTGTTTTCTGAATCCGGCTCTGCAAAGAAAAGCAGTTCATTATGAAATCCTGATTCTAGCCAAAAGAGTCACCAGTTCATCTGACGCGGCAGGCTCGCTGGTTTCAAACTCCGACAAATATGGCTTCGGGTAGATAACCAGTCACCGTGAGGTTGGGCACGTTGACGACTTGGCTGAGTTTTAAGTCTAATACCGCGGAGCAAACTAAGAAAGCTTGCTCGGCTGACAGGTTGGCGCGCTTCATTATATAATCGATCGCCCGGCGGACTGCGTCCTGTGCATTCTGTTTTAAGTCGGGACCGCTGCAGACGAAGGCGTGGTAGCGCGAGCCGGCGTAGGCGGCTGGCGATAGGTCCGGCGTGGTGTAGATATAGGGTGCGTCGACTGAAACCTCTTGGTCGATACTGATGCGTAGTTTCACATCCATGGGCGCTTCGAGGCCGTTGATGGAGACCTCGCCGTCGCCTTGCGCGGCATGGGCGTCGCCTGCGCAGAGTTGAGCGCCTTCGACTAATACGGGCAGGTAGAGCGTGCTGCCTGCGGTGAGGTGCTTGACGTCCATGTTGCCGCCATAGGGGCCGGGGGGGCGTGTGCGGTAAGAGCCGGACTCGGCACGTTGCACGCCTAGGATGCCACAAAAGGGGTGTAGTGCGAGTTCGATGCCTGGCATGCTGTGGGTCTTGTCGCCTTCAAGTGTCCAGTGGTGTAGGTAAAAGTCGTCAAAGTCGTCGGGTAGGAAGCATTTCTCGGGATTGATGCTCTGCCAGGCCCAGCCTTTGTGAATGTATTCGAGGATTTCGATCTTTAAGGTGTCGCCGGGCCGAGCGCCTTTGATGGCGACGGGGCCGGTGAGTGCATGGATCAGATCGAAGTTAATTTTAACAAAGTCTTCGAGTGACTGCCCGGGATGCACTTGGCCGTCGCTGGAGTCTTCCATCTCAATGAGAATGCTGTCGCCGGATTCGATTTCAATGCGTGGGGCGATGCTGTTGTCCCAGGCATTATAGGTGATTGATTTGTCTAAGGTATGCATAAAAGTGGTTGTTGGGCGGTGTGGGTGACTGGCAGGTGAGAGCGTGCCGGTGCGTTTTCTGGGAACAGGTGGCAGCTCATTGAGTGCCATTTTCTGTAGGTTCTTTGGCAAATCTGCCGGAAATAAAGCCGGCGAGCACCAGCTGGGCGGGGTGGTAGCACATTAATGGAATTAAGACCGCGGCGGCATCGACTGTGCCGGGCGCGGCGGCCAGGATGGATGTGGTCAATGGTAATCCGGTGGCGAGCGACTTTTGGCTGGCGCAGTAAAATGCGGAGATGCGTTGTGCACGTGTCGGTTTGAGCCATGCTGAGCTCCACCAAACGAGTTGGCTGACTAGTAGTAAGACAAACACGGTGCTGCCGATCACTGCGAGAATTGAGCCACCGCTGAGCCCATCCAGAAAGCCGGAGCGGACGCTTTGGGCAAAGGCGCAGTGAACGATGAAAATAATGATCCAGTTACTCCAGGGCTTAGTGATTTTACAGATGCTAGCGGAGAGGACTGGTAGAGCCTTGCGGAATATTTGCCCTAGAATGAGTGGTAGAATAATGAGTGTGAATAACTTTGTGAATAAGGGAATAAGTGAGATGTTGGCCTCGGTCTCGGTGGCTAGATAGGTGACTGCCACAGTTGGAACTAGTAAGACTGAGAGCAGGTTAGAAAAGACTGTGGCAAAGATGGCATTTGCGGTGTTGCCCCCTGATACTGTGGAAAAGACCACCGCGGAGGATACCGTTGTGGGTAAAATCGCGAGTAGCCAAAAGCCTAAGCGTAGCTCCTCAGGTAAGATTAAGGCGAGCGGAAGCAGTAGTAAGCCGACTACGAGTGGGAATAATAGATAGTTCCACGACAGCACGAATGTGTGCAAACGCTTAGGCTTGTAGCCTGTGGTTAATTCACTGGTGGGCAGCGAGAGTCCTTGGAGTAGGAAAATGAGGCTGACCCCGATTTTAGTGGTCAATTCAGCATGCAGGATGCCTCCCTTGGCGCCAGGCTCTGGGAATAAAATGGCTAGCACCACACCGAGTAAGAGCCAGAGTGTGAATGCGTGCTTTTTTAAGTGTTTTTGCATACTTCGAGTAGGGCTAAGGGCACGCTGGGGTCGACATTATTAAATATGAACTGTATGCCGACAGACCGTTCCGAGTCGATCCATACGGGAACAGATAGCGCGGGGAGGCCGGCCAAACTCGCCGGGGTGGTGAGTTGGAGTGTCTGCTCTCGCAGTTTGGGCGTCGCTTGTTGCACTGGGATCGCAGGGCCGGGGCAGATCGGCATGGCAAGGTAGTCGTGCGTTTTGAAGTAATGTTTAAACCAGTCGCGCACACGCTCGAGTGTGTGCTGGGCTGCGTAAATTTCGGTTTCTGTCCAAGCCTGTCCTCTTAGTATACGCTCTTTCACGACCGGATCATAGTAGGAACCGTATTGTTCCAGCCAATCTTTGTGTAAAGTGTAGGCCTCCTGACTTTGCAGCACATTGAATGCACGCTGGCAAGGTTCCAGTAAGGCTCTTAGACTACGGAGGTCTTCGTTGGTGTGCAACTGCGCCTTTTGGCTGAATTGCAGCAGCGCACGCTGCGTTTCAGGCGCGACTAAGTCTTCCGGAAACAGTGCTGCACCGCGCAAGGGCTGCCATCGAGTGGGGGCGGTCTTTAGTTGAAACCAGGCTGCTAAGACTGTGGCCATTTCCGGTGCCGTGCGAGTGAACCAACCCATCGTGTCAAAACTCGACGCCAGTGGTAGGGCTCCTTGCATGAAGTAGTCGGGTGCCCAGCGTATGCCGTAGACGCCGCACCATGCCGAGGGCAGTCGAATGGAGCCGCCAGTGTCCGTGCCGAATGCGAGTGGTAAGCAGCCCGCCGCAACTGCATGGGCCGATCCGCTACTGGAGCCACCACTGAGACAGTGTTGGATGCGAGGATGGGGGCAGTCCCCATAGTGCGCGTTTTCACCAGAGAGGCCATAGGCGAATTCGTTCATCTGTGTTTTGGCCACGCAGCTGGCGCCTAAACTTTGCATGTGTTGCACGATTTGCGCATCACTGCTAGGGCGGTGCTTCAGTAGAGGCGGGAGAATTGATGAGGCATGTGTCGGATGTCCCCGTGTATCGAATAAATCTTTTACAGCATAGGGCAGCCCTGCTAATGGGGCGGTCTTCTCTATGGCAGATTCTATACTTTCTGGTATTGTGGCGCTGAATACTCTTGTATCGGTTATTCGAATACAATCAGATAGGTTGTTGTGAACTGTCTGTCGCCAGGCTGTCGTGTCGACCTCGCAAAGCGATTGCCATTCGTCTAGATTTAAGGCCTTCATTTATGTTAAGATTGCATGCATGTGACGCGGAGCGAATGCAAATTGAATGCCAATCAGTCATACTGGAGCGAAAAGCTCGCGAAGTCGCTTGTTTGCTCAATATGGTATTCTAAATGCTGTTTGTCGCGATCTATGTATGAACCCATATTGATGCGACTATGCAGATAAGCCGAATTATAACTCCCGATGGACCACGCTATGCAATCCTAAAGCCAGAAGGCTATAGAGTCTGTAGCGGCACGCCGCTATCTGGTTTGGTCGAGACTGATCAAGTCGTCACGAATCCTGACTTGTTGGCGCCAGTTGAGCCGACGACTGTATATGCGATCGGCCTCAATTATCGAGCGCATGCGATTGAAATGGATAAGCCGATCCCCGAGCATCCTGTAGTGACTATGAAAAGTCCCACTGCACTGTTGGCACCTGGCGGACAAATTGTTCTGCCGCGCTATTTGCCGAGCGATTCGGTTGATTACGAATGCGAGCTTGCGATTGTGATCGGTAAGACTTGTAAAAACGCCACTCAGGCGAATGCGTTGGAGCATGTGCTCGGCTATACCGCCGCCAATGATGTAAGCGCGCGCGATTGGCAAAAAATCTACAGCGGTGGTCAGTGGTGTAAGGGCAAGACTTTTGATACCTTTTGCCCATTGGGGCCGGTCTTAGTGACGCCAGATGAGATTGGAGATCCGGATGCGCTGCAGATTCGAACCGAGCTCAACGGCGAGGAAGTGCAGTGCTCGAATACCAGCGATATGATTTTTAGCGTTGCCGATTTAATTGTATTCCTGAGTGGCAGCACCACCTTGGCGCCGGGCACTGTGTGATCTTAACGGGCACGCCCACAGGAGTTGGCGTGGCGCGTAAGCCGCAGCGTTTTCTGCAAGCGGGCGATCAAGTTGTTATCGAAGTTGAAGGGATCGGTCGCCTGGAGAATACGGTGATCGAAGAGGTGACTTAAAGTGCCTTCTAAATACGATTATCTAAAGCTTTCCGAGCTGGGGCAGTATCGGAAGGGCACCTATTTTGGCTTCGCGAATGCCTTTGTCTGGATGATTGGGCTGGGGACGCCGATGGTGCTATTGTGTGAGAAATTGGGAGCAAGCACGACACAGGTGGGCTTGATTTACGCGGCCGTGTTTTTGCTTCTTCCGGTCCAGCTCGCTTCCACCGCCTTGCTGCCCATCCTAGGGTTTCGGCGTCAGATTCTTTGGGCTTGGGGCATTCGTGGCTTCTTTTTGGTTGTACCTGTCACGATTGTATATTGGGCGCCAGAGCAGCCGCCGGATTGGGTGCTGACGCTCTTTATCGCATCCATCTTTGGCTTTTGTTTTTTTCGCGCTATCGGCGCGACTGCTATGCTGCCTTGGATGTTTGATATCTTGCCTGAACGGATACGTGGGCGCTATTTCGCAACGGATGCCCTGGTGGTGGGGTTGGCGGGCGTGCTGACTCTGTTACTCAGTAGTTTATTATTTTATTTACTGAGTCCTTACAATGCGTTTCGAGTGCTGTTCACACTGACATTAATTGCAGCCGTCGTTAGCCTGTGCTTCTTACGTAACTTGCCCGACGGGCGTCGCCCCGTGGTGATTCCACTACGGCACTTTTTTAGCCGTGCGCCGAAGCTATGTTTCAGGCCGAGTCACTACCGGCGCTTCTTGCGCTTGCAGGTGGCGTATGGAGTTGCTGGATACGCTTTTACTCCCTTCTCTGTTTATTATTTGAAGACTGCCTTGGACTATAGCCAGAGCTATATTCTGGCGCTTATGGCGCTCCAGTTTGTGGGTATGTTTGGTGCGGCATTGGTGATTAAAGAGTGGATCGACCGCCTGGGCTCGAAACCATTCTTTGTTTTGTCCAACTTGGCGACCATCTCATTTCAAATTTATTGGCTCTTGATTATACTCTTCCCCGGGCGATTGGAGATGGCCTTGCCGCTGGTCTATTTGTTGGTGGGCTTTGCCGTTTCCAGTTTTCAGACGGCCACCAATAAATACCTCTCGCATGTGTGCCGACCAAGTGAGCGCACCTTGTCGGTCACTTTGTTCAGTGCGGTGGTTGGTTTTATTGGAGGTCTGGCTTCGACAGGATGGGGCATGGTGCTAAAGGATTCTGAGAGTGGCTTGATTGATACCCATCGCTTTTTGATCTACTTTGCTTTGGCGATCGCCTTGCAATTGGTACTGTTGAAGGGCTACATGAAAATTAAAAGTGCGCCGAGTTCTGAAGAAGCAATGCCACGGCAAGGTATGCTGGTGCGACCCTTCCGTTATTTAGTCACTTTTATTAATATGGTGGAGCCCCCCGCACGGCCTAGCTCGGGCCCGAGTAATAAGCCCGAGTAAAAAACTGATGTTTCGCAGCCGTTCCCTGTTTCGGCATGAAGTCTGCACGTTGAGTTTTATGATTCGACACCATCACACATCCGCTGCGCGCTTGTTCGCGCTGACTCTGTCGCTGCCGCTTGCATTCGGCGCTTTAACCAGTGCTTCGGCAGCTGAGGCTGAGGCTAAGTTGCTGATTGAGAATGCAACTATTATTCCTGTCGACGGTAGCGGTCGTTATTATGAGATCGGCTATGTGTTGATCGACGCAGAGGGCAAGATCGCTTCGGTGGGGGCGGGGCAGGCGCCAGATTCAATGAGTGCGGAGCAAGCGATAGATGCCACGGGTAAGATTGTGATGCCAGGCTTTTTGTCGGGGCATAGTCATCTGTATCAAAGCCCATTTCGCGGAATTGGTGCGCATCATAATTTGATGGGCTGGATCTATTGCTATCATCGCACTTATGGTCCGCATTATGATGCTTCGGATTTGTATTGGTTTTCTAAGCACGGCGCGATGGATTATCTAGGGCACGGGATCACTACGATCTATGATTGGACCTTGAACGCAGGGGGTAATACTGTTGACGAGTATGTCGACCTTTACCGTGGGAGTCTCGATTCGGGGGCGCGCATCATCTTCGGCTATGGAGTCGACCTAGATAAGAGCGCTGAAGAGAATCACAGTATGCTGGAACGCTACCTGGAGATTATTAAAGAAGAGGGGATCGATGCTTCGCATCCGCGCGTGCCTGCTGTGTGGATGGCGGGCTTAGGGCTTTTGAATGGGCGCGAGAGCACTTTGATGGAGATGTCGCTGGCCAAGGAATTTGATTTGCCGATTCAAGTGCACTACTTGGAAGATCCCGAGCCAAATTATACCAAGATTCAGCAAGGCCTATTTCCCGTTTATGATGAAGCTGGGATGATGGGGGCGAATTTGAATTTTGCACACTTCATTAATGTGACGGATCCGATTCTGGAACGTACGGGCGAGTCCGGTACCACGATGGTCTGGAACCCGCTTTCGAATGGTCGCTTAGCATCCGGGCTTGCAGATATTCCGCATTACGAAGAGATGGGCATTGAAGTCGGTATGGGGATCGATGGGCAAGCGAGTGCCGATATTTCGGACCCTTTTGAAAATATGCGCATGGGACTCTATGCCACACGCATGAAGTATCAGGATGCGACTATTATGATGCCTATCGATGTGCTGCGCTATCATACCATCGGCACCGCGCGTGTGCTGGGGATTGAGGAGCAAGTCGGTAGTCTCGAAGTGGGCAAGTGGGGCGATTTGATTTTGATTGATCCACGTAGTATGGAAACCAGCCCAGTGATTAATCCGATTGAACACGTTGTGCTCGCCTGCAGTGTGGCGAATTTGGAAACCGTATTCGTTGCGGGGGAAGCCGTGGTGGAACGTGGTGAATTTACCCAAGTCGATTACGAGGAAACCAAGAACGAAGTCACGCGCCGCGTGGCCCTGGTGCAGGCGAAGGTCGATGCCGACCATGCGGCACAAGATCCGAGTGTGATGGATCAAGGCCCCATCTTTCGCGGGTTGACCGAATATAAAGATCAGAAGCACTTCACCGAAGATCACGAGCATCCTACTTACGGAAAGCCGAAGGAAGTCGAGTAGGGAGAGGAGTTGAAAGGGTGTTATTGGTCCTGTCTGAGCTCTTGGCCGGCACGTTCGTCGTCGCTTTAGCGTAGGAGGATGTGCACGACGATTGCTCTGGTCATTACAGATCGAGCCAAATACTTACTGAGGCTGTAGGGGCGCGTGATCAATCCTTTAGACGGGTGCTTGACCTACTAACGCAGCGCATTTTTTTCAGGCACGCCTAATTGTCATTCTTCCTGCTAATTGCTGGCATGATTCGATTATCACCTCATTTTTCGATGCTATTGTTGGGCCTGTGCTCCTGCTGGATGCATTCTGAATTATCAGCAGAAGATCTCGCGACGTCTGCACTGACGCCCGTAACCTTCCAGGCAGATTGGTTCTCCAATGCTCAGTTTGCTGGATTTTTCTGGGCCGACGTGGGCGGTATTTATGCCGAGCACGGATTAGACTTTAGCTTCAGTCCATTTGAGTATGGCACTGATTTTATTGAAGATGTGGGCTCCGGCAAGGTGACCTTCGGCACCGCCGAGGCCTATATTTTGATGGATGCAGTGGCCAACGGCGCGGACTTAGTGGCGTTGGGAGCTGTTCTACGTGAGAGCCCTGCGGGCTATATTTATTTAAAGGAAAGTGGCATCGAAGGCGCCGCCGACTTAAAGGGAAAGCGAGTGGGCATTCATGCCTACACGGATGAGCTGTTTAAGTTCTTCGTCGCCGCCGCCGGCCTACCGGAGGGCTCCGTCGAGCCCGTCAAAGTGCAGCATAAAATCGAAACCTTGTTGGATGGATCGGTGGACCTCCATCAAGGCTATGCGATTGATGAAATGCTGCGATTACAATCCATGACGGATCAGCCCGTGGGGACTCTGTTATTTGAAGACTTGGGCATGCCGATGTATTCGATGGTGATCTACAGTAGCCGCAAATATGTGGAGGCCCATCCTGAAGTCGCAAAGGCCTTTGTCGCGGCCTCGGCTGCTGGCTGGGAGCGTGCCATGAGAGCGCCCGAAATTGCTGCTTTGATAGTGAATGGACCCTATGCCAGTGAGGAAGTTGACGCAGCCATGGTGCCCGTCCAGGCTAAGGCATTAAAGCCATTTGTCATGAAAGAGGGCCATCACACCTTATCGATGACCAAGGCTAAGTGGGCGGCGATGCAAAAAAACTACCTAGAGACAGGTATGATTAAGCAGGCGATCGATTTAGATAAGTTCTTGGAATTTTCCTATTCAGATTTGAAGTGAGATTTACATCTCACTTCGGCTGATTTTTACGAAGGCATCCAGCAAGCGGGCACGCACGTCTGTCATGATGTACGTTGCTTGAGGTTGCTGTGCTCGCTTGGAAACTGTCTCATAAATATGCTAGAATATATTTGTGTGGAGGTGGGGACCTCTCGCCGAGAGGTCCGCTCGCGCATTGAGTCCGAAAATCGTCGGGTCGTGGATGGTTCAGCGCTCCTCCTTGTTGAACGGACGCCATGGCAAGGCAACCCCTACCAATAAAGGCTTTGCTTTAGGTTGCGTACGCTTGTCATGCCCGAAGGGGCTGATGACTCGGCTGACTGATCAAGTGCAGACGTCCGCTGAGCGAACACGCCACGATGCTTCGCCTCTACTCGCTCGGTAAAAACTCTGCGGTCATGACATCTTTCGCTGTGATTGTATCTGCTTCGATGACTTCGAGTTCCACCAATTGATCAATCTGCTTCTGGAAACGTTCGGCTGTGATTTCCAGGTAATCGGCAAAGAAGCCTGCGCTCGGATTGCCGCGGTGTAGCTTTTCGGTGATGATTTGATTACGAGACCAGGCTAAGTATTCAGGCGTCACCTTGGGGTTGATCTTTAACATGATCTCGTGCGCCGGTGTCGGATCGCCTTCGACATATTCGATATAGCCTTTCTTGAGCGCGCGTAGTAGGGCCTTGAGCTCTTCTGGGTGCTCGCGCGCAAAGCGTTTGTTGGTGAAGAGCGAGGTGTAGGCATCGAAGCCCGCGTCCCATACATAAAGATACTTGAGATCGACACCTTGCTGTTCGACGTAAAATGGCTCCGCGATGTAGAAGCCCTGTTGAATGAAACTCGGATCTTGAATTAGGCGCTGGAGTTGAAAGTTTTGCGGGATCACTTCGAGCGTGATATTGTATTGCTTTTGCACATACGGAAGGAAGGGCCATTCCGGGCGAGCCATGATGGTTTTCCCGTCGAGTTCCTTCCATTCAGTGATCGGGTTGCTGGCGTGCAGCATCATGGCGCTAGGATCTTGCTGGAAGACGGCTGCGATGTTGATGAGTGGGGCGCCATTGGCAGTCGCCATGACTACGCTGGTGCTGTCAGCTTGGCCGACTTGAGCGATGTTGGCGCCCACTTTGTTGAGTGAATAGGAGCCCGTGCCTCCTTGAACCAGAGTGACGTCAAGGCCTTCCTCTTCAAAGTAGCCGAGTGCCTTGGCCGTGTAGAGTCCGCCATGTTCAGGTTCGGCCACCCAGTCGAGTTGGATGGAGAGCGGGAATAGGCCATCTTGCGCGCTGCTATCTGCTTTTTCTGAGCATCCCAGATATGCAACAAGTGAGGCCGCGCAGAGGCTAAGGGAGGTAATTAATTGTGTTTTATTCATCATTTGGTTGGAGTGAGATTCAATAAAAAAAGGGCGGACGGAATAATCCGTCCGCCCTGGAGAGTTTAGCTAATGCTCCGTTTAGAACATGTATTTGAACGATACTGTGTAAGTGCGTTCGGGTGCCTTAGTGGTTAGTGTATTCGCCCCGAATGTGGGGTCACTGCCGTAGAAGTAATCTTCGTTGGTCAAGTTATCGATGTTCAAAGCAATTTCCCATTTCTCAGTTGTATACTTAGCGCCTAAGCTAGAGATAAGCGCGGCAGGAAGCTCGATGTTGTGGTCAAAGCTAGAGTAGAATTCTTCCTGCCATGTGACACCGCCGTTGACTTGAAAGCCATTGTGAAAGTCGTAGATGCCGAATAGCTTAACAACTTGTTGCGGTGTGCCTGGATAGACTAGGTCGGTATTCGATGCGGGGACTGGGTCGCCACCGACGACGAGTGCGCCGCCGTAGAGTGCCCAATCTTCTTCAGATGCAGGTCCAGTTCTGTAGCCTAAAGGTGCCATACGACGCACTTCTTGCCATGTGTAAGAGCCGATCAATGTTAGGTGGTCAGTCACTAACCATGTGATTTCGGCTTCGACACCTTCACCTTCGAGTGTGTTTGCGGTGTTTTCACGAGAACTGAATGAACTTTGCTCCCATTCATAGTAAGCCAGTGAAGTGAAGAGCGAGCCTTCAAGGAAGCTTGTTTTGATGCCGACCTCCCAAAGGTTATTTTCTTGGAAGTTTTCAGAGCTTGTGATGACGCCTGCTTGGCTCGGCGCGACCGATGTGCCTTCTTGGTAATTTGCATACAGGAAGACATCATCGATGAGTTCGAAATTAAGACCAACGCTCCAGTTGAAGAAGTCTGTGTCGCCACTGCCTTCTTCGTGGCCGTCTTTAGTCGCTGCCCATTGAGATGCGCTGTAGTAGCTAGGTCCGTCGACTACGGATGGCACGCCGACGTCGTAGTCTGCATATTCGTAGCGTGTCGAGCCTAATAGACTTAGACGATCTTCAAAGAACTTGGATTGGCCGCTTAGGAAAGCTGCCAGTTGTGTCATTTCGGATTCACCGTTAGCGCCAATACCCCAACGTCCCCATTGGTTGTATCCGCCGATTGGTGAGTCACCCCCAGACAGCACAATTGTGTTGGACGAGATGGTGTCTTGCGTGATGTCGCGACGGCTGAAGGGTTCGTCCCAGTAATCAGATAGTTGCATCGCCTCGCTGTAGCGAATGCTGGCACCATAGGTGATTGTAGTGTTCGGGATCAACGCGCGGTCAGTTACAGTGGTTTTTAATTCTACAACATCTTGCTCGGATTCAAATGCATAGCCGTATGACGAATTCTTTTCTGTTTCCATGTGTTCGAACAATCCCTTAACTGTGATTGTGCGATCTGGATCAGAGTCGAATACGATATCGCCGAATAGAACTAAGTCATTCGAGTTTGCGTAGTCACCCGGGTCGGAGAGGACTTCATTACCATCGATTTTTTCAGTGAGTACCTCGCCTCCATTTTGGAAGTAAGCTTGCGTGTAGACATACTTATCCTCAGTGGCATCGTATGTCATGAAGCCAATGAGAGCTGGGTCAATTCTGGCAAGGGCTACATCAGCTGTTATTGCGAGTGCTGTAGTTGAGCTGATCTGGCTGCGATCTACAGTGCCATACCAATCGCTGCTAGTTGCACTGAGTGGTTCACCAATGACATATTCACCGTCATCGATGAGCTCTTGAGTTGGGCGATTCCAACCTACGTTCTCATTCGACTTGTAGTCGAAATATTCACCGCCTAAGAATACAGAAACACCATCTTTAGGGCGGAATTTGATCGCACCATAAACGGATGTGTAGTCGTTGAAAACATCGTCGTAATAGCTTTCACCATCTTGTGTGGTGATGGATATGCGGTAGGCGGCAGGGATGTCGCCGGGGAGTAGGAAGGGGGCGCCATAGTCGGCCGAAAGCGTTTTGCGTCCCCAGTTGTCGAGTTCTAATTCAATGGACCCTTTTTCTTCGTCGAAGAAAGGAGACTTCGGAATCAAATTCACGAAACCACCAATCTTTGTGGTTGTGAAGTCAGCCGGTGCGGGCCCCTTGACTACTTCGATCGCTTCAAGTGAGCCGAAAGAAAGTGGCATCTCATTACGATTGTAGGCGCGCAGCATGCCGTTGATGAATGTGCCGCCCTTGACGCCGCGAATTGTGGGCGCACCCGCAAGCCCGTAGTAGTTGACGGTTTGTGTGCCGGCGCCGATCTTTTCTAGATCGTCCAAATCATTGATGCCGAACTGATCCATCAGTTCTGGCGAGATTAGTGTCACGGATCTAGGCACTTCCAGCACGCTGGTGGCGTCGTTGAACAAGCCTGAAATGGCTCGGTCAGTTGGAAGTACTGTATCGTTGAGTGCGGCTGCACTTTCTTCAGCGATAAACATTTCCAGTTCTGGAAGTTCTTCTGTGTCAGTGCTTTCTTGCGCTTGAAGGCCCGGGTAGGCTATCGGTGTTAGAAACAGCATTGACAGCAATGCTCTATTTTGCGTTATCTTCATGTGTGGTATGGTTGTTCTTGTTTAGTTTGTTGGTAGTCGAATCATCGTCACTCTGAGCAACAGCCATGCCACAATTTGATTTTTCTAATTTGATTGAACATAATTGCTTATTCTGGGTCGAATTATGCGATGTTCTGTTGTGAGGATCGGTTCTGCTTTCCTCTAGGCATTGAGCACAGTGTTGTTTTTCTTTTATGAAAAGAAGTGCTGTTTTTATGGCTCACTTTTCTTTGTGGGATAGTAGTCGGACGGTTGCTTCAAGCCCTTATGAATACTGTCTTCTAGTATTGCTCTTTCTTGTTCTTAGGTGCGTTGGATTTTAAGTGGGCGGAAGTCTAACGTTAGGATATTTGCATTGTAGGCAGTTTCGTTTGTCGGTGCGCCTCTACTTCGCGACACACTTTGGAGGGGGGCTCGGCTTCTGATATGAGAGATCCGCCAGGCCGTAATGCGGGTGAAATTTGTTTATGAATCTTTTTGTGCAAATCATCTGGTTAATGAGCAAAGATGGACACAATTAGATCATTTCGCTCAAAAGTTCATATATTAGTGGTTACTGGATTCAGGTGCCCAACTGCCGTAGCTGCCGGGCTGGTAGTTTTGCAATTTGCCTGGATTGAGTAAGCCCTTGGGGTCGGCGTAGTCTTTGACAGCTAGTTTGTCGTCGAGATCATGAATGTGCATGCCTTGGTCGAGGTAGGGAGTGTGGGCACTGCCGGTGGGGACTCCGATGCTTTGCATAAATTCGCGCATTTCGGTGAAGCGCTCGGGGGTGGTGTAACGGAAGATCGTGAGACAGGCGTAGATCGGTTCGTCTTGGGTGTAGTCACGCAAAATCTCCAAGTGCCACCAGAGCTCGTCGGGGAACTTTTCTTTGATCGCGAGCATCTTCTCTTTGTAGTTTGTGGGATCGAAGCGATTGGCCATATAGGAATAGCTTGGGTCAAATTTGAGGGCCCATAGTGTGGTGTGATTGTAAGTGAAATCCGAATACATGGGCGCTTTGCGCGGTTCATGTGGTTCGATCTCGTGCTGCACGGATAAACCGCGCTCAGCGACCAATGCCTTGAAGGCTTCGGATTGGCTTTCTTCAATTTCGAAAAAGATTAGATGTGAGTCGCTGCGGATCCATTTCTTCAGGCCCTTGAAATAACTGGGGATTGGCCATTCGTGGACGCTGATGAGACGCTTGTTCCAGGTTTTATCATCCGCCATCTCGACGGCAAATTCCATTAACGCCCACCAGTCTTCGCTGGTCACCATGATCTGTCGCCAATCAGCTTTGGGCGCGAGACGTAGGGTGATGCGAGTGGAGATGCCGTTGGTACCATAGGTGTGGTGCACCTTGCGTGTTTCTTCCTCTTCCAGGCGAAATTTTCGAGGTGGGTTTTCTACGGTGAGTAAGTCGACTGCTTTGATGGTGCCAGCTTCTTGTAGGCGTCCCCATGTGACAGATCCGATGCCGCCGGATCCGCCGCCGATATAGCCGCTGAGGGTGGAGCGTACCCATGTGGATGGGTAGCTGCGTAGTTCCCAACCTTCTTTGCGCACGGCGTTTTCGAGTGTTTGGATGCGGACGCCTGCCTGTGCTTCGACCCAGCCGTCACCGATTTCAATGATTTCGTTGAGCCCGTTGATGTCGATCAGCACGCCACCTTCAAAGGGGGTGCATTGACCGTAATTGCCAGTGGCTGCGCCGCGAATCGTGACCGGCACTTCCTCGGCGACACAGGTGGCAATTATTTGCTCCAGTGCTTCTTCGCTTGTGACTTTGACCACAGCGTCGGCTCGCTTGCTGGCGAGTGACTCTTTGAGAAAGGGCGAATACCAGGCGTAGTCGCGTGAGAGCTTGAGCGTGGATGCTTCGCTGGTGATGAGTTTGTCTTCGCCGACGATGTTCGCCAGTTTTGATAGGAAGTTTGCGTTGAGTTCCATTGCTGCCGAAGTGCTGTCGGACGGTTTAATTATTCAATGACCATTGCCTGAACGTCGGCAGGTAGGTATTGGGTTGGTGCTAATTCGTGAGCGTCGACGGCTGTTTCGATGACGCCGACTTCAAGTAAGTTATCGATGAGCCCTTGCACGCGTTTGGGTTGAATCAGGCCGGTTTGGTCCTCGGGTTCATTGCCTTCAACCAGATGATTTTCGAGCATCGCGTTGACGCTATAATTGAGGAATTCTTCGGTCATCTTGGGGTGCAGTTGAGTGATGAGGGCATTCGCCTTTTCCCGAGGGCCTGCCATGTAAGATTTCCAGCCCTTGTTGCTGGCAGCGACGAAAGCTTTTACGATGTCTGGATTCTTCGCGGCGTATCCGCGGCTAGTGAAGATCACTCGATAGGGATCATATCCACTGTCTGCGATGAGGAGTGTCTTCGCGTTGGCACCTTCTTTTTTAATGTAATAGGGCTCGTTGGTGATGAAGCACTGTTGCACGAAATTGACGTCTGCTAAGAAACGGCTCATTCCAAAGTCCAGGGGGACCAGGTTGATGCTGATGTCGAAGCGTTTTTCGAGAAAGCGGATCATGGCAGCGCCTGGTGTGGCCATCACAGTGCGTCCATCCAAGTCTTTGAAGCTATTGATACCGCTCTCTTCGTGAACGAGTAAGGCTTGTGGATCGTGTTGCATGAGTGCGGATACGATCACGAGTGGCAGTTGGTTAGAGGCGTGTACAATAATGTCGTCGGCACGGCCAATTCCAAATTCAACACTTTGGCTGACTACTTTTTGTGTGCCCATCGCGTTGGGGCCGCCTTGCTGAATGGTGACGTCCAGGCCGACTTCTTCGTAGTAACCTTCCACTACAGCCTGGTAAAAGCCGCCATGTTCCGCTTGTGCATACCAGTCCGTTTGCAAGGTGATGGGAATTAATCCGTTTTCAGCAGTTTCTTTCTCTGTGCCACAGCCTGTGAATAAAAGACTGGCCGAGAGCAACGTCGCGAGTGGATACAATAGTTTATTTTTCATGATACGAAGTGTTTGAGATTATGTGTTTTCAACTTTGCGCGCGGAGTCGTGCCAGTCCTTGAGTAGATACCAGTGCAGCCAATTGACGCATCCCACGAAGACGAAGCCTAGCATACAGGCAACTAGTGCGGTGGCGAAGAGCTCCGGGATCTTGAGTTGTGAGTTGTAGAGGATGACCATGTAGCCAATGCCTCCGACGCCCCCTTGTGAGCTGCCGGCAAATAAGTCGCCAGAGATCGCTCCAATGGGAGCGAGGGTGCCTGCGATTTTCATACCAGTTAAAAAGTAGGGCATGGCAAAGGGCACACGTAAGTGTAAGATTTCTTGTGCTTTAGTGGCATTGCTCATCTCGAAGAGATCGAGCAAATTGCGATCGGTAGAGACCAGTCCCATGGTGGTGTTGGCCACTACGGGAAAGAAGCCGATCATGAATGTAATGGCTGTAATACTTGGCAGCCCTTGTCCCATCCACAATACAAAGATCGGCGCGAGTACGACCACGGGTGTCATTTGCAGCACCAATACCCAAGGATAGAGTGCTTTTTTGACCCAGACTGCGGAGGCGAGTAGCATCGAGAGCGCATAGCCGACGGAGACCGCAGCCACGAAGCCGATGAGTGCCGAGAGAGCTGTCTGTCTAGTCGACTGCCAGAGTGCTTCACGTTCGCTCCAAAGAGCCGAAGTAATCTGATGCGGGAAGGGAATGATGATGCGCTGTACGTCGTAGCCTACGGAGCGGCCATATAGATAGCTGATTAAATACCAGATCCCTAGGATTATCGCGCCGGATGTAATGGGAAGTAGTGCGGATTGAATCTTTTTTGAAGTCGTGGCCATGATGTTTTTTAGTGTACGGTTCGGATGGCATTAGAGACCTTCGCCACGTAGTTGAGATAGGCAGGGTCTTCGCGTAGTTCTGCGTTTCTTTCTTTGGGCAAATCGATTTCGATCACCTGAGAGATGCGTCCTGGATTTGCGGAAAGTACGACGACTTTATTGGATAGGAATACCGCTTCAGCGGCTGAGTGTGTGACGAAGAATGCGGTCCATTGGTCACGTGCGTGAATGCGCAGTAAGTCTTCGTTTAGATTGTCGCGCGTCATCTCATCGAGAGCGCCAAATGGTTCGTCGAGCAAGAGCACGCGCGGTGCTAAGGTAAGCGCTCGTGCAATTGAGACACGCATCCGCATGCCGCCGGAGAGCTGCCATGGGAATTTGTCCAGGGCATGTGAGAGATTGACCAGCTCCAGCATCTTGCGTGCAGTCTCTACTCGGCGTTCTGTTGATTCGCCCCGAAGTTTGAGTGGCAATTCTGTATTTTGCTGCACGCGTTTCCAGGGCAAGAGGTTGGCTTCCTGGAAAATGAAGGCCATTTCCTCACGGGCATTTTTAGGATTCATTCCATCGACCACGACTTCGCCTTCGCTGAGGGAGTGGAGGCCGGCAATGATTTTGAGCAAGGTAGATTTGCCGCAACCGCTGGGCCCGACCAAACTAATGAACTCGCCTTTGGATGCTTGAAAATTGATGTCTTCCAATACGGTCGTCTCACCAAACCGCTTGTGGGCTTGGGTCAATTGGACCATTGGAATGTTATTACTTTTGGTAGTCATAGAGAGGACGCGTCATTCACAAGGTTGGAAGTTTGAGCCGCGAGGGGCGCACCGTGTCGTGGTAGACTGTTTGTCGGGCGCGCTTAAATTGGCTTTGATTGAGCAGGCCTAAGCGATCTGCTTTGGTGTTGGGATGGCGTGCGATGAGTGGGAAGGCCGAACTGGCGATGTCGAGGCGCAGTTGATCGCCTGTCGGAATGCAGACTGCGGTGGCATCGAACTTCAGCTTTAACTTGTAAACATCATTGTCGCCGATTGCTATAGGATTGGTTGCTGCGGCGGCCATACAGAGGAAGGTGGCGCTGCCATCGGGGCGTAGCCATGAGAGACGTGCGACGAAGTCGGTGGCCTCGGCGGTTGTGCCGACACTGAGCTCCAGTTCGGCGTGTCCGACGATTGTTTGTTCGCGGGTGAAGGGGGCGCTATCGTAAACGAGGATGTTGTTGCCTTGTTGCTGCGCCTTTAAATCCACGGGGCCCCAGACTGGGATGAAGCCACCAGGGGCGGACACTGGCACTTCAGGGTCGTAGGCGAAATGGTCGGAGGGTGAGTCTGAGGCGGCTTCTGCTAGCAGTTGTCCATCGCCAAAGCTACTATTCGCATTGCCACCTGAGCTTAGGTGGTAGTCGATGCTACTGCTATTCGGCGGCCAGTGAGACGCGGTTTGCCAGCAGTTTTTGCCGAGCACAAAATATTGAACCCCTTGGTGCTTGGCGTCGCCGCGGCCAAGTTGTGCGTTGAAGAATTCGACCAGCATGGCGTCTGTGTTGATGCGTAGAGCGTCACCAAAGTCGCGCCCATTCATCCATCGTTCCCACGGGATGTGTTTCCATGGGCCAAAGAGAAAGAAGTCCTTGGAGCTGTCTTTCCTGCATTGGTAGGCGAGTGTGCTGCCTTCAGAGTAGAAGTCGTAGTAACCGGCTAGATGGAAGACGGCGACTTCTGACTCGGCGAGCGCCTGGGTGCAGTCGAGAGTTTGCCAGTAATCGTCGTTTTCTGTGTGAGCCATCCAATCGACGGCATAGCTAGGGATGTCGTCGGCGCTGAGCGGTTCGGCGCTGGCGAGTGGAAACTGCTGCGTGAGCTCTTTAAAGTTGCTGTAAGACTTTTCCAGTGCAGCTGCGCTCTCCGTCGCTCCGCGGCGCCATGCGTCTTCGCGTAGCATTTGGTTGCCCCAGCTGAGTGTCGTGGCCAGGCGCAGGATGCCGTTTCTGTAGAACCAGCCATTGTAGAGATCGGCGGCAGCCATGTGGGGGGCGATGGCCACCAAGGCCTTCGGCTTATCCTTTAGCACCGCCAGCTGCGTGTATGCCTGATAGGAAAAGCCATACATGCATACCCGGCCGTCGGCGCCGTCTAGTTGAGCGGCCCATTCAATCGTCTCGCGGCCATCGGCTGCTTCGTTGCGAAAGGTGTAGAAGTCGCCTTCGGATTCTCCACGGCCGCGGACGTCTTGAATGACGACAATAAACCCGGCTCGTGCAAAGTATTCAGGTTGTGCATACACAACAGTGGATGCAATCTCGCGTCCGTAGGGCTGACGCATTAACAATACTGGTTGCGCCAGCTCACTGGGGACTCGGTAGATGTCGCTGCTAAGTTGAGTGCCATCGGATAGCACCATACTTACATTGCGCTCCACCGAGACGTCGTAGTCTTGTGAATTCATTTTAAATAGATCGGCCAGGGCCTGCGAATGCAGGCCCTGTGCCGTGGTCGTTATGAAGCTGTGTGCTTCAGGGTAGTTTGCTTACTGACATCGTTATCGGCGGTGCTGCGTTCTGAGCTGGTAGGGAGAAGCCAGCACTGCCAGGCGATTGATGTTTAAACTTCTGCAGTCGCGAGTGGGTTATGTTTGTATGAGGCCATCTTGCCTGGGTTCATTAGACCCTTGGGATCGGCGAGATCTTTCAGCGCTTGCTTTTCCGATAGGTCGGGATGTGCGCCGCCTCCTTCCATCGTGTAGGTGTGTGGATTGGCCACAGCCACACCAATGGATTCACAGAAGGCGATGATTTCGTTGAGTCGTTCTTCAGTTGTGTAGCGAATCAATGGAATGCCCCCGATGGAAACGCCCGGCTTTTCTGTTCTGAATTTTGAATTACCGAGTGTCATTTCAATGTGTATCAATACTTCGTCGCCGTATTTATCTTTCAGCTTCTTGAAGTTGCCATTGAAGTCCTCGCCAAACCCGCACTGCAAATAGGTGATGCTCGGGTCGGCTTTAATCGCCCAGAGTGTGGTATGGTTCCATGTGTAGTCGGTGATAAATGGTGGCTTGGGTGGACTGCCAAATGGCTTGGAGAAAACATGTTCAATGCCCGCTGCCTTGGCCGATGCGATAACTTTTTCCGCGCATGCTTCGTCCACCATGAAGAAGGTGGTGTGCTTGTCCGCAGGTATATGCTTTCTGAGTGGTTTGAAGAAATTGGAGATCGGATTTTCGAATACGGATACCAAGCGCTTCGGAATGCTGTCGTCGCAGGCAACTTCGTAGGACCAGTCGAGCAGTTCCTGCCAGTCGTCGTGCACGAAGATTAGCTGCTCCCATGGGAACGCTTGTGCTAGGCGCATTTCAACTTCGACCATGATGCCAGTGGTGCCATAGGTATGGAGCGCTTTAATGGCATCGCGCTCTTCCAGCTTAATAAACTTTGGCTCGGCCTCCATTGTCATGATTGTGACCGATTTTACATTGTCCTTATAGGCGATGCCGCCGTTCCTGATCGAACCGATACCCCCCGAGCCTCCACAGAGGAAGCCACCGATGGTACTGATGATCCAGGTCGATGGCATGCAGGGCATTTCGTAGCCTTTTTCGCGGGCCGCGATCTCGATCTTGCGAATGGTCGCGCCCACTTCTGCATGCACGACGCCATCTACACTGAAGATGGTATTCATGCCCGAGATGTCGATGACCGCGCCGCCGTAGAGTGGAATTAATTGGCCGTAGTTGCCGGAGCCACCGCCGCGTACGACGAGTGGAATGTTGTGCTCATAGAGGTAGGCGACTGCCTCTTTCAGTTGCTCTTTGCTTTTGACCAGCAAGGCCACTTCAGCTCGCTTGTCTTCAAGCATCTCCTTTAATACGGGGGAATACCAGTAGAAGTCCTTTGAGTATTTTTCGGTCTTTTTGCCGGTAATTACTTGGTCTTCACCTAGAATCGCTTGTAGCGCTTCTAGGTTTTCAGTCGTGACTGAGGTACTGGTTATTGGTGTCGAATCAATTGTCATTCTGTGCTCTTAGCATAATCATTGCCATTCGGGTGCACTGCGCTCGATTTTTTTATATTGTGGTTTTGTCGGATGCGAATCGCTCGGATAAAAATGAATTTCTGCGGTGCGCTGGTATGCACTATGCTAAGCGGTGGCATGCTATCTATTCATCTATTTAATCGATTGCGGCGTGTACGTGCATTCGTTTTTCCACTACTGTTGCCGTCGCTGCTTGTGTTGCTGTTGCCTGTCAGTGTGCAGGCCGCTTATGTTGATAAGGCTGATCTGACTGGTGATTTAATTGTGGAATTAGCCAGTGACCCTGCGCAGGATTTTGTCATACAGCGGGATGCGCTCTATGATATGGGGGTGAAGACTGAAGCTGTTTATATCCCATATTTAAAGAAGACTATTCAATGCACGGTCTTGCCGCTCGCAGCTATACTTGATGCGTATCCAGAGTTTGATGCAGCATTTGCGTATTGTTACGATGGATACATGTCTTATTATACATCTGAGTTTATTGCTGAGTATGATCCTTATGTTGTACTGGACTTAGAGGGGAATGAGCGGGGGGATATGCAACTGGAAGGCACTCCCGATATGGGCCCATTTTATATTACTTTTGCGAAACAGTTGACTGCGGGGTCGGAGGAGATTCTCGACCCTGCAAATAAGCGGCCATTCGGTGTGTATAAGCTCAAACTGGGGAGTCAGGAGAGTTTAGTCGGGCCCTTGTTTGAGGCGCCCTTCGACACGATGGATGCGAACGCGCAAGCGGGTCGTGAGATCTGGATGAATAATTGCATGAGCTGCCATTCCTGGGATCCTGTGGGGCCCGGTGGTAACCTTTCTAATCGAATTGTAAAAATTGTTTCGATGCACGCGAAATATAATAAACAATATTTTCACGACTTTGTGAAAGACCCTCAAGTGACGATGCCAGATTCAAAAATGCCGAAGCATCCCCACTATAGCGATGAAACCATTGAGCAAATCCGCCAATTCCTGACCCATGTTCCCAATTAATAAATTTGAATTTTTCGGTGCCGCGCTTGCGTTGAGCACTTCACTTTTTTGTAGTTGCGCCTCTTCTGAAAAAAGCGCCAACAGCCCCGCAGTTGCTTCGGTCTCTGAATTAACACCGGTACGCGTGCAGTTGGACTGGATTTATAATGCACAGTTTGCAGGCCTGTTTCAGGCGGTCGAGCAGGGGTATTATGCCGATGTTGGCTTCGAGGTCAGTATTCTGCCAGGTGTCGGCGCGGACGAGATTAAGCTGGGCGATACGCGTGAGCCAGTCTTTAGCTTCGGTTCGACCGAGAGCAATGTGCTGATCGGCAAAGTCGCCGAAGGGGCGGATGCGGTTGCGATCGGTGCGATGTTTCAAGATAGTCCGATGGGCTGGATGTATTTGAAAGAGGGACCCATCGAATCCTTTGAGGATTTGGTCAACGTGCGCGTGGGCATTCATGCCGATGGTGCGCGAGTCATCGCTCTGCTGCTGGAGCAGCAAGGGGTGGATGCTAGTGGGCTGGAGACTTTTGCCGCTAGCTATGATCCTCAGCAGCTCTTAGATGGTAAGGCCGATGCGTTGCAATGTTACTATATCGATGAGTTTGTGAAACTGGAGCAAATGGTCGGCGATCGTGCGGGGGTTTTTCTGGCGCGTGACTATGGCTACCGTGCGTATTCGCAAGTGATGTACACCTCCGGACTGACGGCTACGGAGCATCCGCAAGTTGTGGCAGATTTTTTAGCCGCGACCAAGCGCGGATGGGAATATGCCTTCGCGCATCAGGAAGCCACGATTGATTTGATTCTTTCGAAGTATAATCCAAAGCTCGAGCGTGACTATCAGATTCGTTCGCTGGCAAAAGTTGAGGAGTTGATGGTGCCTGAGCCAGGAGCCTTATTCCGTCCGATGGACCCCGAAGTCTTGAAGGCAGGCCAAGCGCACTTGTTGAAATATGATTTGATTCCAGAAGCAGTCGATATCGATGCGCTCTTGGTGCAACAATACCTCCCTTAATGATCCCCAATGACTGAAAGTATTTTAAAAAATGCGCGTATTCCGCGCAGTCTCTCACCTTTTCCTCAAGGAGAAAGTGTACTCGTTGATTGTGATATCCGCATACAGGATGGCTTGATCACAGCTGTCGATCCCGCTGGTTCAGGCCATGCCAGTGAAGCAGCCTCGGTGAATGACTTGCAGGGGCGCATTGTGATGCCCGGCTTCTTGGATGCCCACGTGCATATCGATAAGGCCTTTACCTGGGATCGTGCACCTAATGTGCGTGGCGAGTTCTGGGATGCGATTGAATTGCTCAGCAAGGATAAGGAGAATTGGACAGCCGAAGATCTCTATCGGCGCGGGACTTTTGCGCTTCGTTGTGCTGAGGCGCACGGAAGCGTGGCGCTACGCACCCATGTCGATACGGGGCTGGATTGGGGCGAGGTCAGTCATGATGCCATGCAAACCTTACGCCAAGAATGGGCGGGCCGGATCGATTTACAGACAGTCAGTCTGTGTGGGATCGAGTCATACCTGGAACCTGCCGGTCGGCGCATTGCGGAGTGGACGCTGAAGCATCCGAACGCGCTGCTGGGAGGGATGCCGCAAATGAATCCGGACTTGGATAAACAGTTGCGCTACTTTTTCGATCTCGCAGCCGAGATGGGCGTGGGTGTTGATTTACATGTGGATGAAAATGGCAATGCCGAGGCGGAGTGTTTGCGACATATTGCTCAGATTGTTTTGGAGAAAGAATTTCCACACCCTGTCACTTGTGGCCATGTTTGTAGTTTGGCCGTGCAAGATGCGGAGCGTGCGGCATCCACGATTGATCTGGTGCGGGAAGCCGGAGTGCAGATTATTTCGCTGCCACTGTGTAATTTGTATTTGCAAGGGCGCCCTACGGAGACGGGGCACCGCGGTACGCCGCGCTGGCGCGGCGTGACACTTTTACATGAATTGCATGATGCCGGTGTGACGACGGCTTGCGCTAGCGATAATGTGCGGGACGCCTTTTACGCGTGGGGTGATTTTGATATGTTTGAAGTCTTTACGCAAAGTATTCGTATCGCTCATCTTGATACAAAACCCGCTGCAGCTTGTGCGATGGTGACTTCCGGACCAGCTGCGATTATGGGGCTTTCTCAATACGGTAAAATTGCAGTTGGCATGGATGCCCGAATGGTTGCTTTCGCGGCGAAGAGTTTTAATGAGTTACTCTCGCGCCCCAATCAAACACGCGAGTTGATCGGTTATCATTCAGATGCGAGCAGTGTGCCTGCATACGATGAGCTCTGATGCATTTGGTATACTTTTTATCTTTCGCGGCCTGAATGTGAACTTGGCTTTGATTTTGCTAAGAGGTCTGCATGATACTGATTCGACTATCTAAAATCGCGCTCGTACTCTCGGTTGCGTTCTTCCTATTCCTTGTGGTCCTTAATAATATTACTGACTACGGATCCAACTATCTCTTCGTTGAGAACGTGCTCGGCATGACGACTGTCTTTGAGGGGAATCAACTGATGTGGCGTGCGATTGATTCGCCTGCGATTCATACCATCTTTTATTTCTCAATCATTCTCTGGGAAGCATCTGCAATGGGCCTATGTATCTTTGGCGGCTATCAGTTATTCAAGCGCTTGAAGGGGACTAAGGCCGAATTTGAAGGTGCTAAGCAATTCGCGATCGCGGGTTTGGTTTTGAGCATGTTACAGTGGTTTATCGCATTTATTTCAGTGGGTGGTGAGTGGTTTACCATGTGGCAATCTCCGAGCTGGAATGGGCAGGACGCCGCCTTTCGCATGTTTGCCTGTATCGGCATCGTCATGCTGTTTCTTTATCTGCCCGAGTTCGGGGAAGAGTCAGAAAGCTAGGCACGCGCCATGCATTATCAGGATTGTATTGTTTTTCACGGACCCGAAATGGCTCCGATGCGTTGCGCGTCTTTCCGTGCGGAGGGGGATCGAATCGTTGAGATGGACCTCATTGAGCCGGTGCAGCGCATTGAGCATGGAGCGATTGTGATCATTCCCGGCTTGGTGAATGCGCATACGCACATGGGCGACAGCTTTATTCCAGATGGCGCGACTGGCTTGACCTTGGAAGAGGGCTTCTTTCGGCCAGATGGTTTCAAGTATCGCGAGATTGCGAAGTTGGATCGCGCGTCGCATGTAGACTTTATTAGCGATGCGCTTAGCTACATGGCATGCAGTGGCACGGTGGCGCATTTTGATTTCCGAGAGCAGGGAGCCGAGGGCGCGACACGCTTAAGAGAAGCCAGTGATCGCACGGGTGTGCGTTCAGTCATCCTTGGGCAGTTCGATAGTGTACCTTTTGATCTCGCAGCTTTGACTCGCAATACGGCCGATTTCGATGCTACGGCGATGAATGAGCTACGTGCGCTGTTGGAAGTCGCCGATGGTTTCTCCGAGAGTACCATGAACGACCTGACCGATCCCGCGTGGCAAAGCGTGCGCAATTTAACCCATGCCATGGGCAAAGCGCGTGCGGTGCATTGTTTGGAGAATGAGGGCTACCGTGAGCTTTCATTGCAGCGGACGCAGCGTGGGGATTTGATTCAAGCAATCGAGTTGTATCAACCAGATCTGATTGTGCATCTAACAGTCGCCAATGACGACGAAATACAATTGCTGGCAGATTCTGGAATCACTGCGGTGTTGAACCCACGTGCCAATGCGAACCTTGGGCTGCCGCTACCGCCTGTAGCAAAATTAATGGATGCGGGCGTGAACCTATTGTTAGGCACTGATAATGGCCTACTGAACAGTCCCAGCATGTTGGCTGAACTTGATTTTACCTATAAGCTCGCCAAGAGCCAGTATGGTGATGCGCTGCGCCCCGATCCGGCAGAAATTTTAAAAATGGCCACTTCCAATGTCTCTAAAACACGCTGGGGACAAGAACTGCCGGGCGCACTTGAGCTGGGAAGTGTCGCCAATTTTACGGTCTTAGATTTTAATCAAACGCATCTGCGACGAAGTGCACACCTCGTCGCGTCTGTGCTCACCCGTGTCACTCCCGAAGACGTGCTACAAACTGTGCGCGCCGGGAAAGTGATCTACCAACAGAATTAATATGAAACATTATCTTTATGAAGGAAATGACGACTTCGCCTGGCATGCCAGGCGCTGGCCGCAATTTGATGAATACGCATCACCCGAGCAAACGCTTGTGATACTACCCGTTTACTCGATTGCCGACTGGTGCATGGGGCGTCCCATGGATTCGGAGGAAGTTGTGGGCTCAGTCGTCTTAGACCAGGCACTGGAAGCGACGCGTGAGGAATTGACGGCTTTAGTGCTACCACCGATTCGTTTCACGCCGCGCCAGTCGGTCGGCACGCAATTTCACTTAGACATTGAGCTCGCGCATCAGATGATAATCGAGACGATTCGCTCGGCGGCAGTGCCTGGCTTTAAGCGCTTTGTTTTGTTCAACACCAGTCCATTTCTTGAAGAGTGGATTGATGTAGCCGCGCGTGATCTGCGGGTGGTGCATGATTTGCAGATTTTCTGTGTCAATCTCTCTGGTGTCGGTCTCGACTTCCATCCCATCCGTGGTGGCGATCGCAGTGGTCTCGATTCGATTCTGACTGAAGTGCTCGGCGAGGCGTCTGAGCCAGCCGATGCGCAGCTAGCTCAGACGCTGGACGCGATTCCACGATCCGTGGTGAAAACAAATGATCCATTGGTTGCACATCCCGAAGGTGCTTCGGTGCTTTTGGGAGAAGTGGTTGAATCGACTGCGCGCTTGTTGCGCGAGATCGATACGCACGCGCCCTTGCAAGATTATGCTTTGAATAAGGAGGAAACAGAATGAGTTGGCCCAGTTATAGAAACCGTTATTTGCCTGCGATGACACGTGGGGCAATTGATACATTGCCGAATAAGGACAAAGCCTTTGTGGTCTTGCCAACTGGAGCGATTGAGCAACATGGTCCGCAACTACCTGTAGGTGTGGATGCACTGCTCGGGCAGATTTATTTAGACCGAGCGATGCCACTGCTGGCAGAAGATGCCCCCGTCTATGTGGCTCCGCCTATTCAGGCTGCCAAAAGTAATGAGCATACCGGATATCCAGGCACCTTGATACTGCACCGCGAATCGCTACGACAATTGATTGTGTCTGCGGGGCGTCAGCTTTCGGAGTGGGGATTCAAGCGTATGGGAGTTTTGAATACGCACGGTGGCAATATTTCAGTGATTAAAAGTGCACTGCGTGAGTTGAGTTTAGACTATGGCATGGAAGTGCAAGTGCTCTCCTCTCCCTATGAAATTGACATCTGTGCCCGTGAGCGCGCCTACGGTATACATGCCAATGAGGTCGAGTCTTCGCTGATGTATGCGACCACCCCCGATATGGTGGACCCCGCGTCCGCTACCTGCTGTTGGACGGGCACTCTGGACGATCCTAAGATCTTAAAATCTGAATTCGCCCCCGCAACTTATGCGTGGAAGACTTTAGATATTTCACGTTCCGGAGTGGTGGGCGATGCCACCGTGGCCACCCGCGAGAAGGGCGAGCTCTGGATCTCACGCGCCGCCGAGGCCCTCGCCGCGCGACTCACCGAATTAGTCAGTTAAACTGAAGACCTCATTATAAAACCTATGAAACCTACCATCACACGCACTGCAGTCCTGCTCGCTCTAGCGACAGGATCCATCGTTCACGCCTACCAGGTCCGCTCCGATATGATCCTCACTATGGCGGATGGGCAGGCGACGGTGATTGATGGTTATATGGAAGTCGGCGAAGATGGTCGCATCGTCGCGATCGAGGCGGGTGAGCCACCGGCATCTTCCTCCGAGGAGATCGTCGACGCGCGTGGGCGTATTGTGATGCCCGGTTTTGTTTCGGGGCACAATCACTTGTGGCAAAGTGCCTTTCGTGGACTTGGCGCGGATCAAGAACTCTATGGCTGGCTGAAGAGTCTACATTGGACCTTCGGCCGGCATTTTGAGACCGGCGACATGTATGCCTTTACCTTGCATGGAGCTCTCGATCAGATGGTCAATGGCATCACCACTACGCTGAATCATTCGCAAACAATCGCTCCCAGCTACGAGGATTATATGGAGCAATTTGCGGCAGAGATGGATGCCGGACAGCATTTCATCTACAGCTATGTGCTCGATTCCGATGAGCCCGATGTTGAGGCTCGTAAAGCAAAACTGGTCGATTTGATTGCAGAGACCGAGGCTCTGCTCGACGGGCATCCTTGTCTGGGTTTTGGCTTACATGGAGTGGGCATTTATCGCGGCGCCGATAAAATGAGTGAAGAAGTCTCCGTGGCTAAAGAGTTGGGGCTCGATATGCAGGTTCACTACCTGGAAGAGAAGGCGGAATCACTTAAATCCGGACAATCTAACTTCCAGGCGATGAAAGAGGGGGGTGCCGTCTGGGATGGCCTGGTATATGCTCATTTTATACATGTGACGGATGAGATCCTTAATGTGTCGGCTGCGGCAGGTGCGAAGATGATCTGGAATCCACTTTCGAACGGACGTTTGGCTTCAGGCCTGGCGGATGTTCCACGTTATATAGATCAGGGGTTGCAAGTCGGCCTGGGGGTGGATGGCGCCGCCAGCGCCGACATTGCGGATCCCTTTCAGAATATGCGAATGGGCATGTATGCACTCCGTATGCGTGATTCCGATGCCGGAATCATGAGCTGCTATCAGATCTTAGAGATGCACACCTTAAAGACGGCCGAAGTGCTGGAGGTTGAGGATCAAGTGGGCAGTTTGGCACCGGGGAAGTATGCGGACTTTTTAATCATCGATCCCGTTTCTCCGGTCTTTGACCCATACGCCACTTTAGTTTTTGCCAGTGATGCTTCGAATATTGAGAGCGTTTGGGTGCGCGGAGTGAAGCAAGTGGAAGCCGGTGAAGTCTTAAAACATGATCTGCCCGAATTGCGCAGTGAGGTCGCAGAACGCGTGGCACGTATCGCAGCGGCAGCGAAGAATACCAAGCCTGAAGATCACATGTAGGCGTGAGTGCGTCGCGCCTGCCGATAGCTCCAATCCTTAGGATTGAAGATACGTAGCCTCGGTTCTTTGAACCGGGGAGCGTAGGTCGGACGATCTGTCTCGCGCCTGCCGATAGCTCCAATCCCCAGGATTGAAGATACGTGGCCTAGGTTCTTCGAACCGGGGAGCGTTGGTCGGGCGATCTGTCTTGTGCCTGCCGATAGCTCCAATCCCCAGGATTGAAGATACGTGGCCTAGGTTCTTTGAACCGGGGAGCGTTGGTCGGGCGATCTGTCTTGCGCCTGCCGACAGCTCCAATCCTTAGGATTGAAGATACGTGGCCTCGGTTCTTTGAGCCGGGGAGCAAAAAGCGGTAGTAAAACCCAATGTCGCTTTGCCCTCCAATCTGTTGGTGCGGCACAAGGCCGTGTCCTCTTATGCCTGATTCCTTCTTTACGGCTTTTCGTTTTATGCCTTGTCCGGATGCTCGGGCTGGAGTTCTTTAGACCAGATTTCTTCGCCGATTCGATTGAAGTGACGGACGGTCAGCGCTTGCGTCTTACCGTCGATTTCCATTTCTCCGAAAAACTGGAGGCCTTCGGAAGGTGGCGTGAAGGGGGCCATTCCTTCGGGGATGCCGGTGAATTTGACCTCGGGGCCGAAGGTGCCATCGAGCGGGTTGGGGCCGAAGTTACCTGCATGTAGTGGGCCGCTGACAAATTCCCAGAAGGGTTTAAAGTCTTTGAAGCTGGCCTTGGCGGGATTGTAATAGTGTGACGCGCAGTAGTGAACGTCGGCGGTGATGAAGTGCACGTTGGTGATGTCTTCGCGCGCGATGTTTTGGAACAGGTCGGCCAGTTCCAGTTCGCGGCCGAGGGGGGCGCCGTGATCGCCGTTCGCTCCATTTTCGTAGATTTCTTTGCCCCATTCGGCGACGACCAGTCCGATCGGCATGTCACTACAAATAATCTTCCAAGTCGCCTTGGAGGCTTTGAGCTCGGCTTTGAGCCACTTGAGTTGGTCTGCACCTAGAAAAGCAGTTTCCTCGCTCTGTTGAGTCTGATGATTGTAGCTGTTGGGGCCGCGGTAACTGCGTAGGTCGATCACGAATAGATCTAAGAGTGGGCCGCGGCTAATTTTGCGGTAAATGCGGCCGGGATCCGTGTCGTGAGGACGGATGGGATTGCAGTTGAAGAAGGCGGTCTTGGCATTGTGTGCGAGTTGCTTGACATCCTTTAGCGTATAGCGGTCGTCATCGAGTATTTCTTGCGGATACCAGTTGTTGACGACTTCGTGGTCATCCCACTGCTGGATCATCGGCACTTCGGCTTGTAAGGCTCGTAGGTGATCGTCCTGCAAATTGTAGTAGAAGTTTTGTCGAAAGTCGTCGGTGGATTCTGCGACGCGTGTTTTGGCTTCCATCAGTTGATTGCGCCAGATGCTGCCGTCGTCGAGTGTGACTTCGGAGGACATCGGGTTGTCGGCGTAGATCAAGTCGCCCGAGTTGACGAAAAAGTCCGGCTTGCGTGCGCGAATGGAGGCGAAGGTGAGCATACCTCCGTGGGCGGGATCGATGCCGAAGCCTTGTCCTGCAGTGTCGGCCGACCAGCAGAAGCGCACATCGCAGGCTTCAGTGGGCGCTGTCTTAAATTGTCCACTGCAGTGCTCGCTGCGCAGTTTGGGATCTTTCAACGATTGAAAATGAACGCGGTAGAAGTAACGGGTGTTGGGCAACAAACGCCTGACTAGGGTGTGCGCGTTATAATCCGTTTGTTGGAGTGCGTGCCCCCCTTTGAGTGTTTCAACTTTTGAGAAATCGGGCAGGGTGCTGAGCTCGACCCACATCTGAGCACTCTGATTTGTTTTCGACCAGAGCACGGCACTCGTCGTATCGACATCACCACTGGCGGCTCCGTGCTTGAGTTGCGGTCTCAGTTTTTCCGATCCCAGTATCGCGGGCCCTTGACCGAAGGCGGACCAGGGAGAGAGGGCGATGCTTGCGGACACGCCAATCAGGCTGTTTTTTATGAAATGTCGTCGATTCATGGGCCTTTGGTTTTTGCCTTCTTATTGTAGTAGATGACTGCTTGTGGATTGTCTGAGAGTAGTGAGAATATGAATACGATCGGACAGAGCACGGAGCAGGCGATGATGGCGATCGAGAAGGCGTCGGTTAGCTCGTAGCAGAGTCCGAACAAGTAGGGGCCGAGTGCACTGGTGACGATCATGACGCCCGTGACCCAACCATTGATTGCGCCCAGGTTTTTACGGCCGTAGAAGCGTGCCCATGGCACATTGACTAGAACCCCAAAGGAGCCCCAGGCGCAGCCGCTGCCCACAATGAAGCACCAGCGCCAAAAAGTGTCTGACAAGTGGTAAGCCCCGGCCAGTGAGAGCAGCTGAGCGATCACCATAAAGCTCAGCACATGCTTCATCTTTAAGCGTTCTGCATAGCTGCCGACGAGTATGGTGGTACCAATGTGAAAAAACGAGGAGGGGAGGAAGACGCCCACAGCAGCCTCGCGAGTCATGCCCAGCGAGTCACCAAGCCCAATGATATGGAATGAAATACCAGTGCCGATCAAACCATTCAATGCCAAGCCGGCGACAAAATACCAAAATGTGCTGGTGCGCAGTGCTTCCGGAGCGGTAAATTCTTTGACGATCGGCACTCTGATTTTACTGTCTTTGCGCTTGGAAGTCGACTGCTCCACTTCGACGCCACAGGCCTCTGGGCTGTCGCGAAAGAAGACGTAGGCCATCGTTGTCATGCCAAAGATGAAAATGCAGCCCAAAGTGATCCATGTGCGTTGCCAGCCGAGTGAAATAACAAATCCGTTCAGGAGTAAGGGGGCGGTTGAGAAGCTGAGCGAGAGCATGGTGCCATTGATGGCAGCGGCCCAACCACGCTTACCTTCGAACCATCGAAAGACCATGGAGCGGCAAGTCGTCATTGAGAAACTGACACCCATCAAGCGGATGCCGGCAAACGAAATAAATATCAGGATAAAGGCGTAGGGGACCGAGGTCGTCTCCGCGCTCGGAAACATGGAATAAATTTGCCCGATGTAGCCGGTAAAGAGTAGGATGAGTCCCAGGCCGAAATAACTCAGGCAGCCCATGACTCGTGCGCCTAAGCGATCAATAAAGCGGCCAGCAATGGGCGCACATACGCCTGCAGCGATGGTGCCGAGAGTGTAGGCGAGCGCGAAACTGCTACGCTCAAGGTCCAGTGCGCCGATCATATCGTCGACAAACACACTCATGCCCGGTGGGCTGCCTGGCACGGCAGAAATCATGCCGAGGGTGCCGACGACTAAAATGACCCAGCCGTAATAGCCGGGCCATTTTTTTATATCGAAAGGTCGATTGGGTTTGAAAGGGCGAAAATCCATAACAGCGCTACAGCACGTATTCAGCCGTAATACTGGTTACGGCAATAAATGCATCGCACTCATTACGCCCTGTCTAATGTGCTTCTTTGTTTTAGTGTAATTCGACCGTAACTTGAATTTCGACGGTAGCGTTATTAGGTAGTCCTGCTACGGATACGGCAGCACGTGCGTGCTTGCCCGCTTCGCCGAATACGGCTTCGAATAAATCCGAAGCACCATTGATCACCGATGGGCTCTTGCCGTAAGCGGGAATGGCACTGACATAGCCGCCCACATACAAGAACTGTTTGACTGCATCGAGTGTGCCAGTGATGTCGCGAATGGTTGCGAGCACATTCAAGGCGCACAGCTTCGCGGCGGCATAGCCCTCGTCCAAGTCGCGGGTGTCACCGATTTGGCCCTGCCACTTTTCACCGGTGGAACTAAAACTAATGACTCCAGCGAGAATCAGCATGTTACCCATGCGACGGTGTGTTAGGTAGTTGCCACCCGGTGTGGGTGCGGTGGGGAGAGTGATGCCGAGTTCGGCAAGTTTAGCTTCGGCGCTCATGGTTTGCTTAGCTTTGAGAGACGGTGACGGTGACTAGTTCGATCGGTGCAGCCGCATAGGCCGCTTGAAACGCTTCCAAGCTGGAAGTGGCTTTTTTAGGCACACGACGGTAAGGCACTTTGAATACGACGGTCGGCTCGTCCAGTGGATAGGGGCTCAGTACGTAATGGTTATCGCCCTTTGGAATGAACTCGATTTCGGTCTCGCTGCCATCGCGCCGTGGGTGCGCGTGCTGCAGTTTGCTAGGCTTGGAGAATGCGACACCGACGTGGAGCGAGAAGCTGTCGCAAGCCTGTAGGAATTTAAATCCTGCGAGCAGGCACTCGTCTGTGAGGTAGGGGGCGATGTCGTCTTGTAACATCAGCCGCGCCTTGAGTTCCTCTTGTCGATTAATTTGTCCGTCGATGAATGCCTTGTGAAAGGCGCGATCTTCATCGTTCAATGTGGAGAGGTCTGCCTGAACTGTTAGCAGATTGACCGTGTGCATTGAGATCAAGATGGCCGAATACGGGTCACGCAGTGCGGCGACTTCGGTCGCTTGGCCACGCACACCTAGATAGTCGTGCAGATCAATTTCCTCGAATGCATCATAAGTGCCCACCAGCTCTTCGGAGAAGGCGCTGGGGTTCATCTCATGCGTGAGGAGTGGCAATGCATCGCGGTCATTCCAACTGTCGTCGTGACGTGCGGTGGCATCCAATATGTGGGTGAAAGGCTTAGGCGGTGCGAAGAAATCGTTCTTCCAATGCCGGGCAAATTCACCCGCGAGTGCGGCGTGGTCTGGATGGCTGAGCAAAAGCCAGTCGTTTTCCTGTTCAATGCGAATCATTTTATATATGTGCTCTTGGTCAGTTGTCGTTGTGCGCGATTAGATCTGTCCCTTGGATGCGCGGTTGGCGCTTTGCACGCGCTCTAGGAAATCCTCATAGCGAGGTCCTGGCTCGAGTAAGACGACTCGTTGCAGTAGTGTGACGGCAGGTGAGTAGTCGCGTAGTGAGATCAGCATGCGTGCATGTTGAACCAGTGCGTCGACACGTGTCTCTTCGACCTGTGCGGCTTGCTCATAGGAGAAGGCTGCGTCTTCGATGCGATCGAGTTCGCGTTGCAGGTTACCTAAGGTCAATAGCGCCTGACCGTTCATCGGGTCTTCCGCGACCAGTGCTTCTAGGATTGTGGAAGCCTGTTCGGTTTCACCCAGGCCCATGGCTGCTTGTGCTTGGAGTGTGAGGAAGGTGGATTGTTCTTTCGGACTGAGAGAGTCGAGTCGGCTCTTGGTCTTATCCAAATAGGTGGAGGCCTCGTTCCATAGACGGCGGCTTGCGAAGCTATGTGCGGGACGAATTAGACGTGCGGAACTGAGTGATTCTTGATCGGCGGCGAGGAGGTAATTCTCCAGTGCCATATCGGTCATGCCCTCATTGAGGTAGATATCGCCCAGCAGGCCTAAGGAGGCGCCGTCGGCATTGCCCAAGCGTTTCAGGATCTCAAGGTTGGCGCTGGCCTTGGCCATGTCGTCCTCGCTCAGGAAGGCGTTGGCCTGCCATTTCCAATAGTTTTGGTTTTGGCTGTCTTCCAGAATCATTTCTTCCAGCATGCCGGCAGATTCTTTGTAAAGGTTCAGATCCATTAAGCAGCGGAGCTTGCCTTGTTGCCACTGTAAGCTGTCGGGTGCGAAGAGCAGTGCATTATCGTAAGCAGTCAGTGCGCTCTTAGGCTTCTCTAGATTCAAATAAGCGAGTCCCAGCGGGCCGTAGAGTGCGCCATCGGTGCCACCGAGTTCGAGGCCTTTCAGCAGAAAGGGAACCGCTTCTTCATAGCGACCTTCATTGACCATGACCAATGCCAGGTTTTTGTAGGCGCGATAGAAATTAGGAAACTTGCGGATCGCGGTTTGATAGGAGCGAATCGCATTGGACACTTGGTTTTCTTGAGCGTAGAGATTGCCCAGGGTGTAGTCGAGTGCCGCGCTGGACTCGTTGGTGATTGCGGAGCGCAATTGTTGAATCGCCGCGTTGGCGTTGTTTTGCATCAAGGGCACCAATTGCTTGAAAATCTCTTGCTCGTCGGCAGTGATTTTTGGCGTGATCGATGTGTCGAAGCCGTAGCTGCCGAGGAAGCGATTTTGAAATTCAGGATTGGTCCAGAGATTTTCGCTGAGTGGATAGTCTTGAGCGAGTAAGCCGCTGCTAAAAGGAGCAGCCATACTGGCGAGAATGGTAAGTAAGCGTGTGATTTTCATAAGCGCTCGTGGTTGAACAAAATGGATGATAAGAGTGGTTTAATTGATAGAGAATTTCATGGGCAAAACGAACACGGTGCGTGCAGGTTCGCCGTTCTTAGTCGGTGGCGTGTAGCGGAAGTCTTCGGCGGCTTGAATGGCGGGGCGTTCGAAAGCGCTATGTGTCGATGAAATGACGGATTGCACGTTCACGCGTCCGGTTTCGTCCAAGAGCACTTTCAGGCGAACGACGCCTTCGACCCGCTCACGCAGCAGATTCGGCGGATGCTTGGGGCGTCGGCCTTTCAGCATACGTGGCATCTCGTCGAGATCAGAGATCTCAAAGGTCATGATTTCCGAGGCGGTATCCCCGGCGACATCGAAGCCAGCGACTGAGAACGCGTTGGAGAAGTCATCCCCCATGCCAGGGTTCAGTGCCATTTCCAGTTGTGCGAGATCCAAGGGAGGTGGTGGCTCCGATAGGTCTGGTGGGGGGGCTTCTTCGACCGGCGGTTCTTCCGGTGGTGGCTCCTCCGATGGCGGTGGCGGTGGCGGTGGCGGAGCCACGTCGATCGATCGCAGTGTGACTAGTTCGCGGGTTTGATTGCCGATGAACTGAGTAAAAGGAAAGAGGACGAAGATGCCAATCGTCAGGGCCGCCGCCGCGCTGATCACTCCAAGGCTTCGCGATGAAAACTTAGGTTTATCGGGGGCGGTATCTTCTGGTCTATGCTTCACAAATAGTCTGGGCTGGTGGTTAATGCGCCGTTGAGATGTTAACGACTTGCGCACCTCCGAGCTTAGATTCGTCGATCACGCGCACTAGGCGCTCCGTGCTGACAGCCTTATCCGCTTGTAGGATGACTGGCATCTCGGGGTCATCCCGAGTGAGTCGTTGCACGAGACTGCGGACACCATTGACGCCGATGTCGCGGCCCCCGTAAACAACTTCACCCTTGGGAGTGAGTGCAATGAGAATACTCTGTTTGTCTAGGTCCACCGCGGAGGCGGCTTCCGGTTTATTCACATCGATCCCTGTTTCCTCGACGAAGACAGTGGTGACGATGAAGAAAATCAGTAGGATGAACACCATGTCGATGAGCGGTGAGAGATTGATCTCTTCACTCTCTTCGGCTGGGCTGGAAAAGCGTCGTTGTATCATGATTCTTTATGTGTGCGTTCAAATTTTTGAGCTGTGCGTATTTCGAGCTCTGAGAAAAAGCCTTCCAATCGCTGGCAACGTGTTTTGGCGTGGTGCACCAAGATGTAACCAGGAATGGCGATGATGAGGCCGGTTTGCGTGGTGATGAGCGCTTGCGAGATGCCGCCTGCGACGACGTCTAGCGCGCTGCCGCGACTTGAAGACAGGCCGTTGAAGGTCACGATCATACCGATGACCGTGCCCAGTAGCCCGGTGAGGGGCGCGACTGTGACTAGGATCGATAGGTAGTAGATGCGCCGGCGGGCAGGGTTGATATAAGCGTGTCGTAATTCGTGAACGCGTGAGCGAATCGAATCCATTTGCTTGCTGCCCTCTTGCGCGAATCGAATCGCGGCTCCTAGCATGCCGGTGCCGTCTTCTGGTTTGTCGATCCAGTGGCCCCAGGTGTTTTTGTCGTCCTTATCGAAACCGTATTTACGGAAGAAGAACACGAGTTCAAACCCCGCGAGGTAAATGCATAGTGCGAGCACTGCCAGCGGGAACATGAGCCACCCACCTTGTACCCATATCTCTATGATTGTGGTGATTAGTTCGTGGCTATTCATTATTTTTCGCGGGCGATTTTCAGTCCATTAACAAAGGCAATTGCTTGCTTCTCCATTGTGGCGAGGATGCCATTGGCTCTGCGGGAGAGCACAGCATGTAAGATGAGGGCCGGGATGGCGACGATCAGACCGAACTCGGTGGTGATCAGCGCTTCGGAAATACCTGAAGATAAGTTACGCGCATCGCCGGTGCCGAAGATGGTGATCAATTTGAAAGTGTTGATCATGCCGGTCACCGTGCCGAGCAGGCCCAGGAGTGGGGAGACCGCGGCGGTGGTGGCGACGAAGGAGAGTAGGCGTTGCACGCGAGGTTGAGTCTCGACGACCTTCTCGATGCAGAGCTCTTCCACGAGTGCGACAGACTCACCCGAGTGGCGAACACCGATGCGCAGCATGTCGCCGGCAGGACCTGGTAGGTGGGCGGCGGACTCTGTGGCTTCTTCGTGTTTACCTTCTTTGATTAGGCCCACCAGTTTGGCGACGGCACCCTCATCTGGAGTTTTAATGCCGTATAGTTCGAGTGCCTTAAAGGCTGCAATCACGAGCGATACCAGTGCAAAGCCGAGAATAGGAACGATCCAGACGCCACCCTTTTGAATGTGTTCGATCAGAGTTTCTTTGGTTTGCTCGATTGCGCGTGCATTACCCATCGAAGCATCAATCGGGATCAGGCCCGTGCTGCCGGATGTGGCGGAGGCGACTGCCTCGCTAATGTCGTATTCAGGAATCGGCTCGACCGCTGGGCGAAGTGATTCGCCGCGGATGACCAGACCGCCCCCTTTTTCCGAGGAAAAGTAAGCCAGAGGCCCTGCCAGCAGGAAGGTGCCTTGTGTGTAGCTACCGTCGGGAAGGACTGCGCCGCCTTGAAAGGAGCTGCCGCCGGAGATTTCCTTGGCGCGCTCCAGGCCGAGGCCAATGCCGTTGGCGAGTTGTGTGATGGAAGTCTCGCCGTCTTCAGAAGCTTCCGCACTGTTGAGGATCTCCAAGAGTTTCGGTTCGTAGCTTTCCACTTCGCTGACGTGGATGCGTGCTTGTAGGCCCCGCACGTATTCGTCCAGCAAGTTGCTTGCATACTGGATCTCTTCTTCGCGCCCCTTGATTTGGGAGCGCAGTTGGTCGAGTCGTAAATCGGCGTTGTCCTGCACGGCGCGAGCCGCTGCGGCTTCGCCGCGTAAGGTGCGGACTTCAGCTTCTAGGTTACGTCGCTCTTGAGCGAGTGGTATTTTCTCCTCGCGAATTTCTGCACGTAATTCGGCAAGTTCGCTGAGGGCTGCTTCGAGATCTGCATTGGCAGATTGTTTCACACTATCCAGTGACTGCGCGCTGAGTAACTGTAAGGAGAATAGGCTAATTAATAGGAAGTATAGGCTACGTTTCATGGATCAAAGAATCGTTTGGTAGTAGTAGTTTTCGATTGAGCGTACGTAGCGCTTATTGAATCGAGAGTGGAATCGAGACGTATTTTGCGGGTGTCTCGTTTTTATAGACGGCAATCAGCTCTTTAATATCGGCTGCGGCTTCGGGGGCCGCTTCCCAGGTCCAGCCTTCGGGGCCGGGTTTTCCGTAGCCTGCTGAACTGCCTTCGGCATCGCTATAAACGGCATAGGCTAGGCCGAAATAAAGTGTATCGGTTTCTTTAGTGGCTTCGCCCGAGTCGCGTAACTCTTTACGGTAGGTGACGGATGAATTGAACTTATCCACTTGAGACAGAATGCCGACGACCGATTGCAGGCGGCGTCCGATTCCCGCATTGGAGCTGGTATTTTCTTCGGTCGGCAAGCGACGAATGAGGGGCGCGAGCTCCTCTTGTAGCAATGCGGGCAGGCTAGGCACCCACGCGGTCATCTCGCTCTCATAGCCGGTGAGCACTTCACCTAAGGTGGCGGCGTCGGCATCTAAGCTTTCCTTTTTAAGCGAGAGCTCTGTGCGCTCGTTGGCAGCAGCCTCGGCGGCGTCTTTGCGGGAATCTATGGTCTCTGCCAGCATCTCCTTCTCAGCATTGAGTAGCTCAATGGTATCGGCGATCAGGGCCTTTTCAGTGGCCCATTCTTCGCGTTCTTGAGAGATCAGTGCTTTCACTTTGACCCATTCTTGTAGGACGCCGCGCGTCTCACTCGGAACTGAGCCAGAAGCGGATGTAAATGCAAAAAGGCACGCAAGGGAGGCTGTTGCCACTCCAGCGCACCGCGGTAGTCGAATCGTTTGGTGCATACACGGTGTAATGCACATCTGGTGCCAAATAGGAAAAAAAGAGCTAAATAATTTTCCGATTAGATTGGCTGATTCCTGTTTTACTTTCTTCTAATAGCTTTAAGTGCTTGTCGATTCAGTGCTTGCGAACGTCAGTATTCTACGGGCGCTTGGCTGCAGCGCGACTTAGACGGTCGTTGACCGCGACGCCGATCGCTTGATTGAGGGCGCGCTCGATGTGTAATCTTGTGTACTTGGCTTGGTCCAACTTTTGGATCAGCCCAAATAAATTATGCGCAATTTCTGCAAGTTCGCCGTTTTCTGAAAGCCAAAAAGTGTTGGATGTTTCACTCGCTAGCTTCGAATCGCAGGGCTTGACGGTATAGATCACAGCTTCTGTTTCCTTTACTTGTTGGGCTTTTGTGCCGTGTGCAAATAATGTGATCGGAGTCTTCGGGCTATAGTGCTGGGTCAGCATGCCTGGCGCAGCCTGTGCATTGGTGCTGGGGACTGTAGTTTTATTTGTATCCGAGTTTTGAATACAATTTTGAATGCCTAGGGCTTCTGCTGAAAGCGGGCCTGGGCGTAGGATTTTGGGCGCAGCTGGATCGCGCAGATCCACAATGGTGGATTCCACTCCGTGGTCACAGGCGCCACCGTCTAGCACCGCGAGGATACGATTGCCCAGTGTGGCATCTACGTGCTGGGCGAGTGTCGGGCTGACGTATCCGAAGGGGTTGGCGCTGGGGGCGGCGAGTGGGAATTCGAGCCGTTTTAATAGACTGCGGAATACCGGGTGTGCGGGCACACGCACGGCTGCGCTGGGAAGGCCCGCGGTGACGAGGTCGGAGATGCTGTCCTTTTTGGGGAGTATTAGGGTGAGCGCGCCAGGCCAGAACTGGGCAGCTAGTTTGCGAGCTCGATCGTTGAATTCGACATGAGCCTCTGCATCTTCCAAGGAATGAAAGTGTACGATTAGGGGATCTATTAGGGGCCGCCCTTTCACTTCGAAGATCTTTCGCACGCTGACTTCGTTGAGTGCATTGCCTGCGAGTCCGTAGACCGTCTCCGTTGGGACGCCGACGACTGCTTCGTCGCGTAGCAAATCCGCGCATAGGTCAATATTCGCTTCGGTCGGTGGCAGTATTTTGCAGGCGTGGGTCATTTGGCTGGTGTGCGGCGTATCTGCGGTGGTGTTTGATTACTGTAGGCAGCGCTGAGAGGTCCGCAAGCGGACACGACAGGTAGATATAAAAAATCCTTCACCTAATTAAAGGAGAAGGATTGGAAAGTCCTGTTTCAGCTCAAGGGCTTACTGCATAGTCAGCATGTTACGAGCCTGCTTGATGCGGTTCGTAATGCGACGCTGGTGCTTTGCGGAAAGGCCTGTGTCTTTACGAGGAAGGATCTTACCAGTTTCTGTGACGAAACGGGAAAGTAGCTCCACATCGTTGAACGTGTAGTCCATCGGGTTGCGGGAGCGATTAAGTGTCTTGTTGTCAGTGCTCATGAAGCGACGGAAAGTATGGGGTTCACGCTAGTGTGCAAGTACAATTTTGGCAAAAATTTAAGTGTTGCTCGCTTAAAATTCAGTCAAAAGAAGGTCGAACATCGAAGGTCCAAGTTTGAATGTCGAAATAATGGCTTCTTCAGGGGATTTTCATTGCCTCTCGCCTCTACGGGGCAGACGTCCGCTCAATGTTCAATGTTCAATGTTCAATGTTCAATGTTCAATGTTCAATGTTCACGCGTTATGAGCTTTGATCACCTCTAGGAAGGGGGGTAGCACCGTTTTCAGTTTAGCGGGGCCGATGCCGCGGATCTTGATCGCTTCGCGCTCGCTGCTTGGTTTGAGGTTGGCCAGCTCGACCAACACAAAGTTGGGGAATACGGTATAGGCAGGCTTGCCGTTGGCAGCGGCCATCTCGCTGCGCTTCGCAGCCAGCTTTTGATAGAGTGCGTTGTCTAAAATGCCTTCGGGCGCCTGTCCTTTTTTTAGCTTTTTGGCCGTGGTGACTTTGCCGGCGCTCCCAGCGGTGCGCTCGGGCAGTGCCAGGGCCGGTTGAGCGACGCCGCGCATGACTTGCGAGCCGAGTTCGGTGAGCTTTAAGAGGGGGAAGCCTTCTTCGGTCACGACTTGTACCAGTCCCGCTTGCTCGAAACTTTCGAAGAGTGCATCCACAAAAGCGCTGCCTTCGCGCTTGAGTATGCCATAGGTGGAGAGTGCGTCCAGCCCCGCATCGAGGATGGGGGCCGATTGGCTGCCGAGTAGGCATTGAATGATTTTACGCTTCCCGAAGCGCGGGGTCCATTCGTCGGGAGCGCGACGGCTGCTCATGCGAGCAACGCCACTGAGCGCCATCTTCACCAAGGTCCACTCATCGGCCTTAACCTCGCGATTGGCCAGTTGCTTGCGTTGCCGGCAACCGTCGCAGCGACCGCAGGGCTGGCTGTTGCGTTCGCCAAAGTAGTTGAGAATCCACTGCTGGCGGCAGCCGGAGGCGTAAGCGAAGTCAATGACTGCCTTTAAGCGGGCTTCGTCGCGTTGAGCTTTGATGGCCAGAGCTTGTCCGTCCAGTGGTAGGTCGCGACCGCTTTGGCCAAGTTTGAGAATGCGGGTGCCTTTGAGTCGTCGCCCCGGCACCTCGAAACGTTCGATCCATTTATGGCGTGAGAGTGTGGATATGGCGGTGCTGACAGCCATCGGGTTGACCTTGCGGCCTGTATTTAGACGCTCACAGAGGTCATCGACAGGCAGCCGCACTTCGTGGTTTTCGTCACTTTCGGCGCATAGCATGTCAAATACCCGGGCGATCAGTTCTTTGCCAGGGTTGGCACCTTCGATGAAAAAGTCCTGCACCCGCTTGTCCGCGTAGGAGAAGAGCATTTCGCAGACCGAAGGGGCGCCGTCGCGCCCTGCGCGCCCGCCTTCCTGATAGTAAGCTTCCACACTCCCCGGCATTTCATAGTGGCACACGAAGCGGATATCGGCACGGTCGATTCCCATGCCGAAGGCATTGGTGGCGACGACTACGTTCGACTTGCGCTGCATGAAAATTTCCTGCGCTTGCGTGCGCTCCTTGTCGGACAGCCCGCCGTGGTAGCGAATGACGGAGCCTGCCAATGGCTCAATGGCGGCAGCCACTTTATCGACCGACTTACGTGTGGCGCAATAGATGATGCCAGTCTTATGCTGTTTGATCAGGCGCAGTAGAGCCTCCTGCTTATCGGCGTTGGAGCCGATTTTGCGCACCTTAAAACTTAGGTTCTCACGGGCAAAGCCTGCCACGAATTCCGCAGGTTCACGCATTTCCAGCACCTGCATGATGTCGCCCTGCACATCCGGAGTGGCCGTGGCGGTTAGCGCGATGCAGGGTGGGGAGCCCAGCGCTTTGCGCGCTTCACCCAGTCGCATGTAATCGGGCCGGAAATCGTGCCCCCACTGGGAGAGGCAGTGCGCTTCGTCAATGGCGAACAAGCTGATGGCGTCTTTCGGCAGCGCATTGAGGAAACTTTGCGAGCGAAAACGCTCCGGAGCGACGTAGACCAGCTTGAGCGTGCGTTGGCGGATAGCGTCCAATGTGGCCCGCTGCTCTTCCAGCGTCTGCGAGCTGTTGAGCAGCCCCGCAGGCAGGCCGCGTGCTTGCAGCGCGTCCACTTGATCCTTCATCAATGCAATCAGCGGTGAGACCACCAGTGTCACCCCCGGTAGCAGTAGCGCGGGCAATTGAAAGCAGAGGCTTTTACCGCCCCCCGTCGGCATCACCACTAAAGTATCTTTTTTCTCTAGGTACAGCTTCGATAATCGCTTGCTGCGGCTGCCGAAAGGAGGGCATGCCAAAGTATTCTTGCAGAGCGGATTCAGGAGTCATAATCTATGACTGTGCAAATGTTCATGCGATTGCCAAGCCTAACTCGTGCACTTGGTCGAATGATGGACTTGTTGCTTGCTTAGCCCTTTTCTTCCCGATCGCAGTTCAGCTCTTTTTTTGCAGACATGCCCAGATAAAGAGTTAGGAAGTTTGCAGCACTCAGGACGATGCCGATCGCGTATTGCTGGTAGGCGACTGCCATGCCAATGGCGCCGGTGGCCCAGATACTAGCAGCTGTGGCAGTGCCGCTCACTTCACCATTACCTTTTATGATGGCACCGCCGCCAATAAAGCCGATGCCAGTCATTAAGCCATACATGAGTCGTGCTTGTGGATCGCCTTCAGGTAAGACTGCGCGGCCGACTAGTAAGAAGGCGCAGGCAGAGATCGCGACAATTGGAAAGGTGCGAAGTCCGGCACCGTGCGCTTTCATTTCGCGGTTGAGCCCGATCGGTAAAGCCAATACGTAGGCAATTCCCATTAAACTAACATAGCGAAATAGCTCTTCGAGTGTGATTCCCATTTCCATTTTGGGCAGTATGTATACTTTGAGTTCTTTTTCAAATTCCAGCTGATTCCTTTAGGGGGAGTTCATGCCATTTATATAGTTTTAAGGGCACTTAGGCTTCGTTGTAGAGGTGACCGGGGATGTGCGATATTCGGCAATTGTTTTAAGTTGAGAGCGTTGCAAAGCTTTTTAGCACCGACCTAATTTAATAACCACCTAATTTAATAACCAGGCTATAAGAAATGGGTTGACTTGTGGGAAGTGAGTGTGAATGCTGGGGATAGGGTATGAAGATTCGTCGCACAAAGGTTCATGGTCGGGATGCGGTTTATCATTGCATGACGCGGGTGGTGAATGGGGAGCGCTTGTTCCAGGATCGTGAGAAGGAGATGCTGCGTAAGATGATCTGGCAGGTGGCTGATTTTTGCGGGGTGCAGGTGCTGACTTATTGTGTGATGTCGAATCACTTTCACGTGCTTTTGCGTGTGCCGGATCGTCAGCAGGTGGATGATGCTGAGTTGATGCGCCGCTATCAGGTGCTGTACCCGAAACCTACCAAGTATCAGGCGGCTTCGGTCAAGGTGCTGCGCTCTCAGTTGGAGGCTGACTCTGAGGAGGCGCAGCTGTTGCGCGCGAAACTGTTGGCGCGGATGGGCGATGTCTCTGAATATATGAAGGCGGTGAAGCAGCGTTTTTCAGTCTGGTTTAATCGTAATCATAAGCGCTATGGCACTCTGTGGGCGGACCGTTTTAAGTCGGTCTTGGTCGAGGGGCATGGCAATCCGCTGCAAACGATGGCGGCTTATATTGATCTGAATCCGGTGCGTGCGGGGCTGGTGGAGGATCCTAAGGATTATCGTTTCTGCGGCTACGCGGAGGCGGTGGCGTCGCTTGGCTTAATGAGCTCAGGGGGCACAGAAGACTCCAAGTCGAAGGTGGACGCTCGGATGGGATGTCGAGCTGGTTTGTTACATGTTTGGGGTGACCACTTGTCGTCGGGAGCTGGTTTGGCAGAGGCCTTGATGCAGCATCGTCAGTTGATCTTTGGCAAGCGTGCGGCGGATGCTGACCTGTCTGAGGTGGAGCGTGCGGCTGCTTTGAAGGTGCTAAATGAAGAGGGCGGTCAATTGCCGAAGTCGGTGATGCTGCGCTGCCGGGTGCGTTATTTTACCGACGGTGCCATTCTGGGGTCGGCTGAGTTTGTGCGTGGCTTTACGGGTGCGTGGCAAATGGAGCGTGGGCGCAAGCATCCTCCGAAAGTGAATGCGATGCGTGGTGATTGGGGTGGCTTGGCTGTGATTCAGGGGCTGCGAAGGCAGGTGTTTGGTTGAGGCGGATTTGTCTGGTTGCGGGTGGTTTGATTTTCTTTTGCGTTAGGCTGTGAGCGTGATCGAAAGAAGTAATACGGTCAGTAGTCCCAGCCACGCAGCTTTTAGTATTAAGCTGACAGCATGGCGCAGATCTTTGGCTGTCGGCGCTCGACCTTCGCCGCCGAGCCAGGCTTTGTCGGTGGTGCCTTGCGCATACTGCGTGGGGCCGCCAAGCGAAATCCCGAGCGCGCCAGCGACGGCGCTTTCGGCGTGTGCGGAGTTGGGCGATGGATGTTTGAGCCGATCGCGCCAGCCGACGCGCCAAGCGCCGGCGGCGGAGTGTGCACTGAGCTGCGCCGCGAGGGCAATCACGGGAATCGCTAGGCGCGCAGGCAGGAAATTCAAGACGTCGTCCATGCGCGCGGACACGGTGCCAAGCTTTCGGTATTTCTCGTTACGATAGCCGACCATGGCGTCCAAGGTATTCGTTACGCGGTGCCAGGCCACAGCCAAAGTGCCCCAAAGAATGGGATCGCCCCCGAGCGACGTGGCCAGCAACGCTGCCCATAGATAACAGCACAGCGGCGCCAGGCAGGCATCGACGAAGTTCTCGGCCACGCTCTCGATCGCTGCGCGGGCCACCCCGGCTTCATCCAGCACGCTGACATCACGACCGACAATCATGCCGACGGCTTGCTGGGCGCGCCTCAGCTCCCCCGCCCTCAAAGCTTTTGCGATCGGTGCGGCGTGCGCACAAAGATCCTTGAGCCCTAAGCAGGCATAGATCCAGAGGCTCGCGAGCATGCTTTCGAGCCAAAGCGAAGCACTCACCAAGTGCAGCGAAATCCCGACGAAGCACAGCGGTAGCGCGCAGGCACAAAGGTAGAGTATCAGTCCGCCAAGTCGGTCGGCCCGGCCACGGCGCCTCAAGCAACGCTCCAAATAAGCGATCCAGTGCCCAATCAGGCGCACGGGATGCCAAGCCACGCGCGGATCACCGAGGCATTGATCCATGGCAAAGGCGAGTGCGAGAACGCATGCGGCCACCATCATGGCAGTCCTTTCATGACATGTCTGAGCGCAGCAACGAGGCGTTGATTTTCGGCTTCGAGCCCCACACAAACCCGGATGTGCCCTGCAGGCAGGCCGACAAAGTTACGACAACAACGCGGATGGATTCCCTGCTGTAGTAGCCCCTGCAGGAAGGCGTCGTAGTAATCAGGCTGTCGCAAACAGATCAATCGATAGTTCGTCTGCGATGGATAGACAAAGAGACCCGCAATCTGCGTAAGCTCAGCATCCAAGGCAGCACCCGCCACGCTCAGCCAGCGCTGCGTGTGTTGCACATATTCAGTGCAACGGGGCAACAGCGCTGCACAGGATTCGGCCACAGCGTTGACCGCCCAGGGCTCCCGCTTTACCGATAAGCGGGCGATGGTGTCCGCACTGGACACAAGCGCACCTAAGCGGACACCCGCGAGCGCGTAAAATTTAGTTAAGGAATGAAAGACGATGATGTTGTCGCGCAAACGCTCCGACGACAACAGACTGTAATGCCCCGCGTTCTGGATAAATTGTATAAATGCGTGATCCACCAGAAAGTCGACCTGCGGGAAGGCCGCTGCGAGGCGCAGTAAATCCTCAGCACTCGCCACGTTGCCGTCAGGATTATTGGGGCTGCCAATATAAATAGCGTCCAGCGACTCCAATGCTTGCCGCAAGGACACGCTGTTTATAAACGTATCCAAACTCTGCTTACAATCCCGCAGCAAGGGCACACAGTCCACATCGGCAGCAGTGACTGAGCGCATGTAATCATGAAACGAAGGCAGCACCACTCCCACGCGCCGATAGCCGCGGACCCGTTGCACAAAATACATCAATTCCAAGGAGCCATTGCCAGGAAGCACGCAGTCATTTGGCAGTTGAAAACTTTGCTGATAAAATGCCTTCACGCCCAAGCCCTCGACGGAGGGGTATGGGGCCAATTGATCGATCCAGTCCGGCCATGCCTGTCGTATCAGCTCCGGCACGCCGAAGGGATTCAGGTTCACACTCAGATCCAGCACTTCACGCTCGGGCAGACCATAACGCGCGAACAAGGCACGGGGCGCGCCGCCGTGTTGATGTGAGTCGGTCGACGATTTCATGCGAGCTCGAGTAGTGCGATCAACTGATCCATGTTGAGATTAGCTTCGATGTGCTTGCCGAGCCGATCGTATTGACGTTGTTTGTAGGCGTCAAAGTCCTCAGCGGCGCCCAGTTGATTACCAGTCTCCTCAGTAGCGAATGCAAGCTCAGGTCGCAAACTGGAGAGGTAAGCCTGCCGAAAGGCACCAGAGTCGAAGAGGCCGTGTAAATAACTGCCCCAGAGTTTGCCCTCGTCGAGGTAAATACCTTCAGAGCGCTGCGTGGCATCGGCCCCCGAAGTCAGCGCTTGTATTGCAGGATCTGCGACTGACGCGTCAGGCAGCTTGGTGCGCCCCATGTGGATTTCGTAGCCGAAGACAGGCTGCTGATTGCCCGCCCATATTCCGCGACTGCGCTGTAGTACTTTGTCCGCACTGAGCACGGTGGAAACGGGCAAAAGCCCAAGTCCTTCGCTCACGCCGACAGAGCCTTCCACGCCATCAGGATCTTCGATCGTTTGCCCCATCATTTGATAGCCGCCGCAGAGGCCACCAATACGGCCACCGCTAGCCTGATACTCACGGATGCGTGTTTCCCAACCGCTACGTCGCAGCCAATCGAGATCGGCACGCACGTTCTTCGATCCGGGCAGAATCAATTGATCATAGCCTTGCAGCGAGCGCGGCCGACTGAGGAAATGCAGCGTCACTCCCGGCGTGCACTGCAGCGCCGCGAGGTCGGTGTGGTTGGAAATTCGGGGAAACAGTAAGACCGCGATGTTGACCGTGCCTGCCGGCAAGGCCCCGCCCGGATCCACCACAGTTTCGATGGCCATGCCATCTTCAGAGTCGATGGCGATTTCGCGACCAAAGGGCAGCACGCCCAGCACGGGCAAGCCGGTGCGTTGCTCGATCCAGTCCACCCCATCTTCAAATAAAGAACGATCTCCGCGAAAGCGATTGATAATGATGCCCGCCACCCGCTGACGATCCTCGAAGGGGATCACCTCCAAGCTGCCGACCACTTGTGCAAAGACGCCTCCGCGGTCAATATCCGCGATCAGCACCACCGGCGCATCCACAGCGTGCGCGGGTCGGAAGTTGACGATATCGCGGCTACGCAAATTGACCTCCGCGCAGGACCCCGCCCCCTCCATCACCACCACATCGTGTGCATTGCGCAAGCGCTCCAAAGATTCCATGGCTTTCACAAAGAGCCCGTCCGTTTGCTTATAATAGTCCCTTGCGTGTCGCGAACCAATCACGCGCCCCTGTAAGACCACCTGCGACTGACTATCGCCCGAAGGCTTGAGCAGCACCGGGTTCATATCAACTTCAGGCTCCAAGTGACAGGCTTCAGCTTGCACCACTTGTGCGCGTCCCATCTCCAAACCATCCAAGGTCACGTAGGAGTTGTTCGACATATTTTGCGCCTTATAGGGCGCCACCTTATAGCCGCGCTGCTTCAAGGCGCGGCAGATGCCCGCAACAACAAAGCTCTTACCGACATCCGAGCCAGTGCCCAACAAAGAGAGACATTTCGCTTTTTTCATGATCCCAATACAATTGCAAATAACAGAGTCATTTCCGACAGCACACAGCCCGCGCCCAAGACATCGCCACTGACGCCACCAATCTTCCATTTGCCGAGAAAGCCCACCGCCAAGGTCATGGCGATGCCAGCTCCCCAGAGCGGCACAGCAGCGACGCCTGCGGGCAGGCTCAAAAGTAAACCGACACCAAAAGCCTGCCAAAGATGCCGCCGTGTCGCGCCCTTGACCACCGCCGCGCCGGTGCCCTGGGCGCGTGGATACTCAAAGCAGTGTGCCAGCAGCACGATCCCAAAGCGCGAAACAATAAAGGCCACGGGGATCAAGATAATCGTATCCACATCGACCATACGCTCGAGAGCGGTCCACTCGCCCAGCAGTACCAGCACCAGGGCAATCACACCGAAGGCGCCAATGCGGGAGTCTTTCATAATCTCCAGGCGACGCCTGCGCTCGTGCCCGCCCCAAAATCCATCGGCACAATCCGCCACACCATCCAGGTGCAGGCCACGCGTCAAAGCGATCGAGGCCGCTAAGCCAAGCACCGCCAAAAGACCGCCCCAGTCGGGCGCTACCGCATGTGCCAGCAAGCAAACACCACACACCAAATAGCCCAGCACCGCACCCGCCGCCGGATACCAGGGCAGCCCATCAATAAAATGCCGACTCTCCCGCCCTGGAATGGGCAGAATGCTCAGCAGGCGCAAAGCAGTGATCAGGCCGGGTAGCATCGTGCGTTGACCTCCGGGTTCGTGACTTTGGCCGCAGTGAAGCTAGCCATTTCCGTATACATTTTAATGGCGGCATCGATCAGATGCATCGCCAGCACCGAGCCGGTGCCTTCGCCCAAGCGCAGGTCCAACTGCAGGATGGGCTGCAAGCCCAAACCTTTTACAAAATAGGCGTGACCAGGATCGGCGGATTGATGCGCAAGAAACATGTAATCCGCCACCTCAGGGCAAAGACGACAGGCCACCAAGGCCGCCGCGGACGAAATAATGCCGTCCACCACAATCGGCATCTTATGCTCTGCGGCCCCAAGACAAAGCCCCGTCAAGGCAGCAATCTCCAAGCCGCCCACCGCGGCCAAAGCTGTCAAAGGATGATCCAATGCCGCGCGATTCACTTCCAAGGCTTGTTCGATCAAGGCGATCTTGGCCCGTAGGCCATCTGCATTCTTAAAGCCGGCACCGGGCCCGGTGGCCTCGGGCACCGAGCAAGGCAAGAGCGCCGCGAGTAAGGCGGACGACGGCGTGGTATTGCCGATGCCCATTTCCCCCGTGGCCACCATGGTGACGCCCTCCGCCGCGGCGACTTGCGCGCGCTCGATGCCAACACCCACAGCAGCTTCGCACTCGGCCATAGTCATGGCAGGCCCCTTGCCGATATTCTGAGTGCCCCAGGCAACCTTGCGGTCGAGTAAGCCCTCGGCGTCGCTCATATCCGCCGCGATGCCGACGTCGATGCACTCGACTTCGACCCCGACATGACGACTAAAGACATTGATCCCCGCGCCGCCCGCCAGCATGTTACGCACTATCTGCCCCGTTACCACCTGTTCAGAAAAAGTGAAGCCCGCTTCAACCATCCCATGGTCACCGGCGAATACACAAACTCGCTTCTTCCCCACGCTCGGCCAGCCTTGGCCCGAAGCCAGCACGTAACGCTTCGCGATGTTTTCCAATTGCCCCAGGCTACCCTGCGGCTTGGTCAAATTATCAATATGACTCTGAATGCTCGCCTCTTGCGAGCGATCCACAGGTCGAATCCTGGCAATCGTTTCCTCTAGTGTCATCTTATTGTGATCCTTTCAACTTTATCGGCAAACCACTCACAGTTAAATAAGCTTCATCAGCGATGGCAGCCACACGCTGGTTGAGCCGCCCCGCCACATCACGAAAGCGACGACTCATCGCATGCTCCGGCACGATGCCCATGCCGAGCTCATTACTCACCAGCACCACCTGACACGAGACCTCGCCCAAGGCTTGCAAAAAATCTACGATCACAGGGCAATCTTCATCAAAGTCTGACAAGTGATGCATCAGATTCCCCAACCAGACCGTTAAGCAGTCGACCATCACCACAGTCGTGCCAGCCGGCACTCCGCACAAGGCAGCCGCCAAATCAATCGGTGCCTCGATGGTATCAAAGGCATCGCCCCGCTGCGCACGATGCAGGCGCACCCGCTCGCGCATCTCCTCATCAAAGATCTCCGCGGTCGCGATATAGGCCCGCGGTCCGGGCACAGCGGTGCACAGCGATTCCGCATAGCGGCTCTTCCCACTGCGACAGCCCCCGGTCACAAAAACAACTTTCCCAGCTAACGACATGTGGTTGCCTCCGTTTGTATTCCTTCGATCGATGCCCAGGCTTGCTCGAAGCATTGCAAAGAGCGCTCCCAGCGCGCGCGGTTAAATAATTCCAAGGTCAAGACCCGCCAATCCAATCCCTGCGGCGAGGCATAGAGTTCTAAAATACCGGACAACAAATCCGTAGGCAAGCAATCCAGCGTATGATGGTCGCGCCCCTCACACACACCGTGCAAGTGCAAGACCCCGCAGCGCGGCAACCAGTTCGCCAAGTCCTGTAAGACGTCCTGCCCCGCCATCAGCGCATGCCCAACATCATAACAAATCGACACCCCGGCCGCATCCAAAGCAGCCCGTAAACTGTCATGCGGCAGATCCACATTCTCCACACAAATCCGAGTCGGATCCCCACAAGCCGCACCCAAAGCTTGCAGCGAACGCGTCAACGACGCCAAGGCAGCCGACGACATCTCAGCCGGCGTATCCGAATTAGCATGACACACATACGCCACCGGCGCTAAAGGTGCCAGCACCTCGATCACCTTCACGCAGGCACGCACCGCCTCCTCGCGAATGCGCTCATCCGTCGCAGCCAATTTCACATCTGCCGGCAAGTGCACACTAAAGCTCAGCTGACGATCGGTTCGAATCTTGAGCGCCAAATCAATCCAATCCGGCATCGCCGTCAGAGGCTCGAAAAAAAGCAAAGCAATATCATCCACCCGATCGGCCAAAAAACGTATATTGGGCAAATAATCCTCCGGCAGGATGAAGGAAGTAGTGCCTAGCCGGAATGGATACTCAGCATTCATGATTCGATACCACGCCGGGCCGGAGCCCCCACTTCCATATAATGTTTGACCGGGACGACCTCCGACACCAAATCCGCCCGTTTAATCAAAGCCTCCGGCGCATAACGTCCGGTAAAGACCAACTCCGCTTGCCCCTGATTACGCTCGACCAGCGCCAGCACATCGGCCTCGCTGATCAGTTTATATTTCAAAGCAATCATGATCTCGTCCGCGATGATCATCCGATAAGCCCCGGAGTCCATCACCTCGGCCAGCCTGTTGAGTCCATCTTGCGCCGCTTGGCGATCCGCCGGTTCAGGATCACGACGCAGAAAAAAACCACGTCCAAACTGCTCCACCGTCACTTCAGGAAAGCGCTCCTTCATGATGCGCAACTCACCACTAGGATTATTTTTAATGAACTGCCCAAAGAAAACCATCCAGCCCGCAGCCACGGCGCGTAGCACCAGTCCACTGGCAGCAGTCGTCTTGCCCTTACCGTTCCCCGTATAGATTTGCAGGTAGTGCTGCTTACTTGAAGTCGTTGTCATAAATGTATCAATCCCGCTGCGCTGCCAAAATCAGTAAAGCCGTTGAACACCCCCATGAAGTAGCATATTTAATTTCAATTCACAGCAAAATAAGTTCATATAATCATGATTTACGAGAATCATTCTTAATAATCAAGAATGAAAAAGCAAAACGCACTCTAGGTCTAAGCATTTTCTTCAACACAGGAGCCCAATTCTTGAAAGTGCTCGAAAGTATAAATATTACAAACGTATGAACAAGTGTATGCTCAGCCCCACAGATCCTAATGCACCTGTAGTGCACCACAGTAAGCAAGGCTGTGATGGCGTGAGTGACCACGCCCAAAGCAACACCGATCCGTAGATGATAAGCATGGAGTTATTACATTGAATTCGAGCCCCACTCGAAACCAATAAAAGGCGGCCCTAAAACATCCATAAAATCGATAGCCTTTTTTGTATTGAAAATAACTATACATCTATAAAACCTGAAAACTTGAAGTTTTTGTAAAACATTTATTATCAGCCTCAAGCAGAAGTAACAAATCTGTGTCATTTAGGATTTTTTAAAGACTTGGGTTTGCAAACCCAAACCGATGCCCTTAATTGCCGGCCTATGAAAAGAAGAGCATTTATACAAGCAGGCGCAGCACTTGGAATTGGAGCTGTATTCACTCAATCATCACAGGCACAAGCATTAAAAGTTCGAAAAACAAACCCACAAGTAATGGATACCCGGGGTGATGTAGCAGCAAATGCGGGCTTACCAATCAACTCTAAGAATCAGGGCACACATTATCGCCCGAAATACCGGATGGGGCTTGGAGGGCTTGCTGCTGGCAATGGCTTCAACACAATTTCGAACGATGAAGAAATTCTAAAAATGCTACATGCTGCCTGGGACTCAGGCGTGAGGCACTATGACACTTCCCCCTTCTATGGTTTAAGCCTGAGCGAACGACGCTTTGGCGATTTGCTGCGTAACAAAAAACGAGAAGACTATGTATTATCTTCTAAAGTTGGGCGTATTCTCACACCATCCGCAGAGCCATTACCTAAAAAATGGCACTGGGCCAAGCCATCACCATTCCACTATCACTACGATTATTCAGCCGCAGGCACACGCCGCTCAATTGAAGATAGCTTGCATCGCATCGGAGTCTCGTCACTCGACATCGTCTACATTCACGATCTATCACCGCAGAACAGTGATATGGGCGAAAACTGGACACAATACGTTGATGAAGCTCTCAAAGGCGCAATCCCAGAGCTCACAAAAATGCGAGATGAAGGCATCATCAAAGGCTGGGGCTTTGGCATCAATACACCTGATATTCTGTACAATTACTTGGATCAAATGGATCCCGACATTTGCCTACTAGCGCTCCAGTATTCGATTCTAGACCACCAGCAAGCCCTCGATAAAACCTTCCCTCTTCTCGATGAAAGAGACATTTCCGTGGTTGTCGGAGCCCCACTCAATGGCGGGTTCTTAGCGGGACGAAATCGCTTTAATTATTCCAGCTATATTCCTCAGGAAATGCAGGATAAATACACAAAAATCAGTGCCATCGCTCAACAGCATGGCATCGACATCAAAACAGCCGCACTACAATTTGCCGCAGCTCCTTCAACCGTATCAGCCATCATTCCAGGTGCTCGCACCTCGGAACAACTGGATGAGAATGTTGAATCAATGAAAATTAAGATTCCTGCAGAATTCTGGAGCAAGTTAAAATCTGAAAAGCTTATTATGAGTGACGCACCCACACCAAGCTGAGCCAATCGATTCTATCACTGAAGGGCACTGAATCTACGCGACTCCAATGCCCTTCGGTTGCGCAGCTCAACTCTCATCGGTGCCCGATGTGCTTTATCGAAAAAGATCGCACAACTTGCTCCAAAGGATGAGGCGTGAGGTCCTCACTTAACCTATTGGTTTCGATTATGATTAGTCATTAGGGCATTAAGTAAGAATCTATCTTGTCCTCTGAAGAACTGAGGGCAAAAAGAACCCCTTCATGTATTTATTTTGAGTATTACTACTCAAAATGAATGATTGCTACGGTTGGTCTCATACAAACTTTTGGTGGCCTACTATGCTAAACCACCGTATTCTAATCATTATCGCGTTCATTGCATCTAGCTGTCTCGGCTTTGGTGTTTCTGAAGTTTACGTCGATCAGGCTGCTGATTACAGCCCATCTGCCCCGTCATCGGGAAGCAGCGTCACTTGGCTGGCAGCAACAGATAAAGAAGTCTCAAGTTTAACCTATGGCAGCAACGCTTTCAGTTCGCTACAGGAAGCCATCGATGCAGTCGATCCTGGAGGAACCGTTTACATCGCAGCTGGGAATTACAAAGAAGGTGCCACCCTCGTGATCAGTAAGGATCTAAGCTTACAGGGAGACGGAGCCGAAACGACAATCCTATCCGGAAATTCTGATGGCGACTACGGGGTCGACAGCGGCGAATACAGAGTGCTCGATATTATCGGCAGCGACACGACAGTCTACCTCTACGACCTCGCAGTGAGCGACGGTCAAGGAAATGTGACCGGAGGCAGTTCGTCCTCAAACCACATGGGAGGCGGCATTAACAATGCAGGCATTCTAACACTGGAGCGCTGTATCATCTCTAATAATACAGTGACTGTCGGGGGCGGCATTTATAATAGCGGAACCTTAACTATAACTAACTGCACGCTCAGTCAGAATCGCGGTAGCGGCGGCGCACTTGCGATGGCATCAGGGAGTGCGACCATTACATCCAGCATACTCAGTGATAACTTCAGCTATAATAATGGTGGAGCCATCAGTATGGATGCAAATACCAGCGTAACACTTATAGGAAGTGTCCTCAATTCCAACACCGCCTATTCGGGGGCGGCCATTTATTCCTCCAACAATGCCAGCCTATCCTTAGAAGGCTGCACCCTGATAGACAACGAAGCCGAGAGCGATGGTGGAGCCATCAATACACTCACTAATGGCACGCTCTCGATCATCGACACTGAGATCGAGGGGAACACCAGCACCGCCGGCAATGGAGGTGGGATCGCTATCGGAAAATCGACCCACGTGTCATTGACCGGATCCTCAATTTCCAACAACTACGCCAGTGCCCAGGGAGGCGGCATCTTCAATGCAGGAATTCTAATTGTGGAAGACAGCTCGCTCGCCTCAAATTCTGGATACAGTGGAGGCGGTCTCTATAATGAAACGGACGGCACCTACGGAAATTCCGAGGATGGACAAGCTCAGCTAACACGCTGCCAGATCACACAAAATACATCCCGAGCTCAAAACGGAGGTGGTATTTACAACGCATCCGGCGGGTCTACCGACCTAACAGCAATCCGTGACGAAAACAACGTATTACTCCCCGATGATGGGGCAGTGCTCAACTTGATCGACACCCGTATCGAGCAGAACTCATCGGGAAATCATGGCGGTGGTCTCTATAACCAAGGCACTGCAACGATCGAAAACTGTATTTTCAATGCGAACACCTCGAAATCAGACGGCGCTGCGATCTACAACTACTCCGCCGAATATACCCACTATACCACCGCGATTGGCGATATCCTCGTTAGCCCCGGAGAGGTAGTCATGACGAATACGACTCTCTCGGGCAATCAGGCCACTAATAATTATAATAATCACACTAGAGGTGGCGGGCTCTATAATGAACGGAGTGAAGCCGCAATCTACAACTGCACGATCACCAATAATACGGCCACTTTTGGAGGTGGGATCTACAACGCAAAAACGCTACTACTGGCCAATTCGCTCCTACTGGGTAACTCTGTCACGGGCAGCGCAGGTGGCGTGAACTTATGGGAAGACTCTGCCATCACCAGCGCGGGGGGCAATATTGTCAATACGCCAACCGGCTATTCCGTAGCCGACATCATCGCATCACTAGCAGAGAACGGTGGCGCGACTCAAACGCACGCAATCATTCCGGGTGGTCCGGCTCATAATGCAGGCGATAAAAAAGCGATTCCTTCGGGACTCACGACCGATCAACGTGGTGCGAATCGAATCGGCGACGGCGCTGTAGATGTCGGGGCGTATGAATATTATGATACGCAGCCTCAGCTCATTTCCAGTGTCCCAAGTATAAATTCCTACGAACTGGATTCCGGTAGCACGATTACGCTGACTGCGAATATGAGTTTGTTAGCAGGTTCGGGCGACATCATCGTCCGCAGCGTTGAATCCGGCGACGCGATCCCCTCTTCGTTCACAGTGTCTGGCACCTCTGTAATTATTACGCTCGGTTCGATCGATGAAATTTCTGGAATGAGCCAGGTCTATCTCGAAATACAGGGTAATGCGCTCTACTCAAATGACGGCAATTCTGTGCCCGTTGCCGTAAGCGGCGCATTCACTTACTTCACCAAGCCTGACAAAGTCTATATTGATCAGCTTGCCGATTTCGATCCGAGTTACCCCAGTATAGGAGAGAGTGTAACCTGGACTTCCAAAGACGGCAGTTCCGTTAGCGGCTTAATCTATGGCTTCAATGCCTTTCCATACATGGGGGATGCATTGCATCAGGTGAAAACCGGTGGAAAAATCTATCTCGCCAGCGGCGAATTTGCCACCGGAGCGACATTAGAACTCACTCGATCCGTCAGTATCATTGGCGAGGGCGCGGACGAAACGATACTCACCGGAGAAAACAGCTACCGCATATTTCGGGTATCAGGCAGCACAACCACGATAAAAATGGAAAGCCTCAGCCTACAGAACGGCTCCCCGGGAATCTCTGAAAACCATTATGGTGGGGCCATTCTAAACGAAGGCGGAACGCTCATACTCAAATATCTGAGCTTTGAGAACAACCTAGCTGGCTATGGTGGCGCCATCATGAACACCGCTGGAGTTGTCCAAATCTACAGCTCCGCCTTTTCTCAGAACGAAGCAATCTACGGGGGCGGAGGCATTGCCAACATCAGCTTAAGCGAGTATGCCGAACTGAACCTAGTCAATAGCGCCTTCTCTAACAATATCAGCAACGTATCAGAATATTCCTTAGTCAGTGGAGGCGCTGCCATCTTAAATTTTGAGATATCTCCATCCATGCCGGCAACAATGCAGATCTTCAACTGCACTATTTCAGGTAATCACAGTGTGAAAGGAAATTCCGGCGGTGTATTATCCGAATCGAGCGATGCGATCAGTATCCGAAACAGCATCATTGTCGGAAACAGTAGTGCCGTCAGCAGTGATGACAATGTTGCCCTATTCCCTGAAGTAAGCGACGAGAACAATCTCTTCGAAATCCCCAGTGGCTATGCCCTCTCAGACCTCATCAGTTCATTCGGTGACCACGGCGGAAGCGTTCACAGCTTCGCACTCGTTGCCGGCAGTCCAGCCATCGATGCCGGCATAAATACAGCCTTACCTACAGATAGTGGCGACCTCGACGAGGATGGCGACCTGAGCGAAAGATTACCTATCGACCAATTGGGAATGAGACGCATCAGCAATGGCACAGTCGACCTAGGTGCCTATGAACTGCAACTCACCCCTCCGGTCATCACACTGCTGGGAGACTCCAGTATACAAATCGAAGCTGGCATCGAAACCTTCACCGATCCAGGAGCAAGTGCCCACGATGCTGAAGATGGAGATATCTCCAATAATATTGTCGTGGGTGGAGACAGCGTCGATGCCAACACCCCAGGCGAATACGCGATCACCTACAACGTGATAGACAGTTACGGCTTGGCTGCAGCTGAAGTCATTCGCACGGTGACAGTGGTGGATACCACGGCCCCAGTAATTACATTGAATGGCGCAAGCACCATAATTCATCAAATCAACGGCAGCGCTTACACTGAATTAGGGGCGCAAGTATCCGACGCGGGAGATCCTAATGTGACATTAGTCATCGGGGGAAATGCCGTAAATATCAATGCCGCCGGGAGCTATGTCATCACCTATAACGCAGCTGATGCCTCTGGGAATGTCTCCGCAGAAGTGATACGCACCGTTTACGTAATTAATCCAGACGAGTTCGAAATAAGCGTAGAGCAAATGGTGATCATGGAGGATGGCAGTGTGCAGTTAGCAATCGAGGCCATCCCCGGAGCTCAATACGCCATAGAGTACAGTGAGGACTTGGTCAAATGGACACGCATTCCAGATACAATAACCGCCACTGCCCCCCATCTACAGTGGATCGATCGCGGTTTGCCAGAGACCCCCAGCCATCCATCCACAGTAACCAAGCGATTCTACCGCTTCGTATTAATCAGCGAGTAGGCAAATCTTCAACTCTCCTGTAATCGTTAGTCACGAAAGAGATGGCTCGACGCAATCAGCCTTTAAAATCACCTAGATAAAATAACAATGAAAGTCACAAAGTCCCAATCGCGCGCTCTTAAAAAAACAGCCTTAATTATCGCATTCCTAGGGAGCTCAATAAATGCCAGTAATGCTTCGATGTACTTAGCCATCTCTTATGACGGACTAAATACAATTATCCAAGCGAGTGGCTCATGGGATAGCTTTGAACTCAACACTACTGTCGAAGGTTATGAGAACGGGTTTATGAACCCCCAGCTAATAGAGCATTTTGGCGGTGAATTCGACTGGTCTTCCGGCGGCTTGACTTTAAGCGATGGCAACGCTCTGCCCCAATTCGGATTTACTTTCGATACCAATGGCGATGCCTTTGGGTTCAATCAATACAATGTGGCAGCCCCCGTAGGCTATACCGCCGGCGACAACATCAACGCGACCATCATTGTCGAGGGCGATGTTTTTGGGATTACATCAAACCCAAATCAAGGCGGAACTTATTCGAACGAGAGTAACTCGCTCACTTGGGCAACAGTTCCAGAGCCAAGTAGTTTCGCCATGATCACAGGCCTGGCATCCATTGCTGCGATCGTCCGTCGCCGCAGACATCGCGGATAAAGTGCCCTCTTAAACGTATTCATAATGTTGCGACAAAAATGACTTGAAATTTCCGTGAGATGTATACTCTGAAATTATCGTTAATAATTTTGATAATATGAATAATAAAAATTCCTTAATTGCATTAGCGCTCGGGCTTGCCACCTTTACTACTTCAGCTGATGCTATAGTTAATATTCAGATTCAAGAAATTGGGTCAGATGTCGTAATCACTGGTAGCGGAACAATTAATACAACTGAATTGTCCGCAGCAGCGAGCAATGACATTAAAGGATTGAATCTTGCATTTGGTTTTTTTACCATTGGTGCGTCTGATAATTCATATTTAGTGACTGTTACTGGGCCCGGTGGAGGTGTTTTAGGCACTGATGGATACACACCGGCAACATCGGTTTCGGGAGACGCGATGGGGTTCGGAAGTGGTGGATCTTCAATTGTTGTACCTGTTGGCTATGTTTCGGGTGATCCTTTAAGCGGGTCTGGCATCTGGGCCGGAGAATCGCTGGAAAGTCTTGAGCTGAATGTTGGAAGCTATTCTTGGACTTGGGGCAGCGGAGCAAATGCTGATTCGATGCATGTGACGATTGTTCCTGAACCCTCGTCCGCAGCCTTACTAGTGGGATGCGCTGCCCTCGGGTTCGCGAGTCGGCGTAGAAAGCGTCAATCGTAACTTCTATTTGGCCAAAATTTTAAATTAAGAAGGTTGGATGCGCTGCAAGGTGTATCCAACCTTTTTTTATAACAAGTTGAGCGACCGACACGAACTCTGTCGTTAGCTGTAAGGATTTAGATTTTTTTTGTCAGCAGTATTCTGCAGAGACTTGAGCAAATTCATCCGGGACAATCCCGCCATCCGCAAACTCAGGCCTTGACTATAAACTCAATGCTACAAACAACATTCGAACATTCGAATATTGTTTCATTCGTAGATTATTAATACCTGCATGACATCACCCCACTGAGACAGCGCAAAGCCAGACTTCCCTGACAACTTACAGCAAGCATATGGACCCTTACACCAATCCAGACTCTCAAACAGATCGCACCCAGCAGGCAATGATCACTCGCTTAGAAGAGCGCGGTCAGCATGCTTTCTTTCAAAAGATGATCGACGATTATATTGACTCGATCCCAAGCGATCAGCCTCTGCGCGCATTAGACCTCGGCTGCGGCACGGGTGTAGTGGCAAGGCGCTTAGCGAACGCGCTTCACTCGGACTCCGAGATCCATGGGGCCGACATCAGCGATGTTCTACTGGCCAAGGGGCGGCGACAGGATCTTGCGCAAGGCATTCACTGGGACCACATCCAGCCAGGCGCGTTGCCTTACGAAGAGCGCTCTTTCGATGTCATTGTCATGCACACTTTGCTGAGTCATGTGCCGAATCCACTGTCGTTGCTACAAGAAACCGCGCGCGTGCTGGCGCCGACGGGTCAATTGATCGTCTTTGATGCCGACCACGCAGGAACCACCTACGGCCAAGAAAGCTACGAGGCTATGCGTCGCGTGGATCACCTGCTGACTTCGGCAGTCGCCACACATCCGGACCTCTGCCGGCAGATGCCACGTTATTTAAAAGCAGCCGGACTCAGTTTAAATAGCCATCGTTCCGTCATCCTATCGGAGTGCGGACGTGGCGACTACTGGTTGTCGAGCGTGCGAGGATTTGCCGGTATTCTCCCGGCGCTCAATGTCCTCTCCGAAGAAGAGGGCCAGCAATGGGTCGATGCCATGCATGCGTCCCACGACAACGACACCTTCTTCGCCTCTGGAGCCTTCTTCACCTTTTACGCATCCCACTCATAAGCGCCTATTTGCGTTCTTCTGTTAAGCAACAAAACTCACCATGCCGAATTCAAATGATTCCCGCGCCACCTCCGAACTGTTGAAAGCATTCTCGCACCCGACCCGTTTGGCCATTCTACAAGAATTGGTTTCTGGGCCCAAGTGCGTAACCGACATGGAAGATTTGCTACCCGCGCGTCAGGCTAACATTTCTCAACATCTCTCCGTCCTGCGGCATGCCGAGCTCGTCGATTACGCTCAAGAAGGCACACAACGTTGCTACTACTTAAGCCGCCAAGACTTAGTCCTCGACATGCTCGCCCTCCTCCAGCGTAACGACCCCGTACTGACACGAAGTCCCGCAGAGATTCGCGCAGAGAAAGAACGCCTCGCTATTACTTAAACAAAGCCAACACGAGAACCACGATTGTAGGCTCCAATGGAGACGTTCCGTTATTTTTACAAAAGACTCGTCAACGGCCGAGTCAATCACACCACTCAACAACTCTGGCATTGGACGGGCCCGTTGGCCGTCCTTTTTAAGCGTCCATAAGCGGTTAAAACAAACACGTCAGATCAGTCGCTCATGCTCGGCTGCCGGCAGAGCCGGGAACCGCTTAAGCACGCTTACAAAAGACTCGCCAACGGCCGAGTCAATCACACCCACTCAACAACTCTGGCATCGGACGGGCCCGTTGGCCGTCCTTTTTAAGCATCCATAAGCGGTTAAAAAAATGCCTCAGATCAGTGGCTCATGCTCAGTTGCCGGCAAAGCCGGGAACCGCTTAAGCACGCTTACAAAAGACTCGCCAACGGCCGAGTCAATCAACACCACTAAACAACTCTGCATCGGACGGGCCTGTTGGCCGTCCTTTTTTAGCGTCCATAAGCGGTTAAAAGAAACGTCAGATCAGTAGCTCATGCTCGGATAGCCGGCAGAGCCGGGAACCGCTTAAGCACGCTTACAAAAGACTCGCCAACGGCCGAGTCAATCACACCCACTCAACAACTCTGGCATCGGACGGGCCCGTTGGCCGTCCTTTTTAAGCATCCATAAGCGGTTGAAAAGATACGTCAGATCAGTGCTCATGCTCGGATAGCCGGCAAAGCCGGGAACCGCTTAAGCACGCTTACGGAAGACTCGCCAACGGCCGAGTCAATCAACCCCACTCAACAACTCTGTCTTGGACGGGCCTGTTGGCCGTCCTTTTTTAGCGTCCATAAGCGGTTGAAAAAGATACGTCAGATCAGTGCTCATGCTCGGAAAGCCGGCAGAGCCGGGAACCGCTTAATCACGCTTACGGAAGACTCGCCAACGGCCGAGTCGATCACATCCACTTAACACCCCTGTATTGGACGGGCGCATTGGGCGCCCGCCTTAAGCCTCCAGGCACGGTTAAAAATCATCCGACAACAGGAGGGGCTGACATTTTTTGGCGTTGTGAAATAACGTGAATTATGTGAACTTTTCCGCATGACGGAATTAAACACACAATACTTAGGTCATGAAGGTTATTCCCTTATGGGCGCAACCTTCGAAGTTTACAGAGAATTGGGCGGTGGCCTTAGTGAAGAGATCTATCAAGAAAGTCTCGAACGAGAACTTAGCCTGAGAAATATCCCGTTCGAACCCAAAACAGAATTAGCAGTGTTCTACAAAGGACACAAATTGAAGAAAACCTATATCCCAGATCTCCTAGTTTACGGAGAGATTGTGACAGAGCTCAAAGCAACAAAAGCACTCACTCCCGAACACGAGCAACAGCTCCTCAATTACATGCACATCACGCGTAAAGCAGTGGGCTATTTAATCAATTTTCGTCCGAAAGAATCCGTAGAATGGAAACGCTTCGTTCTAAAAGACTATATTCCGAAGTAACAGCCAATCGTCTAAACGGATAGACAACGGCCGAGTCGATCACACTCACTCAACAACTCTGCATCGGACGGGCCCGTTGGCCGTCCCTTTTAAGCGTTCATAAGCGGTTTAAAAAGACACGTCAGATCAGTGCTCATGCTCGGAAAGCCGGCGGAGCCGGGAACCGCTTAAGCACGCTTACAGAAGACTCGCCAACGGCCGAGTCGATCACACTCACTCCACAACTCTGCATCGGACGGGCCTGTTGGCCGTCCTTTTTAAGCGTCCATAAGCGGTTGAAAAAGAAACGTCAGATCAGTAGCTCATGCTCGGATAGCCGGCAGAGCCGGGAACCGCTTAAGCACGCTTACAAAAGACTCGCCAACGGCCGAGTCAATCACACCCACTCAACAACTCTGGCATTGGACGGGCCCGTTGGCCGTCCTTTTTAAGCATCCATAAGCGGTTGAAAAGATACGTCAGATCAGTGCTCATGCTCGGATAGCCGGCAAAGCCGGGAACCGCTTAAGCACGCTTACGGAAGACTCGCCAACGGCCGAGTCAATCAACCCCACTCAACAACTCTGTCTTGGACGGGCCTGTTGGCCGTCCTTTTTTAGCGTCCATAAGCGGTTGAAAAAGATACGTCAGATCAGTGCTCATGCTCGGATAGCCGGCAAAGCCGGGAACCGCTTAAGCACGCTTACAGAAGACTCGCCAACGGCCGAGTCAATCAACACTCACTCAACAACTCTGCATCGGACGGGCCCGTTGGCCGTCCTTTTTAAGCGTCCATAAGCGGTTTAAAAAATGCCTCAGATCAGTTGGCTCATGCTCAGCTGCCGGCAAAGCCGGGAACCGCTTAAGCACGCTTACAGAAGACTCGCCAACGGCCGAGTCAATCACACCCACTCAACAACCCTGCATCGGACGGGCTCGTTGGTCGTCATTTTTTAAGCGTCCATAAGCGGTTTAAAAAATGCCTCAGCTCAGTCGCTCTCTAGTGCGGTGACCCATGCGTCGACAGCGGCGGGGTTGGAGGCGAAATGGGGATGAAAATAGGAGGCGTGGGTATTGCCTTGCTGTATGCCGACTTGCTCTTGTCGGCGCCCGTGGGCGTCGCTAACCTCGAAGAGTGCGGTCTGCCCAGGATCGGGCACAACTTCGGACCAGTGGAATTCATGTCCCCGTAAGTTGGTGCCGGCGGAGCCGAAGATGCCAGCCTGTAAGCTGCGGGCTTTTGTATAACCGAGCCGTTGACGCTTGTCGCGCATCACACAATCCGCTGCCAGCACACCCGCCATCGGCAAGCGATTACCGTCCGGCAGTTCCAAACTGCGACACAAATACATATAGCCGCCGCATTCCGCGAAGATGGGCCGTCCACTCTCAGCGAAGGCGCGCAAGGCGGCATGCATCGCGATATTAGAACTCAGTTCGGCGCTAAATTGCTCCGGAAATCCACCGCCGATATAGAGCCCGTCCAAATCTTCAGGCAGCGCGGCATCGTTGAGCGGGGAAAACTCCACTAGCTCCACCCCACGTGCACGCAGGGCATCGAGGTTGTCTTCGTAATAAAAATAAAATGCCGCATCCCGCGCGAGGCCCATGCGCAGCTTTACTGGCACAGTGGACCGGGCGACTTCAGCTTGTTTTTTCGTATTGAGGTTTCGACTACATTCCAGCAGTTGATCGATATCGACAGCCGACTCCACTGCCGTCGCGAGCGTCTCAATGCGATCTGCGACACCTGCGTCTTCGGTATCCGCGACAAGTCCGAGATGACGCTCCGGCATATGAAAGGCCTCATCCCGCGGCAAGCACCCCAGCAAGGGTGGCAAGCCCGCCGCGGCCAGCGCTTCACGCAAGATCCGCGCGTGCCCCTCGCTACCGACGCGATTCGCGATGATACCGCACACGCGTAAGTCTTTTTCAAAATGCACATAGCCCGCCACCAAAGCAGCGATCGAGCGCGCCATCGCCCGCGCATCCACCACCAAGACAACCGGCATATCTGTCAACAAGGCAATCTCAGCCGTGCTGCCCTTAAGCTCGGTGGAACTGGCGCCATCGAAGAGCCCCATCACACCCTCGCAGACAGCGACATCAGCTCCTGCGCAAGCGTTTTGAAAAGTTGCAGGAATACTCGCAGGAGGCATCATCCAGGAATCCAGATTACGCGAAATTCGACCGGCGGCATGACGGTGGTGCCCGGCATCAATATAGTCGGGACCGCATTTAAAAGGCTGCACCGTCAGCCCCCGTTGGCGCAGCGCCGCCATCAGGCCCAACGTCAGCGTCGTCTTGCCCGATCCGGACTGGGTGCCTGCGATACAAAAACTATGCCGGGGCTGCCCCATGTTTAAAAAGCCTCCTTTTTTTGATAGCCGCGCTGGGTGACCATGTGACCATGAATCATGCGCGTCTGCTCATTGCCAATGATCAGCATAGTAGTCATCCCAATCTCATCGATCGGCAGATCCTTCAACGGCCCCACCCACTTCCATTGTTTCGGGCGTCCAGCATCACGCACCAATGCGACCGGCACCCCATCCCCGCGATGCTTGGCAAAAGTCGCCAGCACCTCATCCAAGAGCTCACGCCGCTTGCGGCTGCGCGGATTATAGAGCGTGCAGACCAGGCCCGCTTCGGCCACCGCGTTCACACGCTTCTTAATCCACTCACGCGGGGTCAACAGATCGGACAAACTAATCGTGGCAAAGTCATTCATCAAAGGAGCCCCCACCGCGGCCGCAGCCGAGCTGGAAGAGGTCACCCCCGCGATCACTTCCACATCTACCTGCGCCTCGCCCAAGGCTTCGACGCGTTCCAGAATCAAGCCCGCCATGCCATAGATCCCAGAGTCACCCGAGCAAATGAGCGCCACCGACTGCCCCTCCGCAGCCATCCGCACCGCAGCATCGCAACGCTCGATCTCCGAACGCATACCAGTGGAATACACCTGACGCCCCTGCGTGAGCCAACGCACTTGACGGCAATAAGTCGTGTAGCCGACCACTTTATCCGCGCCGCGGATCGCTTGCCGCGCCTCTTCGGTCATGCCCGCACGCGTGCCCGGTCCAAGGCCGATGGCATAAATAATTCCCCGCTGCGGCTTGGCATCGGCCGCAGCAGACAAGGAGCCCACAGTGCCGATCGCCACCGTCACCCCATCGTCTTTTTGCTTCGGCGTGAGTAAACGCCCGCGTCCACAGACCCGCACAGCAGCCTCCGCCACGGAGGGCGTCGCGACATTCTTCGAAACAAAGGCAGACGGATTGGGAACCACTTGTTGTTCCAATTCAGCCGCAGCAAAGAAATGCGTCTCCCAAGCATGCGTCTTGGCCACTTCCAGCAGGCCCACTTCGTCCGCCTTCACATCCACCGAGGCCAGTTGCTGAATCCGCGCCGGATCGATTCCGTAACGCAAACAACCACGGCGAATCGCCGCCTCGATTCGCTCTGCCGAGACGCCACGCTTGCAGCCCACCCCGACCACAAGTGGCAGACGCGAGAGTTGCAAACACGTCCGAGGATCGTCGCCAACGGGCGCATCCAAACAAACCAGCAACTCGGCAGCTTCGGCCGTATCCAAATTTTCATAACAACGCACATGTTCGACGTCCGCGTAGCCCGCCGCCTCCTTGGAACTAAAGCCCAACAGTCCAATACTTTTGCCTTCCAATAAGGCAGCGTTCAAAGCGACAATGCCGTCACGGTTCTCGATGCGCCAGCCCTGTTGCGCAGCCAATTCGTCAAAAGCCAGCAAGCCCTGTGTATCGGTGCCAGTCGAGACCACCGCTTGCGCACCCGTGAGCCGAGCGATGTCGCCCACCAAACGATTGGCACCCCCCAAATGTCCTCCGACTAAACTCTGGGCGAACCCCGCCTTCTCATCCATCACCACCACCGCAGGATCCACTTCCTTCGACTGTAAAAGCTCGGCAATCTTACGCACCACAATGCCCGTCGCCATCACGAAGACATGCGCATCGAAGGCAGACCATTGTGCCGCCACCAGCGCTCCCAAATCCTCCGGTGCGAAGCACTGCACATTTGCGAGCAAGTCCACTGCTGCAGGCGCATGCTTTTCGCTCACGAATGCCGTGGCGTCCAACATATCCGCGAGCCCTTGTGCCCGAGCCACGCCCTCACCAGTCAAGCCATAGACAGCCACCCGGCCGCCAAAGCGGACCAAAGGCTCACACTCCGTGAGCACAGGCTCCGGTTTGACAGCCGCAGGCTTGGTCGAGGCCGCACGATAGCCGTGCGAAAAACTACTATCATAGAGTAAAGAATCGTCCCCCTGTCCGCCGAGCGCATCACCGACCAAAATCAAAGCCTGACGCGTAATCCCGGCAGCACGGACCTTTTCCGCAATATCGCCCAAGCGGCCACGCACAAGCTTCTCGTCAGGCCAACTCGCACGATAAACCACTGCGGCCGCAGTCTCTTTCGTATAGGCCCCCGCCTGCAACAGTTCAGCGACCAGACCCGGCATGTCACTCACACTCAAATACAGCGCTAAACTCGTGCCGTGCTTGGCCAGCCCCGCGATGGCTTCACGTTCCGGCACCGGAGTGCGCCCCGCACGACGACTAATCATCACCGTTTGAGTGATGCCCGGCTGAGTCAGTTCCGCATTTAAGGCCGCCGCCGCCGCAAAGGCAGCACTCACGCCGGGGATGGTTGCATAGTGAATGCCAGCCGCATCCAAGCGGCGCATTTGCTCAGCCGTGGCGCCATAGATGGAAGGGTCGCCAGTGTGGAGCCGTAGCACACGCAAGCCCGCGCGCGCAGCTTTGACTAAGATCTCAGTGGTCGCATCCAGATCCAAGCCCGCGCTGTCGTGACGCACACAAGTCGCCTTAGCATGCGATAGAACTTCCGGGCTGACTAAAGAGCCCGCATACACGATCACATCCGCATCCGCAATCGCGGCGTGCGCACGTACAGTAAGCAGATCAGGAGCGCCGGGGCCGGCGCCAGCAAAAGTAACGATACCTGGTTTCATAAGATTATTTTTTTTGAAAGACAAAGAGATGGATCGGCGTATCCGCCGTCATCAGATAACTGTGGGCCAAAGCTCGCGCGCGATTGATCGAGAGCTCCAGCCACTCGACCCGTTGCTCAGGCGCGACGTGATTCAATTGCTCGATCGTATCCGCCAAAACCGCGGTGGCCACGAGGCGACCGCCAACGGGTAAGGCCTCCAGCGCGGATTCAACAATCGCGCCGATCTCACGTCCACCGCCACCAATAAAGACTGCATTCGGCCGGGGCAATTCGGCGCACACATCCAAAGTGCGCCCACGCACCAGCTGCACATTATTCAAGCCTTGTGCAGCGATGTTGTGTGCCACCATATCCGCACGATCCGCATGTTTTTCAACACTGTAAACTTGCAGCCCCTCGATCAGCCCCGCAGCTTCGATGCCGACCGATCCACTGCCCGCCCCAAGATCCCACAGCACGCCCGGGCGCAGGCGCAACTTAGCCAGCGCCACCGCGCGCACTTCCGGGTGCGTGATCATATTCATCGCATGTTCATAGTCATCGTCCGGCAATCCCAACGAGAGCTCCGCATACGAACTCCCCTCCGAGGCAGATGCATCCGCAGAGGGCAACAGGATCAACATCGACAGCCCCCCACATTGCGCCGAGGCAAGTTGACTCAAAGGGCCACGCTGAATGTTTTCATCGACGCTGCCCAGATTTTCCAACAGCACCGCCGCACGCGTAGCCGCAGCCGGATAATGACGCATCAACTCCGCCGCCATCCATGCCGGCGTGCGTTGCGGATCGCCATACACCACCGCACACTGGCTTTGTAGAATTTTCCGCCAGGGCAAGCGCAGCTCACGACCGTGAATACTAAAGAAATCACAGCCCGCCCAATCGATGCCGACCTTGGCACAGGCCGCCTGCATGGCACTGATCCCAGGCAAGACCACCAGACGCTCAGCCGGCACCCGCTGACGAAAGCGCGCCGCGATGCCGAAAAAAGACGCATCCCCCGAGGCCAAGACCCCCACATGCCGAGTCTGCGAGAGTGCGACCAGAGATTCAATCTCCTGAGCCAGCTTCCCGCTCAGCTTCATCTTCTCTGCCCGCGACTCGGAAAACCAATCCAACAAACGCGCGCCACCGTAGAGCAGATCACAGTCCTCCACCGCCTGTCGAGCGGCCGTCGACAGGTCGGCCACACGCGTGCCGCAACTAATAATTGTTAAGGATCCAGTCATCTCTATCACGCCCTCGCGGCGAGCTCCTGTTTAAATGCAGCTAGCACCTGCTGCTCGGCGAAGAGTTCTAACTCATCTATGCTATACACTTCGGCCGCGGCCGCTGCGGGATCCACTGTGCCGCCTAAAGGCGGGACTCCTAACCTGGAATGCGGTGGCTCAGCGGATTCGGATTCCACCGCGCCGCCTAAATCGAGCACGCGGCGCATCAGTCCTACATTATCCGTATCCATTATTCTTATACGCCGACCACTCAGCGCGGTAAAGTCTGGCCACAATTCGTAGCCCGCGCCCGTGCCGGCGTAGACCAGCCCCGTGCGACTCGGCAAGTCCGCCACCATGCCTGGCAGCGTCGCGACCGTGCCCGTAATCACGGTTTGCTGTGGCGTGCCGGCATCGAAGATAATCGAAGCCGGCGTTTCGGCGGTCATGCCGCATTTTTGTAATTGGCAAAGGACTCTTCTAAGATGTGCGTGGCCATAAAGAGCACCACCGGCAGGTCCATCGAACGCGGATCCAACTCGCCGATCGCTCCACCCGCGCAGCGCGGCGTCATCACGGTAAAGCCACGGTGCACGCAGCGTCGCGTCAGCAAAAGTCCTGTCGCGGTAGTGGCAGCCGACAGACTGCTGACAGCCGCCTGCACTTCAAAGGGCAGAGCGTATTCACTCAAGGTATCCGTCTCTTCACAGAGACGACCGAAGATGCCCGGATCGCCGGCCTTCAGTCGTAGCACACGCTTGCCTTCGCGCGCATAATCCAGCAGCATACGATTGATCTCTGGCTGCTTGACCGCGTGCTTGCCGCAGCGCTTGCCGACATTCACGACCTCGGCGTCCGCGGGCAGTTGCTTTAAAATCTCAGGATCAAACAAAGTATCGTGCAAGCAGACCTCCGCACGCCGCATCGCCTCGACCGCCTCCAGCGTGCACATCCCCAGACGCGGCGCAGCGCCCGCCAGCACCACCTTGGAGACAAAGAGTGTGCGTATGCGCTGCAGCATAGAGTTTCCCACCGCAAAACAAACATAGCCCGCATCCGAACGAAACCAATCCAGCCCCGCGGCAGCCTTATCCGCATCCGACAAGCCCTGACAAAGCACCAACGACAAGCGACCATTCAGCAGCTCGGCCAGCAGCGCGGCACTCAGCCCAGCAGCCCGCGCCACGGTCAGTTTGGGCAAATTTCCTATTATCCGTTCGATTCGCATAGTATCTCCCTTTCTCCTGTCGTATCTAAAACATGAATCTGTAAATGCGCGCCCCCCGCCCAGCGGCTCAACTGCTGTACCGCCTCATCACGCAGCAAACCAATCACTCGCAATTGTTGCTCCGGCGCCAAACGACTCAGCAACTCACGCACACTGCGACAGTCATCAGTCGCCGCAGTCAGATCTTCCGCATAGCCCAAACGCTGCAACAACTCAGCCACCTTCTCCGGCGACTGCTCGACCTTCTTTGCATGCGTATTAGGAATCCCCAGTGCATATTTAGCCAATTTACCGACCATGCAGACCACCCGCACCTCACTCATGTGATATTGCGCGCAGCACTCCAAAGACTCGCGTATAAAATCACCAAAGCGCACGATCGCGGCCTCTTCGGCGTCGGGGTAGCGCGTCTTGAGCCAGCGGTGACTGCGGCCGCCGGTCACCAGAGAAACGGAATCACCGCCCAAGCGATAGACCCCGCGCACCATCAACTCAATGGTCGCAATGTAGGCGGCGTGCGAGCAAGGAATCACCAAGCCCGTCGTGCCGAGCACCGAGAGCCCATTCTCAATGCCCAACTTAGGATTCAAAGTGCGGCGCGCAACCTCCGCCCCCCGCTCGATATTCAGTTCAATCAAGACCTCACGCACAGGGCCCAAATCCAAAGCCGCCAGATTCGTCCACAACATCCGGCGCGGCGTGGGATTAATGGCCACTTTGCCGCGCGGCACATCAAGCCCATCGCGAGACACAAGGCCGACCCCACTGCCGCCACGCAAAATAAAGCGCACGGCGCCCAGCGTTTCAACAAAGTCCTCCGCACGCGCCTCAAAGCTCTGGGAGGGATCCACGGCGAAGTTCACTTGAGAAGTGAGCCGCAAGCCATTGGTCGCATCCACATCTTCACCCGCATCCTTAATGCTCCAAGCCTCGGCACTCGCATCCCCATGCAAACGCGCGCCATCCACATTGATTGCACGCACGACACCATCCGCGAATTGTATTTTCAATTTGGATACATACGGCAGCCCCAAATACGCATGACAGGCCGCTACAGCCGTAGCGGTCAAATACGCCCCCGTGCTAAAGCCACCCCGTAGGGGCTTGGCAGGTTGCGGATGTGTCAAGGTATCGCTCATCGACTAGGCACTCTCCATGATCGCGTGCAGAGCCGTGACCGCCAAAGGACTGCCCCCGCGGCGACCGCTTAAGACGATATGCGGCACATCGGTGCGCATCAGCCACTCCTTCGATTCGATCACATTGACGAAGCCCACCGGCATACCGATAATCAACCGAGGACGCAGCTCGCCCGCCTCGATCATACGGCAAATGCCAGCCAGCGCCAGCGGCGCGTTACCAATCAGAACAATACCATCGTCGATAATCGGACGCCCCACATCGATCGCAGCCAAGGCACGGGTGCAATTACGATCCTTCGCCAATTCCGCCACCTCCGGATCGGCCACATAACAGTGAATACTTTCCCGCGCGTAAGCCGGATGAAACTTCTGCAATTTCGGCACCGAGATGCCCGAACGAATCATATTCGAGTCGCTATAAATCGGACGCCCCTCGCGCAGCGCCTCTAAGCCCACTTCGACCGGGTTGCCGTGAAAGCCCACCTCACCCAAAATCGCAAACTCCGTAGTGGTATGAATCATACGACGCACAACGCGCCAATGCGGCAGCGGCAGACCATGATCCCCCGCCTCCGCTTCGATGCGACGAAAGCTCTCCGCCTCCACTTCAGCCCCCGTCCAGTCCCAAGTAATATTTTCAGCAGAAGTATTCATGATGCAAAAGCGATGTAAGTGCCCACCATGCTGACCGCGATCAACATGCGGACACCCTGGGTGATACCAATGATCCAGAAACCCGTCGTATCCGGAAAGATGCTCAAAGCCGAGGGCAGGTTGCGCCGAATCACCTTAATCGGCAGCGCCAGGCAGTAGCCCGCCAGCAAAGTAAAAAACGCCTGCGTCCCAGTCAGCGTGCCCGCGTCCAAGAGTCCCTTCGTGGCCGACACCGCAGCCGAGGTGCGCGAAAGCTGCGCCACGATGATGCCCATACTTTCCACCGGGAAGATCGAGTCCACCGAGCTCGGCAGCGCAGAAGCCATCCATTTAAAGCCACCGCTCACCTCGATCCAGGTGATCGCGGTATAGACCGGAATCGCCACCGAAAGCACACGCAAGGACATGCGCCACCAGCGCGACCACAGCATATTCCAAAACCCAAGCTTCGCTTGCGGGCGTCCCTCCAGCGGCTCCAAACTGGCCGCATCAAAATCCTGCACTTTCACCAAAAAGCGCGAAGCAATCACCGCCACCAGGAACACCAAGACCGCCAGCGCGATCACAAAGATCACATAGGCCAAGCCCACCGTGCCCAAAGCACTCACCATCAAAGGCGCGAAAAACTTCAAATGCATCAGCGTGGTCGGCAGTGTATTGGCCGCCGCGCCCAGCACCAGCTCACGACGATTGATCACGCCCCCACGATGCGCCGCAGCCAGCATACTGTGGGCCGTCTTGGTCGAGCCAAAGGCCGCCACAAAAGCAGCCGCACATTCCGCTGGAAAATTCCCCAGCGCTAGGATCGGCCGCGCCAGGCGCGCCAGCCCTTTGATACAGCCCGTCACCTCCAGCAACACACCGATCAAGACCCCCAGGCTTAAATAAAGCCCCAACTCAAAGACCGAGGGCACGACCTTATTAAAAAACAGTTCAAAGGTCATGATTCTGTCTCCGTGAAATGAATAAAGATAAATAGGTGTCCGGCATCGCCGCCGCTTGAATCGGATCGGTGGCGACCAATTCATCCGGCGATTCCAGGCGTGAAGCGTAGAGAAACGACTGCGCATCCAGCGCACCATTCACCCGCTCAAACAGCGCCGCCTTCTTGCGCGAAGCTTTCAAAAATACAGCCGTATCCGTGCCGCGCAGAACCGCCTCCTGCTGCGCCGCACTCGCTGTGGCCGGGATGATGGACAGCACTTCCTCGTTTTCCAGCAAAGGCTCACCCGTGCGCGCCGCCGCCGCTTGAAAAGAAGTAATCCCCGGCACCACCTGAATCTTGACCTGCGGATCCAGCTGCAACAACTCACGCCGCAGATAACCAAAAGTGCTATAAATCAAAGGGTCGCCCAGCGTGACATAGACCAAGCGCTTGCCCGCACGTATCCAATCCAGCACTTCACGCGCACGCTGTTGCCACATCTCACTGCGCCCCGCCAAGTCCTTGGACATTGGCGTCACAAAATGCACCCGTTCACCCGCACAGCCGCCCAGCTCGTCGATCACCCGCTCCGACACACTCTCTTTCGTGCGCGGTCCCGCGACATCGATAATCACATCCGCCGCTCGCAGCGCCTCCACCGCCTCCAGCGTTAAATAACGCACCGCCCCCGGGCCGATTCCGACCCCCGTGAGCATGCCAGTCGCAGTCATCGTTTCACTCATAGTGCGTCCTCATCTAATTCAGCCAATTCATCCAGAGCGATTTGCAGGTGCGCCAACCACTGATCCACCAAAGCCGGCATTTCACCCATGCCACGTAAAATGACCGAGCATTCGATGCCAGCCGCTTCCAGTTGCGACTTCCAAGAGTCCGGCTCCTCACCCGCCAAATCATTGCGCGCATGATCCCCCGCCACCGACATGAAAGGCATCAAAGCCGCCCGCTGCACGCCCGCCTGCTGGAGCTGCGCCAATAAATCCTCAAAGGTCGGGTGCCCCTCCACCGTGGCCAGAAAGGCCGTGGCATCCCGCTTTTGAAAGACCGAAGCCGCCGCCAGATAAGTCAGATCCGCCGGATGCTCCCCCGAGCCATGCCCCATCAAGACCAAGGCCTCGTCCTCCGCACGCGACTCCGCCGCTTCTGCTAAAATGAGATCTGCGACATCATACACATCCTCCGCAGAAGCCAACAAAGGCCGTCCAATCGTCACCCGCTCAAAGGCCAGATTCGTCGATTGAAAAGCATCCACCGCGCTCACAATTTCCTCGTATTCCACACCCGCAATCACGTGCAAAGACTGCACCGCAATCTCGCGAATGCCCGCATCATGCATCTGAGCCATCGCCGCGATCGGCGCGTCATGCCGCTCACCCCGCTTCAACAACTTCTTACGAATAAAGTCCGAAGTATAGGCCCAATAGATCGGCGTATCCGGCCAACGCTTGCGCGCCATCGCATCGATCCGCTCAAAAGCCACCTGCGCCTCCGGATAAGAACTACCAAAAGTCACCAACAAAATCCCTCGCTGGGGCGGAGGCGTCGTGGCGGGCGAACGAGCCTCCATGGATACAGCCCATAAACTAGATAGAATTGCTAGTAGAATATTTAATTTTAAGATGCACCTAGATAAGCTCATGTAATTTGATTTACGAGAATCATTCTTATTAATCAAGTAAGAAAATGCAAAAGCGTGCACGGACTCGCTCGGTCTCCTGACTACTCTTTCCAGGTGGATACATCTTTCTTGAGTATATGGGGCAAAGCCCTGAACGTGCAGGCTACGAATCGCGAGTGGATCTCTTACTTGCGTCAACATTTGAGAAACGTGAATACTTTCAGCAAACAAACATCGATTTCGGAGGAGTTGGGCAGCCGAGCGCACGGCAGTGTGGGCACTGAATCAGCCTTTATCGAGGCGGAAGCCTCACCGTATTCGCTCCACTGGGGCTTGCTGGCGGCTGTGTTGTCCAGCTTGTTGTGGGTGATTTCGATCCCGCCCTTTGAGTTTGCGGAGGCCGCATACATCGCCTTTGTGCCGCTATTGCTTTGGCTCTACACACAGCCGAGCCGGCGTTTGTTCTACACTGTCGCGCTTGGCACGGGCTGGGTGAGCTGGTTCGCGATTTTGATTTGGTTGCGGCATGTTACCTGGTTTGGGACGATTGCCTTAAGTGGCGTGTTGGCAGTGATCTTTGTTCTATGGCTGTCCGCCGTACGTAGGCTGCTGCCGCGGCTGGTGGGGGCGAATGTCGTGATGCGAATTTTAGGCTTTGCGGGACTCGCGGGTGCGTGGGTGGTCTTAGAGTGGGCCCGCACATGGCTGCTCTGGGGGTTCCCTTGGGCACCTTTGTCCTTGAGTCAATGGGAGCGTCCGGTGGTTTTGCAGATCGCGGCATGGTCCGGGGCCTATGGCGTTTCCTTTTTGCTGGTATTCTTTAATTTGTGTGTGACGCAAACTTTGCGGCATCGGCTGGTGCGGCGTGAGCGGAAAATGTGGACCGGTTGGTTCAGTCCCGACCTCTATGTCGGTATGAGCGGGCTTGGTTTTTGCATATTTGTATTTTTTACAGTGTTGCCGCGACCCGATTCTGCGCAGCCGATGTTTACGGCGGCGGTGGTGCAGCCGTATATTTTGCCCGAGCTCAAGTGGGATACTGATCGCGAGCTTGAGAATCTCGAAATTTTGGAACGGCAGACGCGCTTTGTTGCCAGTTTGGAGAGTGATGTCGTTCTATGGCCGGAAGCGGCGACACCTTGGCCTGTCATGGGGCACCCGGACATGCAGGTCCGGGTGGAGCGTTTGGTGAACGAAATGGAGAAGCCCATCTTAATGGGCAATCTCGCGGAGGATCGTGTGGCGGAGGAATGGCGCAACGGGGCATTTTTGGTGGAGCCGAAAACCGGTTTGTCGGCGCAATTTTATACGAAGCGCGAACTCGTGCCTTTTGGTGAATACGTGCCCAAGCCTTTTGGATTTATTGAGAAAGTCGTGCCGATCGGTGGTTCATTTGTGGCTGGAGATTCGGTGGGGCTGATTGACCTGACAGTGGGGGAGAACACTTATGAAGTGGGCTCTCTGGTTTGCTACGAGGATGCCTTTCCAGGTTTGGCGCGTGCGAGCGCGCGCGCTGGGGCGGACCTGTTTTTTGTCGCGACCAATAATGCGTGGTATGGCGAAGAGGGCGGGGCGGTGCAGCATGCGGCGCATTCCGTGCTGCGTGCGGTGGAGAATCGACGTCCCGTGATGCGCGCAGGTAATGGCGGCTGGAGTGGTTGGATCGACAGTTATGGCACCGTGCGTGAGGTGTTGGTGGATGAGGCGGGCAGCATCTTTTTTCGAGGCGGTGGCAGTTATAGTGTCTTTCAGTTTGAAGAGTGGACTCGGCAGCAAAGTTACTACACCCGTCATGGTGATTGGTTTGTCGGAGTCGCGGCTGGACTGGCTGCGATGGCCTTGTTGCGGAGCTTTTTCTTGCGGTCCAAATCGCAAACTTGATTGAGTTGTGTATCTTGCGGGGAGATGTCTGAACTCACTTCTACCCACAGTGCAATGTCTCCTTCGCTGACGATTCTGATTTCTGGAGCCACTGGCTTGATCGGAAAGCCCTTATGTGCCGCGCTACAGGCGCGTGGGCACCAGATACGCACGCTCTCGCGCAGCAAGCATGGCGATGTGCAATGGGATGTGGACGCGGGGCGGTTGGATGCCGCGGCTCTCAATGGCGTGGATGCGGTGATTCATCTTGCGGGCGAAAGCGTTGTGCAGCGATGGACCGCAGCCGCTAAAGAGCGCATACTACAGAGTCGTGTCCAGAGCACCCGTTTGCTGGTGGATGCCATTCTACAACAGGCACCTGGCCCTGCATTCATTTCGGCTTCGGGTATCAGCTATTATGGTACCGATCTGGAAGCTTGGGCGGATGAGTCCAGTCCCATGGGGGATGGTTTTTTGGCCGAAGTCACGCAGCAGTGGGAAGCTGCTGCGCGGCCTTTGTCGGAGGCTGGGATACGCACCGCCTTCATGCGCACTGGCATCGTGTTGAGTGGGCAGGGTGGGGCACTGGCTAAAATGCTGACGCCTTTTAGGTTAGGGGTAGGTGGGCGCATCGGCAATGGGCAGCAACAGATGAGCTGGATCAGTTTGCCGGATTTGGTCCAGGCTTACATCTTTGCGGTGGAAAATGAATCGGTTTGCGGCGCGATCAATGCGGTCGCTCCGCTGCCAGTATCGAATGCGGAATTTACAGCAACGCTCGGTACGATTTTAGGGCGGCCGACGGTTTTTCCCGTGCCTGCAGCTATCGTTAAAATGATTTTCGGTGAAATGGGCGAAGAAACCGTGCTCAGTAATTTAGCTGTGCGGCCGCAGCGTCTCACCGAACTCGGTTTTGAGTGGCAACATCCAGAGCTCGAGTCAGCACTTTTAGCGGCGATTCATTAAGCCATTTTCTCACATTTACCTGGTCCCATTTTATCACATGCAAACTACAGACGTTTTAATTATCGGAGCTGGAATTTCCGGCCTGCTGTGCGCGACCGAATTACGAAAGGCAGGTAAGACCGTGTGTGTGCTGGACAAAGGCCGCGGTCTTGGTGGGCGTATGGCGACGCGTCGCATGGCAGGTGCGCGGCTGGATCATGGGGCGCAGTTTTTCACCGTGCGTGATGCGCGGCTGCAAGCCTATGTCGATCAATGGCTCAGTGCGGGGGTGATTCGCGAGTGGTATCGGCAGGTGCCTCAGCAGGCCAGTTCCGATGGCCACCCACGGTATTGTGGGGTAAATGGGATGACGGATGTGCCGAAGTATTTGGCTCGGGACCTGGATGTGCATACCTCGCAGCAAGTGATTGAATTGGTGCGCGATCTCGATCGATGGATTGTTCGCAGCAGTCAAGGAAGCACCTATGTGGCGACGCAGCTCGTGATTACCGCGCCGCTGCCGCAGGCCCTGGCGCTGTTAGACACTGCCGGCGTGGACTTTGCCGGTGCTGCAACAGAGCCGCTGCGAGAGGTGCGTTATCAGCGTGGCTTGGCCACACTGGCGATACTTGATGGCCCCAGCGGCATGGCAGGTGCGGGGGCTGTCAAGATCGAGGATGCACCGCTTTGTTGGATAGCGGATAATCAGCTGAAGGGCATTTCACCCGAGGTCGCCGCTGTGACTATCCATGCCGACGCCGATTTTGCAGAGGCATACTGGGATGCCGAGGATGAAGTGCGTGGTGCCTTGATGTTAAAGGCTGCTGCGCCCTATCTGCACGCTACGGTCGTGGATTTTAGCTGCCACCGTTGGGGGTTTACCCAGCCGCTTAACCCATGGAGTGAGCCATACTTCCAGAATGCTGGCTTACAGTTGACGCTCGCCGGCGACGCCTTCGGAGGCGCGCGTGTGGAAGGGGCCGCGCTATCGGGTATCGAGGCGGCGCATGCTATTTTGAATAAATTTGCGTAGAGCAGTAGACGCTTGCTGGAAAGGGAGTCTTGGACGGAATAAGGGGAAACTCGCTTGCGTCGGTGCGAATAATGGCGCATCTAGCTGACTGCATTTCTTAGCTTATGAAAAAGACACTTTTAATTGTTAGTAATTTCTTATTCTTAGTGATCGCGGTTCTCGCGTCATTGCCTGCGTTTGCGGAGAACGCTCAGGTGTTGCTTTATCTGGCGATTGCGGTGGCGCTGCTGGGCTGTGTGCTTGCTTTGACGCTTCAGCAAACAGCGGTTGCGGAGCCAGTGACTGTGCCTGAAGCTGCACCTGCGCCGGTGGCACCGGAAACACCGCGGCCAGACTTGCAAAAAATCCCCGAGCAGAATGCTGAGGTTCAGGTCGCGCAATTGCTGGGGCTTTTACAGGAAAAAGGACGTTTTCTCGATTTTGTGATGGATGATATCAAGAGCTATCCAGACGCGCAAATTGCGGCGGCGGCTCGTTTTGTGCATCAAGGTTGTCAAACAGTGATGAAGCATAATTTCAGCATCGAGCCGGTCGCGACGACTGCGGAGAATCAGCCCATTACTTTGGAGCCTACTTTCGATCGTAACGAATATCGTCTGACTGGCAAGGTCGAGGGGGAGCCGCCTTATCAGGGAGTGCTCAAGCACAAAGGCTGGAAGACGACCTCTGTTCACTTACCTAAGGTCCTCGGAGAACGGGCTAGCGCCAGTGGCACGCATCTTTTAGTGGCTGCCGAAGTTGAGGTCGGCTAGCCGATGGTGTCTAGCGGATGCGTCGCATCCTGCTTACAATGAAATGAAGGTTTATGATGTCTAAGCAATATAGTCTGGGAATTGATTTAGGGACGAGTAACTCGGCCATGACGGTAGCGCGGCTGGAGGATCAGGCATTGCAGGATCTGTCCATTTTACAAGTGGTGGCTCCACATACGGTGGAAGCACGTCCGGGTCTGGCCTCGAATATATATATTGCCGCGCCGGATGAGTTTCCTGAGGGCGCATTTAATTTGCCGGGCAAGGAGTTGTCTCATGCGCATGTGGTGGGGGCCTTTGCGCGTCAGCACGGGGCTCAGGTGCCTGACCGTTTGGTGAGTTCGGCGAAGTCTTGGCTGTGCAGCACCCAAGTCGATCACCATGAGCCCATCCTGCCGTGGCAATCCAGTAGTGTGGAGGCGAAGCTGTCTCCGATTGAGGCTTCGCGCTTGTATTTGGAATCTCTGGTGTATGGTTTTAAGGCCGCGGCGGAAGCGGCACAGAGCGACTGGGATCTGGAGAATACCAATGTAGTGCTCACTGTGCCGGCTTCGTTTGATGAGGTGGCGCGTTCGCTGACTTATGAAGCGGCGGAAGCGGCTGGCCTGGGAGCGGTCACTTTAATGGAGGAGCCACAAGCCGCCTTTTATGCATGGCTGGCGCAGGCGGGCTCGGATTGGCGCAAGCAAGTGGCGCCCGGAGATATTATTTTGGTCTGTGATGTCGGTGGGGGCACTTCAGATTTTAGTCTGATTTGTGTCTCTGAGGTCGAAGGAAATCTCGAGTTAGAGCGTATCAGCGTGGGGGAGCACTTGTTACTGGGAGGCGATAACCTCGATCTCGCGCTGGCGCATGTGCTGCGCTATCAAATGGAGGGTGAGGGGAAGACGATCGATGATTGGCAGTTTCTCGCATTGGTGCACGCCTGTCGCAGTGCGAAAGAAAGCTTGTTTGAGAATTTGGATTTGACGGAAGTCTCGTTATCCGTGCCTTCGCGCGGCTCGTCTCTGTTTGCGGGCAGTGTGGCGACCAGTTTGAGCCGCGACACACTGAATCAAATCGCGTTAGATGGTTTTTTGCCCTTGATTGATGCCAGTGAGATGCCGGCGGCGCGTGCCTCTGCGGGCTTACAGGAGTTTGGCTTGTCCTATGAAAGTGATCCCGTGCTGAGTAAACACCTGGCACGCTTCCTGACTCGTAGTTTACAGAACGTGCAGGCCAATGCTAGCTTGGCTGGTCAATTTAGCGCCGAGGTGCTTGCCGGCAGTTTCTTAAAGCCGACCGCGGTCTTGTTTAATGGTGGCTTCTTCAATGCGGCCCCCGCTCGTGAGCGTGTCTTGGCATTGCTCAATCAGTGGAGTGGTGCGGATGCGCCCGTGCGTGAGTTGGCTGGAGCGCGTTATGACAAGGCAGTGGCGCATGGTGCTGCGTATTACGGCCTGAACCAGCTCAGTGGCAGCGGTGTGCGGGTGAAGGCTGGCGCCTCGCGCAGTTATTATATCGGCTTGGAAACTGCGGGGCTGGCTATTCCCGGTTTTAAACCACCACTCAAAGCATTGTGCGTGGTGCCTCAGGGCATGGAAGAGGGCAGTGAGCAAATTTTAGATTCGAAAGAGTTCGGCTTGGTGACCGGGGAATCTGTGACGTTCCGCTTCTTTAGCTCTGCCATCCGTTCGGGCGATGCCGTCGGCACTATTTTGCCCGATGCGGAGAAGGAACTGGAAGAAACCCTGGAACTGAAAATGGAACTCACGCCGCTGGAAGGGCATGCGACAGGAGAAGTGGTGCCGGTCAAGCTGCACGCGCGGGTGACCGAAATGGGCACCTTGGATTTATGGATGCAGCACACCCGCTCCGACCACCGCTGGAAGTTGGAATTTGCTGTGCGCACGGATTAATTCGGTTTTATGGCTGCTCGTTATTTTATCGGTATCGACCTGGGCACGAGTAATTGTGCGCTGTCTTACATCGACTCCAAAGACCCGACCGCAGGCACGCAGGTTTTTCAGATCCCGCAGTATGCATCATTAAATACGGTTCGCGAGTCGAGCTCGCTGCCTTCGTTTGGCTATTATTTGAGTGAGGCGGAGCAGTCGGCGTTGGCTGGCGATGCGGTCGGTGAATGGGACTCCGGCCGTGTGGTGGGCTTGTTAGCCCGTGAGTTAGCAGGTTCGGATGCGGCTCGAAGTATTAGTTCCGCCAAATCGTGGTTGTGCCATGCGGGCATTGATCGTGAGCGCAAGCTCTTGCCTTGGAAGAGCGAAGTGATCGCAGAGGATGACAAGTGTTCGCCTGTCGAGGCTTCGGCGGCCTATTTGGATTATTTGCGTTTTGCCTGGGATCAAACCATCGGGCGGGAGGATAAACAGTCGTTGTTTGACCGTCAGGACATCGTGATCACGGTGCCCGCTTCGTTTGATACGGTGGCTCAACGCTTGACCTTGGATGCGGCGCAGCAGGCACGCTATCCACAAAGCACACGCTTACTAGAGGAGCCACAGGCAGCTTTCTATGCCTGGTTGGAAACTCATGGTGATGCTCGTGACTGGGGGCAGACACTGGGGGAGTTGAGTGAACGCCCTAAGGTGGTCTGTGTGTGTGATATCGGCGGTGGCACCTCGGACTTCAGTTTGTTTGAATTGTCCCAGGTTGCTGGCGAGGCATTGCCCCATGTGCGTCGTATTGCCGTCAGTAAGCATATTTTACTCGGTGGCGATAATATCGATCTCGCGCTGGCGCATTTGGCAGAAGCGAAATTGTCGGGGCAGACCGCACTCTCGACTACGGGATGGAGTCAGCTGGTCGCGCAATGTCGGGATTTAAAAGAGCGCGTGCTCTCGACCGAAGGCCCTGAAGAGGAGCCTTTCACGATCGCGCTGGCGGGTGCTGGCGGCAGTCTTTTTGAGTCGGTGCAGACGCTTACTTTGAATCGCGGGGAAATTACCCGCACGGTGCTGGATGGTTTTTTCCCTGTTTGTGATGCCGATGCACAACCTGCGAATGACGCGAGTGGTCTGCGGGAGATCGGCTTGCCCTATGCGCAGGATTCCGCGATTACCCACCACTTAGCAGACTTCATTCGCGGACGTAAGGTGGATGCCTTATTGTTTAACGGAGGCACACTGGCGGCGGCCAGTGTGCGCGTGCGTTTGGCCGATCAGTTGGCTGCTTGGCAAGAGGGGCAGCGTCCTGTCATTTTGGAAAACACCTCGTTGGAGCTGGCCGTCGCGCGTGGGGCGGCCTGGTATCGTGCGAGTCTGTCGCGTGAGCATGTGGCCACGATCGAAGGCGGCTCCGGGCATAGCTTTTACCTTGAAGTGAATTACACGCCGAAGCGTGGAAAGAAAAAACGTAAGCAGTCCGCTGAAACACGATTGGTCTGCGTCCTCGCTCAGGGCAGTCCGTTGGAGACGTCGACGCGTATAACTGCGCTGAACTTGTCGCTCAAGGTGAACATGCCGGTGCAATTTCAGGCCTACACTTCTACCTGTCGTGAGGGCGATCAAGGCGGGGATTTGGTGAGGAAAAATGAGCATGATTTCCACAAGCTGCCAGTGATGCAGACCATGGCTCAACTGCCAGTCGGGGCGCCCCTCCCGGAGGACGGGAACGTGGCGATCGAACTGGAGGCGCATCTGAATAGTCTCGGCTTGTTGCGGGTCAATTGTGTCAGCGTGCGACGAATCCTGGAGGAGAATCGGGTTTGGCGACTGGAATTTAATCTGCGACAGGCCGATGAGCGCGCAGCGGGAGACGCTGCGCCCCAGCAGCCGGACACGGGGCTCAGCTCCGAGGATCTGGAGTCTTCAAAAGCGTTGATAGCGGACACCTTCGGACCTGAGCCGCGGATACCGGCGTCCAAGCTGCTGAAGGAGTTAGAGCGCATCAGTCATTTGAATCGACGCGAGTGGAACGTGCCCTTCATACGTGAATTGTGGCAAACACATGCCAGTTTTTTAACACGACGGGATCGATCGCCCGAGCATGAGCTCGCTTGGCTCAACGCGGCAGGCTTTTTTCTGCGTCCCGGCTACGGGCATGCCCTCGACCCGTATTTTATTCGCACCCTGTGGACGATCTATGAGCTCGATTTAGCCCACGCCAACAACAAGGCCAACCGCGAGCAGTATTTCCTGCTGTGGCGACGCGTGGCCGGGGGCCTGGATGCAGCGCAGCAAGAGGCACTCTACGATGCTTGGCTGGATAAGACACTACAAGACAGCAAGCAATCCTATGAGCCTGCGCGCATGCTCGGCGCATTCGAGCACCTGTCGGCTGAGAAGCGCACGCAGCTCGCGCATCATTTTACCGCCAGTATTGTCCGCCGCAGTGAGACTTTTTGCGATCATTCCATCTGGGCGCTCGGGCGTGTGCTCAATCGCGTGCCGCTTTACGGTGGCGAACACGCGATCCTGCCTGCCAGTGAAGTGTGGCTCGCATTCGAGCAGCTGGAGGCGCTGGATTGGAGCCGCGACAACTTGCGCAATCTGCCGCAACTCTTCGTGCAAGCTGCCCGTATCGTGAATAACCGCGATCACGATGTGGCGGAGGACTTGCGTGAGCGCATCATTGCGAAGGCCACATCATCTGGAGCCAGCACGCAGCAGACAGAGCCCCTGCGAACCTTCACGCCGATCGATGCTAAAGACATCCAGCAGCTCTTCGGGGAATCTTTACCAGTTGGTTTGCAGGTTGAGTCCTGAGATTTCGCAAAGATATTGTATTGAAAGCCATCTCCATTTGGGGTGAAAAAATCTCCTTTCCATCGTCCTGAATATCAGCGACGCTATTCCGTTTATGATTACCACAACCGAAGCCCTTGCCGATGTCGTGCGCCGTGCGCGTGAAGCCGGTGCAGTTGGCGTCGATACCGAATTTATTTGGGATCGCACCTATTATCCGACCTTAGGTTTAGTACAAATTGGCTATCCAGATGGCCATTGTGAGCTAATTGATGCGCCCGCGATCGAGGATTGGTCGCCCTTGGCTGAGCTGATGTCGGACCCCGATACGGTAAAAATTCTGCATGATGCGCAACAAGATCTCAATATACTTTACCGCGCCTGCGGTGGCTTGCCGAAGAATATTTTTGATACCCAGCGCAGTTCGGGCTTTGTGGGGCTGTCGGCGACGATCTCTTTGAGTGAATTGCTAAAGACATTGCTCAAAGTACGCTTGGCAAAGACGGAGACTCGTTCGGATTGGGTGGCACGTCCGTTAACCGATGCACAGATTAAGTATGCTGAAGATGATGTGCGCTATTCGGTCGATTTGATGCTGAAAATTATGGGCAAAGCGGAGGCACTCGGCCGCAAGGAGTGGATTCAAGACGAGATGAAAATCTACGAGGATGTGTCTAATTACAGTGAGCGCGACCCCGATTATGAAATGCCCCGCGTGCGCGGCAGTGGTTCGCTCACGCAGCAGCAGCGCAATGTGCTGCGTGCGCTGGGAGCGTGGCGTGAGTTGAAAGCCCGTCGTCGTAATATTCCGCGAGGCTTTGTGCTTTCGGACGATGCATTGGTGTCACTGGTTAAGCGTCCGCCGAATAGCGCGGAAGATATTCGCCAGATGAAAGGTTTGAGCGAGCGCTCTGCTGAGCGAAATCGCGGGCATATCTGGGAAGCCATCGAACGCGGCCGAAATGGCGATTTGCCGGAATTACCCAATCACAAGCACATTGGGCCATCGCCAGACGACGGCTATGAGGCCCGGGTGGATCTCTCCTTGGCTTCGATTAAGGGCATGTGTCTCGCTGACAAAATTGACCCCGCATTGATTGGCAATCGAGCCGAAGTGACAGCCTTCGTTTTGGAGGTCGAAGGTATCGACCCGAGCCGGCATCGTATGCTGCGTGGTTGGCGTGGTGAATTTTGTGGCAATGCTTTGCTGCGCCTGCTGAAAGGCGAGGGCAGCATCTCGATTGATCCCGAATCGAAGCTGCCGCAGCTGAGTTAGAAGTGTGCTTATAGTTCGAAGCCTTCCTTGGCGATGCAGATGACGAATTCGCCTTTTTGGCTGCCTTTGGCTACGCGGTCGCGCACCTCGGCGGCGGGGCCGGTGTGCACGGTTTCGTGCAGCTTAGTCAGTTCGCGACCGACGCTGATGCAGCGTTGCTCCCCGAGGACGTCGACCAGTTCATTGAGAAATTTCCCGATTCGGTGACAGGACTCGTATACGATGATGGTGTATTCGAAATCGCGTTTGCTGTCGAAGAAGCGTTTGCGGGCAGCACTTTTTGGGGGGAGGAAACCCACGTAGAGGAAGCCATCGCTGGGCAGTCCTGATAGCGCGAGCGCTGTGGTGGCTGCAGTGAGGCCCGGAGCAGCAGTGACTGCCAAGCCACGTTTGCGGCACTCGCGCACGAGCCGAAAGCCAGGGTCGCTGATCGCTGGCATGCCCGCGTCGGAGATGAGCGCGATGTGCTCGCCAGATTCGATTCGATCGGCGAGTTCGCCGGCCATGTGCTTCTCGTTTTCTTCGCGATAGGAGGTCAGTGGGCCGTTTTTTTGGATCTCCAGCTTACTGAGTAGTTTGCCCGTGACACGGGTATCTTCGCAGGCGATGGCATCGACAGTTTTGAGTGTCTCGATGGCGCGTGCAGTCATATCGCCCAAGTTGCCGATTGGTGCGGCGACGAGTGTGAGTTGGCCACTGGGGGAGTTTGTTTTTGTATGTGTCAAAATGTGTCGGCTTCTTGAGATTGGGTATTCAATGAATGCTGCGTTGTAAGTTTATAAATAGGAGACGCTATAATATTTACCAGTAATTAACGGAATTTGCTGAGTGTGTGCTTTATTAATAAGTCTTACATCCCTTATTATTATCTTATCGTTACCCTACTGAGCAAAATCCATTGTCTTGGCTATGGGGCCGCAAATATGCAAGAAGACTTTGAACAAGTATATTTAGATTTACAACGTGAGTGTTTGATTGAAGGCGCGCGTATTGTGTCGATGGGAGCTTGGATCTATGATCTGGACACTGGACGGTTGCATTGGTCGGAAGGGGTGTACGATGTGCATGGGCTGCCTCGTGGGCAGGAGCCTCCCGGTTTTGAAGAGTGTTTGTCGTATTATGTGGAGGCGGATCGAGAGAGGTTGCGTGAGGCATTGGATCGGATTAGGCAGGAAGTCGGCAGTTACGATTTCGAGTGTGAGTTGATTACCAAGGCCGGGGTTCACAAATATGTGAGAGTCATTGGTAAGAGTGGTAGCGCACTGTCTGGTTGTAAGAATTGTTTATTTGGAGTGATTCAAGATATCTCCGAGACCCGGCGTATACGAAATGCGCTGCTTGAGGCGAGAGATCAGGCGAATGCCGCGAATCAGGCAAAGTCTAATTTCCTAGCCACGGTGAGCCATGAGCTACGTACGCCATTGAATCCGATCCTGGGCTTTTCAGATCTGTTGTTGGAAGAGGTGGAGGACGAGGAACAGCTGGAGATGGTGCGGGCGATCAATGATGCGGGGCAGAGTTTGATCGAGACCATTAATCGAATTATCGAGTTTGCAGAATTGAACCCCGAAAAGAAAAAATTGCGCGAGGATCGTTTTGTACTGACGGAATTGGTGAATGAGGTGGTTTTTGAGCTGCAGAAAAATCAGCCCTCTTTTACAGTGGAGATTGAGACCGAGCAGCAAGTCGCTCTGCCCGACGGAGGCGTGGTCGTGGGCGATTATAAAAAGATTAAATGTGTGCTCTTACATCTGTTGGAAAATGCGGCCAAGTTTTCGGGGATGAATTCTGCAAAGCTCCGCAGTGTTGTGAAATCGCTGGATGCGGAACACATCATCTGGCACGTGGATGTGGAAGATGAGGGCGTCGGGATTGATGCAAATATGGTGGATCACGTGTTTGATCCTTTTTTATTGGGCAATTCGACGTTTACCCGGGCTCAAGGGGGCGCGGGCATGGGGCTGGCCATCTGCCGAGGTTATGTCGAGTTGATGGATGGGCAAATTTCGGTGAAAAGGACTGCTGGGGCGGGCGCCACATTTAGCTTTTATATTTGCCTCTCCGTGGCGGGGGCTGCAGCTGCAGGCGTGGGCAAAGATGTCGTGGAGGCCCGCACGGAGGTCGATGATGTCGAAGTGTCTAAGGTGCCTAAGGTCATTGAAGAGGTGCCCGCTGAGGACGAAGAAGTGCCGGAGGTTTCGAAGTCACGCGAGCACATCTCGGTGTTGATGGTGGAAGATAATGTTCCGAACCTTTATTATCAGACTCGTATCCTGAAGCGAATGGGCTATGAGCTGACCACTGCAACGGATGGGCGCGAGGCTCTGGATAAATATAAGCCTGATCTCTACGACGTGGTCTTGCTAGACTTACATATGCCGGGTATTGACGGGATTGATGTGTTGAAGTCGATACGTCAGGGGGAGGCGCGTAGCGGGGCGACACGTGTGCCGGTGATCGTGCTGACTGCCGATTTATTGAAGTCGACACAGGCGGTGTGTCGCGAGCATGGTGCGGATGAGTTCGTATCCAAACCTGTGAATGCGGATGATTTACAGCGCAAAATTACAGATGTGCTGACAATGCGTTGATCTTAGATTGAATTTTGATGATCGCTGGGCACTGTGCGTGATATGGACATTGAAACATTTCCCAATCCGAACCCGGAGCGCAACTACACGATTCAGCATATTCAGGAGGAGTTTACTTCTACCTGCCCGATGACGGGGCACCCGGACTATGCCACTGTCGTGTTTAGCTATGCGCCGGATGAGGTCTGCATCGAGCTTAAGGCGATGAAGCTGTATCTGCACAGTTTTCGCAATAAGGGGATCTTCTTTGAGGCGGCCACCAATCAGATTTTCGAAGACTTATTTGCGGTTTGTAAGCCACGCTGGGCGCGCTTGGAGACCATCTGGCGCGGGCGCGGTGGCATACGCTCCAACGTGGTGGTTGAAGATGCGCAAGAGGGCTATGATGGCCCGACGACTTTTCCCTTTTCGGCCTAGTATGTTGTCAACTGGCCTGAGAGCTTAAGCGACTTCGAAGATGGCTTGGATCTCGACGGTGGTGTCTTTGGGTAAACCTGTGACAGCGACAGCGGCGCGAGTGTGACTCCCGCGCTCGGCGAGTATTTCGACCAGTAGGTCGGAGGCGCCGTTGATGACTGCGGGGCTATCGGCGAAGCCGGGCACGCCGTTGACGAAGCCATTGAGCTGCACGATGCGGGAGACTTTATCGAGGTCGCCTAGATGTGCTTTGGCCACTGCCAGTAAGTTGAGGGCGCAGACGCGGGCGGCTTCTTGACCGTAAGCAATGTCGCGGGTTTCGCCTATCTTACCGGTGTGAGTCATCTCACCATTTACCAGGCAGATGGCTCCGGACAGATAGAGCAGATTGCCGACCCGCATGGCGGGCACGTAACTGCCCGCAGGGGCGGGAGCGGAAGGAAGTTCGATGCCGAGTTCGGCGAGGCGTTGGTCTGTTTGGCTCATCGCGCGAACTTTGAACATCGAACGCTAAACGTCGAACTCAGAATTTCAGAAATGAAACTGTAGGCTGCTATTCGACGTTCAATGTTGGAAGTTCAAGGTTCGATGTTTCCGTAGGGTGTTTCGCCCTCGGTGGCAGCGATGGTGACTGCGCCGACGGTGTCGGAAAATACATTCACACTGGTGCGGCACATGTCGAGTATGCGGTCGGTGAGCCAGACGACGCCGATGGCCTCGACCGGTAGACCGACCGCAGGTAGAATCACCGCGATGGCCACCAGACTTGCGGCAGGGATGCCGGCGACGCCGATGCTGGTCGTCAAGGCGAGGAATACCACCAAGAGTTGGTCGCCAATGCTGAGCGCGACCTGTCCGGTGGAGGCGTAAAGCTGTGCGATGAAGAGCACCACGATGCATTCATACAGCGCGGTGCCGTCCATGTTGACTGTGGCTCCCAACGGTAGGGTGAAGGAGCAGGTCTTTTTGGAGACGCCGGCGCGCTCTTCGACGGTTTCTATCGTCAGTGGCAAGGTGGCCGAGGAGCTGGCAGTTGAAAATGCGGTGAGCAGCACGGGGGCCATCTCTTTGTAATGGGTGACGGGGTTGACCTTGGCTACCAACTTGAGAACCAGTCCAAGGTTAATGAAAAAGTGCAGTGTGAGTGCAAGTAGCACCGTGATGAAGAACCATGCGAGAGTGCCAAATAGGTCGCCGAGGTTGGTTTCAAATATGACAGGCACCACCAGTCCGAATACACCGATCGGGGCGAAACGTATGATGAAATCGGTTAATTGCAGCATGACCTCTTGAGCGCTTTCCCAGAATCTTTGCTGGGTCTCGCGCTGCTCGGGCTTTAGCTTGCCGATGAAAGCACCAAACATGATGGAGAAGGTGATCACGCCGAGCAGTTGGCCGTTGTTAGTGGCGGCGTCGATGATGTTGGACGGAAACATGCGCAGGAAGATGTCAAAGAGGTCGCTGGAACTGCGGCCTTCGACTTTGCTCATTAAGCCCTGGCTTACCGAGGTCTCCGCGCCGGAGCCTAGCATGGCCGCGGCGGTGTCGGCATCGACATTACCTGGCTGGATGATGTTGACCACGATGAGTCCAATGATGACAGCCGCGGCGCCGCTAAAGGTGTAGTAGAGAAAGGTTTTAAAGCCCATGCGCCCGACGCCCTTTTCGGCGCCCAGGTGCATGACGCCACTGATAATAGAGGCGACGATCAGCGGTACGATGACCATCTTCAGCGCGTTCATGAAGAGCTTGCCGATGAATTGGCAAAAATTGATGGCTCCTGCACTGAAGCCTTCGCTGGTGTGGGGAAGGATTAGAGCACCGAAGAGCAGGGTGAGCACTAAGGAGAGGAGGATTTGCCAGTGAAGTTTCCAGCGAATGGGATTAGTTGTCATGATCAATGTGAGACTACAGGTGGAAGGTCTGTAGCATTTCATTGAGACGAACTGCTTGGCCAGAACGAATTTTAAGCAACGGACCGTTTAAATGGCCTGTTGCTGTTGTTCGGTGGCATGATTTTTACGGCGGCACTCGTCTAGAACTGCACGTAGGTCATCCACCCGCATGGGTTTGGTGACGTAGGCATCCATGCCGGCATCGAGGCATTTCTGACGGTCGCCTTGCATGGCGTGGGCAGTCATGGCGGAAATGAATGTGTTTGTCTTACTGGGACCGCAGACGCCCTTGCGGATCAGCCGGGTGGCGGTATAGCCATCCATGACGGGCATCTGGCAATCCATAAAGATAATGTCGAAACATTGCTCCTTGAGCTTTTCGATGGCGATGGCGCCGTTTTCGGCGAAATTTACGCAGCACTGTAGGTTTTCCAGAAAGCGTTGAGCGACGTGTCGATTGACGGCATTGTCTTCGACTACCAGAACTTTAAGCGCGGTTTTATCTTCGGAGTCTGCGCAGCTGTGATCGGTTTCCGTTTCCGACCAGGGAGTGTGCTCATTTTGGCTGGGAGCGGATGGCGTTGAAGTGGCTTCCAGCTCGATGCTCTTGGGGAAGGGGATGGTCACATGGAAGACCGAGCCCACGCCTAGAGTGCTTTGGCAATCGACTTCTCCGCCCATTAAGTTGGCGAGCTTGCGAGAAATCGATAGCCCGAGGCCTGTGCCTCCAAAGTCCCGCGAGGTTGAGCCGTCGGCCTGGACGAATGGCTTGAAGAGGTTGGAGAGGTTGGCAGGATCGATGCCGATGCCGGTATCGCGAATGCTGATACGGATGAGTGCCTCTTCTGCGCTTTCGCGAATGATTTCGCTGCTGAGTGAAACGGTGCCCGCTTTGGTGAATTTGACTGCATTGCTGACCAGGTTGTTGACAATTTGGCGGACACGTACGGCGTCGCCACTCAGTTGGTAAGGCAGCTTGCAATCGCTATGGTTGAGCTGGATGTTTTTACTGCGTGCCCGCTCTTGGTAGAGCATAATGCAGGAGTTGAGCAGCTCCTGTAGATCGAAGCGCTCGTGCTCGATTTCCAGTTTGCCTGCTTCGATTTTAGAAAAATCGAGAATGTCGTTTATAATGCGTAGCAGTGCGTTGACGCTCACTTCGGCGGTCGAGACGAGTTCGTTTTGTTCTTCGTCGAGTTTGGTTTCGGCCAGCAGTGAGAGCATGCCGACGATGCCATTCATCGGGGTGCGAATCTCGTGGCTCATATTGGCCAGGAACTCACTTTTTAGGCGAGTGGCTTGCTCGGCTACGTTACTTGCCTCGATGAGCTTGGCATTGGTGTGCTCCAGCTCGTCGGTCAGGTGTTCCAGTTGATCATTCTTCCACTGTAGTCGCTGCTTATGTTCGTCGGTTTCTTTGAGCTGTTTGTGCAGTAGCGAGTTCTGGACGCGAATCAGTGTGTCGGTGGAGATTAAGCCGCGAAGCTTGTTGTGCGAATCTACGATGATGATGTCGTCGTGGAAGTCTTCTCGCTTACGATTGAAGACTTGCTGCAGGGTTTGGTGCACGTCGGTGTCGTCGCGGACGATGATTGGGTTTTCAACGATGAAGTCGACGATCTGGCGTTGCGCATAGACTGCGTGTCCATAGCGGGCGCTGAGGCACTTGTTGATTTTGACTGCAGAGCAGAGTCCGACGACTGTATCGCCACGTTTCACTGCCAGAAAATCGACCCCCTTTTCGGCGGCGAGTCTACTGGTGGTTTCTAGTGTTTCGTGGTCGGGGACGGAGAGTGAATGTGTGATCAGCTCGTCCAGGTTGATGTCTTCATGTGCAGCCATAGTCGGCTGGACGCTAGCGTCCAGTCGCTGGGGCTAAAAGCTGGAAAAGTGTGCTTTTAGTTAAGTTATCGTGACGAACGTAAAAGAGTTATCAATTTTTGTGGAGCTTAGCAAAAATTGAGCAATTCGCACCAGTCCTGGTAAGTGATCTCCTCGGGGCGAATACTGGGAGAGTAGCCTTTGCTGAGTAAATGTTCAAACCAGGCAGTGATGCCTGGAGTGGCTTCTTTTTTGCATAGGCTGCCGAGTTGTTTGCGTCGGAGCGTAAAGATGCGACGGATGCAGGCCCGAATCTCCTTGGGGAAATGGACGGCGTCTTCTTTTAGGTCCAAGCGCAGCAATACGGAATCGACCTTGGGAGCGGGGTGAAAGCACTGGGCGGAGACCAGATGCCGGCTGTGCATCTTATACGCGGCTTGCAGGAAAATGGAAATTGCGCCGAATGTTTTACTCCCATGGGGCGCCACATAGCGGTCGGCGGCTTCTTTCTGCAGCATCAGCACCATGCGCTGTGGCAGCGGTCCGGAAAGGACGGCGTCCATCCATGGGGTGGACACGGCGTAGGGGAGGTTGGCCACGATCTTATAGCCCGATTCCGCGTGCTCGCTTGGGAGTGCTGCAATGGGATAGTCGAGGCAGTCGCCTTCGATCAATTGTAGCTTGGGCTGTTCGGGGAGAACATTTGTGCGCAAATGTGCCGCCAGAGTTGCGTCGCGTTCTACGGCCCAGAGCGAGGCACCGCTAGCGAGGATCGCGCGGGTGAGTGTGCCCAGGCCAGGGCCGATTTCGACGACGGCGCTGCCGGGGCCGATCTCGGCGAGGTCGATGGATTTGCGCACGATATTGCCGTCCACTAAGAAGTTTTGTCCCAGTTTTTTGTTGGGAAGGTGCTCTAGTTGATGCAGGAGCTCACGAGTGGCTGTAGGACTTAGTGGCATGGCGCTTTGCTTGAACGTGGAACATTGAACGTCCAACGCTGAACGTTGAATAGGTGGGAATGCTTCATGATTCGATGTTGGGAGTTCGATGTTCGATGTTCAATTAAGCGTTGTGGAAGGCTTCGATGAGTTCTTCGGGGTTTTCCGATTTCATCAAGGCTTCGCCGACGAGAATAGCATCGGCACCGCAGGCGCTGGCGCGTTCGGCGTCTTCGAGGTCGAAGATGCCGCTTTCGCTGACTTTGATTATCCCGTCGGGAATCTGAGGGATCAATCGCTCGGATGTGGCCAGATCGGTTTTGAAGCGCTTGAGGTCTCGGTTATTGACGCCGATAATCTTGGGGTCGAACTTGAGCGCTTTCTCCAGCTCGCGTTCTTCGTGGATTTCGTAGAGCGCATCGAGTCCGGCGATACCGGCGGCGTCGCGCAGGGCTTTAATCTCGTCGTTTTCCAGGGCGCGGACGATGATCAAGATGCAACGGGCCCCTGCTTCGGCCGCTTCGGCGACTTGCACGGGGTGCACCATGAAGTCTTTGCGCAGGCAAGGCGTCTTGCGATTGTGGCATTCGAGGAACTCGACGACATCCCAGAGATCTTTCAAGGAACCGCCGAAGTAATCGGTATCGGTGAGGATGGAGAGGCAGTCGGCCTCGGCGTTGATATATTCGCGGGCCTGCTCGACCGCATCGAGTGAGGCGGATGCGATCTCACCGGCGGAGGGCGACTTCCGCTTGATCTCGGCGATCACAGAGAGACGATCTTTACGGGCCAGGGCTTTGAGGAAGCTGCCTCCTTGGGTCTGCATGCGACCGAGACGCTCCAGTTCCTGATCGCGGACGGGGCGTATTTGATTTCGCAGGGAGTGCCGCTTGGCGGCCATGATTTCGGATAATTTGTCCATACTTTATGGGGAAAGTGTCTGCGCTCTGCGTGAAGTTCAAGCCGGAGTTTCATGCATTCGGGCTATTCGCTTGAACTTAGCTGTGGGCAGCATGTATTCTTTGGGAAATATGATTCAACCGTGGATGAGAGCTTTTTGCCTTGCAGGGGTATTTGTCATGGTTGGCTTGGGGGTCTTGTATTTTAAAAGTGCTGCGATCTTTGAAGCGATCGTATTGCCACGCTTGGAGGCGCGTGGCGGGCAGCTGGAGCTGGAATCGCTGCGTCTCAGTTTGTCGGGGGCAGAGTTGCAGGTGACGCACTATCAAGAGGCGAATCTGCGTGTGGAGGGCTTGCGCCTTTTTTGTCCATGGAGCCAAGTTTGGTCGTTAGCCGAGGGCTATGTAGGCAGTGTGTATGTAGATGCTGTGCATATTCGATTGAGTGAGGACACTGCAGTCGAGAAAGCCGGGGGTGGTGACTCGGTGGACCAGGTTGGGGATCGATCGAGTCTCGCGGGGAAGGTCGCAGAGTGGGCGACTTTGATCGATGGCTTGCCTGTTTTAGCGCTGGACGTGACAATCGCGGATTGGATGCTTGTCGCCGGTGGACAGTCGTTGCATGGCGACTTGGAGCTTTCGCTACTGCGCGGAATGGGGGAGGCGACGCATATTGCGGCCCACTTAAAGAGTCGTGGGCTTGAGTTGGACTCGCGCCTCAAGGTGCTGGCTGGGGGCGAGGGTCTCTCGCTGGATTTTACACTCAGTGGGCAGGATTGGGATCATTTTCAGGCAGATTATTTGCAAGCGATCTCGTCGCAGTGGACGCAGGCAGGCGGGGAGCTATATGTCAATTCGATGGGAGATGGCCGTGGTTTTTTGGATGCTTCGGGCTATGCGCGTTGGTTGCGTGTGGCACCGGAGCAGTTGAGCTACAGCGTGCTGGCTGATCTGGGGGCGGTTGAAATCTATGCACCTACGGGGGAGTTAATTTTACAGCAAATGGCTGCGGGCCTGGCTCGTGATCGAGCAGGGCGTGTGCGATCTTACGCCAAGGGGGACATCGATTCGGTTCGAGTGGGGTCTTGGATGGAGACGGGCGGCGAGTGGGCGGTTAGGCAAGACCATGCGGCATTGGCGGGGGAATTACGCATCGGTAAGTCTATTTCACTGTCTGTGGCGCATGAGGATTGGGCCCAGTTGCGTCAAGGAAACGGAAGGGGGCGTTTTTATTTGGAGGCGAGTTCGGTGGATGCTGAACTTTTGCGTGCGTTTGACTTGGCTGGAGTTCCTGATGACTTGACCGTAGACTTAGAGCTGCGTGCGGAGGGCGAAGGAGTGTTTGCTGCGTGGCAGCTTGTGAGTGCGCAAATTGAAGTGGATACGCTGGTCAGGGAGGCCGCGTTGACCACTACCGGCGTTTCGCTTGAAAATGCGCGGGCTCAGGTCGATCTGGAAGTCTCGGATGCCAGGCTACAGAGTGGTTTATTGGAGCTGAATATTGAGCTGCTGGATGTGCTTGGTTTTGGCTTTGATCAATTGAATCTAGAGATGCGGACGGATGAGGATGCCTTGTTGGCCTTGCAGCCAGTGCATGTGGGATTTCTGGGTGGCGAATTGTTTATCGATGCGATGGAAATCGATCCATCAGAGCTGGAGGGGCTCAGTTTTCGTATTGGATTGAAAGAGATCGACCTCGCTCAACTCGCTACTGCTGTGCCTCAGTTTAAGGGAGAGGTCTCGGGGAAGTTATCCGGGCACTTGGTGGGTGTATTTAAAGAGGGACAGCCTGTATTGACAGATGGGCGACTCGATGTCGACCCCGAGCAGGGGGCGCGCTTGCGCTATGATGTGACTGGTTTACTCACGCGGGGCATGGCGGAAGGGAGCCCTTCTTATAAGCAGTATCGCATGGCAGAGCGCGCGTTTGAAGATTTAGCGCTCAAGCGTTTCAGCATCGATGTTTTTCCTGATGATAATCCCACTCGACCATTTCGATTGGAGCTCTTTGGCGAGTCTTTGCAGGGGAACACGATGGTGCCTGTGGATTTTAGTCTGAATGTTAACGTCGATGATACTGCCGGAGTCTTAGAGCTGCTGCGTATGATTCAGCGCGGAGAGCTGGAGTTTTGAATTCGACTGCCTGTCTGTGTGACTGAAAAAACGCGCTGCCAGTCGGAAATCTTTCGATTAGGATTATGGCACAAAAAAGCCGTCCCGGTGGGGGGACGGCTTTTGTTATGAAGCTTGCCGGGACCATCAGGCCTCGGCCTTTTCTAAATTACTTACGCTTTTGCGCTCTTGTAGTTCTCCTCGGCAGCGTTCCAATCGACGACATTCCAGAATGCTTCGATGTATTTTGGACGAAGGTTCTGATACTTGAGGTAGTAGGCGTGCTCCCAAACGTCGAGACCGATGACGGGTTTGCCTTCAACTTCAGCCACACCTGTCATGCAAGGGCAGTCTTGGTTGGGAGTGGAAGTCACTGCGAGTGAACCGTCTGCCTTTACGATGAGCCAAGCCCAACCGGAGCCGAAACGTGTGGCACCAGCTTTTGCAAATGCTTCTTTGAAGGCATCGAAGCCGCCGAGTTCTGCGTCGATGGCTGCAGCGAGTTCACCTACTGGAGCGCCGCCACCGTTGGGGCTGAGGATTTTCCAGAAGAAGCTGTGGTTGGCGTGGCCACCACCGTTGTTGCGTACTGCGCCGCGTTTTTCAGCAGGAACTGCTTCGAGGTTGCCGATGATTTCGCAAAGGCTTTTGTCTTCGAGGCCAGTGCCTTCGAGGGCGGCGTTTAAGTTGGTGACGTAAGCGTTGTGGTGCTTGTCGTGGTGGATTTCCATTGTGCGCGCATCAAAGTGCGGCTCAAGCGCATCATTTGCGTAAGGAAGTGCGGGTAGTTCGTGTGCCATGGTTTTTTTATTATAATTTAGGTTTAGTTTCTTAGAGAGAATGTAAGATGATGTGGAGTGTCCGACTCACTGTCAAATGACTGATTGGAAATTTCTACTGATTGGGCAGCGCTTTTTTGTCGTTGGAGCTGGCATTTGTGATTTTGACGACGACCGCGCTCAGCGCCAGCAGCGCGATGAGGTTGGGGATCGCCATCAAGGCGTTGAATGTGTCGGCCATGAGCCATACAAAGTCGAGCTCCATTAGCACGCCAATGGGCACGGCCACTGTCCATAAAATACGAAAAGGCCAGATTGATTTTTCGCCAAATAAGTAATGTACGCAACGCTCTCCATAGACCGACCAACCGATCAATGTCGTAAAGGCGAAGGTGGCTAAGCTAATTGAAACGATGAGTTGGCCGACTCCTGGGAACGCGGTTTCGAAGGCTGCTGAGGTCAGTGGTGCACCGGACTCGCCGCTGGTCCATACCCCCGTGAGTAGAATCGCAAAGCCAGTCATGCTGCAGATGACGATGGTATCTATGAAGGTGCCGAGCATGGCAATCATGCCTTGTTGGCGGGGGCTATTAGTTTGGGCATGTGCGTGGGCGATCGGAGCGCTACCGAGGCCGGCCTCGTTGGAGAAGACCCCACGCGCGACACCGAAACGAATCGCGGCCATCATTGCTGCGCCCGTAAAGCCACCCGCGGCGGCATGTCCGGTGAAGGCACTTTTTAAGATGAGCCCGATCATCTCGGGCACCTGGGCGATATGGATCACGATGATTGCAATGCCGAGTGCCAGATAGCTGAGTGCCATGATCGGCACGAGCTTGCCTGCTACAGCTGCGACGCGTTTCACTCCACCGAGAATCACAAAGCCAACCAGGCACATCAACACTAGGCCTGTCGCTTCGACAGGTATATTCAGTGAAGTGTAGAGTGCATCGGCGACGGAGTGGCTCTGTACGGTGTTGCCGATGCCAAAGCCCGCAATGGCTCCGAAAAAGCTGAAGGCGACTGCCAGCCAGGTCCATTTCTTGCCAAGTCCATTGCGAATATAATACATGGGGCCACCGACGTAACGGCCGGAGTCTGTTTGTTCGCGGTATTCCACCGCCAGGACGGCTTCGGCGTATTTGGTGGCCATGCCCACCAGCGCTGTCAGCCACATCCAAAACATGGCGCCGGGGCCGCCGAGCGCAATGGCAGTGGCAACTCCCGCTATGTTACCTGTGCCCATGGTCGCCGAGAGCGAGGTCATCAATGCGTTGAAAGGTGAGATTTCGCCCGCACTGGAATGGCTCTGGCGCCCTTTCCAGAGTAGTTTGAAGCTGGCTGCCAGTTTGAGCCAGGGCATGCATCGCAGCCGGATGGTTAAATAGATGCCAGTGCCCAGTATTAGAGTGAGCATGAAGGGCCCCCATACGAGGCCGTTGAGTTTGGAGAGAAGGTCATCGATCATAGGCTTGGTAGGTGGCGTGTTTTCGGAGGGTGAGGGTGTTCGTGCTTGCGTGTGGCGGGGCGACCTTGTGAGTCGCTTGGGCTATTTATTCGGAGTCGAGCGTTTTGCGCTCTTTATTTTCGAGGCGCTTCTTGTCGAAGAAGGCCTTTAAAATTTGGTGGTTCAACTCTTCCAATACGCCGCCGGTGGATTCGAATTTGTGATTACTGCGGGGGAGTGCGCCTAGGTCGGTCGCGCCGCCGACGCAACCCATTTTGGGGTCGGGTAAGCCGTAGTAAACCTTGCCGATGCGGGCGATTACCAGAGCTCCGGAGCACATCGGGCAGGGCTCTTTGGTCACGTAGAGTGTGCATTCGTTGAGTCGCCAGTCGCCCAAGGTGTTGGCTGCTTGGGAGATCGCGAGGATTTCTGCGTGTGCTGTTGGGTCGTTGGCGGTGCGCGATTGGTTATGCGCGGCAGCGATGATGCGTCCGTTGTGTTCGATCACTGCACCGATGGGCACTTCATCTTTTTTCCATGCCTCAATCGCCTCATTGTAGGCGTGGGTCATGTAGTAGCTGGCGTCGCGATTGAGTTCGGATGGATAGATCTTTTCGAAGGGACAGGTCATGTGATGGGACTGGAAGGAGGCGTATTGAAATATAGAGGAAGAGAGATTAGGCTTGAGGGAACTGTGGTATGTGAGAGCATTCTTGACTTTTAGTATAAAGGCGATTGTCTCGCCGCTTTCCTAATTATCTATGGCAAAAGCACAAAGCGAAGAATACGTTGAAGTCGAAGGCAAAATTGTAGCGGTCCTCCCGGGCACTATGTTTCGTGTCGAGCTTGCGAATGGGCACCAGGTGCTCGCTCACATCTCGGGTAAACTTCGCAAGCACTTTATTAAGATCACGACTGGTGATACCGTAAAAATGGAGATGAGCCCTTACGATTTGGATAAGGCGCGCATCGTCTATCGTTTACGTAACGCTCATGTGCAGCGCAATGCGCCTAAGCGAAGTTACGGTCCACGTCGTCGATAGCTCTCTTCCTCCCTATATTCTCGAATCATGAATAAGCTATACGCCTCCATTACTGACACCGTGGGCAGCACGCCTTTGGTAAAAATTAACAACACGACTGCCGGCCTGAACGCTGACATTTATGTGAAATGTGAGTTCTTTAATCCTCTTGCGAGTGTTAAAGATCGTATTGGTAAGGCCATGATCGAAGCTGGCGAGCGCGATGGAAAAATCGGCGAGGGCAGCATTATTATTGAGCCGACTTCAGGTAACACTGGTATCGCATTGGCCTTTGTCTGTGCGGCTAAAGGTTATAAGCTCATTCTTACTATGCCGGAGACGATGTCGGTGGAGCGCCGTGTGCTGCTTCGTATGCTGGGGGCTGAGATTGTTTTGACACCTGGGCCTAAGGGCATGCCGGGGGCGATCGCTCGCGCCGAAGAATTGGTCAAGGAATATGGCGAAAAGGCTTACATGCCGCAACAATTTGAAAATCCTGCCAACCCTGAAGCGCACCGTAAGACGACTGCCGAGGAAATTTGGGCCGCGACTGATGGTAATATCGATGCTTTTGTCGCTGGTGTAGGTACCGGGGGCACTATCACTGGTGTGTCGGAGGTGATTAAGTCTCGCAAGGAACTGCTGACTGTCGCCGTTGAGCCTGTCAACAGCGCGGTTATCTCAGGCGAGGGCCCGGGTCCACACAAGATTCAGGGGATCGGAGCTGGCTTTATTCCAAAGAACTGCAACACCGATATCATCGACGATGTGATCAAAGTTTCGAATGAAGACGCATTTGCCACCGCACAGTCGCTGGCAGAAAAAGATGGTCTTCTGGTCGGTATTTCCACCGGGGCAAATGTTTGGGCGGCGATGGAACTCGCCAAGCGCCCTGAGATGGCTGGTAAGCGGATTGTTACCGTTGCATGCAGCTTTGGCGAGCGCTACCTCTCCACTCCATTGGCAGAGAAAGCCCGTGAAGAGATGGCGGCTGCAACTGCAAGCTAAGCTTTTGTTCGCAACTATAGTTTTACTAAGCCCCGATCCCTAGCGGGTTCGGGGCTTTTTGTGTTTACCTTCTCCTCTATCTACGGTCAGCCTATCGTTTCTTTAAATTCACTCAACCCAGCAAATTATATGTCGGTTACTGCAAAAATCCTTTTCCCCTGCGTCTCTTTAGCGGCGTTCGTATTCACTGCCTGTGGTTCTAAGTCAGAATCCACAGAAAAACCGGAAGCAAGTATTCCAGACGCACCGGATGCGGCCATTCAAACGATTGCAACGGAATTGAGCAACGGCAACGGGGCGATTCTTTGGGAGGCGATGCCTGCCAGCTATCAAAATGACGTCAACACGGTGGCGCAACTGGCGGGCACTAAGGTCGATGCAGAGATCTATAATAAAGGCTTTGCTTTGATTGGTCGCTTGGCAGATGTGGCGAATAAGCAAAAGGAGTTTATCTTAAATACCCAGTTAGGTGGTGAGAAGCCTGCTGAGCAGATCGCAAAAATTGAGGCTGCATGGCCTTCGATTATCGGATTTGTGAAGACCCTTACCGATAGTTCGCTGGCAAGTGCGGAAGGGCTGCAGGCGTTTGATGGTCTGGCGTTTTGCGAGACGACGGTTTCGACCTTGGTCGATTTTTCCCAGGACCTTGCTCAGCTGAGTGATGAGCCCAATCCATTGGATTTCGGCGCGGTGAAATTACTCGCGAGCACGGACACCACGGCATCCTTGGAAATGACCTTGCCTGATGGCACTGTGAATACTGAGGAATTTTCTAAAGTAGAGAACCGTTGGGTGCCGACCGAAATGGCCAGCAGCTGGGCCTCTGATATGGCCAATGCTAAGGCGCAGCTAGAGGCGATTTCGCCCGAAGAGATTGCGAAAAATAAACCTCAAATCATGGGAGCAATCACGATGTTTGAGGGCATTTTAGGGCAAATCGATGCGGCGGAAACTCAAGAGCAATTTGACCAAGCCCTGCAAGGCGCAATGATGCCAATTATGGGGCTCATGATGATGCAAGGTGGCATGGGGGGCGGTAGCGCACCTGCAATGCCAGCCGTGCCGACGCCGGCACCTTAATTGATTTTGCTTAAGCTGAATAAAGCGCTCCCGCTTGCGTTTCTTGCGGCTACATTTCTGCAGCCTTGTGTGGCTGTGCTGGATCATCGTGCACAGTCTTGGAAGCCACAGCAGGCTGTCGGCTCGGCTCAGTTGTCGATTGCAGATATTACGACGATCGTTCTTCCGCCTCAGATGTCGGATGAGCTGCGTGCTTCGGTCGACGATTTATTGGAGCAGTTACAAGTCCACAGTGGAGCTGTGCCCAAGCTCGTGTCTGAAGGGCATCCTAAAAATGCGCTCTATTTCGAGCACGTGCAAGACGGTCGAGAGGGTGGGGCCTTTACCATCCAGCGAGAGCGTACTCGTGTGATCATCCGTAGTGCGGACCAATCAGGTTGGCGTAATGCGCTCTATGCGATTATGAACGACCTGTTGGGCGCGCGCTGGTATTGGTCTGGCGACGTGGGCTTTGAGTTGGTTCCACCTTCACAAGCTCACTTTCCAAATCGATCTTGGCGTGAAGCGCCGGCTTTCGTGCAGCGGCGATTTTATCCAGTGAATACCGATTTTGCCCGGAGGAATCGTCTCAACTCCGTGTATTCCTTCAATCATAACTTAGCTAAGGTTTTTAACCGTGAGTTGTTTGAATCGAAGCCGGAAGTGTTCTCACTGGTCAATGGACGGCGCCGGGCGCCTCTTGGTAGTGGAGCCACCGATCCACAGCCGGATTTTACCCAGCCTGGCGCGGTTGAAGTTGCGGCGCAGGCGGCGTTAAATCATTTTGCCGAACATCCTGATAGTACCAGTTTCTCACTTTCGATTAACGACAATGTGCTTTTCGATACCAGCGAGCGAACGCAGGCGGCTGTCAGTCCGCTGCGTTATTTCAGAGGTCGTCCGGATTATACCAATCTAGTTTTTGGTTTTATGAATCAAGTCGCGGAGCGTGTGTTTGAGGTAGGCGGTGCTTGGCAAACGCCTTCGGGGGAGGACCGCTACCTGACAGCGCTCTCGTATTATTGGACCGAGCCTGCTCCTGCGATTCGTATTCATCCGCGTGTCATGCCGGTACTGACTTCAGATCGTGCGCAGTGGCACGATCCGGACTACCGGCAGCAGGATAAGGATTTGATTCGTGCATGGACCCGCTCCGGGGCCGAGCGGGTCGCGACTTGGGACTATTATTTCGGAGCGCCGTACCCGTATCCTCGTCAGTTTAACCAGTGGATTGCGGAGAGCCTGCGATACATGGCGGATGAGGGAGTTGACGTTTTCTTCTCCCAACTTCCGTCATTCTGGGGGCTGGACGGTGCCAAGGCTTGGCTGGGCTCGGAGTTGCTTTGGGATCCAACTCAAGATGCCGACGCTTTGTTGGATGAATATTACGCTTGCTTTTTTGGAGCGGCATCCGGAGCGATGCGTGCTTTTTATGAGACTGCGGAGGATTACCGGAACCAGCACGAGGGCGCTGCCGACTGGATAAAACTGTATAAGGACGAGTCGAGCATCGCGCTCTTCACTCCCGAGGTTTTGCAGCAAATGCGTGCTTACTTGCAGGTGGCTGCGGATAATGTCGCGGCTGAGCCGGACGCATTACGCTATCAACAACGCGTTGAAGTGGTCTCAGAGGCCTTTCGTTTGACGGAGTTATACGCGAGCTTTGATCAATCGAGAAGAGCGCTGGTCACTGCATGTCTGGATGGTGAGCCTTCTGCTGGGATCCAGATCTTATTGGAAATTTTTAAGGCGGCCGATCAGGCATACCGCAGTTATTTTGAGGGCTATGTCGGTAGTTCTTCGTATGCACCCGAACGCCGTAGCATTGCTCTCGGTCAATCCAATCCTGAACGATTGGCAATGGGTTTGCTACAGGAAGCACCCGGAGCGTTTGAAAGTCTGTCAGAGGACCCGACGCTGAAGCACCGTGACTATCGTGCGCGTGATTTTCTGGGTCCTGCTTTGCCACGAGTCGCTGGTTGGTATCTTGATTATCGCGCCAGCGAACACTTCAAGGTGGAGGCGAGTCAGCATTCCAAGCTGGAGTCTGCGGGGCTGCGTCTGTCAGGCGCAGATATTGTTTCAATCTTCCGCACTTTCCCTGTCGTTGAGCAGGATGCGTATGAATTCCGCTTGACGGGTAATTGGAAGACGAGCCTCGATAATCGTGTGAATGTTCACGTGGCTTGGTTGGATCGTGATGGGCGTAGCCTGGAATCTGAAATGCCGCTGCGCTTGCCGATCGAGCATCGGTCGCAACCGACAACGATTCGTCTGCCCTTTGTGGCTCCGGATAATGCCAGTGATGTTCGCCTTCGCATTGTTATCTCGCGTCAATATCCTGGAGATTTTCTCGACTTGAGTGAGCTCGATTTTGGGCGTGTTGCGCCGAAACCTTAATCGGGTTGTCGTGACTGCGGGCAGGCCGTCATATCGCGTAGTCGAGAATTTTGCTGAATTCTACTTGCCGCCTTGTTTGCGAGAAAGCTATCGTGGCTGGTTAAATCTGTCTCGATGTCTTCGCGTTTATCCAGTCGTGTTTATAATAATGCCGCCCTTGAAGTGTGGTTTGATAATGTGGGCCTGGATTGGGAGCAGTCCTTCTCTAGGGAAGCCTTGCGGCGTGGGCGCGAGATCTATCGCAAGGGGCAAATTTCTGGCGTAGAGTTGGCCAACGACGAGGCGATCGTGCATTGCCAGTTTGCACGTAAAGACACGTGTTATGCGGTCATTGAATGGACGCCTCAGGGGCCGAAGGTTCGCAGTTCCATCGATGATAATGCACTGGGAGATGCAGTGGCAGTTGCTGGACTTTATGAAGTCGAAGAGTTGATCGCGGACGAGATTGACCCACTTCCATATGAGCCAAAGTCAGTCGCAGAGGAGGAAGAGCAGGCTGAAGCAGATGCCACGGAAGTCGTCGTGGAGACGGCACCTGCTCGTCGTTTGACGCCTAAGCTCGAAGGCCTCCCCGCCGGACTCAGGCTGACGGCTTACTGGACCAATGCGGACTTTTCCCATGAGCCAGCATTTCGTAGCGATGAAGTGCCGATGCACTCTGCGGAGCGAGAAGCTCTTGTGCGACTCACTGCGAAGGCTCGCGATGCGGGTTTTCAATTCCGGCGAGAGTCCAACGATTATATCCTTTACGATCCCGAGCGGATTGCGCCATTTTTTAGCCATACACGCAAGCGTTGGGAGGATGTTTTCAACTTCATCGATCTTGATTTAGAAGCGCAGCGAATGGCCGAAGGCGTGCGTGATGTCAAAGTGGTTGGGCGCGTGGAGTCTGCTGGCAAAGAACAAATGCGTGTGGATTGGCGCTTGAAGCTTGGTCGGCATTGGTTGGATCCAGAAGATGCAGAGCGGTTGGCCAAAGCAGGGCGAGGCACCCATGTCGTAAGAGGGCTCGGGTTGGTGCGTATCGGTGAGGAGCAGTCGGCTGCACTAGCGGAGTGGCATGTGGCTGCAGCGGCGAATTTCGAAGAGGCGCAGACCTGGCCGCGCTATATGGTTTTTTCCCTCTTTAGCGAACGCGGCGCAGAACTCGACCTTGAGGAAGAACTGTCCGAGTGGCGTAATCATTTACTCGAGCAAGCTTCCGACGACGAGCTAGCATTACCTGAGTTCTTACGCGATTATCAAGCGCAAGGCGTGCGTTGGATGGCGAAGCTGCGCGAACTTGGCTGTCATGGCTTGTTGGCCGATGAAATGGGGCTTGGTAAGACCTTGCAGGTGTTGACGCTATTACACCATTATCCTTACCATAATAAGGATAGTCTGATAGTATGTCCCGCCAGTGTCGTCCCCGTGTGGGAGAGTGAAGCGCGGCGCTGGTATCCCGAAATTCAAACAGAGATTCTTTCCAGCGGAAACGACTTTTCTCAAAAGAGCCTAGGCGCCCCCCGCCTATGGATCGCGAGCTATACGCAGCTGCGCCGACATAAGCATTTGTTAGACGCCGCCGAATTTGGTTATGCCGTGCTGGACGAAGCACAGCAGATTAAAAACCCCGATGCTAAAGTGACCCAAGCCTGCTGTTCGATTTTGGCCGAATGTCGACTCGCACTGACAGGGACGCCGATTGAAAACCGCTTATTAGACCTCTGGACGCTCTTTCGATTTTTGATGCCAGGCTTGCTCGGCTCGCGGCGCCGCTTCGAGGAAGCACTCGATTCCCCAATTACCAAATTTCGCGAGACCTTTGCCAAGCGTTTACGGCAGCAATTGACCCCATTCATCCTACGCCGTCAAAAAGATAAAGTCGGCAAGGATCTACCGCCCAAGGTCGAGATGGACTTGATTTGTCCTATAACAGCGCTGCAGCGCCAAACCTATGAGAATCTACTCGAGCGTGGTCGAGATGAATTGGGCGACGACTTGCAGTCGGCCATGCAGACACAGTCGATGCATTTCTTCTCTCTGCTCACACGCTTGCGCCAAGCCTGCTGCGATCCCGGCCTCATCCCCGAGGTGCATGCAGACATTCAGCAAAGCGGCAAAATACAAATGCTACTGACGCGTCTGGAAGATGCGCTCAGTGGCGACGGCGCACGCAAGGTCGTAATTTTTAGTCAGTTCGTTAGCCTGCTCAAGCGGCTAAAGCCACTACTGAAAGAGACCTTTCCCAAGGTGGCCCTACTCGAATTGAGCGGGCGCACTAAGAACCGGGCAAAACCAGTTGATACCTTTCAGCAGACACAAGGGCCCGCAGTCATCTTAGTCAGTTTACGAGCCGGGGGCACAGGTATCACCCTACATGCGGCAGATTATGTTTTTTTACTAGATCCATGGTGGAATCCCGCTGTCGAGAGCCAAGCAGTCGATCGCGTGCATCGCATCGGCCAAGATCGCCGCGTATTCGTCTACCGGATGATTACACAAGGCACCATCGAAGAGCGCATACAGCACCTCAAAAAGGAAAAACGCGAACTCTTCGAGAGCACCCTAGGCCATCTAGGCAGCGCCAAAGACCTAGCCGAACATTTCGGCGATCTCGAAGACCTCGCAAAGTTACTTCCATCGTAGCTGATTCTTTCTCTGTAGCAATGCGTATAGCTCAACTCCAACTCTCACTCAATATTAATAACCAGGCTATAAGAAATGAGTTGACTTCGTCGAGAATGTTGATGTTGTTGAAAGTATGAAGGTTCGTCGCACAAAGGTTCATGGTCGCGATGCGGTTTATCATTGCATGACGCGGGTGGTGAATGGGGAGCGCTTGTTCCAGGGGCGTGAGAAGGAGATGCTGCGTAAGATGATCTGGCAGGTGGCTGATTTTTGCGGGGTGCAGGTGCTGACTTATTGTGTGATGTCGAATCACTTTCACGTGCTTTTGCGTGTGCCGGATCGTCAGCAGGTGGATGATGCTGAGTTGATGCGCCGCTATCAGGTGCTGTACCCGAAACCTACCAAGTATCAGGCGGCTTCGGTCAAGGTGCTGCGCTCTCAGTTGGAGGCTGACTCTGAGGAGGCGCAGCTGTTGCGCGCGAAACTGTTGGCGCGGATGGGCGATGTCTCTGAATATATGAAGGCGGTGAAGCAGCGTTTTTCAGTCTGGTTTAATCGTAATCATAAGCGCTATGGCACTCTGTGGGCGGACCGTTTTAAGTCGGTCTTGGTCGAGGGGCATGGCAATCCGCTGCAAACGATGGCGGCTTATATTGATCTGAATCCGGTGCGTGCGGGGCTGGTGGAGGATCCTAAGGATTATCGTTTCTGCGGCTACGCGGAGGCGGTGGCGTCGCTTGGCTTAATGAGCTCAGGGGGCACAGAAGACTCCAAGTCGAAGGTGGACGCTCGGATGGGATGTCGAGCTGGTTTGTTACATGTTTGGGGTGACACTTGTCGTCGGGGGCTGGTTTGGCAGAGGCCTTGATGCAGCATCGTCAGTTGATCTTTGGCAAGCGTGCGGCGGATGCTGACCTGTCTGAGGTGGAGCGTGCGGCTGCTTTGAAGGTGCTAAATGAAGAGGGCGGTCAATTGCCGAAGTCGGTGATGCTGCGCTGCCGGGTGCGTTATTTTACCGACGGTGCCATTCTGGGGTCGGCTGAGTTTGTGCGTGGCTTTACGGGTGCGTGGCAAATGGAGCGTGGGCGAAAGCACCCTCCGAAGGTGAATGCGATGCGTGGTGATTGGGGTGGCTTGGCTGTGATTCAGGGGCTGCGTAGGCAGGTGTTTGGTTGAGGCGGATGTCGGCTATGTGCGTGTCAGGCTCAATCTACTGAGCAGGCTCTTGAGCCTTAGAATATGGCTGATCTTATATGAAAGCATTACGGTCACGCCAATTCGTGGATCTTTGAGGTTATCGCTTCAGAGCTTTGGAATAGCGAACTGCAGGCTTTAGACTAAGCCGAAGTGTCGGCAGCCTTCTAATACACCGCTGGTGGCGGTGTGCTCCGCTAAATATAGCCGTTCTTGTAATGAGCGTTCTGCCAGTGCTACATGCACTTTATCGGCGAGCCCTTCGCTGGCATTTGCCACAATGATGGCACGGAACCCACTGACGAGTGCGGCGTAATCATTTCCTGAGTCGCCTGAGTAGATGACTTCGTCGGGGCGAAAGTCGGCGTGGGTGCTCAACCAGAGTAAGGCGTAGGCTTTAGATACGCCCCGCGGCATGACATCAATCAGCCCGCAATTTAGAAATGGATCGAGGCTTCCCATGCAGTCGTAGGGTAGTTGAGCTTGTTTGAGGCGTTGGCTGATGTTATCGACTAAGCGAGTCACCGTGTCCGCTGCAGATTGATAGCTGATCTTAAAGCGTTGTTGATGGTCGGGCGGTTGCAATTCGAGCCCTTCGATTGTGAATAGAGCTTCTTCGACAGCTTGGCGGTCGACGCCACCGGAACTTTGTTCTAGATGTGCTTCGTAAGCGGTGAATACTTTAAAGCTGTCGCCGATGCGTTTATAAATCGCGCTGCCTACATCGCAGACGATCCATTCGGGAGAGGGGAGGTCGTATTGCTGCATGGCCTCGACGACCGATTCGTAATGCCGTCCGGTGGCAAACACCAGCTTTGCGTTCGAGCTGGAAAGTGCCTGACTGAGCGCTCGTAAGTCGCCGGGGTGCTTCGGGCTATCGGGCAAGGGAATGAGTGTCCCATCGAGATCAGTCGCGAGCACGGTGGGTGCGATTTTGGCTTCGGGGTTGAAATGATTCATCAGGTAGGATTAGCTAGCCTGTGTCTGTGAGGGACGCAAGCGAGTTCATTTCGGCATGCGGTCTGCATATTCTATAGATAGGCAGTTTTATTCAGCAAATCATGCAGAATGCCGGTCACTTTGCCGGCGGATGATTGCAGAATGCAAGGTGCTCTTACTCTCAGAAAGAATTCTACCAATACAATATTATGGTTAAAGAAACAGGAATCCGAATCGCATTGATCAGCCTACATGGTTTGATTCGTGGGGAAGAACTTGAATTGGGGCGTGATGAAGACACGGGCGGGCAGACGCGCTATGTGCTCGAATTAGCCCGTGCGTTGTCAGAACGTGAGGATGTGGATCGGGTGGATTTGATTACCCGTCAGATTATAGATGATAAAGTGTCGGATGATTATGCTAAACTGGAGGAGCCTATCGCAGATAAGGCTTATATCGTGCGTATTCCCTTTGGTCCCAAGCGCTATTTAAGTAAGTCGAAGTTGTGGCCTTACATGGAGATGTTTGTGGATCAATGCCTCAACCACTTTCAGCGGACGCGTACGGTGCCGGATGTGATTCATGGGCACTATGCGGATGCGGGCTATGGCGGAGGACAGTTGGCACGCTTGCTGGGAATTCCATTTGTTTTTACAGGGCATTCGTTAGGACGCGTGAAGCGACAGCGTTTAGAAGAATCTGGTCTGAGTGCGGAGAAAATCGAGTCTCGCTACGCGATCTCCACGCGCATTGAGGCCGAGGAGTTTGCATTGGAGACATGTTCACTTATTTGCACCAGCACGCGGCAGGAGGTGAGAGAACAATACGAGCAATATGAAAACTATATTCCCGAGCGTATGGAAGTGATTCCGCCGGGCGTCGATCTGAGTAACTTTCGTGCGCCACGTGAGGATGATGAGCCCTCGCAGTTGGTCCAGGATGTGCGCCGCTTCTTGTATCAGCCGGATAAGCCTATGTTGGTAGCTATGGCCCGGCCTGATGAGCGTAAAAATCTGGAGATGCTTGTAAAGACCTATGGAGAGTCGCCGCAGTTACAGCGTGAGGCGAACTTGGTGCTGATTATGGGGTCCTCGTGATGATTTGCGGCAGATGCCGCCCGGGCAGCGCACCGTGCTGGGCAATGTGCTGACGCTGATCGATGTGTATGATCTTTACGGCAAGGTTGCCTATCCGAAGCAGCATAAGGCCGACGATGTCGCTACACTTTATCGGGAGATCACTAAATCCCGCGGCGTCTTTGTAAATGCGGCGATGACGGAGCCGTTTGGTCTCACACTGCTTGAGGCGGCGGCGAGTGGTGCACCCATTGTGGCGACTAATGATGGCGGTCCAAACGATATTATAGCGAACTGTAAGAACGGCGCATTGGTCGATCCATTCGATTCGAAATCAATTGAGAAGGCTCTGTTACATGCATTGATCGAGCCCAGCCAATGGGATGAATGGTCACGTGCCGGACTGGAGAATGTGAATAAATTCTACTCTTGGCAGCGACATGTGACTCGCTACTTGCGGGATGTCAAAGAAGTGCTCAAAGACGCCGATACGCCCGCACCGATTGCTCGCGGGCGCAAGAGTCGTCGTTTACCGCAAGTCGATCGTTTGATCATTGCTGATATCGATAATACTTTGACCGGTAACGAAGCAGCGATGGAAGACTTTTTCCGCCTGATCAGTGAGGCGGAAGATAATATTGGTTTTGGTATCGCGACAGGCCGCCGCTATGAGGATGTGATTCCGCTGATGGAGTCGCTAAATATACCTAATCCGGAAATCCTCATTACCTCGGTCGGTACTGAGATTTATTATGGCAAAAATTATACATTGGATACGAGTTGGCGTAAGCACATCAACTTTCGTTGGCAGCCTCAACATATTCATGAAGTTTTGGATCAGGTAGATGGTCTCTACCTGCAGGAAGAAAGTGAGCAATCCACTTTTAAGATCAGCTACAAGGTCGACTTCTCGATCGCCCCCAAGCTGCCGCATATTAAACGCATCCTGCGCGAGCATGGCGTTCGTGCAAAGTGTATCGTGTCCCTGGGCATGTTTTTGGATATCATACCCTGTCGCGCTGGAAGTGGGCTAAGTATTCGTCACATGGCGTTTAAGTGGGGCTTCCCGCTGGAGCACATTTTGGTGGCGGGTGATTCTGGTAATGACGAAGGGATGCTCGCTGGCAACACGCTAGGCGTGGTGGTGGGCAACTATAGCCGTGAGCTTGAAAAGCTACGCAAGTATCCGCGCGTTTATTTTGCCGAGCAACATCATGCCGCGGGTATCATCGAGGGGATCGAGTATTACAATTTCTTTGATCAGATCACGATTCCCAACGAAAAATTGACAGTCAGTGAGGATGCCTGATTTGGATTTAGTTTATGAAGCCTCTCGCACGCTCCGGCGTATACGGCCGCAGATTTTGCAAAAAATCGAGGCTGCTGCCGGCGTAGATGGAAACTGTGCCTTGAATGTAGAGACGATTGACGCCCGCCTGGCCGAGCATTGGCCACGGCTCTTCGAGCTCTTATATCGACTCTACGGACAGCATTACGATTTCTATTATTATCTGGAGCGTATATTACTCACCGCAGTGGACTGCTGGCTTAATCGCCCCGAGGACCTGTGCCAACTCGACATCCGCCGTGAGAATGATCCAAACTGGTATCTCTCTGAGCGCATGGTGGGAGGCTCACTCTACGTTGATTTGTTTAGCGGTGATTTAAACAAGCTGCGGGATAAGATTCCGTATCTAAAAGACCTCGGGCTGACCTATGTGCATCTGATGCCATTGTTTAAGGATCGTGAGGGCAACAGCGACGGTGGCTATGCCATTAGCGATTACCGCAGCGTGAATCCCGAGCTCGGCAGCATGGAAGACTTGCGCGCGCTGGCGCACGATTTTCGCGCTGTCGGCATTTCTTTAGTCATTGATTTTGTGTTTAATCACACCTCCGACGATCATGAATGGGCGGTGCGGGCTCAAGAAGGCGATCGCGAATACATGGATTACTATCACGTCTATCCAGATCGCAGTATACCGGATCAATATGAGCGTAGCCTGCGTGAAATCTTTCCTACGATTCGGCGCGGTAATTTTACCTGGCAGGAAGGCATGCAGAGTTGGGTGTGGACCACATTCAACAGCTTTCAATGGGACCTCAAATATGCCAACCCCGAGGTCTTTCGAGCGATGGCGGAAGAAATGCTCTTTCTCGCAAATACTGGTGTAGAGATACTACGACTCGACGCGGTCGCATTCATTTGGAAACAAATGGGAACCAATTGCGAGAATTTGCCTGAGGCGCATCTATTGATTCAAGCGTTCAATGCCGTATGTCGCATTGCTGCGCCGGGGCTTGCTTTTAAGTCGGAGGCCATCGTGCATCCCGATGAAGTGGTGAAATACATCAGCACCGAAGAGTGCCCGATCTCGTATAATCCCACTTTGATGGCATTGCTTTGGGAGGCGATTGCAACTCGTGAAACCAAGTTACTCAAGCAATCGGTTGGCCATCGTCAGCATCTGCTGCCCGGCACGGTATGGATCAACTATTTGCGCGGGCATGACGACATTGGCTGGTCATTTGACAATGGAGATGCATGGGCTGTCGGCATCAACCCCGACGACCATCGCAACTTCTTGAACAGCTTTTACACGGGGGCCTTTAAAGGCTCCTTTGCGGCTGGAGTGCCCTTTCAGCATAATACCGATACGGGAGATATGCGCGTTTCGGGCACGATGGCTTCGCTCGCGGGGCTGGAGCAGGCACTTGTGACCGGAGAGCCTCAATTGATCGAAATGGCGGTGCGACGCATACGGATGCTTTATGGTGTCTTGAGTAGTATCGGCGGCATACCGCTCATCTTTTTAGGCGAAGAGTGGGGGATGCTCAATGATTACGACTACTTGGCAGATAAAGAGAAAAAGGACGATAGTCGTTGGGTGCATCGGCCCAAGATGGACTGGAGTCTCGTCGGTGAGCTCAAAAAAAGAAATCTGTGCGGGCACGTATTTTCCGAGAGATGCAGGAGTTGTTTGAAACCCGCAAGGCATGCCCGGCCTTCACTGGTAGCCAGATGCGCTTATTAGAGCCAGAGAATGCGCATGTGATCAGTTATTTGCGTTGGAGTGAGGGGCACATACTTGTAGTGATTGCCAATTTCTCCGACGCCGCACAGACTGTTAATATGCGTCGCTTGCGCACTGAGGGGCTCGCTCATTTTTTTAAAGATAAACTAAGCCAGCGGACTCTATCCACCCACGACATCCTAGAGCTCGAGCCCTATGAGCTATTATGGTTGGTTGAGGATTGAGTGATGCGATACCGCCCCGTTCATATTTAACAGAGGTCAGAAGCCAGAGGTCAGAAAACAGAAGGCAGTCACCGTGAATCCGTTCGTTATGAAAATCACGGCATGCGCCATTTGGGCGAGACAGGAAGGGGCATCACTGATTGATGTTCATTTCTATCCTCTGACTTCTCTTTCTTAAAAAGGATCAAGTTTAGAAAGCGTCACATGCTGGGATTAGTGCTTGAGCTATACTTACAAAGTCGAAATATCGGCGTGCAACAGTCCCTATAGTTCAATGGATAGAACAACTGTTTCCTAAATAGTCGATCTGGGTTCGAGTCCCAGTGGGGGCACCATGCTTTGCTCAGTGAGCTAGAGCCATCTATCCTTTGCCCTTTGGACTATTTTTTCGGTAAGATGACGCGGCGGCGGGGGATGACGCGGCGGCGGTTGTCGTCGCTGCTGTTATTACTGCGATTACTTATGTTATTGGTGGTTGGTGGCAGTGTGGGGGGCGTTGCGTTTTTGTTGGGCTGAGTGGTGGAGGCGACTACGGGCAGTGGAGCTTCGCTGACGCTCATGAGTGTCAGGCGCTCGGAGCGTCCGTTCATGTTGACCGTGAGTGTGCGGGAGTCGGCGTCGTAGCCACGTACGCTGATGCCGTCTTCGGCTTGGTTCTCTTGGATCCAATAGCCTTTTTGCTCGGTTTTGTTGAAGACGCTAAACTGATATTTGCCGTTGAATTTGACGACACCGCGAAATTCGATTTCGCGGCTAATGGGGCCATTGGTTTGCACCACGGGCTTGGGCGGTTCTGGCTTTTTCTCACCGTAACCGGGGGGCAGGAAGGGGTTGCTGCTTTCGAGCGTTTCTGCGAACGCGCTTTGTGCGCAGGGAACCGTTAGAACGAGTGTGAGAGTGAGTGCTAGGGGCAGGGCCTTGATTGTAGTCGACTGCCTCGGGTGCAGTGCGTCGCTGCGCGTTGCATCTTTGAAGCCCGGTGTGAGGGCTTCTTTCATTCGTTGAGCTAAATCTGTTAACATTTGCTGTATCGTTGATTAGCGGCGGAGTGAACGGGGGGTGGATTTACCTGACTTCTCTTTTACAGGCTCTTCTTTTTCTTCAAATTTACTGCCTTTGAGGTAAATGTCTGATGTGGTGCTCGTCTCGATGTATTGTTTGATGACTTCGGTTTCAGCAGCTCCTTCGATATAATTTTTCGAGACTTTGTCTGCTTTGTCTGGATTCTCTAAAACGGTCGGACGGATGAAAATGATGATTTCAGTGCGATCGTAGTCATCGGAAGAATTGCCAAATATGCTTTTGAACACGGGCAGGCGACCTATTATTGGGTAGTAGCTGTTGCTGTTCGCCCCTTTGTTTTCTTGTAGGCCACCTAAGACGACGATTTGCCCGTCTTTGACGCTGATGGTAGAGGTGGCTTCGCGCACACCGATGACGGGTTGGTCATTCCCATCGATTGTGACGGTGTCGACGACGTTTTCGACGGTTTGTTCGATGACCATTTGGACCGTGCCGTCGGCGCCGATGAGCGGGGTGACGGTGAGTTTTATGCCGATGTCGCGGTATTCGACCGTGCTGCTGGTGGAGGTGCTGTCGCTGTAATTTGTGCTACCAGTGATGATTGGTTGCGATTTACTAACGTTGATGATGCCTTCCTCGTTGTGACTGACTACGATGCGTGGAGCAGAAAGCACACGTGTGTCACTGTCTCCATTGGTGGGGGCGATTGCAGTGGAGAGTGTGAAGTCTGAAGGATTATCGAGGCTGATCGCTCCACCGGAGAAGCTGAGTCCATCAGCCGTGCCCGCAACAATGGAACTGAATGTTTGAGTTGCACCGTCGTAAGTGAAACCGAGGCTGCTCAAGCCACTGGATTGGTTTTCGCTCAGCGTGACTTGGGTAATCACTGCTTCGATCAGCACTTGTGGCAGTGGGATATCGATTTTCTCGATCAGTTCGCGGAGAGTTTTGAGATCTTGTTGGGTGCCGTAGGCGACTATGGAGTTGGTGCGCTCGTCGGCGGAGAGGCCTACGAAGTTGGAAAATTGTAGTGAGCTGTTGGCTTCGCTGCTGTTACTGGTCACGCTGCTGGGAGTGGGCGCCTGTGGGGTGTTATTATCGTTATTATTGTTGTTACCGTTATTGTTGCGACGGGCGTTGTTGCTTTCGTTTTCGCGGGCAACTTTAGCGTCCTCTTCACGGCCTTCTTCTTGCCCGGAAATGATGTCTTCGATGATGGGGACGACTTCTTCGGCTTTGGCTTGGCGGAGTTGGAAGACTTCGCTGCCAGTTAGAGGCGCGGCATCGACGTCAACGCTCTCAATGACGTCCAAGATGATTTCGAGGTTGCCGGGGTGGGTGATGAGGATCAGTTGGTTGGTGCGCTCGTCGGCGGTGACACTGGTATTGCCTTCGAGGTAGCTGTTGAGGGGGCCTTCGATTAGATTTTCCAATCGATCTTGCATCTCGGAGGCTTGCACATAGTCGAGCTTGATGAATTTGATTTGTTCGCGGACGATTTGCGGTTGGTCGGCTTCGTCGAGAATGTTTTCGATGCGCTGCAAGTTGATGAGAGCGTCGGTAATGAGCAGCGCGTTGGATTTGGGAAAGGGCAGGATGCTGGAGTTTTGTGAGACCAGGTTTTGAACGAGGGGGGCGGCGGCCTCTGTGGCGTTGAGGTAGTCGAGCTTGAAGAGTTTGGCGTAAATTTGTTGACTTGGATCCAGTGCGAGGGTGCTGCCGGCCAGCATCTGTGGGACGTGGGTGTTTACGTTGGTGGCGGGCACGGCTTTCATAAAGCGGCCGCCCATGTCGGTGAGCATTATGCCGTTCAGAGTGAGCAAGCTTTCGATGGCGAGCACAGCTTCCCGTTTAGTCAGTGCGCCGCGGGAGTTGAAGGTGAATTTAGAAACCGGCAGATCCTGACGACGAAGGATGATCTTATCTGTCATCTGCTCCAGTAGGGTGAGCACTTGGTCGGCGGTGTCTTCGACTAGTATGAGCTCTCCGATCATGGCGTCGGGCTCTTTGAGTTCGGGCTCGGCTGGAGTGATTTCGCCAGTAAGCTGGGGCGCTGGGGCGATTCTCTCTTGCGCGAAGGTAAGAGTGGTGAGCGCAATGAGGGCGCTGAGGCTGAGAATGGAAAGACGGATCATTACAGGTTAGGGTCTTTTAAATCGAAAGAGTTGATTTCGTAGCGCACATCGAGTTGTTCGGGATTGCGCTGGTTTTTTTGAATGCGGACGTTCTGTATATTGATGTAGGGGGTCTCTTGCTGGAGCAGTTTGTTGAGCTGGATCAGCTGGGTAATGGAAATATTTTTGAGACGTACGCGGAGGTTGTGGTCGTTAAAAATTTCACCTTCACGGGTGCGGACGGAGTCGATATCGGCCTGTCCGGAGAGTCCGATTTGGCGTGTTAGGCTATCGACTCGGCCGGAGAGCTGGGCTGCTGCGTAGGTTTTTGAGGGGTCGACGCGTTCCAGTGCGGTGGCGAGGCCTTGGGCAAAGAAATCGCTGCGGTCGATCCACTCTTGCTGGGTGGTGAGCTCGATGGTGGAGAGTTTGCGTTGTGCATTCCACTCGGACATGCGCCCGAGCCAATTGTTGCTCCAGATGAAGAGGATGACTAGAATGAAGCTGAGCGAGAGAACTTTCTCACGCAGGCTCATTCGCTTATAGAAGCGTCGGGTGGTGCTTTTGAGTGTGCTCATTCCTCGTCCTCGCTTTCTACTTCTGCTACCGAGGTGTCGGCGCTCACGGCGGCAGGGAGGGGGGCGTGCGGTGGGGGCATGGTGGCCGCCGCAGTCTCCACCTTGGTGGGGGGCGGTTCGCTGTGGGTGTAGTCGAGTGTGACGGTGAAGGTGACTTTAGTCTGCCCTGCGCGCTTGAGTGATTTGGGTGGGGCGACTAGCTCGAAGGTGCCGGACTTGCCTAGGGCTGCGGTGTAGGCGTTGAGTTCGTTGATGGTATTGGCTTTGCCTTCGATGGTGATGCGATTGTTGCCTTCGATGATGGTTTCGTCGTATTCGATGCCCGTATTACCGAGGGCGGCACGAATATTATTGGCGGCTCTCAGGATGGCGATGGGGCGAAGCTCGTTTTGGGCGACTTGTTCCAGCTTATTCATTAGGCTTTGAGTGTCCTCAATGCGGCGCACATTCGTGGCTTGGGCATCGATTTTTGCTTCGCGTGTGCCGAGCCAGAGTTGGCCCATGAAGAGCAGAGCTTCCAGTGAAATGAGAAAGATGGCAAACCAGGCGGCGTAGCCTAAGGTGCGGGTGACCCAGGCCGTGGTGCGGCGGGCATTGCGCTCTACAGTTTTATAAGCCGCGGGACGGATGTCAGCTTGCCAGAGGGTGGTTTCGTCGGGCGTGAGTGGGGACCAGTGGCCGTTGATGGGGCTGTCGCCGACGGTTTCGAATTGAAAGGTGGGGGTGCCGTCATCGGAGAGTTCGACCGGGAGGGGGCGAAGTCGAAGGGATGGATCTGCGGAGCCGGGAGACGTGACTGGCGTCGCGTCGCTACGGTGGCTGCGGATTTGCTGGGGAATGGATTCGCCGCTGGGGAGTTTTAGTGTGGTGTCGTATGCATCGCCCAGCAGTACGATTTCGGTATCGCTGTTCACGCGAGCACCGTAGAGGGTGGCAAAGTCGGGGAGCACCCAAGTGTAGTTTTCCAGTTCGGTGTAGCCTGCGCGTTTGAGGCGGTCGTTGAGCGCGGCGTAGACTAGCAGGCTTTGACCGTCGGGGGCGGTTAAAAAGCCCCAGCGCAGTTGTTCCAGTGGAAAGGGCGCGATGGACTCCATGCTGAGCTCGGCAAAGTCGGCCAGTTCATTGGGGGCGAGTGCGGGAGGCACCTCGACCGACTCGACGAAGAAATACTCCGCAGGCAGCAAGAGCACGTCTGCTTGGGGAGGACTCTCGTTTTCGGGGGCTATGTTGGTCGGATTGCTCACGGCTGGTCTATTCGGGCTCAGAATGAATCGCTTTCTTCACCGATGTCTAGTGCCGAATAGCGCGCTGGCGGACTACTTGGGCGACCTTGGGTGTATTCGGAAACTTGTAGGATGGTAAAAGGATAAGCGATGGCGTCTTGTTCGCTGGTGGCTCCGGTTTTGGGGGCGTCTGAGGAGTCGTCGCCGGGGGCGCTGCCACTGGCTTCAGTTTCAGTGCTGAAATTGGGCTCGACGAGCGCGCTTACGGTAAAGGGGACCTGCCCTCGCCAGAGATTGACAGTGATCCGGAGTAGGCTGACTTCGACGCCGCTGTTTTCGCTGTTGGCGGAGCCGGGTGTTTGTTGCAGGTAGGGCAAGTCGTCCAGCCCGTCGAAGAGGTGGTCTTCATCGTAGCCATCTTGCTGTGCGAGTAGTTCGAGCACGGATTGCGGGCTGCTGTTGAGGTTGGCGGCGCCCGTGTGGAGCACTGAGACCATGCTGTCGAGCTGGGCAAAGAGTTCGTTGGGTTGGCCGTCTTCGTCGAAAAATTCGTCTTCCCAGATCTCTATTAAGCGTAATTCTTCGAGACTTTGTAGCGGCGCGTTGGCTGCTCTGTAGGGAGGATCGCGTCGCAGGTAGTCGTCCGATTCTGCGCCATTCAGTCGGCGACTGTCGTTTTCGTCGATCCAGTCGAGCAGCATACTGCTGAGTTCGCGAGCGGTGCCAAAGTCGAAATCGAAGCTTTCTTCCAGCATGTTGTTGAGCATGTCTTCGCTCATGGTATTGATGGGGAGCTTACCACTTTCGTCTTGAATCTGAATATCGACGCTCCAGCCGTTGGGCACGGTGATGCCGGCATAGTGGATCGGATCGGCCCAACCTTGTTCGGGGGCAAAGAGTTTACCCTCGTCGATCAGGCCCACTTCGTAGACCGTGGCGAGGGCGACCTCCAGCATGCTGTAGGTGAAGGAACGAACATCGGATGGCTCGTTAAAAATGGCGCGGTATTCCAGGTCGTCGATGGCTTCATCGATGAAGCGACTGATGATGAATGAGAGTAGCAGTGTGATCGCTAGTACGGCGATGAGCACGCTTCCTTGCTGGCGCTGGGAGGCGAGGACTCGGCTGCGTCGAGAGTGGGGAGTGGGAAGTGGGGAGTGGGGAGTGGGGTGCTGGCTTGCGAGCGCTGGTGTCGGGATTTGTCGCGCACTTGGGCGCTGGACTGGTGCGAGCGCGCTTGCACGCCACGTTTTTCCCTGCCTCTGCTTGCTGTTTACATTCATCTTTAAAAAAGAAATACACTCCTGGAAGGGACGGGTATCGTGAGTGTGCGCACTTTTGTTTCACCCTCATATTCGAAAGTGAGTTTTATAAAGCGGGGGAGGGTGAATTCTTCGCCGTCTTCGCCTTCTTGGGGCTCGGTTTCGGTTTCCCATTTCTCAAAGCTTTCGTCCCAATAGACGTATTCGAGCTTTGTGATGAGATCGCTGAGGGCGGTGCGGCGTAAGTCGTTGAGGTCTTCGGATTCTTCTTGCAGGGGGCTATACCAAAGTAGGCTGAGGCCTTCGTCTTGTTTGAAATGGAGGTAGGCTTCGATACCTACGATGGGTGCGTTATCGGTTTGGATGAGTAGTGGCGGAGTATCTTTGAGATAAAAGTGGAGGAGTGGGTCTTGGTAATCGGCAAAACCCGGTGGTTGGGCCCAGTCGATGGGGTCTTCGGCGACGTTAAGGAGCCCGCCCCCGCTGTTTTCTTCGGATTCGGTGTCTGTTTCGGTGTCAGAGGGATTCGTCGGGGTGCTGGGATCGTTGGGGGCGTCCGAATCGTCGGAATTGTTGGGGGTGTCGGAATCGTTGGAATTGTTGGGGGCGTCGGCATCGTCGGATTCGCTGCTGAGTGTGATTTCCGCGCCTGCTGCGGTGAGGGTGGCTTGCAAGAATTCGGCGACGCCATCGACGTGGTCTTCAAAAAAGTGCCGGTCTTGTCGCTCCATCCAGACGTCGGTCACGGAGACTAGCAAAGTGGCGGCTGCGGCCAGCAATGCGCCTGCAATGGTCACGGCAAGGATGACTTCAAGCAGGGTGAATGCGGAGGTGGCATTTTCACTGGATGTTGGGCTGTGCGTCTTCATCCTGAAAATTAAAAGCCTCCCCGACTGTCTTGGAGTGCTTCGCGTTTGTCCTGCAGTAATTCGGAGCGTTCGTCGCTTTCCGACCAGGTCGGCCGTAGCAGGTAGAGCATTTCGCTGTAGTCGGCAGGCAAACCTTCGGGGGGCTGGCTGAAGCGAATATTGAACTGCACTTGAAAGAGATCGACTACATTTGTGGGAGTGATTTGTGCCTGCCATGAGGCCTCGCCGCAGTTGAGGGTTTCGTATTCGTCGCCGTCTTCGGCATCTTCGAGGTTGGGCTCGAGGAGTAACTGCATGCGCACTGCGCGTATGTCGGCATTGAGCAGATCGTAATTGGCGGCACTTTCGCGGGCGAGTAAAGCGTTGACGAAGGCTGACATGAGCACGGAGCTGGTCATGGCAAAAATCGCAACAGCGATCAGCACTTCGACTAGTGTGAAGGCGGCGCGCCGTTGGTGCGAGTGGTCTCGGCTACCACGAGACCAAGTGGAGCGTGGGCAGTGAGTTGGGCGATTCTCTGGAGCTGGAGTTCCGCCTTTTGGCGGTCGCGCCTCTATGGCGACTCCTGTGCAGCCGCCTAAAGGTGGGACCTCAACTTTTTGGAGGCTTCGTTTTGCGCTCATGGCTTTCACTTCGGGCTCCTCACTAAGCTGGAAAATGGGTCGAAAATGATGCGCTTAGGACTGCCGAAGCCGCTGTCGATTTCAGCGACAAAGGGGCTGGAGCTGCGATCGGGGGCGAAGCGTACTTCTTTGGTTTCCAGCTGGCTGCGCTCGGCTGCGGGGAAATCGGCCATGCCGCGTGCGGGGGGCACTAAATAAAAGCGTATTTCGGCGCTGCCGTCTTTGAAGGGTGCAGCGAGTGGAAAACTCTCTCCCTGGCTCACGATCAAGGCGCCTGTTTCCTTGTCAAAGCTCAGGCTGGCGACTGTGCGTTCGCTCGCTGCCTGAAAGCGGGCTGAGCGGATGGCGGCGCGCAGTGTGTCTTCAGGATTGTTTTGATCGTCGAAGCTCAGGAAAGTCGTGAAATTCGCAATGATCACGCTTGAGGCAAGCGCAATTAAGGCAAAGACCAGAATGATCTCGAGTAAGCTGAAGCCCGCTCGTGAGCGGTGGCTACTGGCTGCTCCAGTTTCCAATGTCATCCCCGCTCTCTACGCCGTCTGCACCGAGTGACCAGATGTCAAAGCTGCGGCTGCCGCTGACGTTACGACTGCCGGGAAAGCGATATTGGTAAGGTTGTCCCCATGGGTCGATTGGTGTCTCTTTGAGGTAGGGGCCTTTCCAGCGTTGTTCTTTGCCCGCGGGCGCCTTGATCAGAGCGCTGAGTCCTTGTTCCGTAGTTGGGAAATTACCCACGTCCAGTCGGTAGCGGGTGAGGGCCAGTTCGGAGTTACTGGTGACGAATAGGCGCGCCGCTTCTTCCTGATTGTCACCAAAGATGCCTGTCAACTGGTTGAGTGCTACGCTGGCGAGCAGCGCAACCAAGGCGATTGCGATTAGGATTTCGAGCAAGCTGAAGCCGCTGTTTCGGTGGGTGGATTTAAGCAGTCTGGATTGTTTCATTTGTTGAAAATTTATACCATAGTTATCAGTGCATCGCCAGATGGGAAGAATAGTTTCAAAGCTTTCTGTGACAGTTCTGTGACTGTTCGCGGAGGTTTTTGTGTCTTTTAAACTTCAAGTAGCAAAGGGAGGGCGAGAGCGGCCCGGTGCTTCGGCTCGTATGCGGGCGACTTCATCGCGGATCTCGGGGCTGAAGAATTGCTCGCCTTTGGAGACGGCGTCGATGGCCTTTTCCAGTTCATCGAGCCCGGATATTTTATTAATAAATCCGTCGGCATTCCCGTTGACTGCAATTTTGACTGTTTGGTAGGAGGTCTTGCCGGAGAAGATGAGAATTTTTATTTTAGGAAACTTCTGTTTGAGCCGGTGTAAGATTTCGAGGCCGTTGACTTCGGGTAGCTGAATGTCGACGATGACCAGGTCGGGGGCCAGCTCGAGGCATTTTTCAAAGCCTTCACCACCGTCGCCAGTCATGCCGAGCAGTTCCAGTTCGGGGTATGCGGTTGTGATAAATGTAGAAAGTAAATCCCGCAAGATTTCCTCGTCTTCGATAATATAAACGGTTTTCATGCGCGTATTAGGTATATAGGGAGTTGCTTTCAACTGTGTTTTGGGCACTAGTACCTGTCGAGGGTTTTTAGTGGATATTTTGGCTTGGATGAGCGTTGGCGGGCTAGCTGCTTTCGTCTCGAAAAGCTTTCTATTGATTGCCTTATGAATAGATATTACCTAATTTTTACATTATGCCGAATGCCCCTATAATTCCTGCGCCACGAGCCCTTGAAACTGTTGACCGCTTGCGAGCGAATGTCGAACGCACGATTCGTGGTAAGACGGAAGCTGTCGACCGCACGATTATCTGTTTGTTGGCGGGAGGGCATTTATTGATTGAGGATTTACCTGGGCTGGGAAAGACGACTTTGGCCTATTGTTTGGCGCGCTCGATTGATTGTTCATTTTCGCGGATTCAGTTTACCAGCGATATGTTGCCCTCAGATATTATCGGAGTTTCGATCTACGATGAGAAGGCGAAGGATTTTCAGTTTAAGCGAGGTCCGATTTTTGCAAATATCGTACTGGCGGATGAGATCAATCGTACCACTCCCAAGACACAATCGAGCTTACTGGAAGTGATGGGGCGGGGCAAATTATCGGTGGATGGGCAGACCTATACGGTGCCGCCGCCCTTCATGGTGATTGCGACTCAGAACCCGGTCGATTATGAAGGCACCTTCCCGCTGCCGGAGAGTCAAATGGATCGCTTTTTAATGCGGATGGAGATGGGGTATCCTGAGTTTGAATACGAACTGGACATCTTGAAGGGGGGGCATTTGCACTATGACCATTTAGAGGCGGCTCCCGTGGTTTCGCGTGCAGATGTGGTGGAACTGCAGGAGTATACGCGGCGTGTCTTCGTGGAGGACACGGTTGCGGAGTATATTGTGCGTTTGGCTGCCGCGACCCGTGAGCAAGCAGAGTTTCGCAGCGGGGTGAGTCCGCGCGGCACGCTCTCGCTCAAGATCGCGGCGCAGGCCAGTGCGCTGGCGCAGGGGCGTGCTTTTGTGATTCCTGAAGATGTGCAGCGCATGTTGCATCCTGTTTTTGCGCATCGGCTGGCCTTGCGTAAGTCGATGTCGGACCCGATGGAAGAGCGGCGTTCGATTGAAGCTTTGTTAACGCAGATCGCGGCGCGCGTGGCGGAGCCCGTATAGCATAGCTGATGGCTGATTCGCAGATAGAGTTGCGTCGCTGGCATGATTGGACGGACCCCGACTTTTTTATGGAGGGGCGTCAGCAAGAGCGCCGTATTCTACCTCTATTCTTACGGCAGATTTTGCCGAGGCCAGTGCAGCGTACGAAGCTGACGTTTACCGGGTGGATGCTGATCATTGTTGCTTTGGGGATTGGTTCGGCCGCGTATAACACGTCCAGTAATATTCTCTTCATGACACTTTCTTTGCTACTGAGTAGTTTGGTGCTCAGCGGTATTTTGGCTCAGGTCAATTTCCGTAAATTACAATGGAGCTTACAAGCACCTGAGCACTTGCAGGTGGGCGAAGTTGGCATGGCTGAGGTCGTTTTGAAGAACGGGAAGCAGATTTTTCCATCGATGAGTGTGGTCTTTCGCGTCAGTAGCACGGTGGCGCCGGCGGGCGAGTCTCTGTATTTGAAGCATTCCATTGCTGCGGGGAATTCGACCTCGCTGGAGTGGACATTTGTGCCGAAACAACGTGGGGCGTTTTTAGTGCAGCTACATGGGGTGGAGTCATATTTTCCATTCGGATTTTTGCGTAAGGGCGTGGGGGATTTGGTCGAAGAAACGATCTGGGTTTGGCCGACACGTGTGGACTACAGTTTTCATCCAGTGGTGGATGGGCGTCGTTATCAAGCGGGGATCTCGCGTCGGCTCGCTGGAGCTGGAAGCGACTTGCTCAAGGTGCGTCCATACGAGGCTGGTGATCCGCCGCGCTTGATTCATTGGAAGGCGACTGCGCGGATGAATCAATTGATGGTGCGACAACTGGCACAGGAAGGGCAGAGTGGTTTTTACCTGCGGATTGACCGGTTGGGGCGTGATTGGAATGAGGCACAGGTGGAGACTTTATGTTCAGTCGCGTGTGCACTGGCTGAGGATCTTTTTCACGCGGGGCGTTTGGAGACGGTGAGTGTGGAGGACGAATCGATTGCGGTGCGTGGCATGCGTGAGGTGCACGCGTTTTTTGATCTGCTGGCACGCTTGCATCTGAAGCCGGGTGCCTCTTCAGTAAATTCCGAGATGGGCACTGTTGGCCGAAATTGGATCACATTCAGACCGTGCGGGGAGAGCGGAGTGACGATACATGTCAATGGCGAACAAGCAGGTGAGGCTTAGCACGGAGGAGCTACATGAGCTGAAGCAATTAATGGGAGCGCTACTGGCGATGCTCTCCTTTTGGTCCTTGTTTTCTCTGGATGTCGAGAGCATGTCTATGTTGCTACTCGGCGGTGCGGTGGCGCTGGTGGCTTTTTGCTGTCCGCGCTGGGTTGCGCGTATTCCTACGTTGGTATGGCGTTGGGCGGGGCCCGTCATGTTGCTGTTGATCGGCACCGATTTTATTCTGAATATCCCCGAGTTTATTCCACCCCTGGTGCGCATGGTGGTATTGCTGATCATTTATCGGATGTTGGCCCCGCGCAATTTGCGAGAAGACAAGCAAGTGATTTTGCTTTGTCTCTTCTGTGTGGTGATCTCCGGGGTGCTGACTGTTTCTCTCTTGTTCGCAGTGCAGATCTTACTGTTTGCACCTTTAGCGATGGCACTGCTGTTCGTGATTTGTTTGCTTGATCGTGGAAAAGAAGCGAAGCCGCATGTAATCGACTGGGAGCAATTTCAATGGTCTTCGTTCATTCGTAGGGTCTGGCGAGTATTGGACCTACGGATTATCCTGTTGTGTGCGGCTATGTTTGCATTGGTCGTCGCGGTTTCCAGTTTGCTCTTTATTTTGACGCCGCGTTTTGACTTCAATCGGGCGATTCCATTTTTGGAGCTAAGTACTCAGGCGCGCTCCGGCTTCAGTGAGGATGTGAGACTGGGGGATGTGAGTGAGATTCAGGAGGATAACAGTGTGGCGCTTCGCATCGACTTACCAGGGATGGAGGCGGTGAGTGCGGCTCCTTATTGGCGTATGTTGGTGTTGGATAAATATAGCGATGGACGCTTCCGTGTGTCGCACAGCCTGCGTGCCAAGCCATTTCGGATATTTGAAGAGCGGCGGGAATTGAGTTCTACAGCCTTGCCCTTATCGCAGCGTCGTGGGGAGCTGTGGACGTTTTACATGGAAGGCGGGATTAGCCGTTACTTGCCATTGCCAGGAGATTATGGCCTGCTGCGTTTTCAAAAGTTGCAGAATATCGAATGGGTCCCCGAGGTAAAGGTGCTGGGCTTGGATTCGGTTGGGCAAAATGTATTTTCCTATCAGGTCGAGGACTTGAAATTTAATTCACGTTTTGCGGCGGGGGAGCGTGAGCGTGCGATCTTGGATTCGCTACCCTTGGAGGTGGAAAGTCCAGTCGAGGGCGAGGAAGAGAGACTGGCCTATCCGTTGACGACCTTGGAGTTAAGCATGTCTGCTCCATCGAAGGATGTGTTGGGCGTAATCAATCAGGAGATTTCAGGTGGAGCCGAGCTGAATGCGGCTGATTATAGCCGTGCTACGACGAGTTATCTCTGGCAGCATTTCGCATATTCACTGATGCCGGATATTGAGTGGTTTATGGGAAACGATCCGATTGTTTCTTGGTTGGAATCCGGTTCTCAAGGGCATTGCGAGCTGTTTGCGGGCGCTTTTATACTTCTGGCGCGTGAGGCAGGTTTTCCCGCACGAATGGTGGTCGGCTATGCCGGGGGCTCTTGGAATACCTTGGAGGATTATTTTGTGGTTCGGAATCGCGATGCGCATGCCTGGGTGGAAATTTATGATGCTGAAGATCAAAGCTGGCTGCGGGTGGACCCCACGCCTGGCCGTGGATCGAGTGACCCTGAGATGATGGTGCAGGGGAGTATGGCCTTTGATTCCGGTTGGTCCGCCTGGGTAGATAGTTTACGCATTCAATGGTATCGACGAGTCGTGAATTTCGAACAAAAGGATCAAGTCGAGTTGGCGGCGACTTTGAAGGATGTGCTGTTAGATTATTATGTGGCCTTCAAGGAGGGCTTGAGTCGCTGGGGCCTGCGACTTAAGTCGTGGTTGTTGCATCCGTTGAAGCTGGGGAGTCTTCGGCCACTCGCGATGCTTATGGTGGGCATCGTAGTGCTTGGGGCCGTATGGCGCGGTCGCTATTGGCTGCTGGGCCTGCTCTATCGCTTCCTGCGGCGACCTAAAGCGCTCGATCCAGTTCGTCGTCAAGCTGGGCGCTATATGATTCGCTTGAAAGCGAAAGGTATCGAGACGGAAGTGATGGCAGAATTGCAAGCGCTCCGCTTTGGCCCCGAGCAGAGTTTGCGAGTTGCCAAACCGGTATTTATCAGGGCCCGTCGAGCTTTAAAAAGGTGAGGCGATTCTAGCTTGAAGCCTGTGATGCCATACGGATCTGGTGGCTTTGGTCGGAATTGATCGTCAAGTATAGGTGCCAGGTATCTTCGGGGAGGGCATCGGGTATACGCTCGGGCCATTCGACTGCAAAGCACCAAGGCGCTTTTAAAAAGTCCTCAATCATGAGGGCGTCCAACTCTGCTCCAGAATTGAGGCGATACGCATCCAGATGGATGAGTTGTCGCTCGCCTTGGTAGATGGTGTAGAGGTTATAGGTCGGGCTTGTGACGGCTTCCTGAATGCCCCAAGCTCGGGCCAGGCCGCGGACAAAGGTTGTTTTGCCCGCACCGAGATCGCCGTGTAGGGCCAAGACCGAATCCGCTGGCAGTAATGCGGCCAGCTGTCCAGCCAGGGCCTCGGTCTCGGCTGCCGTGTGGGAGCAGATTCCGTGGCGCAATTGTTGCAATATATCGATCATGATCCGCTCAGATGTTCAAAACCTCGAATCCATGGCAAGGCTTCTTTGCTACTCGCGTCGAGATAGCGGGCCTCGCCTATACGGGGCTCTAGTTTGCCGATGCGTGTGAGTGGGGTGTTGGGGAAGCGTTGCTTCCAGTCGGCTTCAAAGGCTGCCTGTGTGGTCCCGCATCGGAGGGTGAGCAGCAGTTCGTAATCTTCGCCATCGCAGAATGCGTGTTCTATGGCCGAGTGGCCGGTCTCTTGGGCGCGGCGAAATGCATCAGAGGCGAGGGGGAGCGCGGGCAGGTCCATGTGTGCGGCACAGTCTCCTGGGAGCAGGGCATTGAGATCTTTGGCGATGCCGTCGGTGATATCCATCATGGCACTACAGACGCCGGATTGCGCGAGCCACTGCCCCTCGGCCAAGCGGGGCTCAAAACTGTAGTGTTTATGATAAATACTGCCTCCCAGGCTGCCAGTTACGTAGATGGCATCGCCCTGTTGGGCGCCACGTCGTAAGAGTGCTGTTTGGCCCCGCATGTGTCCCGTCAGACTGAGTGCGGCGGTGAACTGTCCCGAGGGGAGGGTGCTGATGTCGCCGCCTACTATGGGCACTTGGTAGCGCTCGCAGGTCTGACGGATGCCTTGGATAAATTCGCATAACCAGTCGAGACGCAGATTGGGAGCGCAGAGCAGATTGAGAAGAGCTGGGCCGGGGTGCCCGCCCATTGCGGCGATGTCGCTGAGGTTGCGCTTGATCAATTTGGCACCGGCGGATTGTGCACTGACTGTTGTATCAAAGTGTCGCCCAAAACTGACGCTATCGGTTGTCAATAACTGGCGGTCGATATGCGAGGTGTCGATCACTGCGCAATCATCGCCCATGCCGCATGGGCTCGGCGGTGAAACCTCTGAGCCGAGCCATTCTCCGATGGCAGCGATCAGTTTCACTTCGCCCAGAGAGTGGATGGAGGCGTCGGGCAGGTCGGTGAACATAGTGATGCAGCAGGCGAGACGTTTAGCTCAATTGTAGCAGCACGGGGCAGTGGTCGGAGCCGATGACTTGGTCGAGTATGTCAACATGTGCAATACGTTCACTGAGTGCTTGTGATACGCAGAAGTAGTCAATGCGCCACCCGATGTTTCTTTGGCGTGCGCCTGCGCGGTAAGACCACCAACTGTAGCGTTCCGTTGCATCCGGGTTGATTTGGCGGAAAGTGTCGATAAAGCCGGCTTCAATAATGGCATCGAAGCGTGCGCGCTCTTCGTCGGTGAAACCCGCGTTTTTGCGATTGGTTTTCGGGTTGGCGAGATCGATCTCGGTGTGTGCAACATTGAGATCGCCGCAGAAGATGACCGGCTTGCTTTGTTCTAGATTCTTAAGGTAGGCGAGAAAGTCGACATCCCACTCGCTGGTGCGATAGTCGAGCCGGCGTGGGCGCTTATTTTCGTCGTGGTTCTGTGAATTTGGGGTGTAGACTGTGACCAAGTAGTAATCTTGAAATTCAGCTGTGATGACACGTCCTTCGTTGTCATGTTTCTCGATGCCGAGTCCGTATTGCACCGAGAGTGGTTTCGTTTTCGACAGAATCGCAGTGCCGGAGTAGCCCTTTTTTGTGGCGCAGTTCCAATAGACGTAGGGGTAATCGTCGAAGTTGAAACCATCGACCAGGTCGGCGGAAATTTTAGTTTCCTGGAGGCAGAGCACGTCGGGTTGCTCATTCGCTAGAAAATCGAGAAAGCCTTTTTTGAGAACTGCCCGCAGGCCGTTCACATTCCATGAGAGTAATTTATGGGTTGCCATGATGGGCAGCTTCGACGGCTGCTTGCTGTAGGGCAATCCGGAATCGCGGAAAGTTGTGAAGAATCGAGTCACTCGAGGATTTTTATACGAGTGAGTCTATTGTCTATATTTGAGACTGTTAGAGGAAATGTATTTGAGCCTCTGTTACCGTTGTATTAACGCTAATTTGAATAAGTGAAACACTTAGTGGTCCGGCTCCCAGATACGTATATTTTGAGGTTTTTGATTCGTCCTGTTGTGCTAAATCTATGTTAAAGGGCTCCTGTTCAGTGCTTTAGGATTGAGGCCTATTTTTGAAATAGGGAGTATTGCCTATATGAAAGGGATTCGACTACAACGTTCTACGGGATTCACTCTTACTGAGGTGGTCGTATCTATGGGCATTTTCACTATAGTGATTGCTGGAGGGCTTGCGGGTGTGCGCCGTGGCTTCGATATCCTGCACGACTCGCGTAATTACACTCGTGTCTCTCAAATTCTTCAAAGTGAGGTTGAGACATTGCGGACGCTGTCATGGGTGGAATTAATCGAGTTGCCGGCCGATGTTGAGATTTCGGTGGATACCCAGTTTGATACGAAGGCTTACGATATGTATTCCGTGAGTCGTCTGATTGAGGAGGAGCAGGATGATTTGCGTCGAGTCGTGGTGGGGGTGAGTTACCAAAATGCTCAAGGGCGCGAGGTGACGCTGCAATATGTTACATTCTTTGCCAAGGGTGGGGTGAACGACTATTATTATAGAACCATATGAAGGACTTAGGTATGAATTTAGTAGCTCCTTGCCGTCGTGGTTTTACTTTGGTGGAGCTCATTGTGTCCACTGGCGTGTTCGGAATCGTGATGGCGTCGATCGTAAGTACATTTATCGTATTTGCTACTAGCTCCACCGGAGTGGCTGCCTATACACAAATGAGTCGTGAGAGTCGTAAAGCCCTGGAATACTTTTCGCGTGATATTCGTTCGGCTAGTGATGTGACGACAGCTTCGCAGCATCATTTGATTGTGAAAGTGCCTGAAGATTCGTTTTATAACGGTGGTACGGTGCAGTATGCTTTTGATGAGGACATGGGCATCTTTAGTCGCATTGTTCGGGACAAACTTGGTGTGGTTAGCTCGAACGAGATTTTGCTGGATGGCGTCGAGCAATTTACTTTTGGGTTCTTCGATCCTTTGGGGGAGTCGTTAGAGCACTCGAAGGAATCATTGCTGTTATCTGTTAAGAGTGTGCAGATCGATGCGGAAATGATCCGCCTGGTGTCGCAGGCGCAGGCAACGGATTATATTATTTCTGCCCGGGTTATGATGCGAAATCGTCCAGTCACCAAGTGAGAGCTGTACTATGAACTATTCTATTTCTACCAAGAATCGCTCTCGTGAGCGAGGATCCGCTCTGGTCACTGCAATGATATTCAGTTTTGTGGTTATGACTTTGATGGGGAGTTATCTATATTTGACGACTTCAGAGTATCGGGTATCCACAAGGTCATATCTACTGGGGGCCAGTTTTAATTTAGCTGAAGGAGGGGTGGACCGGGCCTTGCATGCGCTGAGTCAAGCCGATCAATCCGGTTGGCTTTCGGGGACAGACGCGGATGGTCGCCCGTATTGGGCTCAGCGTTTCGGTCCATATGATTTGGAAGGGAATATCGAGGGATACATTAATGTTGTGATTCTCAATCCAAATGGATCTACCCCTGAGATCTTCAGTGAGGGCGAAGCGGCGGGGCATGTCGCGGGTGTGGTCTCTAAACAGGTTCGGGTATCGCTAGCCAGTGGCTTTTATCCATTTATTAATGGTTTTAATTCTAAACAAGGGATTGTATTGAAGGGGAATAACGTGACGTTTGATAGTTACGATTCACGCGATGGCAGTTATGGGTGGAGCAACATCAATTCAGAGATAACTGTGGCGACCACTTCAGTTGAAAGTGATGCGATCGATATAGGGAATGCAGACGTCTATGGCTATGTTGCTACGGGGGGCAGTCAGCCGAATGTTGGCCCTAATGGTTCTATAACCACCTATTACAATCCGGGCGAAGTAGACCTTAGCCGCATCACTACTGATTTTTATGCCGAATTCCCAAGCATCAGTGTGCCTGCGCTTAATTCGCCGGTGAGATCGATGCCAAGTTCAGGGACGATTGCAGGTGGTGATTATGAGCTGAGCTCTTGGTCTATGTCGGGGAGGAGAACCCTTAGGATTGCTGGTGATGCACGTATTGTGGTTACGGGAGATATCAGTATCTCAGGCAAGTCAGGCATCGAGGTCGCCGATGGTGCCACTGTTCAAATTTTTGCGCAAGGCGATATCTCAATTTCTGGAAACGGTATTCTAAATGAAAGCGAGGTCCCGGAGCAGTTGTTGATATTCGGTACAAATACCACCGCGGGTGGGCAGGCTATTTCAATCAGTGGAAACGGTTATCTGGCGGCTGCGATTTATGCGCCGAATGCAATCGTTACCTTGAAAGGAGGAGGTAGTTCTGGGCGCGTCTATGGTGCAGTCGCTGGCTATAGTGCGCAGCTTACTGGTAACAGTCATTTTAGCTATGATGAAGCTTTGGAAGATTATAACATCGGTGGTGGTGTTTTGGAAGTCGCTGAATGGACTGAGCTTTCTGGCGTTGGTTTGACGGCTATGCGTTTGAACATGGATGACTATAATCTATGAGGCTGGAACTCTTGACCTAAAGCAGTTTTTGCTGGGTGGCTTTGCGAAAGCTATACTTTATGAGTCATGATGGCGGGCGGGCGCGGGGCTGCTTCGCATTTTGCTCGGATGGATTTGAGTGCTGCGCGCACAGTTACCGATCGTGCCGTGTAGCTGGTCCTAAAGCAGCGGCCGGTGGCGACGGCGCTGACTCTGTAAACATCGTTTATGCTTCGACTTGGAAGCTTGCGGACTTTCAGGCGAACAGAAGCGATGCGAGGGTTTTTATGAATTAAGGGTTCTAGTTGTTCTGCTGCGAATTCGCGTATGGCAGGTGGTTGTGGGCAGGTGTTGTCTTGGATGTGTAGTTGTGTCTTCATGATTTTTGCTTTTTGAGGATGTGAGATATTCTATATATGTGTGTATGTTTTATTGAACGTTATTCAAATTTTTTGGATACGCAGAGCTTCGGGGCTTTGTTGTCGCAAGAGAATAGACTGTGTCTGTTCCTGCAGCCGAAACTGTGTTCCGCTACTTGAGGCACTTCACTTTTTGGCGGTGGTTCGATTGTTGATTGTGCGAAGTGTTCGCCGCAATCGGGTGTCGACCCCGCCTTTAATTAAGGAAGACGAGTGGGTTCGTTCCACGAACCAAATTGATCGATGTGATCTTCGTTTTCATACCAATGAGCATTTGCTTAAAATGTCGGATGAGTCAAGGAGACTCGAAAAATGACTAGTTTATTAATTGTGACGCACTTGACAAAAAATATTCTTATGAGATGCTCTGTGTTTGATGACACACTTAAGACAGCAACTTTATAAAAAGGGAAGAGGAGCACCTGGTATCTTTCCAGGTCTGCCCGGCCTTGTTGCGGTTTGTGTTTAAGGTGAGTTAGACCTAGCGCATACGTCAGGGTCGGGGAGCTTGATAGAATTCGCAGCACACTTGCTTTATCCTCCAATGGATTAAGACTCTGGCTAGGGAATATCTCGTTTGTCGCAATGGATAATACGTCGATTGTGGCGCTTACTTTCAGCTTTTTTTTAATGTCATGAACCAAAGAAAATTCGGGCGCACCGGATTGTCGGTTTCCGAGCTCTGTCTCGGAGCTTTACAACTCGGATGGCTCAATGATGCCGACGCATCCTTTAATTTACTAGATACCTACCGTGAGCTAGGAGGGAATTTTATTCAAACCTCTACTGTCGCGTCTAATCAAAATGTTGTTACTCAATCGGAGCAGACACTGGGAGCATGGCTGAGCCAGCGTCCAGGTGTGCGTCAGCATTGTGTCCTCTCCACTCGCATGGTTTTTTCGGGACAACTCCAGGCTCCGGGGCAATCGTTGGCGAGGTTGGTGCGTGAGCAGTGCGAGGCATCGCTGCGTCGACTCGGTGTCTCGCATCTCGACCTTTTGGTCTGCGAGTGGGATGATTGTTTTGCGCCTAATACGCGTTGTCTTCGCCCGATGGATGAGCTGTTTGTCGGCTTGGAAAATTTGATACGTGCGGGCATCATTCGCTATGTTGGTGCGGCTGGATTTCCTTCGTGGAGATTTGTCGAGGCGCTGGGGCGCTCGGATCGTTTGCGTGGGTGTCGTTTCGACTCTCTGCAGCAAAAATTCTCTATTCTTGAGCAAGGTAATTTGTATACAGATGTAAGTGCAATTGCTCGTGAGTATAAGGTCGGTTTTTTAGCGGAGTCGCCGCTGGCGGGCGGATTTTTAACTGGAAAATACGGTCGCAGCGAGGGGCTACATGTTTCCGAGCGTGCTAAAAAGCTGGCTTTGCGCTATGCGAATCGACGCGGTTTTTCAGTGATTGCGACACTTGAAGCGATCGGGCGCGAGTTGAACGCAACGCCTGCTCAAGTCGCACTCGCATGGGTGTTGCGTCACGAAATTGTGTCGTCGGCAATCATCGGCTGCAACCATTCGGGCCACGTGCATACATCGGTAGCGGCCACGCAGATTGAGCTCAGCAATGAGCATGTGTGGCGCCTAGAATATGCACTGGCGCCTATTTTTAATAGCGAAAGCTAACTGACTTTAAATCGAAACAAAATGAGTACAAAAAATATCTATCTCTCCAAGGACGATCACACTGTCTTGAACCATTTATTGCGCGGTCTGAGCGCGAAGATTGATACCGTCTTTCGTCTGCGTGCGGAATTGTCGCGTGCCATCGTCTTAGATGCCGATGAGGTGCCTGACGAGGCGATTGGCTTGGGCAGTGATGTCGAGATTGAGGATCTCGACTCCGGTGAACGCGAAGCCTATACATTAACTTTGCCTGCGCAATCTGATTTCGAGCAAGGTAGGCTCTCGATTCTCACTCCGATTGGTGCGGGCTTGCTCGGCTACGAGGAGGGCGATGAGATCGAATGGCCGACGCCTGGTGGCTTGCGTCGCATTCGTGTGTTGCGTGTACGGCGAACGTGTGGTGCTTTGCCGACATGCGAAGGGCTTAGATGAGTGCACGGGTTTTTCAGAGTGCTGGGCGGTACGAGGTTCGGTTTGTCGATCAAGCAAACGGTTGTGAGCGCTTACATACGCATGAATATCCAGTGGTCGCAGCGGTGCTGGGGGAGGCATTACGATGCAGATCGATACTAACACACGCGTGCTCTCGGCCGGTGAAGTGCTTTACCTTGCGCCGCACCAACGTCACGCGGTTTGCGGGTTTGAGCCTGATTTTTGCGGTGTGTATACTCTAGCTTTGTTCGATGCTGATGTCGTTGGAGCGAGTCTGAGGCCTGACTTGGAGAGCGTCGCGAGGTTCATTGATTTGTGCGAATTTCTTTTGGGAGAACGCACGGAGGCGATTAAAGCTTTGCGCTTAGGCGAATGGTTGCTTTCAGTTCGCGAGCCTGTGCGACCGACGCTGACGGATCTACCTGCTGCTACTGCGCCTGACATGGTGCAGCGGGTGAAGACTTTACTGGATGCAGCGCTCGGTGAGCGTGTGCCATTTGACGAGATCGCTCGCAGATGTGGCTGTAGTAAGGAGCATTGTAATCGTCAATTTAAAGCTCAGTACGGCGTGACTATTCAGACCTATCAATTAAATCGTAAGGCAGAGCGTGCGCGTGATCTACTCGCGACTGATCGCCCGTTGAGCGATATTGCTTTGGAAGCTGGATTTTATGATCAAAGCCACCTGAGCCGAGTTTTTAAGAGTATCTTTCAACTGACGCCCGAAGCGTATCGCAGGCAACAGTCTGCATGCGATCAGTCTCATACAAGATAGAGCGTGTGGTCTTTGCTATATTGAGCGTATGAAAATTTCAAAAGAACGACATGCACAACAAATTCGAGATCAGTTTACTAAGCAGGCGGTACCTTTCGCTCAATTAAAGGGGCACACTAATTCGATCCAAAGCTTGATTGAGATGAGTGCTTGCGGTGCTGAGGATCGTGTGTTGGACGTGGCTTGTGGGCCGGGAATGGTTGCGTGCGAATTCGCTCAAGTTGCAGCCGAAGTTTACGGGATTGATTTGACCGATCGAATGATTGAGGCCGCGCGCAAGCGACAGGCGTCGCAGGGGCTTAAAAACTTGTATTGGCAGGTGGGGGCCGCTGAGGATCTGCCTTATGCAGATGCTTCATTCTCTGTTGTGGTGTCGCGTTATACTTTTCATCATTTTATGGATCCTGCTGCGGTCTTGAGTGAGATGTGCCGAGTGTGTCGTCCGGGTGGACGCGTTGTGGTGGCGGATCCTGTTTTGCCAAGTTCTAAGCTTGCCGCTTTTAATGCGATGGAGCGCTTGCGGGATCCTTCACATGTGGCGGCATTGTCTTGCGAAGCCTTCGAACGGATGATTCGAAATGCTGGTTTGAAGCAGGTGAAATTCGCTCAATATGTCGTGGAGGTAGATTTGGAGGCGCAATTGGCAGCTTCGTTTCCAAATCCGGGAGATGCGGATCGAATCCGAGCCTTGTTTGAGCGGGACTTACGCGAGGATCGTATGGGCGTTAACGCGCGGCGCGATGGCGAGGCGATACGCTACGCCTATCCGATTGCGATCTATTCGGGAGTCTGTTAGACTTTCTTTGTATGTCGCGCATCCGTGCTTACGCGCAAAAAAAAACGCCACTCCTTTTGGAGTGGCGTTGATGAAGTTTGTCGCCTCGAAACCGAGCCCGAGGGCTTGTTCGCCTTATTTGTATTCAGCTTCGACTTCTGCGACTGTCTTGGAGACGCGGGAGACGATTTGATAAGGGTCGCCTTGTGAGTTTGGACGACGGTCTTCGAGGTAGCCCTTATAAGCGTCGTCTTTGACGAAGCCGTGTGGCACGCGAATCGAAGCACCGCGGTCAGCCACGCCCCAAGAGAACTTGTCGATCGACTGTGTTTCGTGGAGGCCGGTGAGGCGCATGTGATTGTCGGGACCGTAAGCAGCGATGTGCTCGTCCTTATACTCTTCGAATTTGTCCATGAGCTTGAGGAAGTATTCCTTACCGCCAGTCTCACGCATGTATTCGGTGGAGAAGTTACAGTGCATGCCGGAGCCGTTCCAGTCGCCCTTGAAAGGTTTGCAGTGGTACTCGACGTCCACGCCATATTTTTCGCAGAGGCGTTCAAGGATGTAGCGAGCAACCCAAATCTGGTCACAGGCTTTGTGCGCGCCCTTGCCGAAGATCTGGTATTCCCACTGGCCCTTGGCCACTTCAGCGTTGATACCTTCGTGGTTGATGCCTGCGTCGAGGCAAAGGTCGAGGTGCTCTTCGACGATCGCACGGGCGATGTCACCTACTTGGGCAAATCCAGCGCCGCAGTAGTAAGGACCTTGTGGGCCGGGGTAGCCTTCTGAAGGCCAGCCGAGAGGCTTGCCGTCTTGCATGAGGAAGTATTCTTGCTCAAGGCCGACCCAGAGACCTGGATCTTCCGCGATAGTTGCGCGGTGATTCGTTGGGTGTGGTGTGCCATCAGGAAGCATGACTTCACACATTACGAGAAATGCGTTCTTACGAGTGCTGTCGGGATAAAGCCCAACTGGCTTGAGGATGCAGTCAGAGCTGCTACCTTCGGCTTGTTGCGTGGAACTGCCATCAAAGCCCCAGAGTGGGCAGTCTTCAAGGGACCATGTTTCTACGTCGCCTTCTTTGATGCAGGTCTTGCCGCGGAGATTAGGGACTGGTGTATAACCATCCAGCCAGAGGTATTCGAGTTTGATTTTAGCCATAGCTATTTCTGTATTTTGTCAGGTTGTTGATTGACTGTTGAGTTTCAGCGGGTGGCTGAAAGCAGTCACCCGAGGAAATTATATTTTAGCAAACTTCGTGCCAGTATTTATTTTAGTTTATTTTTTTACGTTCTGGAAATAGAACCTTGCTAGATTTCTGTTGAAATCTTGCCATTGCACAAGAGAAACCCTCAATTTATCAAAAAAAATGGAAGAAGCGAAAAATACAGCCAGAGCCGTGGTCCATATTGGGTATGATGGACGTGTGCATAAAACTTTTAAAGGTCCCCAAGCTCGTGAGCGCTATGAGAATGAGGTGCGCGTGTTGGAGTTTTTGGAAAAGCACGGTTGCAGCTTTGTGCCACGAATCGTCGAAAAAAATGATGCGACGCTTTATCTGGTCACCTCTAATTGTGGTTCGCGGGTGGATCATGTGAGCGATAAAAAGAAGGCGCAGATCTTTCATGAATTGGAGCAATACGGCGTGCGACATGACGATGCGGAGGTGCGTAATATCACTTATAGTGCGCAACTTGGGCGTTTTTGTGTGATTGATTTCGAGTTTGCTACGATCTTGGTTCCCGGCTATCCGCCGTCGCCCAAGATGGAGTCGGTTGCGGATCGCAGCCAATGGAATGCAGGCCAGGAGGATTAGCCGAATGAGTGAAGCTGAGCATAAAGAAGCGGATGCGATTCGCTGGTCTGGACTGACTGATGTCGGACGTTTTCGTAAAAACAACGAAGATGCCTTCTTGGCATTGGCATTGAATGGTGAGGGGGTGCGTCGTTTAGGTAAATACGGCGATGCTGGATTACTTGAAAATGATTATATATTTGCCGTTAGCGATGGTATGGGCGGTGCGAATGCGGGCGAATTTGCCAGTAAGATTGCGGTTGATAAAATTACGAATTTATTACCGCAAACTTTTCGAGCGGCTGCAGGGGGGATTGCGGTCGGCTTTCAAGATTTGCTGGGTGAATTGTTTGATCAAATTCACCGTGAATTGACCCACATGGGCTTTTGTTATGAAGAGCTGCGTGGGATGGGCGCGACCTTAAGTCTTTGTTGGGTGCGCCCTGGTTGGGTTTACTTTGCCCATGTGGGGGACAGTCGCATTTATCACCTTCCCGCATCCGGTGGTATTCGGCAGGTCAGCCACGATCACACCCATGTTGGTTGGTTGCAGCGTGAAGGTAAGTTGCGGGAGATCCAGGCGCGTAACCACCCTGGACGCAACGCACTGCAGCAGGTGCTCGGCGGTAAGAATCAGAACCTCAGCCCGCAGTTTGGGGCGGTTGGTTATGAACCGGGGGACGCCTTTTTGATCTGTTCAGATGGACTGGTGGAGGGGCTTTGGGATAGTGGTATGAAGCGCTTGATTCGTAATCCACCCAAAAATGCAGCAGAAGACGTCGCTCAACGTTTGGTCGCTGAGGCTGTGCAAACTGATGGCAGGGATAATACCACTGCACTTGTTTTTGAGATGTCGTAGTGCGCGGAGGCTTACATCCGTTCCAGCGGCTGAATGCCGAGCAGTTCCAGGCCAGTCTTGAGTACGGTGCGGGTGCGTGCGCACAGAATCAGGCGGCGGGCCTTGACGGCAGCATCGTCGACCATGACCTTGTCGGCGTTGTAGAAGGTGCTGTAGGCGCTGGTCAGCTCATACAAATAGGTGCAGAGGAAGTGCGGGCGCAGGTCGTTGATGGTCAATTCCAGCGCGGTGACAAAGCCCATCAGCTTGCGGGCAAGGCCCATTTCGGCTTCGGTTTCCAGTGGGCTGGCACCTTCGATTGTGGCTTCTGGATCGACGCCGACCTTGCGGAAGATGCTGTTGATGCGTGCCACTGCGTAGAGTAGGTAGGGCGCAGTGTTGCCCTCAAAGCTGAGCAGGCGGTCCCAACTAAAGACGTAGTCTTGGGTGCGGTTGCTGGAGAGGTCGGCGTATTTCATCGCGCCCACTCCGACAGATTCCGCAATCGCGCGGCGCTCGTCTTCGGGCAGGTCGGGATTCTTCTCGCTGACTACGTCGTAGGCGCGGCTGCGTGCTTCGTCCAAAAGTTCTTGTAGTTTGATGGACTCGCCGGACTTGGTTTTGAAGGGCTTTTTGTCGGAGCCCAGAATAGTGCCCCAGAATACGTGGCTCATTTCCGGCAGCGGATAGCCCTTGGCCTTGAACCACTTTTCGGTGGTCAGGAAGAGTTGTTGGAAGTGGTCTTGTTGACGTGCGTCGGTTAGGTAGATGATTTCCTCGGCCTTAAATTCTTCCACCCGGTAGAGCACGGTGGCGAGGTCGGTGGAGGCGTAGTTGGAGGCGCCATCGCTTTTGCGGATGTTGAAGGGGTAGGGGCGCTCGTTGTTGCGGGCGAATTTTTTGACCTCATCGTGCCAGACCACCAGGGCACCGTCGCTTTCCTCTGCGAGGCCGATCTCGGTTAATTCGTCGTAGATGCGGTTCACTTTGTCGCGGTAGAAGGATTCTCCGAGAGTGATATCCACTTCCACCCCCATTTGAGCGAACAGCTTGTCAAAAGCGACTTTGGAGATCTCCACAATCTGCTCCCAGATCGCGGTGTTCTCGGCGTCGCCGTTTTGCAGTAGCACCAGCTCATTGCGGGAGACGTCGCGCAGTTCGGGTTGCTCGGTTTCCAGCGCAGAGCCGTCTTTGTAGAGTTGGTCCAGCGTGACCAGCGCGTTGTCGCCCAGATTACTGAGGTCGATGCCGTCACGTTTGATCTTCATGATCAGTGTGCCAAAATTAGTGCCCCAGTCGCCGATGTGGTTGTCGCGAACTAGATCCGCCCCGCAGAAATCCAGCAGGCGGCTGATGGCCTGGCCAATCACCATCGGGCGCAGGTGGCCGATGTGGGCCTGCTTGGCTGTGTTGGCGCTTGGGTAGTCGATGATGACCTTGCGCCCGTTTTTCAGCTCCTTGGCGCCGCTCTGGTAGTCGGCCTTGGTGGAAAAGGCCAGTTGCCAGTCCCAGATGAACTTGGGGCTGAGTTTGAAATTGATAAAGCCAGGGCCCGCCAGTGAGAGTTCGACCAGTTCCGGATCAAATTGACCCGAGGCCTGAGCGGCTTCGATCAGTTTTTGTCCCAGTTCGCGTGGGTTGGCTTTGTTGCGCTTGGCAAAGCCGAGCACCCCATTGGCCTGATAGTCGCCAAACTTCGGGTCGGCAGGGCGCACGCCCGGTTCGAAGTCGGCATTGAAACCTTCGGTTTCAGACGCGACTTGGCGCAGGATTTGATCGATAGCGTGAGATGGATTGAACCAGACAGACATGGCGTCACAGAAAAGCCGCCCGCAAGGCTGGGGCAAGCCTATCCTTGTTGATTGCTTTTAAACTTAGTGGGAATCGGATCGAGCATGCCGCGACACCGGCGATTGCCTGCGTTCTACAATACGTGGCTTAGCTTAGTCGCGCGGCGGCGAGAGCCGTTGTGAGATTGTTAGATTTGCCGCCGAATCGTCACAAAGACTGGATCGACTTTTTGCAGAAACGACACATCGTGCCGTGTTTTTACCGACTATGGACAGCGAACCAATCGATCCTAATATCCATAAAAACTCTGGCTTTACCCGGGTTTTCAAGGCGTTTTCTTATTCTTTGCAGGGCCTGGCTTCCTCGATGAAGCATGAGGCAGCCTTTCGCCAAGAGGTCTTTCTCGCCGTGGTGCTGATTCCAGCCTCTTTTCTGCTGCAGGTGCCGCTAATGCAGCAACTGATCTTAGTCGCCAGCGTGCTTCTGGTTCTGATTGTCGAGTTGCTGAATTCCGCAGTCGAAGCCGTGGTGGACGACATCTCCTTGCGCAATCGTCCACTGGCCAAGCGGGCCAAAGACATGGGCAGCGCGGCCGTTTTGCTCAGTCTGCTGAATTGTTTCATTTGTTGGGCATCAGTCATTGCTTTGAACTGGGATCGGTATTTCAGTTAAGTAATGCTGCATATCGTCCTGTTTAATCCAGAGATCCCACAAAACACCGGAAACATCGGTCGCCTCTGTGCGATCACAGAAAGTCGGCTGCATTTGATCCATCCGCTCGGCTTCACCATTACGGATAAGCACCTGAAGCGTAGTGGGATGGACTATTGGAAGTCGCTGGATGTCCATCATCATGAGAACTGGGAGGCGTTCGAAGCCAGCCCCGAGGCGCCCAAACGCCTTTGGCTTTTGACGACGAAAGCAGACCACGCGTATTGGGATGTGGAATTCGCCGACGGCGATGGGCTGGTTTTCGGCAATGAGGGGCACGGCGCGCCTGATTGGTTGCATGCGAAGATGGCGGGCCAGCGGCTAACGATCCCGCACAAGAATACAGAAATGCGTTCGCTAAACCTCTCGACATCAGTTGGGATCGTGACTTATGAAGCCTTGCGGCAGTTACGTTAGTGGTGAGTGATTGATGAGCTTTTGCAGCGACACTATGAAAGCGCATGAAAAACCTGACGGGAGTCAGTTGATTGAGCGATTGATCGACTTGCTCATGTGGTTTGCTGTCTTGGTCTTCGGTTATGGTTTCGTTTACCTCTTGATGTTGTATGGCTTCCACTTGCCGCCTATCAGTGATTCAAATCTTGGGGGCATGTTTTGGCAGCAAATGTGGGTGTTGGAGCTCTTATGCCAGTGTATGGCTTTTATTATTAGCAATATTCGCATGGGCGGCCGATGGAGCCGGTGGTCCATTGACAGTGTGGTGGCGAGTTCTGTGTCGTTGGAGTTTTCGAGCTATATGCTTACTCTTCTTTTTTGTGGTGGCCTTTGCCGGTGCCCACTACGTGTATGCTGGGCGCTTTCCCAGTAGCGACAGTGCTTTATTTTATGCGCGTTCGCCTTGGCATTTAATGCAGCAAGCGCTGCACTTCTCACCTTGGGGCACGGGCTTTGCTTTGCTTGCCTTACTGCTATTCTGGCTCGCTTTTTGTTGGGGTATGCCCTGCCTCTTGCGTCGGATCCGTTTTCGCGGGCGTGTGTTGTTGGCGGGAGTGGGGCTCTTGTGCGTGCTCTGGGGGCATCTTCAGTATCCGCCCAATGTTGTGTTAGACATTAAGAATTCGGAGGTAGGACGCCTGCGACTTTCTGGTGACGATCTCAGTGCGCGTAGTGCGACCATTGGTGATTATTTAGAAGGCCTGTTACTGGATCAGTCCGGACCCTTTATTTCTTTGACGCTTCCGTGGATGCGAAAATCTGATAATTTTCAGCAGGTAGATTCAGAGCTGGAACTGAATTGGTCTGAGCGATCGGAGCTGACTGCATATGCAAACGCAAGCAGTTGGGTGGATTCTAGCCCTCCAGGGCCCCAAAAGAATGTGATTCTTATCCTAGTGGAGTCACTGCGCTCGGACGTGATCGGGCGACCTGGGGAGTTGAAAGGTATTATGCCGCATGTGGAGGCGCTGATGCAGACGGGGTGGCTCTTTCGGAATCATTATAGCAGTTCCAGTCATTCCAGTTATGCCGATATTACTGCGATTTCGGGCATCTATCCATTTTGGGGAGAACGCATTCATTTATATCCTGCATCGGTTTCGCATCCGCGGCCGCGCATTTATGATTTATTACACATGATCGGATATCGAACGGCCATTTTTTCCTCACAGAATGAGAATTGGGGAGGGATGCTCCGCTACCTGGAGTCCGAGCATATAGATGTGCTCTACCACGCGGATGACCGCTCTTATGGGAGTGCAGCTCTGGGAAGAAAGCTTTCGTTGAATGCCGGCAAGGGCTTCGATGCCGACACGGTGGAGAGCGCGTTACATTGGATGAGTGAAGAGGATGCGCCTTTTTTTGCCTATTTGAACCTACAGGGGAGCCATTACCCGTATTATTTTCCAGACGGTCTGCCACGTCCCTTCGGTGAGGAAATGGATGTCACAGACTTAAATTTTCTAAACCTCCCACCCGAACTAATACCCGCTATGCGTTTACGCTATCAGGACAGTTTGCACTATTTAGATGAACAAATCGGGCGTTTAGTTGCAGGCCTTCAGGCGGCCGGGAAGTGGGATGACACCTTGCTGATTATCACTGGCGATACCGGGCAAGCCTTCGGAGAGCATGGGGTGACCGGGCATGCAAGAGACTTATATGACGAGGTCGTTCGGACGCCATTGATTATTGCAGGAGTCGATCATGTGGTGAAGTCAAATACGGGAGCGTTATCGCAGCATGCTGATATTGCCCCGACTGTGTTGGACTTATTGGACTTGCCCCGCTACGCAGGTTTTCAGGGGACGAGTCTGTTGCAAGAGCCACGTAGCTGGTTGCCCTTAGTTTGCCAATCACCGGCACTGAAGCAACTTGCCCTCGTGACCGAGCATCATAAATTATTGTATAATTGGGAGACGAAGCAGGCTCGTTTTTACAATTTAGAAGGAGAATCTGGCAAAGTCTATGAGACTTTAGCAGATGCCGAATCGGATTGTGCGCAGAGACTTTTAGCTGTTTTACAAGATTGGGCCTATCAGCAAACGAATTATTATCGTAATCCTGCCCGAGTATTACAATTTTTTGCACCTCAATATTCTAATCTGATCACATGTCCGAAACAGCCACAATAGCCCTAAGTCAATCGATTTGGCGTCGATGCTCTCTGGTCTTGTGGGCATTGCTTTTGCTGGTCGCGGTCTTCACGGTGGGGGACTATGGCCTCTCGTGGGACGAGAATTTCCGTTTTAGAGATGCGGATTCGAAATTGAATTATTACCAAGAGTTGCTGGCCGGAGATTCTCCGAAAGCACCGTCCAGTAGCTATCCTGGTTTATTCGATGTGCCCTTGGCGATTGTGCACGAGCTGATGCCTGACTTGGGGACTCGCAGTCAGAAGGGGCATGTTTGGAGTCTCTGTTTTGGGCTGTTGGGGCTCTTTTCTGTTTGGCGCTTAACGGCATGGATCGGCGGCGAACGAGCAGGCTTTTGGGCGCTGCTCTTTTTGGCGACGCTACCGCGTTACTATGGGCACATGTTTTTTAATCCGAAGGACATACCACTGGCGGGCACTTATGCCTTTGGAGTTTGGGCACTGGTGGCGCTCTTTTCACGGCTACCCAAGCCGCAGTGGAAATGGGTTGTATGGGTGGGAGTCGCTGCGGGCCTTTCGATGTCTACCCGCATTGCAGGCTTTTTGATCCTAGTGTATTTCGGTGGTTTTGTGGGGTTGCATTTATTGTCCGAATGTTTTTTGAAGCGCCTAAGCTGGAGCGAATTGCCACGACGTATGTTGTATTGGGGCTTGCGTGGCGCGCTGGCCGGGGCGATCGGTTTCACAATTCTGTATGTATCCTGGCCCGCACTACACAGCAATCCTTTTGGCGCGGCCGGGGCTTCGGTTGAACAGGTGCAAAATTTTAGTTGGGAGGGCTTGGTCTTGATGGATGGTTTCTTTTGGAAGGCCCAGGATTTACCGATATACTACCTGCCTTTTTGGATCGTGGTCACGACTCCAGCTCACCTGCTTATCTTAATTGCAGGCGGTTGGCTGCTGACTCTTTTTACTTTTATACGCGTACTGCGTCAGGGAGGGGAGGAGGCCACATTGTTTTTTCCGCGTTGGATCATCGTGTGCGCCGGCTTATTTCCACTTGTGTATATCATCTGGAAAGATCCGGTGCTATATGATGGAATGCGTCATATTTTATTTATTATGCCACTTCTGGTGGCGCTGGCTGCAGTCACCTTTGAGGATTCATTACGCTGGTGCGAAGGTAAGCAGTTTCGTTTGCTGGTCTCTATATTACAATTTGTGGGGCTGTGCGCGGTCGCTATAGTTGTGTTGCATATGTGGGCCTTGCATCCATACCAGTATGTTTATTTCAACGTGATCTCCGGTGGCTTGCCAGCTGCGTACAATCAGAATGAGACTGATTACTGGGGCCTCTCTCATAAAGAGGCGGGCGAATGGTTGAATCAGTATATCGTCGAGATAGACCCTGATCGTGATCGTGTCTATCGGGTGCATCAACGTTATTCACGTTGGATGCTGCAAGAGGCATTGGACCCTACTCGCTTCGAGATGTGGCAACCGCGCGAGGGAGCTGACTTTTTTGTTTCTGTGACGCGTTTCAATCTCCATGATAGCTATCCTGAAGCGAAGTTGCTGCATGTGGTCGAGCGCGAGGGGGTGCCCTTATGCTTTATTTATTCTTTTCAATCTGACCCATTATCAGCTGAAAAATGACTGCAGGCGTTCGTAGAGTATTGGTGCATACATCGGTTTTTCCACGTTGGAATGGAGACAGGACGCCGCCTTTTGTGTTCAACCAATGTAAATTATTGGCAGAGCAAGGCTGGGACATTACGGTGATAGCGCCGCATAGTGCGGGTGCGAAGTTTCGCGAGGAGATAGAAGGGATGCGAGTGATTCGTTTTCCTTACTTTTGGCCCTTTAAGTTTGAGCAGCTTTGCTATGATGGTGGCATATTAATTCAGTTACAGCGACGTGCAGTGCTTAAATACATGCTGCCTTGTTTCTTTTTATCGCAAACACTTGCATTGCTCTGGTGCTGCCTGCGGTTTAGGCCTGCGATACTGCACTCGCACTCATTGTTACCGCAGGGCCTGAATGCCGTCTGGTTGGGGAAATTTCTGCGGATTCCGCATATTACAACCAGTCATGGTAATGATGTTTTCGGCTTGTCGCCGGATGGTTGGATGGGGCGAATGAAGCGTTTTGTTTTAAGATCGGCGAATGCAATCACAGTCAATAGCTTAGCGACGAAGCAGGCAGTGCTTGAGCTTGGTGGAGCTGAGAGTAAGATACATTTTATTCCAGCGGTGGCGAATGTGGGGCAGGTCGATTCGACTATAGTTCATACCATTCAAGAAAAATATGGTATGGGGCCTAAAGTTCTATTCGTGGGACGTTTTATTGAGGAAAAAGGAGTCTTAGACCTGCTGCAGGCCTTTGCTCAAATGAAAAAGCAGCTTGCTGATGCACAGTGCATATTCGTGGGAGATGGTGTGTTAGCGACCGAGATGAAGACGATTGCGCTGGATTTGAAAGTTGAGCAGGCTGTGCACTTTGTTGGTTGGCGCCCGGGCAAGGAAATCGCTTCCTGGATGGCTGCGGCTGATGTCTTGGTGGTGCCCAGTAAGCCAGTCGGCACCTGGCAGAAGCTCAAGGTTTGGTTGTGGTCGAAGCCATGGCCGTCGGTACACCTGTGATTGCTTCGCGTATCGGTGGAATACCGGATATGGTCATTGATAAGGAGACGGGGTGCCTTATTTCGGCTGGCGATGTCGACGCGCTTGCTGCTGCGATTCTTGATGTATTTGTTAATTCCGAGAATCATGCACGTATGGCAAACAATGCCCGAACCCGAGTGGAGGCGTATTACTCACCCGATGCCGTCGCACGTCAGACGGAGGAATTGTATCAAAGCTATCTTAAGCAGTAAATGAAGACATCGAAGAAAGTGATGACGCTCATGATTCCCACTATGGATGGTGGCGGGTCGGAGCGAGCAGTGTTACTCCTTGCTAATTTCTGGGCAAGTGAGGGCTGTAATGTGCGCTTGATTCTATTTCGTCGAACGGGTGTGTTGTTGGATTCGTTGCATTCAGATGTTTGCGTGCATTCTTTGGATAGTCGCTTGCCGTGGGTTCAAGTTTGGCGTCTGATTCGACTCCTTAGAGAGCAGCGTTCTGATAACTTATTGTGCGTGCTGAATACGGCCAATACGGTGGGGGTGCTTGCGCAGTTTTTTGGGCGGCTACATACACGCATTATTACGACTGTGCAGAATCATATGGGGGCGAAATATGCACATACGCGCTCTTTGCTGAATCCGTTCAGGAAGTTGGTTCTTGGCTGGGTACTGCGACGGGCGGATCAGGTGGTTGTCGTCTCCAATCAGATCCAAGACTACTTGGTGGATGAATTGCATTTAAACCCTGCAAGCATCGAGGTGATTTATAACCCAGTCGATCTGTCACTGACTAAGCAGGCTTTGGAGCGACCTGAGCATCCATACTTTCAGCAATCTGTAGAGCCAGTATTAATTGCTGCGGGACGTTTGACGCGGCAGAAGAATTTTCAGTTGTTAGTTCGAGCCATGTCTAATTTGTCGGAGAATTTACGACTTATAATATTGGGCGAAGGGGAAGATCGTCCAGAATTAGAGGGCTTGATCCAGCAGTTGAATCTCATTGACCGAGTTTCGCTTCCAGGTTTCAAGGATCAGCCCCTTGCATGGTTCAAATGGGCGGACTGCTATGTCATGTCGTCCGACTGGGAGGGCTTTCCCTTTGTGCTGCTGGAAGCTATGTCTGTGGGGCTGCAAATTGTTTCGACAGATTGCCCCTCTGGCCCTGCGGAGCTTCTGGACCATGGGAGCTATGGGCGCTTGGTGCCGTGTGCAGACGCAGCGAAATTGGCTGATGCTATTCTACTCGCCGTTCGCGAACCAATGGATGCCGATCGACTGCGCGGTCGATCGGCTGAATTTAATATTCAAAAGGTTGCTGAGCATTATGCTATGCTTCTAGCTTGATATCGTTTTTGTATCTGGGCAAACAGCATCGGTTCAAGCCTCCTCCCTACCGCGAGGCTTGGCTTGAGCAAAATATGTGGACAATGAAGCAAGTAGCAGAATACGAATCGTATTACTAGAGATTTCCACTTTTGATGAGGCTTTGAGAATTGTCGTTTAGTTCGCTCGCGAACACCTGTGGCGATCTCTTCTTTACGGTAAGGTATTATGGATTCTTCACCGAATAATCGTAGAGAAAGTGTGATGTCGATCCACGCATAAAATGTTGTATAATAGCATCTTGCATCGGTGGGTAAAGCATAGTTCGACTTTGCGGCTTCCTCTTTTAGCAGTAAATGCCGATTGATATGGCTGACTATTCTTGAAGCATATGTTTTTTCATCAGGTGCTAGCATGTGATTGCTGGCAAAGGCATTCATTCCATGCAGACGGTATTGTCCCAGGGCTTTTGCTGCGGATTGAACGGCACCATAGCGAACGGAGCGGATGGATAAATAGAGGTCGGCTGATATGCGGAATTGTTCTGCAGGGATGGGCATTATTTTCTCTAACGTCTCGCGTGCGAAGGCGTTTCCAGAGGTCGGCATCCAGTTGTAGGTGCCCTTGTCAAGTAATGTGGGTAGTAGGTCACCTGTGGGGAGTTGAGCCGCATCGGCTGGTATTTGTCCTAGGGCCTGGCCTATTTTATTAATGACTTGTAGTGGATATTGTAATTTGGCGGTGCCAGATTGCCAATTCTGAGTAATGTGTTCGACGGCGTCTCGCCGTAAGCAGTCATCCGCATCTAAGAATACGATGAGCTCGCCGTGGCTGGCCGCAAAGCCGTGGTTCATGGCGGCAGCTTGGCCTTGATTTTTTTGTGAAATTAAGCGCACCTGAGGTGCGAATTGCTGGATGATCTCGAGCGATTCGTCGCTTGAACCATCATCGACAACGATGATCTCGTATGCTGGGTGGCTCTGGTCGAGCGCACTTTGTATGCACGCAGTTAGATATTTCGCATAGTTATAATTGTTTATTATAATACTTATACTGCGCGCTGTCTCGAATGAACTCATTTAAATATTTGATCGAAGTCAACTTGCTCCAAAGCATCGAGTTGGGAGTGTCTTGAGGCATTGAGTAGCTTGCGCCCTGAGGCTTCAAAGATACTTCGGCATTGGGCAAATGCCTGCCTTTGTTCTTCGAGTTTTGGAACCGTCCATTTTTCTCCTGGCTTGCGGTAATTCTTGTGGAAGTGATTTTGTTCGCCGGCTGCTTTGAGGACTTTACCCGATTCAGATTCCTCGGTGATGGTTTGCGGTTTGACGTCAAAACTGAAATCTATGCCGATCAAATACACTTCAGTGAAGCCCATCAGATAGGCGAGTTGTATTTGATCGATGCAGATCGAGCAGCCGCCGGAGCGAATGCCCATTTGTAATGATTTTGTAAATCCGGGCTTGGGTTGCGCCTGCAGATGTTTGAAATTCCGGAAATAGTGGTAAACAATCGGGTTTTGGTGTGAACCGAGTTCATTCGCGACAATGCAAGAGTGTAGTGTTTGGCAGTTCTTGCCAAAATCAGCGTTTAGAATTTCCTCCTGATTGTTGCGGGCGACGTGGACGTCATTCACAGAGTAATAATCGGGGCGCCAGTTTGTTTCCGGGAAACAGAGATAGATCTTATTGCACGCGAAGGTTGTGAAGTTCCTTAATCGTTCAAGGTCAGCTGTCTGTAAGCTGGGCCCCATTCCGATGATGACGGCTTTTTGGCCTTGGTGATGGTTGTCGAGCAATTTGAGTCGTTGTAAATTTCGGCTTAGAGGTAAGGTGTTGACTGCGACAAGCCCAGATATTTTGCGTAGGTACTGAGTTTTTCTTTGTAGTATTTGGGTGGGCGCGAAATTCATGGGGCGTAGTATATTGTGAGCTGTTAAGTTGTCTAGCTGAGATTCGGCGTTAGTTGTTGGGCTAGGGCGGCATAGTTTTTTGAGCTTGCCGCAGACTTGAGTCATCAAGGATAGTGATGACTGGGATGAGTCGCTTTTCGTGAGTGTGTTGCAGTATCAGTATTCAATGGTCCAATTTTTTATGTGTTTTATTGGCATAATATGTAAATCAATTCGTGTTACCTGCTTAACTCATCGGTATAGGTATGCATCTGTTGTGTAGCTTGCTTTCTCTAGTAAAGAGATGGTGTATGTGTTTATGGCATTCGCCTACTTTTACCACTTGGGGAAATTATGCGGTTCAGTCGTTACGACTGATTGTGGTGACGCCCTTTCTCTTAAATCGTTTTAATGAAACCGAGATTGCTGCGTGGTACCTCTTTGCCTCGTTGAACTTTTTTGGGACGATTCTTGCGCAGCGTTTCGGCTTAACCTTTTCAAGGATGTTTTCGTTCGCGATGGGGGGAGCTCAAGATTTGTCTCCAGTTCTCACCGGGACTTCAGATCTTGGCGATCAACGCCCTAATTGGTCTGTCTTTGAGCGTGCTTATGGTACCCTTGGTTTCTTGAATTTGCTTCTTGGTTGGTTCAATGTACTCGCTGCTTTGGGAATGGCTTGGTATGGACTGAGTAATATCTTGGAGGGGTATGGTGATAAAGGAGTCATCTGGTGTGCCTTTGCTTTGATGCAGGGAACATCATTGCTATCCTTTATGTTCCAGCACTTCCAGATCGCGCTAATTGGCATGAATTATGTGGCTTTAGTTAATCGCTGGGGCGTTTTCTTTGGTTTGGCTTCTTGTGTTTCAGGAGCCTTATGCTTGTCCGTGGGAGGGGGGCTTTTGCTACTTGTTCTAGCGATGCAATGTATTCTGTTATGTGGAGTTTATATGAATTGGCGTTTGCTGCATCTCGTTGAAGCGGGACGTGTCATTCATTTTCGAAGTTTAAAATTTGACCGTGAAGTATTATATTGGGCATGGCAGCCGATTTGGAAGGGGTTTGTCGGACAGTTTGGCTTGATGGGAAGTGTACAGTTAACGGCTCTGATCTATACCAGTATTGGCAGTAAGCTGGAAGTGGCCTCATTTCTTTTTGCACTTCGTATGATGCAGACGATTACTCAAATTGCGCAGGCTCCATTCAGTTCTGTGCAGCCGCTGATGGCTCGTATGGTGTCTACTAGAGACTTGTCCGCTTTCCGCTTACTTGTCCGTCAACGTATCGTTTATGCGCTTTCACTTACGCTTGCAGGTGTGTTGTCTTGTGCAGTTGCACTTCCTGATATACTTGGTTTGATTGATGCTCAGATTGAATTCATACCAATATCCGCATGGTTGATCTTTGGAGGCTTGTCTATTGTTGTCAGGTTAGATGTTTTGCTTTGTGCTGTGAGTGCTACCGGGAATCAAATTGTTTGTTATTGGGAAATGGCAATCTCTGCGATTCTGAGTGCAGTTTTAATGCTGTGCTTTGGAGACATCTTTGGTATCTATGCACCGATACTTTTTTCGACGATACCCCTGATCCTACTTTTAAACTTTCGACCTTACTATAATGCTAGAGGAATTCTCGGATACGGTGCGCATTCGATTGAATGATTTTTTACAATAAGAACTACAAATAAATAGTATGAAAATAGCAGTACAAGTTCCGATCAAAGCACGATCTAGCACGCGAGTTCCTAATAAGAATTTTCGATCTCTCGCTGGGAAGCCATTTGCTTGTTGGTTGCTAGATGAATTGAATGACAATTGCCCGGACGATTGGGATGTCTTTATTGATAGTGAGAATGTCTCAGCTTATGATTTTTTTAAAGATAGATATCCTTCTCGCTTTCAGTTCCATCAACGAAGTGAGTGGTTTGCCAGTGATGCTGCGAATGGAAATCATTTGATCAGTCAATTTATGACTCTGCATCCTGAGTATGATGTGGTCATACAATTATATGTGACAGCAATTACTCTGACCGGTGAGATTATTCGAGAGTCAGTTGAGGCATTTTTGAGTGCCTTAGATCAGTATGACTCGATGTTTTTGGTGACTGAACAAACTGGGTGGTATTGGTTTCAGGGGAAAGCGATGAACTATGATCCTGGGCGTCCAGATGGATTGCCTCGGTCACAGGATGCGGTGGTCCTTGAGGAGACTACTGGTTTGTATGCAATTACCCGTGATGCTGTGATGCGTACGGGTTGTCGTATTGGGCGTCAACCACTCATGTATCGTGTGCCTCATCAATATGCTTTCGATGTGGACACCATGGAAGATTTTCACGAGGCGCAGCGTTTGTTGGAAAGGGACGGTAAGCATGCGATTGATTGATCGAACTCTTCAATTCGTGCACAATTTGCATTATCTGTCTAAGCATTCGCTCGCAGCAGAATCTGGATCAATTTTAAAAGATGCGGTTTCCTGTGCTCTCCGAACTCAATGTTTAGATCCCGATGAATGGTTTGTTGGTGCTAAAAATAGTTGTCGAGGGGAGCGTATCTTCTTGCTCGGTTGTGGGCCTAGTTTGAATAAAGTCGATTTGTCTCTCTTGCAGGGGCATAAGGTTATGGGGGTCAATGGCGCGGCTCTCATTGATGGGCTTGAGCTTGATTATTTTGTTTCCGTATCCAATTTTTTTTGGAAGAGTCATGTCGAAGAGATTCAGTCTTTGAAGTGTCGCCGTTTTATTCCTTATTTTTTACAACAACAGTTGAAATCTGACGCGCCTACGGTTTGGTTGAATACGGTATCGGATAGCGAATACGCTGCGTTAGATGTTGAAAAACCATGGAAGTTTTCTTTTCAGCCGCAAGAGCATGTATTTCTCGGTGGGACGGTCATCTTTGTGTGTTTGCAAATTTTATATTATCTAGGTTTTGAGGAGGTTGTGATACTTGGCCTTGATCATGATTATGGAATTGATCCTAGTTCGATCCCAGTTGAAGGTACATATGTAAAGAGCGATCAGCTCCACGCGCATTTTACTCCTGGTTATTATGACTCGGGGCAACAAGTGCATATTGATATTCAGGGGATGGAGCGAGCCTATGAGTTATCACGTGCAGCATTTTTTGCAGACGGTCGTCGGATATTGAATGCCTCGCCTGGCACGAAACTTAAAACCTTTGAACAGGTAAATTTTAATTCACTCTTTGAGCTTAGCTAAAACTTACATGCTTTACGGGAAATTAGATACCCCATCCACCTATCTACCTTTACTGGGGCATCCGATTTGGGAAGAAGCTTTGAATGCCCTACGGCAATTGGATGCAGGAAGTCCCTTGGGCATTCAAGAGCTTCGAGGGAAAGATATGTTCATCAATGTGCATACCTATGACACCTTGATAGAGTCGGATTGCCGCTTCGAGGGGCATCGGGACATGATTGACGTGCAATATATAATTCAAGGCGGAGAGTATGTAGATTGGATGCTGAAGTCTGAGCTGCTGCCAGACGGATCATATCAGGAAGCAACTGATTTTCAGTATTATAAGACCCCGACGCGTCGTCTCAGCACACGTGTGCATCTTAGTGCTGGTTATTTTGCGATTTTCTTTCCTGAAGATGGGCATCGACCGCAGCTGAGTGATGGTGTGGCGCCTTCTGTCTTCAAGGCTGTTGTAAAAATTAATCGTATGCTTTTAGATTGAAAGCAGGCTGGTTTGCGCGGTTGAATGTGTTTAATGATTGAGACGTTAACATCGATGCGGACTGCATACATTTCATGACTTACTATAAACACTACCTCAGTACGCACGATGCAGCGCTTAAGAATTTAGAAATTACTAATCGTGGTGGTGATTTGATGGAACAGGATGTCGGTTTTGATCGCCTTTGTGAGGTTTCTGCCAAAATTCGTGAGGGTGGTTTCAAGCAGTATTTAGTCGGTAACGGTGCCAGTGCGGCTTTTGCAGAGCATATGGCATTAGATTGGACCAAGAACGGTGGAGTCCCCTCCCATGCCTTTGCCAATTCGGCTCTGCTGACAGCGATGGGAAATGATCTTGGTTATGAGGAGACTTTCTGCGCGCCCTTGAGTTGGTATGCGAGTAGTGGCGATTTGTTGGTTACGATTAGTAGTTCGGGTGATTCGCCCAATATTATAAGAACGATTGAAACCGCGCGTGCTAAAGGTATGGGGGTGGTCACATTCTCCGGGCTTCGGCCTGACAATGCCTCAAGACGCTTGGGCGATATTAATTTATATATTCCCGCTAAGACATACGGTATTGTCGAGTGTGCACATCAGCTGCTGTTACATGTCTGGTTGGACAAATTTATGGGAGTTGCGGAGTGGAATTGTCGTGGTTTTCAGAATATGCGTCAGTGTAAACTATAATTTAAAATGAGTGTTGAGCTATCAAATGAGGTAAGCCGCGAGCTTTTGCTACTGGCAGAGCAGGCCGCTCGGAAAGCAGGCGCTCTCTTGCGTGGTGCGTACGCATCCGATGCGGGAGTTCAATCGACCGTGGGAAAGGATATCAAAACCGAGGCGGATCAGGCGGCGGAACAGTATATTTTGGATCATTTAAGAGCGAGTGGGTATCGCATTTTATCCGAGGAGAGTGGTTTGTCATCTGAGAGCATCCCAGGCGAGTCTCTGCGGCGGCCTCAGCAAATCATGAGTGCATCCGAGCCTATTTGGATTATCGATCCCTTGGATGGTACCTATAATTTTACCAGGGGTTTTCCTGCATGTTGCGTGTCGATTGCCCTATGGGCTGCGAACCAGCCATTGTTGGGAGTCGTGTATGACTTTACTTCCGAAGCGATGTATTCGGGTATTGTGGGACTAGGGGCGACTTGTAATGGAGTGTCGATCTTTGTTTCTGATACGGATGAGTTGCAACATGCCGCTCTCGCCACGGGCTTTCCGAGTGCACGGGATTTTAGTCATTCCTCTCTGGTGAGCTTTGTGCAGCAGGTTCAGGAGTTCAAAAAAATACGAATGATTGGCTCTGCGGCATTATCGCATGCCTATGTCGCATCGGGCATCCTGGACGCTTACTTTGAAGAAGATATTTGGCTATGGGATGTGGCTGCTGGTCTCGCCTTGGTGAAGGCTGCAGGGGGGGGCTTTTCTATCTCAAATATTAAAGATTCGTGGCAGCTGACAGTGATGGCTAGTAATTTGAAAATACCTTTTTCACTTTAATTGATATGAATATAGCAATGATTCCCGCCCGAATGGGCAGTCAACGATTAGCGAAAAAGAATTTGCGTGAACTGGGAGGCATACCTCTCGTGGTGAGAGCGATCCGTAAATGCCAAGCAGCGAGCTGTTTTGATGAAATATGGCTCAATTCTGAACATCTGGATTTTGCCGACATTGCTGAGGCAGAGGGGGTATTTTTTCATCATCGGCCTGCAGAGCTCGCCAATGATCGAGCGACGAGTGAGGAGTTTGTTGCAGAGTTTCTCGAACAGCATCGGTGCGAAGTACTCTTTCAAGTGCACAGTATTGCACCCTTGCTGACGGTGGAGGATGTCAAACGCTTTGTAGCTCAGATGGAGAATTCGCCTGAGTTGGATTGTCTGATGAGTAGTGAGGAGGTACAAATTGAGTGTGCTTATCAGGGGAAGCCTGTGAATTTTACTTTTGATGAAAAAACAAATTCACAGGACTTGGATCCAGTGCAACGGGTGAGTTGGAGCATAACTGCTTGGCGTCGAGACGCATATTTGAAGGCATTTAAAGCGGGGCAGTGTGCGACTTATTCTGGTGGCGTTGGCTTCTTTCCTATTAGTCGCTTGGCGGCTCATGTCATCAAGACGGAGGCCGATTTGGAGTTTGCTGCAGCGGTGCTGCCCTTGGTACCTGATTGCTGAGTTGTAATTAAATTTTGAATGATGAAATATTGGAAAAATACGGCAACCATTGATCGCTTAGTTCCGGAATTATTGCATACCGTGGGGGCGGCTGAAGCAGAGATTGCAGTGATCGGTAGCCAACCGATTGATGTGAGCAAAATGCCTAAGCTTAAAGGAATTTTTAAGTGTGGAGTGGGGACGGATAATGTTCCCTTTGCTGCGGCGGAAGCGCGGGGTATCGAAATTTGTATGCCATCTGAGCATACGAAGCGCTACATCTTTGAAGAGACTGCAAACTTCGCGGTGTATCTTATTTTTCGTATGCTTTTTAGCGATATCGGGGAGGTGGATGCTTGGGTGAAGCAATCGCGTGGCTTTCTTGGCGATAAGAAGGTGTTGATCATTGGCCAGGGTAACATTGGTTCGCATGTGGTCCGCAAATTGGCACCTTCGGTCGAAGTGCTGACTTTTGATGTTTTGTATAATCAAATGAATGAATTGCACGATCTCGTTCGGCAGGCAGATGTGTTGAGCTTACATATCCCTTTATTGCCTGCGACGAAGGGATTCATTGATGCGGAAAAACTATCGTGGATGCAGGATGGCGCAGCATTAGTGAATACCGCTCGTGGTCCCGTGGTTGATGAGGAGGCTCTTTATCAAGAGATCGAAACTGGACGTTTACGTGCGGCGTTTGATGTGTTTTGGGAAGAACCCTATGCGGGGAAATTGAAAGCATTTCATCCGCATAGATTTTTGATGAGCCCACATGTCTCTAGTAATTGTGAGGATTTTCTCTCCGGGCTCGCCGTGGATTTTCGAGCTTTCGTCAATCGATTTGAGGACTAATTATTATGATAAAGTGTGGTATTATCGGGTTCGGAAAAATGGGCCAAATACGTGCGGAAGCGATTGAGCAGACGCAGTTAGGTGAGGTGCTTGCCGTTTATGATACTCGCGACTTGACGGAGTGTGTATATCCGATTGTGGCGAGTGAAGAAGCACTTCTAAAAGATCCAAATATTGATGCGATTTTTATTTGTACTCCGAATTATCGTATCGTTCCTTTAACTAAGGCTGCGCTGCAGGCAGGCAAACATGTCTTTTCGGAGAAACCGCCCGCGTTTACGGCGGCTGAAGTCGAGTCGGTGCGTCGAGTCGAAGTAGACAGTGGATGTAAATTAGTGTATGGTTTTAATCACCGTCACCATGGGAGTATTCAAAAAATGAAGCAGATCGTCGACAGTGGTTCGATGGGTAAATTATTATGGATGCGGGGGCGCTATGGTAAAGAGGTGGATGCAGCCTACTTTGATGGTTGGCGTGCGGATCCAAATCTTGCAGGTGGCGGCATTATGCTAGACCAAGGCATTCATATGCTGGACCTGTTTCTGCATTTCGGCGGAGAGTTTGATGTGATTCATTCGCTCGTTTCGAGCCTCTTTTGGAAGACGGAAGGTTTAGAAGATAATGTATTTTCAATATTAAAGAATTCTAAAACGGGTGTGTGTGCTTCGCTGCATTCGACTATGACGCAATGGCGCTATCTCTTTTCGCTTGAGATTTTTCTTGAGGGAGGCGCCTTGATCTTGAATGGCTTGAAGACTTCTTCTGGAGTTTACGGAAACGAAGATTTAGCGATTAAATATAACACTGAAAACCCTCAAGGGGGACAGTTTGAGCGTGAGGAGCATATTATCTATCACACAGACCTCTCTTGGCGAGAAGAGGTAACGCATTTCTTTGAGGCCATTTCTAAGGATACACCGATATTGTTAGGAAATTCCGACGATGCATTGCGCTTGATGCGAGCGATGGATCGTATTTATGAAAATCGATAACTTCTTTGTTATCTGCTTTGTTTGAGGCAACGATGGATCAACTCGTGTCTTTTTATATTCATTCTGTCTTTTTCGAACTCTGTTAGGTCGAGTTCGTCGAGAATGTCAAAAGGTGACACATCAAATCCGGCCGAAGTTAAGCGTTCTTCAATATCTGTCCCGTAAACTCGAACATGATCGCCTTGGCCGAAGTGTTTATAGCGCTCCGTTTCGCTACGTATATTAGGATCTTCGTAAGTGGTTTCTCCTATGATCGGCACCTGTATGATGGCTTGTCCTCCAGGGCGGAGAATTCTGTATAGTTCGGACATCGCTGCTTTGTCGTCTTCGATATGCTCCAAAACATTACTACAATAGATCAGATCAAATGCATTATCAGGGAACGACATCTTTGTTATATCTTCTACCTTATCAACATTTGGCATGAACAGATCTGTTGTGAGATAACCTTTAATGTTTGCGGCGCGAAATATAGATTCGAGACCCTTTTCGGGGGCAAAGTGTAAAATATCTAATTGAGTCTCCAGGATTCTATATTTCGCTAAGTATAGGCTGAATAGACGTGTTCTTTCTAATGACTTACAGTGGGGGCAGATTCTCGGACTTTTTTCGAGTTTGGAGTGGCCATCACCAATGTCACGAACGAGAGGTTGCCAGCTAAATACATTTTGTGAACAGGTCGGACAATAGTAGCGTGACTTGGGTATGCCAATTAGTTTTTCCGATAGGAATGCACATTGAGATAATGCTCTTAGGACCTTACGTTGGAATTGGACTGTGTTCATGTTATATATTTTAATCTGCTGCCAATTAGATCCTGCGTGTACCAGGGAGTGTTGATTATACTGCTTTGACCACTGTGGCAATGATCCTAGCTTGATCGGCTTCGCTCAAGTAGGGATGAAACGGTAGGCTAATCACTTCTTGGGCGGCTTGCTCGGTGTGCGGGAAGCTCTTTTTAGCGCAGGGGAGATGGCTGAACACTTCCTGCTGGTGCAGTGGCTTGCGGTAATATACAGCGCTGGGGATGTCGGCAGCTTTGAGGGCTTCGCCTAGGCTGTCACGATTCTTTGGGCGAATTGTGTATTGCGCGTAAATGTGCGTGTTGCCGGGGTGAATTTTGGGCACGGTCACATAATCCTTGAGTGCCTCGGAGTAACGGGCGCCGACCTTTTGGCGCAGGGCGATCTCTGCATCGCGGAAGTTGGCGAATTTCGCCTGAATGATGGCGGCTTGTAGGCTGTCGCAGCGGCCGTTGGTGCCGAGGATATAGTGCGACTCGCGCTCTTTGCAGCCGTGGTTGGTGACGGCGCGCAGGTCTTCGGCGAGTTGATCGTCTGCGGTGAAGACGGCTCCGCCGTCGCCATAGCCACCGAGGGGCTTGGCGGGAAAGAAACTGGTGGTCGCCACATGGCCAAAGGTGCCGGCTTTGCGGGCGTTTTGCTCGGCGCCGAAACTTTGTGCGGCGTCTTCGATGATTTTTAAGCCGTGCTTCTCGGCGATGGTTTCGAGGGCGGTGTAGTCGGGCAGTTGGCCAAAGAGGTCGACAGGGATGATGGCCTTGGTCTTGGGCGTGATGACTTTTTCGACTTCTTTGGGGTCGATGTTGTAAGTGTCGGGTTCGATGTCGGCGAAGACTGGCGTGGCGCCGACCAGTGCGATGGTTTCGGCGGTGCTGATCCAGGTGAATGGAGTGGTGATCACCTCGTCGCCCGGGCCGATGCTGAGTGCGCGCAGGGCGACTTCAAGTGCCATTGTGCCGCTAGCCACGGCAATGCAGTGAAGAGGTTTGGAGTCGCCGAGGAACTTACCCAGAGTGGCTTCGAGTTCGTAAACTTCCGGTCCGTTGATATAGCGGCCGTGTTCAAATACTTGAGCGACGGCAGCGTCTATTTGAGCCGCACTGTGTGCGTGGATGGCTTTGATGTCGATGAATTGCATGATGTTCGAAAATGCGTTTAAAGTGTCTCGGTGATTTTGGGAGTTTTTAGGCTTTGAGATTTACTGTTAAAATTAATCAGTTCACCGATCAGGCCAGTAGAATGAGTTGTACACCGAGGATCACGAGTAAGATGCCGAATTGGAGTAGGGGGCGATGCCCAATGCCATGTCCAAAGATGATTTTTTCGACTGTTAAGCTCGCCAGAATGAGGAAGCCGAGTATGCCGCTGAGCATGCCAAATCCGCCAAAGAAGTGCCCTGGGCGCTTTAGATAACGGGTGAGCACGACCACGGTGATTAAGTCAAGGGCTCCTTTGAATAGGCGTTTCCAGCCGTATTTGGAGACGCCATGGGTGCGACGGTGGTGCTCGACGGGGATCTCGGTGGTGGTGAAGCCTTCGGCTGCGAGCAGCACGGGGATGTAACGGTGGAGCTCGCCGTAGAGTTCGATGCTGTGGATGGCTTCGGCGCGGTAGGCCTTGAAACCGCAGTTGAAGTCGTGGATTTTGACGCCGGAAGTGGCACGAGTGGCGGCGTTGAAAAAGCGGGATGGTAGGGTTTTTCCGAGTGGGTCCTGGCGTAGCTGCTTCCAGCCGGAGACGCAGTCGTAGCCTTCTTCGAGTTTTTCGAGGAAATGGGGAATTTCCGCCGGCTCGTCTTGTAGGTCAGCATCCATGGTGATGATGATATCACCTTGAGCTTTGTCTATGCCGACAGAGAGGGCCGCTGCTTTGCCATGGTTACGTCTGAAGCGCAGAGCGATAATTTGTTCAGGATATGCGAGCTTTAGCTGCTCTATTTGCTCCCAAGATTTGTCGGTGCTGCCATCGTCTACAAAGATTACCTCAAAATCGCCCAGCGAGTTGGTTTCCACTGTGCTGGTGATTTGCTCGAACAGTGGCGTCAGGGTAGCCTCCTCGTTGCAGAGGGGGATGACGATGGAAAGTGCAGGCTTGGTGGGCATAGATGTTCTCGCGGTAGCTTGCCCATGCAAAGCCCTGAGGCAAGCAGAGTTTGACCTGATAAATATTGCCCTTTGTGGGGCGAGGGCTTTGTTTGGGCGGATGCAAGTATCCATTGTCATCCCCATATATAACGAGCGTGAGACCTTACACGAGATTGTCGGGCGCGTGCGGGCCGTCGAGGGAATGGCAGTTAAGGAAATCATTTTAGTCGATGATTGTTCGACTGATGGTACGCGTGCCTTGCTGGAGTCTGACTTTCAGGACCCCATTTTTAAAAAGGCCTATCATCCGGTGAATCAAGGCAAGGGCGCGGCTTTGCGCACAGGCTTTACACTGGCATCGGGTGATATTGTGGCGATTCAGGATGCGGATTTGGAGTATGATCCAGAGGAGCTGCCTGGGTTGATTCGGCCGATCTTACGGGATCAGGCCGACGTGGTCTTTGGCTCTCGCTTCATGGGCGGCGGTGCCCATCGGGTGGTCTTTTATTGGCACATGTTGGGGAATAAATTTCTCACCATGCTGAGTAACATGATGACAAACCTGAACCTGACTGACATGGAGTGCTGCTATAAGATCTTTCGCCGCGAGGTGCTAGATCAGATCACAGTCGAGGAGAATCGCTTCGGGGTGGAGCCGGAACTCACCGCTAAAATTTCGAAGCTCAATGTGCGCATTTATGAAGTGGGCATTTCTTACTACGGTCGCACCTACGATGAAGGTAAGAAGATCGGCTGGCGCGACGGTGTGCGTGCGATCTATGCGATTATGAAATACGGCTTGTTCCGATAGGTAGGGACTCTGTAGCCGCAGGACGCATCGAAGGGTAAATGGGAGTGATTCCTTTTTAGAAGCTACTTGCAAAAAATCGAGGCTTGGGCCTAGTTGATAGTTCGTTCAGCGGTAGAATATTATGAACACACTTGCATTTTTAGAGAATATCAATGGTCCGGAAATGATTATGATCTTTCTCGTTGTTTTGCTTCTTTTTGGAGCGGAGCGCTTGCCAGGGCTATTTAAGTCGTTGGGGCAATCGGTGCGCGAGTTTAAGCGGGCGACTCAGGGCATTGAAGAAGACATTCGTACTGCGATGGACGTTGAGTCTACCTCGGTGTCAGCTCGCCCCGCAGAGAAAGCAGTTGCGCAGGCAGCGCCTCAGGCGACTTCAGTTCCGGAGGTGCCGCAGGTACAGTCGGATTCTGCTGCACAAAGCTCCGAATCTGGCGAGATTAAGAAAGCGGCTTCTGAAACGTCACCGGAGTGAGCGTGTTGTCTTTGTTTGGGAGCCGTCTACACGTCTAAATCCATGAAAAGTTGCTCAATGTTTCGGGTGACTTCTTGCTCGTCTTCTCCGTTCGCTTCGATGGTCAGCGTCGTGCCCATGCTCGCGCAGAGCATTAGAATCGACATGATGTTCTTGATGTTGGCCACTTTGTTGCCGGACTTAATTTGAATCGTGGATTTGGCGTCTTTGCCCAGCTGCACCAATTTTGCTGCTGGACGTAGATGTAGGCCTGCTTCCCATTGAACGATCACCTCGGTCTCTTTCATGCATGGTTGGACTATCCCATGGGTGATTTGTTCAAGTAAATTTGATCCGTTTGCCACTGGCGGCTGTGTGGCATGTTGTTGGGGCGTGCGAGGTCTGGCTGCTCATCGAGGGAGAGTCTTTCTTGGCGGATGCGCGACGAAAGGTTGATTTTTGACTCTTATTGGCTCCAATTATTCCGCATGCGTAAATGGATTTATTTCTTTCGTAGCAGTTTGTTTTGCTTGGCGTGTTTGGGCGGGAGCTCTGTGCCGGCCGCGGATTTAGAGTTGCCGCTGGATTCAAGCGGGATCAATCGGGAGGATCCAAGTTATTTAACCAGTTATGCGTCGATTCTCAAACCCGCGAAAGAGGCGGTGGTGGCGGTGCACTCGGCAAGCATTTTGCGTTATATCCGGCAGAGAGGTATGGACCCTCGGATGGAAATGCTGCGTCGCTACTATGGATTGCCGACGCCGGAGCGGCCGGAGCCTGAAGAGATTGAGCGACGCATCAACGAGGGGGTGGGGTCCGGCGTTGTGATTTCTGCAGATGGCTATATTCTAACGAATAATCACGTCATTACTGCGCGTGATGGAGAGCCGGCTGATGAGCTACTGGTCGAGTTAAATGACGGCCGTGAGTTGACCGCGCAGTTAGTGGGACGTGATCCTCGCAGTGATCTTGCGGTGCTCAAAGTCGATGCCGAGGGGCTGCCATTCCTGCCGATTGCGGATAGTGATCAGCTGGAAGTGGGAGATATTGTCTTTGCGATTGGCAATCCCATGGGAGTGGGGCTTACGATCACGCAAGGTATTGTCTCCGCAACCAAGCGAAGCAATTTATCGATTCTTGGAGAGTCGGGCTACGAGAGTTTTATTCAGACCGATGCACCGATCAACCCTGGCAATTCCGGTGGGGCATTGGTCGATGCCTATGGGCGCTTAGTGGGGATTAATACTGCGATTCTTTCGCGGAGTGGCGGGAGCATTGGCCTGGGGTTTGCCATACCTTCTACCTTTGCGCGTTCGATCGCGCTGGCGCTGGTGCGCGATGGGGAGGTGCGCCGTGGTATGCTCGGGGTGAGCCTGAAGGATGTGGATGCAGATTATGCGGAGGCATTTGAAGTGCCCGAGGGGGCGGGGGTATTGATCCAATCGGTGGTTGAGGGCTTGCCGGCTGCCACGGCGGGGCTTTTGCGTGGCGATGTGATTGTAGGCATCAACGGTGTCGAGGTGCGCTCGATCCAGAAGTTGAGGATTCAAGTGGCAGCGAGTCCACCTGGGGAGTCGGTGCGTGTGCGTTTCCGTCGGGAGGGGAAGATGCGTGAGTTGGAAGTGGTGTTGGGGGACCCTGAGAATCCCTACGGTGCAGATGCGCAAGTTGGAGAGTTGCTTGATGGCGTGACTTTTGCATGGCTCGATGATGCGCTACGGCAGAAGTATGGCCTCGATTGGCGGGTTCAAGGGCTTGTGGCGGTGTCTGTTGAGGCGGATTCGGTGTATGCGGAAGCGATTGAGCCGGGGTTGGTTTTCGTCGAGATCAACGGGGTGGCACCCGAGTCGATTGCCCATGCACGCTCTTTGTTGGAGTCGCGTCGTGTCAGCCGAGTGTATGTGTATTATAAAGGGCGTGTGACCTATCTGGCGATTCGTCCTTAGCTGGATTTACATGCCAGAATGACAGGTGAGAAATGTTCTTTTTAACGATTAATTGACTAATTTTTCGTAAAGCGAGATCCCGCGGGGATTCGGGCTTCTGATGTCTTGACCTTATAGGCGATTATAGAGCATCTTTACTGAGAATTTATACTCATGCAGCAGCATCGCGCTTTAATACTTCGTAGTAATCGTTTTTTAGGTTCAGCTCTTGTCGACAAGGGGCTGGTCGCTTCGGGGGACCTAGAGGAGGCCAATGGCAAGTTTATGGAAGCGATTCAGGCGGCTGATTTGAGGCGCGCATCGATCTTGTCCACGTTATTGTTTGATCTTAAGAAATTGGAAGAATCCAAGCTCCTGGATTACTTGGTGGAAGAGTCGAAGCTGGGATTGATCGATTTGAATTATGTCGAGCTACAGTCTTTACGGCCGATGAAGGTCGACTTGCCACTTTGTTGGGCTTCTTCGACAGTTCCATTTGATTATGTTGAAGGTACTTATATGTTGGCTACTTGTTACTATATGAGTGCCCCTGTCGTGAAATATTGGGAGGAAGCACTCGATGGGCGCGTGATCTGGTATGGCACGTCGATGTCATCGCTCAGTCGCGCGCTGGAGCGTATTGAGGACATACATGAAGCTGAAGATGCCGCGGCCGAAGACGAATCATAATTTTCTACTACCCGACCTAATTTTATATGCCATATAGCGTTTTAATTCTAGATGACGACGCAGACTTCAACAGTCTGTTGACTGATATTTTCGAACAAGCCGATTACATCGTGACTTCAATTACGGACCCTATTGAGGCGGTTGAGGTCTTTCGCGAGACGGAATACGATTTGGTGGTGACCGACCATAAGATGCCCGACATGACTGGTGCGGAGTTCATGAAGGTCATTAAAGAGATCAAGCCGGAAGTGCCGGTGATCATGGTGTCTGGCTATTTGGAGAATGATACTATTCGTGAGCTTATCAGTGAAGGTGTTGGAGGCGTGTTCCTGAAGCCGTTGAATATATTTTCGCTGATGGAGCGGACTGCGGAGTTGATTGAGGAGGCGAAAAAGATCGAAAATACGTCGGCTCATGGCGTTGTTGATGAGGATAGCAGTGATGCGGGTGTAAAGTTTGGGTTTTCTTTTCGCTCTTATCCATGTAAGTCAGGCGCGTCGGCTTCATTTGCGGAGCGCCTACATAGCTTGCGAAACTTTAAGTCCACGCTTTCACTGATCGGTGAGCCTGGAATGCACTATCGCAGTATTTGCGAGGACATACGTGGGTTTTACGAGGGGGATGTGGAGCAGTTTATTTACCTCAGTGCGGGATCTTTCGATCAGGAGCAGGCCTTGTCATTGATTGAGGCAGCCCAGCAGGGCGGGGTCGAGCGTGTGACCTGCGTGTTGTTGGAATTGGAAACAATGAATGCGGAGCAGAAGAAGCTCGCGACGACACTTGCTAAGCACGAGGGCGCTTTTGAGGGGCTCGATGTTGTACTTCGGACAATATTCTGTGTGAGTGGGGATCTGGACTCTCTTTTTGATGAGGGGCTGATTGATGAGAATTTATATATTTTGATGGGAACTGCAGAAGTGCGTGTGCCGCCGTTGCGTGAATGCAATGTCGACGTCGGTGTGATGGCGCAGCAATTGGTGGTTGAAGTCGCCCGTGAAAAATCATTAGCGAGTGTTCCTCGGTTCGAACGTTCGGCTCGCGATCTGTTTCGTCAGCATGTATGGGAGCGAAATTTCGAAGAATTACGCGCAACGGTGCGTAAGATTGTGGATCAGAATCCAGGTGATGTGATCACCCACGCGGCTGTCAAATCTGCACTTCGGCTGACTTCCGGGGCATCGCCTCGCACTCTGTTCGAATCGCACCTTTCCAGTCAGCAGGTCGACTATTTACGTGCGGCGGCCATCCTCTTCGGGGGAGATCGCAGTAAGGCAGCTAGCTTTTTCGACACCGATGTGGTATCGATAGACGCGAAGATTAAATAGCTAGGTCGCTGCTTCTTAGGGAATACACAAAGAATATATAGATATATGGCCGGACGAATATTAGTTTTAGACGACGAAGAAAATTACGCAGAAATGCTGCAGGATCTTCTCCGTGAGAATGATTATCGTGTCGATATGGCTACGCGTCCAGAGCGCGCGATCGCTCAGTTGGAAGAGATCCCCTACGATCTGGTGATTTCCGACTATAAGATGCCGGTGATGGACGGGGCTGACTTTTTGAAAAAGGCGCGAGAGCTCTATCCAAATCTACCGTTCATCTTAGTCTCAGGCTTAATGAATACGCCTGAGCTGGTGAAGGTGGCGAATATGAGTGTGACGCTGGTGATGGAAAAGCCGCTGGATACGGAGAGTTTCTTACAGCATGTGGCGCGCTTTTCTGATCCGATGACGGATCTGGAAAAGGAGCAATGCGTGCAGGAGGGAGAATCGGCGGAGGCCGAGGCGGTCGCGCTCAGTTTTCCTGAAGAACCCCGTTTCTTTAGCGCGAGTAGCTTTTTAGCGAATCGATTTTTGCAAAGTGCATGGGGCATCGCAAAGGAGGGCACAGAGTTATATCTGCTGGAGCCGAAAGGGGGCGATGCGGAGCTTGCGGTTAAAGATCTTTCTCGTTGGCGGGGAAATGGTGATATGCCAGTTGATGTGTTTGACTTGCCTACTTCCAATACGCACGCGATTGCTCAATTGCGTGCGGTGCTTGCCGACTTTGAAAAGAGTCGAGTCGTTGGCGTGCGCTTGAAGTCGGTCGATGACGTAACGCAGGCGCGTAAATTAACAGAAGCGGCTCAGCGTGAAGTGGAAGGTTCGGAGTCTTTGCTCATCGTTTATATTGTAACAGTGGATAGTGATGACACGTCTCGGGCAGCATTTGAGGAACTGGCCGGGGAGACGGGGGTGGTTCTGCCCCCAATTTGTCTACGACCGAGTGATGTGGCGGTTTACGCACGTCGAGTGGCTCGTATCGCAGCCGATCGTTCCGGGCGTAGTCGCTCTAGTGAATTTACAGCTGAGGCGGTGTATGCCTTACTCTCTTTTGAGTGGCCGGGTAACTACAAACAGGTGCAGGAGGTTGTGCATTCTGCGGTTAATTCCAGTGCCGATGAATCGATTACGCACAAAGTGCTGTGTGAGGCGCTTGGTGAGTCGATTGAGCTCGTGTCTCCGGATCGTCGGATCGCTACATTAATGAAAGCGGAGCAATGGCGATACCTGCAGGAGCAGATGGAACAAGGTGGGCTGACGGCCGCAGAGCTCGCTAAGAAGCTAGAGCTGGATTCTTCGGTTCAAACTAGAGATGACCTTAAAAAAATGCCACTGCTCCGTGAGGAGCTGAGCCGTATCTGATTTTCTCCAATGATGTTCTTTTCCTTTCCGATAGACTCTTAAATTATGGCTCTTGCTCGTATCCAAACTGCTATCCTGGAGAATCTTCTCCAGATGGGTCATTTGACCGATGCACAATTTAAGAATATCATCGAGACAGATGAGGAAATGTCAGGTGAGGCGGTCGAAGTCTTACTGGCTACCGATTATAAGATTACGCAACACCAGTTGCTATTTGCGAAAAGCCGCGCTTTCGATCTGACTCCGATCAATATTAAGCGCTGCATGGTCACAGAGACCACTTATTCCAAGCTGGATAAGGACTTTTGTAAGGCGAATAAAGTTTTGCCGCTCGGCTTCGCGGGGGATCATATCATTATCGCACTCAGTAATCCCTTTGATCTGCATGTCACTAGTAAGGTGCATGAGATTTCAGGCATGAAGGTCTCTGTCTTGCTGGGCTTGCAGTCAGAAATCGAAAAGATCGTCGATGATAAGGGCGACCAACATCAGGCAGTCGGTTTTGGTGATGTCGTGGAAGCACTGGGTGCTGACTATGAGAGTGAAGAAGATATTGATGAAGACGATTTTTCGGATGAGGATTCCGCACCCATCATCAAATTGGCCAACCGTATCATCGAGGAAGCTTACTTTTCGGGCGCAAGTGACATCCATATTGAGCCATTTGAGAAAGAAACCCGTGTGCGCGTGCGAGTGGATGGTGTTTTGCTCAATCGTCTGACCATACCGACCGCCGCCTCCGGGGCTTTGTTAGCGCGTCTAAAGGTGATGGCGCAACTCGATATTGCGGAGAAGCGGATGCCGCAAGACGGACGTATTATCTTCAAGCAATACAATAAGCGCGGAGTTGATATTGACCTGCGTGTATCGACGGCTCCGCTGAATCACGGTGAGGGGATCGTCATGCGTATCCTAGATAAGCAAAAGAGCACTTTGCCACTGCCTGCACTTGGTTTTTCTGATCGTAATCTCGGGCTTTATCGTGAGTTGATCCAGCGTCCTTATGGTATGATCTTGCACTGTGGACCTACGGGTTCGGGTAAGTCGATGACTCTGTATTCCGCGCTCAATGAGATTAATAACTCCGATATCTGTATTCGCACGGCGGAGGATCCGATCGAATATACTTTGCCGGGGCTGTTACAGATGCAGATGCAGCGTAAGATTGGGCTGACTTTTGCCTCTGCTCTACGCGCCTTCCTGCGGCAAGACCCTGATGTCATTTTGGTGGGGGAAATCCGTGACCGCGAAACCGCTGGTATCGCGGTCGAAGCTGCGCTCACGGGGCACTTGTTGTTCAGCACTTTACACACCAATGACGCGCCGACTACGGTGTCGCGACTGACTGAAATGGGAATCGAGCCATTCATGATCTCGGCCTCTTTGATTTGTGTCTGTGCTCAGCGTCTGATGCGTCGGGTGTGTAAGTCTTGTAAGAAAAATTATATGCCTGAGGGGAATCAAGCAGAGATCATTCAGCGCGCTCTTAGTTGGACTGGAAAGGTGCCGGGGGTGAATGAGGACGGCTGCCCAGCTTGTGGAGGGAATGGATACAAGGGACGTGTCGGTATTCATGAGCTAATGGCAACCAGTGAGGAGTTGATTAAAGCAATTAACGCGGGTGAAGAAGCCGCCGTGATCAAGCGGATCGCCATGCGCACTGGTATGATGACTCTCCACCAAGACAGCATGCTCAAAGTGAAAGAGGGCCTCACCACCATGGAAGAAGCTCTCGGAACGGTGCCGCCTGACATGGAGGAATACGAAATCGACCATAACGTCTAGTTTTCGTCTAGTTTTGCGAGCCAGAGAGCTCCGCGGCTCAGTTGATTGTTCGCGGATTGCCAGCAGGGGGCGATGACTTTGCTTCGGGACTCATTTGTTCGCGATGGCGATATCTTGGTTGCAAGATTGCTCAGGCTCGGCAGCCTGTGAGGCTTCTCTTTTTTGCAGTTATGGAATGGCAATTTAAAACAATCGCGCGCAAGTCGACTCTCAGTGGCGAGGCCTTTAATCCGGGCGATCGGGTCGTCTGTTTGATTTATAAGGACGATCAGGCCGGGGAGTTAGGGCGAGCAGATCTGTTGCCCGATGAAATTGATCATTTCGATTTGCCCGGCGAGGTGCTGGGACGTTGGACGCGTGTAGTTAAGGAGCCCGACGAAGATGGGGTAAATGCGCGCGAGACCATGGCTTCGGCAGAGGATTTTTTCTTCTCACTTTATGAAAATGATCAGCCTGATGCGCAGGAAGAGTCGGACGCGTTGAAACATTTACTCTCGCTTATGCTGGAGCGTAAGCGTGTATTGCGTGCTCTCGGTGATCGCCAGACTTCTGGGGAGCAACGTTATTTGCACGTGAAGAGTAAGCGTCAGTTGCAGGTGCCGATTGTTGATATTTCCAAGGAACTGATGCTCAAAATAGAAGACACCCTTGGTGACCTTATTCTTTAACTGAACACAATATATGCGCCCAATTGCCCTATTACTTTTTCTCATATTCACTAGTCTTGGACTACTATTCGTCGGCTGTAAGAAGGATGCCGCTGAGAATTTATCTGTGCCTCGTTTAATGTTGGAGACGCGAGGGGTCAACTACGGCTCCATTGTCGGGGATACGGCGGTTTTGCCTGTAAGTGGTATGACGATCAGCATCCAAGGGGAGCCAGTGGTCAGTGAGTTTGACATTCGTAATGTTGAATTGGTCAAGGTGGACCGTGGGCTGGCTTTACTTATCCAGGTCGGGGGGCAAGGCGCGCGTGATTTGTATCGGGCGTCCGTCACAAACATGGGGGCACGTATTGTGCTGACGGTGAATGGCAATGCGATCGGAGCCCGGCGTATTGATGGTGCGATTGCAGATGGCAATTTTTATACCTTCGTCGAAGTGGATGATGAGGAAATCGGACCATTGGTCATTGATTTGAAGCGAAGCCTGATTGAGCTTCAGAAGAGCCAGAGTTGGTAGGCCTGTTTCACAATTCACTGCTCTATCCTATGAAGAGACAACAGATCATTCTGCTGCTGGCTTTGCTGGTGCCTTTATTTGTAAGAGCCAATTTGATTTGGCCGACGCCCAATCCTGCCTTTCAAAATGGGGAGTCCATTGAGGCGTATATACAGCCGACTGTTTCCGGTGTGGCTGAGTCGGGGCTTTTTGGCTGTGTGCGCAATAGTGGCAGTCGTTTTCACGAAGGGCTTGATTTATTTCCCGTTAAACGGGATCGCCGCGGTGAACCGCTTGATGCAGTCTATGCGGTGCTACCTGGCAAGGTCGTGCATGCCAGTCGCGTCGCAGGCTACAGCAGCTATGGGCGCTATGTAGTGATCGAGCATGATCAAGAGGTGCCGAGCTATCATACGTTGTATGCACATTTGGCAAGTGTGGCCGATGGTATCATGCCGGGGGCGCGTGTCGAAGCAGGCAGCGTGCTGGGCATCATGGGGCGCTCGGCGACCTATACGATCCCAACTAGTCGGGCACATGTACACTTCGAGATCGGCTTTCGGCTGACGGATGATTTTCAGTCTTGGTATGATCGTCAAAAGTTCGGCAACAAGAACCGGCATGGCAGCTGGAATGGGATGAATTTGGTGAGCATTGATCCGTTGCGATTTTACCAAGCCATTCGACATGGTGAGGCTAAAAACTTGTATGAGCATTTGCAGCGCCTCCCCGCTGTGGCTCGGATCCGTGTGTATAGCGATCGGGTGCCGAGTTTTGTGAGAGATTACCCCGCGTTGGTGACGAAGCCCTTTGCGGGGCAAGCGGTGGTGGCCTGGGATATCGCATTTACTAAATATGGTGTGCCCAAAGAGTGGACGCCACGCTTTGCGAGTGAGCCATTGCAGGGCAGGCCCGGCGACGTGAAAGTGATCGCGTATAACCCGACCTTATTGGAAGAACAGACGTGTCGGCGTGTGTTGAACGTCGGCGGCAGCGCACCGTCGATCGCCTCCGGAACGATCACTACGATTAAGAAGTTGTTCGGTTTCAAATAAGCACTCGGTCGAAATTACGGCTGATGATTCTACCGAGTGCCTAGGTGCCAGAAATTCAATATTGGGCGTTGAACGTTGGATGTTCGACGTTCGCCCCCTCGGGGACCTCGCTCGCGCGAGTTCTCTACGGGTGATGATTCTACCTAGCGATGCCTAGGTGGCAGAAATTCAACATTGGGCGTTGAACGTTGAACGTTGGATGTTCGACGTTCGCCCCCCGGGGACCTCGCTCGCGCGAGTTCTCTACGGGTGATGATTCTACTTAGCGATGCCTAGGTGCCAGAAATTCAATATTGGGCGTTGAACGTTGGATGTTCGACGTTCCCCGGGGACTATTGTGCGGCCTTTTTGACTGCTTTTTTGGCGGCTTTCTTGGCGGCTCGCGGTGCGAATTCGAAACCTATTTTTCCTGTTTCAAAGTCGAGTGTGAGGTGTGCCTTGAATGCGCGCTTGGTGCGTTTGGAGATGAAGCCGTCAAGTAGGGCTGTCTTGCCTTCGGTGAAAAGTTTTTCGACTTCCTCGGGCTGAAGCTCTTTTTGTAGAATGACTTTGCCCAAGCGGAAACCATCGGGTGAGTCCTTGGTCTTGAGTTCGGGTAGGTGGTAGGCCTTGTCAGTCGCGTAGAGCTTTACCTGTTTGCCATCTTTTAAATTCAAGGTCTTGATGACTTGTTCCTCTTTGAGCTCTTCGGCTGTCAGCGCTTCGTCGCCGTCGAAGACAAACTCAGTCTTCCACTTGCCGATCTTGCCTGTCTTGGAGACGGATTGCGCCAGCTTGAGGGCGGCGCTGAACGGTTTGTTGAAGCGAGATACGAAGCCGTCTACCTCAGGTAAGGCTTTGGTGGTGAAGAGTTCGATGGCTTCTGCCTCGCTGAGTTTGCGGCCTGCGATATGCTTGGATACGCGGAAATCGCACTCTTGTTCGCGGCATTCATAGGTGGCGTCGGTCTGTTTCAGACGTGGCGCACCGCAAGCGGGGCAGGGGCACTCTAAGTCGGGGAACACGCGGTTGACCAAGGTCTGCATGTGTGAGCGTGCCTTTTCAACTACATCCGCAGTGAAGCTGTTGATCTCTTGCATGAAGGCGTCGCGCTTGATCTCGCCTTTTTCCATTTTGTTGAGCTTGGCTTCCCAGTCGCCTGTCATGGAAGGAGAGCTGAGGGCCTTAATGTCCATTTCTTCGCACAGCTCGATCAGGCGTAGGCCTTTACCAGTCACGTTGAGGTCGCGTCCATCGCGGGCGATGTATTTTTGGCGTAGCAGGCCTTCAATGGTGGCTGCGCGAGTGGCGGGAGTGCCGAGGCCGCGCTCGGCCATGGCTTCACGCAGTTCGTCGTCGTCGATCAACTTGCCGGCACCTTCCATTGCAGCCAATAGAGTCGACTCGGTGTAACGCGCGGGGGGATTAGTGGTTTTGTCTTCGACTTCGATTGATTCGGTTTGAGCGCTCTCGCCATCGTTTACGGCGACCAGTTCATCCTTGGTGGTGGCGACTCCGGCTACGCGGCCATATACCGCCAGCCAGCCTGGCTTGGTCAATGTCTTACCATTGGTCAGGAAGGTGTCTTTTTCGGTGCCGTGGTTAATGGTTGTGAGGCGTTTGGTGACCTCAAACTCGGCGTGGGGGAAAAATACCGCGATGAAGCGTTTGACCACCATGTCGTAGAGCTTGGACTCTTGTTCGTTGAGTTTGACGACGCGGCCAGTCGGAATGATCGCAAAGTGATCGGAGACCTTGGCATTATTAAAGATGCGCTTATTGAAATTGATGCGTCCTTCTTCGATTGCGTTGGCCGCCCATTCGGCGACTGGGTGCTTGGAGCCGGCCAGCTCGCGCATGGTTTCCTGCACTTTGCTCATGTAGTCCTCCGGCAGATAGCGTGAGTCTGTCCGGGGGTAGGTCAGCATTTTGTGGCGTTCGTAGAGTGCTTGTGCCAGGCCCAGCGTATTCTTCGCGGTGAAGGGAGCTTCGCGTTGCAACGTGGTGAGATCATAGAGTTGCGGCGCGATCTGCTTGGTGGGCTTTTTCTCTTCGGTCACAATGCCTTCTTTGCCCGCGCAACGTTCGCGGATGGTGGTGGCAGTGGCTTTGTCCCAAATGCGTTCAGCGCGGCCGTGTGGCTGTTCCGGGTTCTTTTTCCAGCCCAGATCGATCCACTTGCCCGGGTAGTTGCCCTGAGCGACGGCGAAATCGGCGTGTACTTCCCAGTAGTCTTCGGGGTTGAAGGCTTGGATCTCGCGCTCGCGCTTGGCGAGAATGGCGAGTGTCGGGGTCTGCACGCGGCCTGCCGCGGTGATGTTGAAGCCGCCGTGGCGAGAGCGGAAGCAGGTCAGGGCGCGGGTTGAATTGAGTCCGACCAGCCAGTCCGATTCGGAACGGCATTTGGCGGCATCGGCCAGGTTGGACATTTGCTCGCCCTCGCGTAGCTGCGCCCAGGCTTCCTGGATCGCACTGGTGGTCATGGATTGCATCCACAAGCGCTTGACCGGCTTGTCGATTTTGCCGATGTCCATAATGTATTGGAAGATGAGCTCACCTTCGCGACCGGCGTCACATGCGTTGACGATGACATCGAATTCTTTTTTCTTGGCCAGTCCGAGCACATGTTTCAGGCGGCCGGCGCTTTGCTCGATCGGTTGTAGTTCGAACTTTTCGGGGATGGCGGGCAGCACGTCAAATTTCCAAGGCAGGTTTTTACCATTGGGGCCCGTCGGCATCTTTAGTTCGACGAGGTGCCCCACGGCTGAGGTAATTGCTGCCTGATCGCTTTCGAAATAGGTCGCATCGCGTGATTTTCCCTTTTTGGTAAATTTACCTAGTTCTTTGCTGAGAGCTTTGGAGAGGTCGGTCGCGACGGAAGGTTTCTCGGCGATGATTAAATATTTCATAAACAATAGATACGTTGAAGTCTCTGCAGATCGCAGAGACTTGCTGTTTTTTCGAGAGAAAGCGGTGATTAAATCTGGCGTCAACCTTCTTTCTGGTTTTTGAGATTCGCTTTTTTCTTAACATCCACCTTTTTTGACCTATGCCTTCACTTCGTAGAATCCGTTTTAAGCTCGCTCGGGCGGCGGATGACTTTGCCCAATTTACAGCCGATGTCATCTATGATCGTCGGCACGGGCGTGCGGCTGAGATCATGGGAACCTTTCTCCATGCGCTCTCTTATTTGTTCAGTGGGATCGTGCAATTACGCTGGTATCTCTACGAGCATCGCATCCTGCGTAACAAGCCGCTCGGCTGTATGGTCGTGGTTGTGGGGAATTTGACTGTGGGGGGCACGGGTAAGACGCCGGTGGTCGAGAAATTTGCCCGTACTTTAAATGAGCGGGGCCGCAAAGTCGCCATCTTGAGTCGGGGATATAAGAGTAAAAAGGAGCCATTGCCTAAAAAACTTTGGCGTAAGTTGACTCATGGTGAGGAAGCGCCGCCGAAGATCGTGAGCGACGGTAAGACCGTGTTACTCGATTCTGAGGTGGCAGGCGATGAGCCGTTTATGTTGGCTAAAAATTTGCCCGGGGTGGTGGTGCTCTGTGATAAGAACCGAGTCAAAGCCGGCTCGTTTGCGATCCGTAAATTTGGCTGCGATACCTTGATTCTCGACGATGGCTTTCAATATCTACCGCTCAAGGGGCGGTTGAACTTGCTGTTGGTGGATAAGACCAACCCTTTTGGTAATCAACACCTCTTGCCGCGTGGCATCTTGCGTGAGCCAATCAAGCATCTGTCCCGCGCCAGTTATATTTTTTTGACCAAGTCCGATGGTGTGCGCGATGAGGCCTTGCTAGAGCTGATTCGTGAGCATAATCCGAAAGCAGAAATTATCGAGTGCGCTCATAAGCCTCAATATCTGCAAGCTGTCGGCAGTACTGAAAAGCTGCCGCTGGATGCGCTGGATGGTGCAAAAATCGGGGCCTTTAGTGGGATCGCATCGCCGGAGAGTTTTGAGAGTATGCTCCGTAAGTTCGGGGCCGAGATCCGTTATAATCAACGTTTTCTCGATCACCACCGTTTTACGCGCTACGAGATCGAGCGCCTTTATCGTAAGGCGGGCATGGCGGATCTCGATATGATCGTCACGACTGAGAAAGACGCCGTGCGGCTGTTTGAAGACATCCCAGCGCCCGTGCCTGTGTATTATTTACGCCTCGAAATCGATATCCTCTCGGGAGAGGAGGACTTTGAGGGCGCCACCGAGCGAATTTGCCGTCCGCGCACCCAGCAGCCCTCGATTACCCGTGCCCCTTGGCCAGAATCCTTGAATGAGGCTTGATCTCGCTAGCGGATTTCGACACTTCTTAATGTTTTCCTCATTTACCTAATTATATAGATATGGCTTCCGATTCCGCCACCGCCGAAAGCAAACTTACTGAGAGCACAGTCGAAGACCTTGAGGTCAAAGACGCTCAAATCATTTTTAACTCTGTCTGGGCGAGCCTTGAAGAGGAAAAGGGGGAAGAGAACCTACGCTTCCCCAAGGAGATCTTTTGGCTCAATGGGGCACCCGGCGCAGGTAAGGGCACCAATACAAATTTCATTATGCAGTATCGCGATCTCACTGCGCCTCCGTTGGTGGTGAGTGGACTGCTCAAAAGCCCTGAAGCGCAGAAGATGAAAGATGCCGGCATGTTGGTCGGTGACCGCGAAGTGATCGAGATTATGCTGCGTAAGCTGCTCGATCCGATTTATAAGACTGGCGCCGTAGTCGATGGTTTTCCCCGCACTAAGGTGCAGGTGGAGTGTGTGAAGCTGCTCTATCAGAAACTGATCGACCTGCGTAACAAGTTTAAGGAGACACTGTTTTCGGAGCATTTTAAGAAGCCTCATTTCCATATCGTGGTGCTCTTTATCGATGAAAAAGAGAGCGTGAAGCGCCAGATCAATCGTGGTTTGGAGGCGCAAGCACACAACGAAGAGGTGATTGAGTCTGGTGTCGGTGAGCTGGAAGAACTGCGTCCGACCGATCTCGACCCTAAGGCCGCGCTCAATCGCTATCGTACATTTAAGGAAAAAACCTACGGTGCTCTGAAAGATCTGCGGGAAATTTTCTTCTACCACTTCATTAATGCCCACGGTTCGCTCGAAGTGGTGCGCCAGCGTATCGACGATGAGCTTCGCTACCAGGGCTCGCTGGAACTCGACGAGAATACGTATGACCGCATCTCCAGCCTGCCGGTTGCGATGTCGATCTCCAAACATGCGCGTCAGGATTTAGTCGACCGTCTCGATGCCTATGTGGAGCGACAAGAGGGGCTATTTATGCAGGTTGTCGAGCTCATTCGGCGGGATTTTATGCCGATCATTGAGCGCCACGCGATCTCTGGCTCGGCCGTCGTGAATACCGAAAGCGGGATTTTGCACAATCCGGATGCGCTTGCCATGTTGATCGATATTTTCTCGGAGCGTGGCTATCATGCCACGGTGGATATTCATCGTGAGGAGATCCCGGATTCAATCGATCCCAAGACCTTTAAGATTAAAACCCGAATCAAGCTGATCTATCGCGTGCGTGTGCAGTTTAAGGGCTCTGAAATTCGTCGCGGTCGCTAGCATAGCATAGGATAGCATTGGATGTGCGTTGATCGTCATTCCAAAGTATTGGTAAATGAGTTGAATCGTGCGATTCGGGTTCGACCTTCTTTAAAAATTGCTCAAGCTGCGCGTTATGGATTCCGAACATGTTGTTTATCGCTTTGAACTGAAAGATCGTGAGATCGAGTTTAATGTGGCGACGCGCCCTGGCCAGGTGGACAAAGACGAGGCGCATCCTGAGTGGGCGCGTCTAGGCTATAAACAATGTAAATGCTGCCCGCTGAAGGAGAGCGAGTGTGCCTACTGTCCCGCGGCGACCCGCATCAACGAAGTGATCGAAGCCTTTGCCGACAGTCAGTCGATCGAGCGTGTTAAAGTCACGGTCACGACTGCTGAACGTAGTTACTTTGATGAATGCGATTTACAAGTCGGCATCAACTCACTGTTGGGACTCATGATGGCGACCAGTGGTTGCCCGGTCTTAAAAGAGCTGGGCGCGATGGCTAGTTTTCATATACCCTTTTGCACGACTCGTCAAACTCTGCACCGGACGGTAGGCTCGTATTTAGTGAAGCAATATTTCAAACAGCGGCGTGGCGAAGAGGCGGACTGGGAGTTTAAGGAGCTCAAGGAACTATACAGCGTGCTCGAAGGCTTGAATCAGGATTTCTCTAAGCGTATACAGTCCTCTGCCACCAGCGATGCGCTGACCAATGCGATTATCATGTTCTTGGCCACCTCGGTGGTCGTGGCCAGTTCCTTGGACGATCAACTGGCCCGGCATGAAGCTTATTTGACCAATTCGCCCAACCTGTAGTGATTGGGACTTGTTGGAGACGATGTGCTTCGCAGAGCGGCGTCTTCCTTTATACTAAAAGACACACCGCGCCTCCCACGAGCAGCGCCGTATCCACCAGCACTCGAAAGGTTTCGATGTCGATCCGCTGGCGCCAGTGCTGCAGTAATCCTAGCAGCGCGAAGCTCAAGGCCAGTCCCTGCCATAAATCGACGCCGCTCAAGATGACCAGTCCCGCGCCGATCCAGGCCAGCGGGCTCAACCAGCGCTCCGCCACCAAGGTCGCGATCGAGTGCACCCGCATCTTCGAGTCGACGTGTTTTTCTTTGGCACCGATGATGAGGCAGTTGAGCAGACAGAGAAAGGCAAATGCCTCGAAGAAGCCCGCCGACACAGGCGTGGGGAGAAAAATAGCGACCCCGCCCGCGTAGATTAATGCCACGCAGATCTCCTTTGGAAAGAAGCGGCGCGAGAGCTTTTGATTCAATAAGGTGTAGATCAAGCAAATGGCTAGCAGTAGAGCGCCGTGTTTCAGCTGCATCCTCGTCAGTTGCGTGGCTAATAGCAGGTCGGCGCCGAGTGCGACAAACCATACGCGCCAGAGTTGCGAGGCATAGCGCTTTGAAAAACGATGTCGGATCGAGAGTAGAGCCGGTGCGTCGCGCGACTTTACATCGTAGAGTCGATCCGCCACATAAGTCAGCCAGACGGAGAGCCCCAGCACTGCATGTGCTGCCCAGCCGATATCAAGATCATGCACACGTTCCAAGGCGATGAGCCACAGCGCAGCGATCAGCGCCGCGTCGAGCGCCAGCACATTCGGGCATTGCCAGGTTTTCGGGTATGGATTCATCTTGGTCAGATTCAGAGTCGTAGAAGAAATGGCGAGTCACCGGGGACGGGGCGAGGCTAAGCGCACAAAGAGCTTGATTTTAACCGGTTCTCCGTAGCCTCGGTTCTTTGAACCGGGGGGCTAGGCGAGGCTCAAGTAAGCTTGCGCGATTCAATATTTGCAATGCGCATCATCCCTCGCACACTCAAGCACCATGCCAGCCGCTCCTGCGCACAGTTCCATCGCGACCAAACCGAAACGCTCGAAGATCGGGCCGCTTGCTTTGGCGCTTTTGATTCAGGCGGGCTTGCTCTTTCTTGCGGTATTTGTCGTGGTGCTGGTGCCCGAGTTTAAGTCCGATCCCGAGTTTGTTGCGCGTAAGAAGATCTATCTCCCGCAAAAAGAACTGGAGCACAAAGTCGCGCTGGCCGAATTTCAAAATGCTGCCAGCTCGCCCATGCAGCTAGAGCGCATCAGCACTCAAGCACTGTTGCCCGATGCCATGCCAGCGCTGCCGCAAATGCCAAAGAGTGACTTTAACCCGATCGAGCGCAACCCTGCCGCCCTCCAGTCCGATTCCCTGTTGGGGCAGTCCGGCGTACTGGGTGCCTTGCAGGGGCTCCAAACTGGCAGTTCCTCCGCTTCACTTTTCGGGATCGAAGACTCGGGGCAGCGCATTCTCATTCTCTTCGACAACAGTGCCAGCGTCTGGAATAAAGCGAGTCAGGCAGGCGTCAGCACGATGCGCTTTGTTCAAGAGCTGTCTACGCTGATTGACGGGCTTAATGCGAATACCCAATTCGCTCTGGTGCCCTTTTCCCGCAGTGTAGGGAGCTTTCGCGACTATATGATCGCCGGCGGTGCGCGTAACAAGCGTGCCGCGAAAGCGTGGATCACTGAGAAAGTGCGCACTCAGTCGCTGATGACTCAGCTGCCCCATGCGGCAGATGGTGTGCAGGGCGCTTTTATGGTGGCTTTTCAAATGGAGCCCGACGTGATTTTTCTCGTTTCCGATGCCGACTTCCAGCGTAATATTCCGAAGCAGGGGGATGTTCCATGGGACGAGCTCGAACGCACCTTGCGTGATTTGACCCGTGAGTATGGCATCGAGCCCCGCATCCATTTTATAGGATTTCAAGTCGAGCCTGAAGCGGCCGCTTCAATGGAAAAAATCACTCGTCGTTATAAGGGGAAATTTCAAAAGTTGTGATCCTTACGTGCGTCTTCCAAGTCTGTGGCGAATTGTTTGACGATGCCGGCCCAGCCTAAGTTTTCGGCGGTGATACGCGCCTGAGCCCGGATGCTTGGCCAGTTGGCTTGGTCTGCGAGTGCGCGGTCGGTGGCTTTTAGAAATGCGGGGCTATCATCGAAGGGGGCGAGGAAGCCGTTGCTGCCGTCTTCAATGTAGCGGCCGGGCGCCGCGTAGTCGTAGGCGAGAGTGACGAGCCCGGAGGCCATTGCTTCGGTCACGACATTGCCGAAGGTCTCGGTCACGCTGGGAAAGACAAAGAGGTCGGCGGAGGCGTAGTGGCGGGCGAGGTCTTCGCCTTTTTGCATGCCGGCAAAAATGAAGTCGGGGTGCGCCTTTTCCAGCTTTGCGCGCTCGGGGCCGTCGCCTACGAACACGCAGGCGGCTGCGGGGTGGCGTCGCTTGATTTGCTGAAAGGCTTGGGCGGCGAGGGGAATGTTTTTCTCTGCGGCCAGGCGGCTGACGAAGAGCGCGACGATGCCGTGCTCGTCCACGCCCCAGCGTTGGCGCAGGGCGGCGTCGCGTTTTGTTGGGTTGAAGAGTTCGGTGTCTACGCCGCGACCGAGCAGGCGAGTGCCCTGGATGCCCATGGCTTTGAGCCGTTCGATGACGTCTTGTGAGGGGGCGAAGGTGCGGCGGGTTTTGTTATGTGTTTTCCGTAGGAAGCCTTGCACCATCTTTTCCAGAATGGGCAGTTTGTAGTGCTTCATGTATTCGTGGAAATTGGTGTGAAAGCCGGAGACGATTGGGATGCCTAGGTCAGCGGCGGCTTTGATGGAGGATTGCCCCAGCGGCCCTTCGGTGCCCGCGTAGATGATGTCGGGCTTTTCCCGGGCCCAGAGTTCGCGCAGCTTGCGACGGCAGGGCAGGCCAAAGCGTAAGCCATCGTAGCCGGGCAGCGGTAGTCCGCTGACGATGGTTTCGTCGTTATAGTGCGCATTTTGGGCCTCTGAGCTCTGGCGGGGGCGCACGATGCTGACGCTGTGGCCCTGTTTGCGCAGTTCGCCACTGATGCGGTGCAAGGTCATAGCGACGCCGTTGACCTCGGGCGGATAGGTTTCGGTGACGATGCAAATTTTCATTTTAAAAGTGATAACATTGTAAACGCGCGCTTCGGGCTCGCGTGGCACCCGTGTGGCTACGTGGTTGCCATGCTCGGATTGAAGCGCAAGTGTTCGATAAGCGCGATCAATAGACAAGTCGAGAAGCGCACGTCACACCAATGAAACAATCATTACATATCATTACAGGACCCACCGCAGTGGGAAAAACGGAATATGCACTCACGTATGCAGTCGCGCATGATGCTGAGATTGTTTCGTGCGATGCCTCACTGGTGTATCAGGGCATGGACATTGGCACTGCCAAGCCGTCTAAGCAAGAGTTGGCGCGGGTGCCACACCATCTGATTGACTTAAATCCAGTTAATGAGCCTTACGATATCGTGGCTTATGTGCGTGATGCGCGGGCGGCTGTTGATGATATCTTTAGCCGCGGCAAATCAGTCGTGGTGACCGGGGGAAGTGGATTTTATTTAAAGAGCTTTTTTGCGCCAGTGATCGATGTCGTGAAAGTCAGCGATACGGTGCGCTCTCAAGTGGCGGACCTGTATGAAGCGCAGGGATTAGCAGGGCTGTTGGCTGAGCTGTGGGCGCGGAGTCCGCAAGGAGTGGGGAATTTAGATGTAAAGAATCCGCGCAGAGTCCTGCGAGCGCTCGAGCGTTGTATCGCCTCAGGCAAAGACCTTCCCACATTGCAGGCGGAGTTTGCTGCACGTCCCGAGCCCTATGGTGATTGTTCTAAGCGCTATATTTTACTTGGGCGCGATAAGGAAAACTTGAAACAGCGGGTCGCGCATCGCGCCGAGTCGATGCTGCAGTATGGACTGATCGAAGAGGTCGAAGGCCTGTTAGCTTTGGGGATTCGTGACAATCCCAGCGCCGCGTCGGCGATCGGCTATCGAGAGACGATTTCCTTTCTTGAGGGCAAGCTACAGCGCGAGGAACTGCTACCAGCGATCGTGCAGAACACTTTGCATCTAGTCAAAAAACAGGGCACTTGGTTTCGTACTCAGATCCCGCGCCCGGACGAAACGGTATTTTTCTGATGGTAGTTGAGTGTTTTAACCGCTGTTTCCATGCGTCGCCTCTGGCATGCAAATACACAGTCCGGGAGATCGAATTACCAGAAAATGGCGCGCCTGGGTCTAAAGAGCTCCGCCACTTCCTCCTTCAATACCGCGACCTTCCCGAAATCCCTTCGGGGAGACACCGCATTGCTTTTTAAACCATGCGGAGAAGTGATAGGCGCTGAGGTAGCCGCAGCGTATACCGACTTCCATGATGGGCAGGCGAGTGCTGCGTAATAATTGCTGGGCCAGCCGCAGTCGGGCTTGGGCTAACATTTGGTAGGGGCTGGTGTTGAATTGCTCCTTGGTTGCCAGCTCCAGTGAGCGCCGTGAGACGCCGACCTGCTGTGCGATGGAGGCCGCGTCCAGTTCGGGCAGGGCGAGATTTTCACGTATATAATTGGCGGCCAATTGACCGATGCGTGCGCGGTTGGACGCGAGTGAGGATTCCCGGGGGATCACTTGGTTTGGGAGCTTTAATTCTAAGTCCAAAGGCGCACTGCCATGCTGCATTGTTGCATGTAAGGCACGGGCTGATTGGTAGCCTGTCTCGCGTATGGGTTGTTTGAAGCTGCTGATGCCGATACCTGCAAAAATGGATTCGGAGGGATCGTTGTCCACGCCCACCACCAGAATGTCTTTGCCGCAACGGAGGCCTTTGTGCCGTGCCAGAGTGATTAACTCGCGCGCACTGAGATCGTTGGAGCAAAAAATGCCGATCAATTCGGGCACATCTTTCAAGGCTTCGACTTGCTCCGGGAGACTGGGGCCGGGTCGCAGGATGTGAAGCTCACTCGCTGTCCGGCTCGCTTTCTTGGCCGCAGATCGAGCCGCGTATTCTGTCAGACCTGCTCGGAAGCCAGCCTCCCGCAGGCGAGTGTAATAGACGCCGTCCGCCCCGAAGAAGGCGAAGCGTTGGGCTCCTTGTGTATGTAGGTGCGCTGCGGCTGCATGGCCAGTCGCGTAGTCGTCGGGGCTGACTGTGGGCACCACTGTTATTTTTGAGAAATTAAACATATTGATCGCTGGCACGCCCGTTGCGAGTAGCCCTTGCACCCAACCGTCGCTGACGAAAGTGCCCAAGGCGCCGGCCAATTGCCCTGATCGTGCCAGCTCCATGAGGCGGGTCTCGAAACCAAAATTGAGGGGCATTAATTGCCAATCCAAGTGTGCTTCGGCGATATAGTCGGAGGCGCCGCTGAAGATTTCAGCAGCATGCCGGAAATTTAGGTCAAATGCGATCGCGACGGTCTGTTCGCCAGTTTTCATATTTAATACGTATATATGTAAATAACTTTACGTAAATACGAAAAGACAGCGGTCAAATATATGGTATACTCTGCCTCAATTATGAAAAAAGCACTCATTACTGGAATCACGGGGCAAGATGGATCTTATCTTGCAGAACTTCTTCTCGAAAAAGGCTACGAGGTGCACGGGATTATTCGCCGTTGCTCGACCTTTAACACGCAGCGCATCGATCACCTTTACACCGATCCTCACATTAACGGCACCAAGATGTTTCTTCACTATGGTGACTTAGCGGACGGTGTCATGCTGATGAAGCTGCTGTATCAAATTCAGCCGGATGAGATTTATCACCTGGGGGCTCAGAGCCATGTGCGAGTCTCGTTTGATGTGCCGGAATACACTGGCGATGTAACAGGTTTGGGCACGCTCCGTTTGTTGGAAGCCATTCGCGAGGTCGGTCTGGATAATAAATGTCGTTTCTATCAGGCCTCCTCTTCCGAGATGTTTGGTATGGTGCAACAAGTGCCTCAGACAGAAAAGACACCTTTCTACCCCCGCTCGCCCTATGGTTGTGCTAAGGTGTATGCCTATTGGCTGACGGTCAATTATCGCGAGTCCTATGGTATGCATGCGACCAACGGCATTTTGTTTAATCACGAGTCGCCGCGCCGTGGAGAAACATTTGTGACACGTAAGATCACACGTGCGGCCACTCGCATCAAGCTGGGCCTACAGGATAAACTCTATCTCGGGAACCTTGATGCGCAACGCGACTGGGGCTACGCGAAAGAGTATGTCGAAGCGATGTGGTTAATGCTGCAACAAGACGAAGGCGACGATTACGTGATGGCGACCAATGAGACCAATTCCGTTAAGGACTTTGTCATTGAGACTTTTAATCTGTTGGATTTGGACTGGGAAAAGTATGTGGATTATGACAAGCGCTATGAGCGGCCGACGGAAGTGGACCTCTTGATTGGCGATCCGGCCAAAGCCAAGAAGCAACTCGGTTGGGAGCCGAAGGTGAAGTTTAAGGACTTGGTGAAAATTATGGTGGATTCCGATCTCGTGCTGGCCAAACAAGAGCTCGCCTATAAGCAAGCGACCAATGGATAAGCAAGATACTATATACGTCGCCGGGCACCGCGGCATGGTGGGGAGCGCAGTGGTGCGCGCCCTGCAGGCCGAAGGCTATGGCTCGATTATGACACGCACCCGTAATGAGTTAAACTTACTCGATCAGTCGGAGGTTCGAGCATTTTTCGAGGCGGAACGCCCGGATGTGGCCGTGATTGCGGCGGCGAGGGTGGGTGGTATACATGCGAATAACACCTATCCCGCCGAGTTTATGTATGAGAATTTGGCAATCGCGCAAAACACCATACACGCCGCCTACCAAGCGGGCGTGCAGCGTTTGCTTTTTCTCGGTAGCACTTGCATCTATCCCAAATTGGCGCAGCAGCCGATTCGTGAGGAATCGCTGTTGTCGGCTGCCTTGGAGCCCACCAATGAAGCCTATGCGATCGCCAAAATCGCTGGCTTGAAGTTGTGTGAGTTCTATCGTCGTCAATACGGGGTCTGCTATCACTCCGCCATGCCGACCAACCTATACGGGCAGGGGGATAACTACCATCCACAGAACTCGCACGTGTTGCCAGCCTTGATCCGCCGCTTTCACGAGGCAAAGCAAAACGCAGCTCCGGAAGTCGCGATCTGGGGCACGGGCACACCACTGCGCGAATTTTTACACGCCGACGATGCCGCGGCAGGTATTTTGCATTTACTGCAACTCGAGAATCCACCGGATTGGGTGAATCTCGGCTGCGGCACAGACATCTCGATCGGCGATCTTGCGCGTTTAGTCATGCGGACCGTCGGCTACGAGGGCACGCTGACCTTCGATACCAGTAAGCCAGACGGCACGCCGAGGAAGCTGACGGATATTTCAAAGATTCAGGAAACCGGGTGGTCGCCAAAGATCGATATCGAGCATGGCGTGGCGATGGCGTATCAGTCCTTTCTGGAAGAGCAAGCCGCGGGCACACTGCGTGAGTAGCGGTCGGGCTGTAGAGGGGCCCTGTTGAGCTCGCATACTCGCAGACAAAAGTTGCCTTGAGGGGATTTATTGTCAGGTTTCCTTAAACGACTTTCGCTGAAGGGAGTCGTGCCCGTTGATACCTGCGCTTCTTCTCGATTATGAAACTTCCTCAATTGCCTCAAGAACTCACTGATTTTCAACCTGAAATAGGACTGATCCTAGGCTCAGGACTTGGCTTTTTTGCGGATGATCGTATTCAGGTCGTGGGCCGCTTGCCGTATGGGGAGATTGAAGGTTTTCCTGTGTCGACAGTTCCGGGCCATGCCGGGCAATTTGTTTATGGCACTCTGGAGGGGAAGCGCGTGATATGCATGCAGGGGCGTTTCCATTTTTACGAAGGCTATAAGATGGCTGAGCTCACTTTGCCGATCCGGCTGATGCACCGCATGGGCGTACATACGCTCTTCGTCACCAATGCGGCCGGCGGAATTCATCCAGACTACGTGCCGGGCGATTTTATGATGCTGAGCGATCATATCAATTTTCTCGGAACCAATCCGCTGATCGGCTGGCAGGGGGACGAAGGTGTGCGTTTTCCGGATATGACTGAGGTCTATAATGGCGCACTACGCACCAAGATCCGCGCGTGGGCGAAGGATCATCAGGTGGATTTAAAAGAGGGCGTTTACCTGGCCACGACCGGGCCGAGCTTTGAAACGCCGGCAGAGATTCGTGCTTTTGCGGCTTTGGGAGCGGATGCAGTCGGCATGTCGACTGTGCCTGAGGCGATCGTGGCGCGCAAGTTTGGCATGCGAGTCCTCGGTATTTCTTGTATCACCAACGCGGCTGCGGGTATTTCTAAAACAGAACTCAGCCATGAAGAGGTTTCCGAAACTGCTGATCGCGTGCGTCCTCAGTTTGCGGAGCTTCTTGCTGCCGGGGTGCAGCTTGCATAAAAATATTATGACCACAGACCTATCCAGTCATCCACTGATTCAACACTATTTAACGATCTTGCGTGATCGTTCGACTTCGGCCTCTGAGTTTCGCCGCTGCTGTAAGGGCATGACCGAAGTGATCATGGTCGAGGCCGCTAAGTTACTCAGCCTGGATCCAGTTAAAGTGCATACTCCCTTGGAGATGACTGAGGGCGCGCACCTGAGCCCCGGGGTGGTTTTTGTGCCGATCTTACGCGCGGGCTTGGGGATGTTGGACCCGGCCATGGGGATTATCCCTGGCTCCAGTGTCGGCTACATCGGCTTGGAACGCGACGAAACCACCGCCGAGGCGAGTTGCTATTATGCCAAAATGCCGGACCTTAGCGCGAGTTCACAGGTCTTTGTCTTAGACCCGATGCTGGCCACGGGAGGTTCGGCGGCGCAATGCGTGGAGCAAATTAAGGCGCATGGCGCCAAGCGGGTGAACATGGTCTGCATCATCGCCGCTCCCGAGGGCATCGCTGCATTTGAGGCGGCACACCCGGATGTGCCAATCGTTGCCGGGAAAATTGATCGTGAGCTCAACGCTCAAAAGTATATCCTGCCAGGGCTCGGAGACTTCGGAGACCGTCTATTCAATACTTGATGGGGCCTCGGCTAGTTCAATTTTTGCCTGGTCCACCGCGGCGCAGATTTCGGATAGTTTATTCTTATTGAACGAGGGTAGATCTTCACTGTTCTGCATGTTGGCGAAGCGTTCGCAGGTGGCATCACCGCGTGCTGAGAACGCTCGCGCCAACACTTTGTCCAGCTTGGCGCGGGCGTCTTTTTTCAAATACCAGATATTCCGGTGCATGCTGCCGACCGCGATGCCATTATCAATCATCGTAGCGAAGGTCTCTTTCGACCTTGCGTCCATGCTTTCCCCCGCTTGCTCGTAAATGTTCAGCGGAAACTGCAATTCACTCGCGATGGCGTAGGCCCGCATGTTCGTGGCTCCATAGCGAGCGCCGAATTCGAAAACTGCAATCGCTGCAAAAACAAGTGCAAGCGGGAGTAGAAGTGATTTAATCTTTTCCATAAGCAGGGGGGTGACTGTAGTTGTATCCTAAAGGATACGCCCTATTCAATGGCACGAATCTGGGTGCTGTCGATCAACTTTTCACCTGCATACATTTTTGTGATCACGACAATCGGGTCGCCCTCCTTGCGCCAACCTTGACGTTTGAGGCGGGCAAAGGCTCTTTGAATGGTCGTTTCGTGATCGTGATCAAATTCCATGAAGAACGGTTCGACCCCGCGCATAATTAGTAACTGCTTGAATAGCACTGGGTTATCGGTGAATGCGTAGATCGGCACATTGGGTCGCAGCGAGGAGAGCTTCTGTGCGAAGATGCCGCGGCGCGTGAATACGACGAGTGAACCTTCGAGATCCGAAGCCAGATAGGCCGCGGAGCGCAGCATTTTTGAGCGAGGAAGGCGCAACACCAAATCTTTGCGCAATACCTGCGTCTCTTCTTCTTCGATGCGTGTCGCGATGCGTTGGATGGTCTCGACGCATTCGACTGGATATTTACCTACAGTGGTTTCACCGGAGAGCATCACGCAGTCGGCTTGCTCGCGGATCGCGTTGGCGATGTCGGTGACTTCTGCACGTGTCGGGATTGGCGATTCAATCATCGATTCCAGCATATGGGTGGCCACGATTACGGGTTTCGTGCCCTGCACACAGCAATTGACTGCGCGTGTTTGGATGATCGGTAGATCTTCAAATGGACACTCGATACCGAGGTCGCCACGGGCGATCATCAGACCGTCGGATGCTTTAATGATGCCTTCCAGGTTGGCGATGGCTTGCTGGTCTTCGATCTTTGCGATGATCTTTGCTTTAGAACCGTGATCTTCCAGATATGTGTGGAACTCTTCCAAGTCCTTCGGTTCGCGCACAAAGGAGAGGGCGAAGAATTCGATCTCTTGTTCGATGCCGACATCGACATCGCCTTGGTCTTTCTTAGTTAAGGCAGGGAGGTTGACTCGCACGCCGGGGAGATTGATATGGCGACGGTTGCCCATTGGACCGGGGATCAGCACTTGGCAACGCACTCGTGAACCTTCGATTCGTAATACTCGCAGGCGGATGAGACCGCTGTCCACTAGTATGGTATCGCCCTCGTTGATGTCTTTGGAAAAGCCCGGGTAGTTGACGTCGACGCGGCGTATACCTTCTTCAGTCATGCCACCGATGCCTTCGCCGTAGGTGAACTCGAAGATCTCGTCTTTTTCCAGTTCAAAGGTTTCGTGCACATCACCTGTCCGAATCTCGGGGCCTTTGACATCCATCATAATGGCGATTTGGCGGCCGGCTTTGTCGCAAACCTTACGTACGCGCTGGATGATTTCACGTGTCCATGCGTGGTCGGCGTGTGCCATGTTGATCCGACAGATGTCGACGCCTGCCTTGACCAGCTTCTCCAGCGTGGCTTCGTCTTGGGTCGCAGGCCCGATGGTGAAAATGATTTTGGTTTTATGTACCTGTTTGTTTCATAATAAAAATTCTTTGGGGCGAATTTTTGGGGCAAATAGTTAAAATCGTTAAATAATGAGTTGTTTAGCAGCAGGTGTGATGCCGCTTTCCGGGTCGATAATGTTTATGGATAGGTTCTTTTCCAAGGGCGCGAATTTATCGCGAACGAGGCGGACATTATTGCAGTCCTTGCTTAGGTGGGCTAGGTACACCTGCTCCAGCATGCTCTGTTTGGAGAGCTCTTCGACCAATTCGAAGCTAGCATGATTGGAAAGATGCCCGTGTCGACCTCGAATACGTTGTTTAGTGGACCAAGGGCGGCGTTCGTCTTGTTCGAGCAGCGCTTCATCGTAGTTGGCTTCGATCACCAGCGTGTGCACGTCGCGGATGTGTGCTTTGACGTGCTCCGGCACGTAGCCGAGGTCGGTGACCCAGGCTAGACTGCGGGGTGGTGAAAACAGGTCGCCAACCTCGCCCCATTTAAAGGTGAAGCCGACGGGGTCGTAGGCGTCGTGGGGCAAAGCGAAGGAGCGCACCTTTAAGTCGCGAAAAGTGAAGTCAGTCCCGGTCTGAAAGACTTGCCAGTTTACCGGCTTGCTGGCTTTGGCCTGTACCGCATCGGCGGTGTCGCGATTCGCAAATACAGGCAAGTCCGCGCGTTTGGCCAGACCACGGATGCCTTGCGCATGGTCGCTGTGTTCGTGAGTCAGGAAGACTGCATCGATGGCGTCGAGTGACTCGCCGACCGCTTCCAGCATGCAGCCGATACGCTTGGCGGAGAAGCCCACGTCGACCAATACCTTGGTGTGGCCAGTTTGTAAAAGTGCGCAGTTGCCACCGCTACTAGAACCTAAAATTTGAAATTCGATGGACATTTTGGGGCAAGTTGGAGGATCTAGAGCTTGGCGGCAAAGACTTTTTACGCGCTTGCGTCTCCTTGCATTCATACTTTAGCTGCCCGCTCGTTTGAATTGAGCCGTGGGCTTGCGCTTTAGCCGTTCTACGACATTTTGATACACAGTAAAGTTAACATCGTTGTCACGATCTTAGTCACATGAAATCCGAATCTAGTTCTACATCACCGAATCAATTGAATGCCACAGCGCCTAAATTGAGCAAGGTTTACGACCGCGACTTCGTCCTGACCGACGAATATCGCGCCGCGCTGCCCGATATGCAAAATGCAGATTCGCAGCATATCTTCGGGGCCAATGTGCCCATTCTGAAGGTCGGGATTTCTAACTTTCGCCTACCGCTCCGCTATATCACATCGAGTTCGGACACGCTGACTTTGGAGACTTCGGTGACAGGCACCGTGTCGCTGGAGGCGAACCAAAAGGGCATCAATATGTCGCGCATCATGCGGGTCTTTTACACTTTTCAGGATCGTATTTTCACGCCCGACCTGTTGAACGAAATTCTATTGCTGTATAAAGAGGAGATCCATGCGCATCGTGCGCAGCTCAAGCTTTCCTTTGAGTATCCCATTCTTAAGCCAAGCCTGCGAAGTGGTTTGGAGGGGTGGCAGTATTATCGCGCGGCCTTTGAAGGGCGCGTGGATGAGCTGAACCGATTCCGCAAATATATTCATTTCGATTTCGTCTATTCGTCGGCTTGTCCTTGTTCCTCAGAGCTGTCGGAGCACGCTCGTATGAGTCGTGATGTCTATAGTATTCCGCACTCGCAGCGCAGCACGGCCCGTGTCAGCGTGGAAGTCGCGGAAGGCGAGCACCTCAGTATCGAACGTCTACAGGAAATTTGCCTGGAAGCCTTGCAGACCGAGACTCAAGTCATGGTTAAGCGGGAAGACGAGCAAGCCTTTGCCGAAATGAATGGTGCCTATACCAAGTTTATTGAAGATGCCGCTCGTCTGCTGCATGAGCAACTCGATAGCGAGCCCAAGATTGTCGATTTCCAAGTCGCCTGCGCTCACCTCGAATCGCTGCATTCGCACGACGCTGTTGCCGTGATCAACAAGGGCGTACCCGGTGGCTTCACGGGGCACTTCGAAGACTTTAAGTCTTTGATTCGCTAGGCACGAGCGCGAAGGTGGACGTTTTCAGAGCTACTTGATCGTAATCTTGGCAGTGCCGGAGCTGCTGGGTTGAAAACGTTCACCGCCCGCTTCGATTTGGATGTTTTCACCCGCGGTGAAGAGAATGTCGACGGCTCCTTCTTTTTCCAATGTTGCAGTTTCGCCGGCGCTCATTGTCTTTCGGTAGAGCTCTTTGTTGTCGGACTGTTGCTTGACGAGCACGTAAACGTTGCCGCTGGCGATCAAAGTGATGCTGTTGCTACTACTGGTCGCTGCCGGATCTGTGTCGACGGGCTGCGTGATTTCAGTTGGCTCGCGGAGGTCCGGATCACTGCCTTCGTCGTTTGCGCTGCCGCTGCCGAGTATGGCCCATATCAGGCCAAATACGACAAAGACCAGTGCCAGTGTGCCGACAAAAATCAGGCCGATCTTCATGTAGAAAGTTTTGTCTGCCTCTTCCGCTTCGCTATCCTCTTCTTCCTGGGCTTCGGGTGCTTCTGCGCGAGGCGAGGTTTTCGGGGCGATGCGACCATAGCGGGGGGCCTCTGCGACTTTGCTGTGGCCGCCATCCTCGTGTTCGGAGGATTCTTCAGCCGCTGCTTTTCTGGCTTCTAATTGGCCAAACCACTCAGCACCGCCTTTTTTGCCCAGTCGCGAGGTGCTCATGTGCTGCGTACTGTAGTCGGCCATGATCTTATCCACGTCCAATCTTAAGTAGCGGGCATAGTTTTTGAGGAATCCACGCTTGTAGATCTCGGGCAGGTCAAAATCCATCTTGTTGGTTTCGATGTAGCCGAGGAAGTCACTGCGGATTTTTGTCGCCTCCGCTGCTTCACGCAGGGAGATGCCCTTGCGTTTACGTGCTTCTTCTAGTCGTTCCCCAATACTTTGCATTGTCGCGCATTATGTGAGGGTCTTCTTTTGTTCCGCAAGTGTGAAATTGGGACTTCGTGACGCTGTTTCAATATATGAAAGCGCCATAGGCGATTTATTCGTCGAAAAAGGAGAGAATGGCTTGCCCCGCATCGTGTTTAGGACAGAGGACAGAGGACAGAGGACAGAGGACAGAGGACAGCTGTGTTAAGCAGTTCGTTATGAATATAGCGGCTTGCACCATTTTGGCGATGGCATCACACACAAGTGGCCTCGGTTCTCTGAACCGGGGAAGGAGTGGCCTCGGTTCTCTGAACCGGGGAGGGACCTATTGTGGGACTTGTTTGGCAGAACCCTTAGAGGCAAAATGATTTTTCGCATCTACGCGAAGGCAGGGACTCGGCGAATAAACCAGTCATTTGCTTGGTTTATTCGCGCTCGGAGAGCACGAATAATAGATCGCCCCATTCGCCATCTTCGCGGCTGTCGACCGTGATCTGCACCTCGGGGCGTTGCGCGGCAAATTGTTCTGCAAAGTGTGTGCGTACTTGTTGCAACTCTTTGGTGAGAATCCCGCTGAGTGCCAGTGAGCCATTGGCTTTGACGCCGTTGATCAGTGGGTCGCAGTGAGGGATGAGCACGTCGGTCTGAATATTGGCCAGCACCAGATCCCCCTGTCGACTTCCAGCAAAGCCTTTCTCCAAGTCGGCGACGGCGAATTCCGGTTTTACCAGGTGCGGGTTCTCTTCCGAGTTGCTGTGGCAGACTGTAATCGCTTCGGGGTCGAAGTCGAAGGCGTAGATTTTTTTGTATCCAAGCGCAGAAGCAGAGAGCGCCAGCACGCCGGAGCCGCAGCCAGCGTCGATGATGTCGTGGCTTTCCAGCGAGTCGGGCTGTGCCTCCAGGTAGTCGAGCAGGCGGCGGGCGCAGAGGCGTGTCGTTTCGTGGGTGCCGGTGCCAAATGCCATGCCAGCATCGAGGTAGACGACGGCGCTGCCTGCGGGGGCGGTGATGTTGTCACGTTCCCACAGTGGAATCCAGTGCAGTTGACGGTCGCTCCACTCTTTGACGAATTCCTTGTAGGCGTTTTGCCAGTCAGCATCAATGATGTCGGTCAATTCAAAGTCTTCGGGCAGATTCTTAAAGTCTTGGCGTAGCTTGACGAGTTCGCTCTCCGCTGTGGCCTGGTCGGGGAAGATGCCAAATAACTCATACGGATCGGTAATCTCTTTCTGCATGATGCCCCAGTAGGGGGACTCGACTTCGCAGAAATAATCTTCGAGAGGGTCGGCCATTTCATCAGGAATGCCTGTGCGGAGTTCAACTTGTTTGCTCATGCTTGCGGTTTTTACTTCCTTTAATCTGTAGTGCAAGCGGCAATATATATGGACTTTAAGACCTGCCTTGAATGCTGAAATGCTCGCCGACTATCAAGAATGTAGGAATCCTTCTTCTTACTCTTTCTCGACAAGACTCACCGAGCCCATGCATATTCTGTACGATAAATTTATATGCGTTTATTCGAAGACTTTATTCCTATCCCTGAAGAGTTGTGGTCGTTTGAGACCGGCGCGCCGCTGCAGCGTTGTGCAATATGCGATTGTGATTTATTGCTTCAAGGAACCAACTACCTGATTGAAAAAGCGTTTAAGGGTAATGAGGTTATATTTGAATATGCAATGTGCACAAAATGTTGTGTCCTGTTGTCGCAAGAACTGTCAGTTCAAAGTAAAAAACTGATTGATCATTATTTCGATGAACATGGAGACCTTGAGCAGCGTCGTTTGAGTTACTTGGGTCAATTTGGAACTAATTATTCTAAGTGGGTGGATCGTTGTATGGTGAAGGGCACACCCCGATCAGAGTGCGGTGAATTTCAAGTATACGCGTGGTGTATCGATAGCGACTTGGTCTTTACTGGCATGCCATACATGTTGAGTGGGGACTGTATTGACGACCTACTTGGTCTACTCTCTGAAGAAACGCTGGGAGTTCTGAGTGATTTTTCCGATAAGGTATTTGGCATCGATTTGCCTCAGGGATTACTGATTATTTAGTCCTTACAGGTAGTCTTACGGGGCCCTCTATTTCCGGTCGCTGCCTAGACTGTGGCGATTTTGCCTTTGCTTAGGCGTGTCACGACGTCGGGCAGTAGCGCGTGCTCGGCGATGTGGACTTTTTTAGTTAAAATGTCCAAGGTGTCGGATTCTTCGATGCGTACTTCCTTCTGGTCAATGATCGGGCCTGCATCGAGTTCGGGAGTGACCCAGTGCACGGTGCAGCCTGTAATTTTGACACCGTGCTGATACGCTTGCTCGATCGCGCTCATGCCTGGGAAGCTGGGCAGTAGGCTTGGGTGCAGGTTGATCACGCGGCCTTCAAAGGCTTCGATGAAGGGGCGCGTAATGATGCGCATGAAGCCGGCGAGTACGATGAGCTTGGGGGAGAAGCTCTGGATGCGCTCAATGTAGGCCTGTTCCGCGGCATCGCTCAGACGGGCTCCCTTGCGGCCGGGATCTAGGTAGATCGCGGGCACTTTGTATTTTTGCCCTAGCGCGAGGATGCCTGCGTCCTCGTGGTCGCTAATGACTGCGGCGATTTTGGCTGCACCCAGTTTCTTTTTGGATTCAGACTTGAGCAGTGCCTCTGCGTTAGTGCCGCGACCGGAGCCGAGAATGACGATTGGATAGGACATTTAGTTCAATTAGGAATTAAGAAATAAGAATTAGGAAATTTACCTGAAGAACTTTTTTGCTTTTTCGACGAAGGATTCGCTGACGGGGTTGGCCGGATCGCCGCAGGCCTCTGCGTATTCTTCGAGTTTAGCGGTTTGTTCGCTGGTCAGCTTGGTGGGCACTTCCACTTGCACGCGGATGAGTAGGTCTCCCTTACGGCCGCGCGTAGTGCTGGGATGCCTTGTTCGCGTAGGCGGAAGGTGGTGCCTGTTTGGGTGCCAGCTGGGATCTTGAGCGAGCCTTTGCCGAAGAGGGTGGGCACGCTGATGGAGCCTCCCAGTGCGGCGAGGGTGAATTTAATCGGCACCTCGCAGAAGAGATCGTTATCGTGACGTTCGAAGAGTTCGTGCTCTTTGACGTGGATGATGATGTAGAGGTCACCTGCTTGGCCGCCCATGTGGCCGGCTTCGCCCTTACCTGCGGAGCGTAGTTTGGAGCCTGTGTGTACGCCGGCAGGGATGCGCACTTTAACGGTGCTGCTGTCCATGACGCGGCCTTCCCCGCGGCAGTTGCTGCAGGGCTTTTCGATGGTTTGTCCCGCGCCTTGGCAGCTGGGGCAAACTTGGCGAAAGCTGATGAATCCGCGGTTGGACGTGACTTGGCCTGCGCCACCGCAGGTGGAGCAAGTGACTTTGCTGGAGCCGGGCTCTGCGCCGGAGCCGCTGCATTTCTTACAGGAAACCGGGCGCCGGTATTTGATTTCTTTTTCTGTGCCTTTGGCTGCTTCTTCCAGCGAGATTTCCAGATCGTAGCGCAGATCGGATCCGTGTTGAGCGCCACCTGCGGATTGACCGCCGCCGCCTCCGAAGAATTCTTCGAAGATGCCGCCGCCGCCTCCACCGCCGCCGCCAAAGGCTTCGCGGAAGATGTCGAAGGGGTCGTGTCCGCCCATGCCGCCACGGCCTGCGCCGGGGTTGCCCATGCCACCTTGTTTGAAGGCGGCGTGTCCGTAGCGATCGTAGGCTGCGCGCTTGTCGGCGTCTTTGGTACGTCGTAGGCTTCGGAAATTTCCTTAAACTTGGCTTCCGCTGCCGCGTCGCCCGGGTTTTTGTCCGGGTGGTATTTGACGGCCTGTTTGCGGTAGGCCTTCTTTAGGTCGGATTCGGAGGCATCTCTGGAGACGCCAAGTAGTTCGTAATAATCGTTCGCCATGTCAGTTGTATTTAGCTGTCTTCTTTTGCGGGGCCGCTGGATACGATTACGTTTGCAGCGCGAATGAGTCGATCGTTGAGGCGGTAGCCTGCACGTACGGTCTGGATGATGTGGTCTTCTTCGACTTCTTCCGAGGGTTGGTGCGCTACGCACTCGTGGAAGTTGGGATCGAAGGTTTCGCCGTCAGGGATTAATTCTTCCAAGCCCTGCTCGGAGAGCGACTTCTTAAGCTGGTCGTCTACCATTTTAAAGCCGAAGGTGACGTCTTTGGCTTCTGGGTGGTTTTCGGCTGCTTGTAGGCCTAGCTTCATGTTGTCGAGCACGGGTAGGAGTGATTCGACTACATTGGCTGCCGCGTTGCGGATGATGTCCTGCTTTTCGCGCGCGATGCGCTTGCGGTAGTTTTCCATGTCCGCGACAGAGCGTAAGTAGCGAGTTTTCATCTCCGCAGCTTCGGCTTGTGCTTTTTCGAGTTCAGTCAGCACTGGCTCGTTGTTTTGCTTTGCCTCGGCTTCAGGTGCTTCCTCGTTCGCGCACTCGGTCGTTTCGACGGTGGGCTCTTCGATTTCTTCAGAGATTTCTTCGTTCTTTTTAGTCATGGTATTTTAAAGTTTAGATCTTTGCGGACAGCGATTTATTCGCTCGGTTTCAAAGTGAGCGCGGCAGTGTGAGGATAAATTATCAGAATTCAAGGGCGCAGTCTCAGTATTGAAACCTCAGTTTAGTGACTGCTTACCGCTTGACTCGCCATCGAAAAAGAGAATTTTTTGTCACATGGCAGAATTAGATGAAAAATGGCCGGAAAATGTAAAAGGTAAGTTCTACGTCGATGAGCAATGCATCGACTGTGATCTTTGCCGTGAAACTGCTCCGGATAACTTTACTCGCGACGAAGATGGGGGTTACTCCTTTGTCTATAAGCAGCCGACTTCGGAAGAAGAGCTGGAGCTCTGCGTGGAGGCTCTTGAGGGCTGTCCTGTGGAGGCCATTGGTGACGATGGCGAGGAGGGGTAGTCTGCTTCTATTTATATAAACCTTCAAAGCCCGCCGCATATGGCGGGTTTTTTATGCTTTAAATATGACTGAAATTTCTGAAGCCCACGCTCGTGAACTCGAGAAACAAGCTGCTCGCAAGGCTGAGCTGGCTGAAATCTGTCGTCAGGATCTGGCTGGCTGTGACCGTATTCTCTTTGAGGCGGGGTGTGGTCACGGACATTGGTTGTCGGACTATGCCGAAGCCAATCCGGATACGGTCTGCGTGGGGATTGATCTCATTTCATGGCGGATTCGTAAGGGCAATGATAAAAAGGCTAAGCGCGGAATTGAGAACCTGCACTTTTATAAGGCAGAATTGGGAGAGTTTCTTGAAGTGTTGCCGAGTTCGATTCGTTTTGAGCGCACTGTCTTGTTGTTTCCTGACCCGTGGCCTAAGGCGAAGCATCATCGCCGTCGTATGGTGCAGCCCGCGTTTCTGGATGAAGTCGCTCGCCGTACAGATCGGGGAGGGGAGTTTTGCTTTCGTTCGGATGACCGACCATACTTTGATTGGGCGGTGGAGCATTTGGACGCGCATCCGGATTGGGAGATTGATGCGTCGGCACGCTGGCCTTATGAAAGCGAGACCTACTTTCAGAGTTTGATGGATGAATATTTCTCTGTCGTGGCGAAGCGGGTGTAGTGGTCGCTATTTTTTTACTGCTGTGTGGGCCTTCGGGGGCGACCTATAATATATCCAATATATCCAAGGCGGCGATGACTGCGAATTGGGTCAGCATGGCGATGCCAAGTAGGGCATACACGAAATACATGAAATAGTCGTTGGCGAAACGGCGCTCGGGGAGCTTGCTGCGGGCTTTTGAGGGCTTCTTGGGCGTGTGACGCTCGGGCTCATTGCCCGTGATTGCGGGGGAACTGCCCTTGCGGTCTCGTAGGTGTGCAAGTCGATCGGTTAAGTTGGTGAGCTCTGCCATGTTGTGTAATTCTGGGTCGAGTTTTGTGTGGCTGGCAAGTTTAGAATATCCGATTCGATTTATGTTGGTTATTAGGTTTGCTAATCGTGGTCATTTTTGGTGAATTCGGGGGTTGACGCGCATAGAATGGGTCTCCATCACATTCGCTTCCCCGTGGACTAACCGCGGTTTTTTATTTCCCTATTCAGTTCTACGTGAACAAGCTACTACCAACAGTCTTTCTTCTCTCTGGAACCGCATCCGTCTTGAATGCAGCGGATGGCGTGAGCCCGTCTCCGTATGAATTGACGGAGTTGTTTGGGCTTCCATTGACGAATACCATTGTGACCACCTGGGTGATTTCGATTCTCTTGATCGTCGGGGTACGTTTGAGTGTCGGCACACCAAAGCTGATCCCTGGTAAAGGGCAGGCGGTAATCGAAAGTTTAATTGATGGTCTGCGTGGCTTGCTTGAGCCGATTGTTGGTAAAAAAGCATTCCCGATGGCTTTCCCGTTGTTGATTGGTTTGTTTCTTTTCATTCTGATACATAATTGGAGTGGATTGATTCCCGGTGTGGGCGTGTTTGGTCATGTGGAGCATGGGCATCTGACGTATTGGATGCGTCCTGCGAACTCCGACTTGAATGCGACTTTGGGCATGGCCCTGATTGCGATGCTGGCATGGTTGGTGATCAGCTTGAAGATTGCGGGCCCTAAATTCTTCATCTGGGAGCTCTTCGGTAATAAGGCGGATAAGAAGGAAACTCCTAAGCCTGTTTATTTGATGCTGATCCCCATCTTCATGATGGTGGGCCTGATTGAAGTGGTTTCGATTGCGTTCCGTCCTGTGTCTTTGTCTTTCCGTCTGTTTGGTAATGTGTTTGGTGGTGAGAATTTGTTGACCAGTATGACTGGTATGGCGCCATACATCGTTCCCATTCCCTTTTATTTCTATGAAGTGCTCGTCGGTGTGGTTCAGGCGTTAATCTTCACTTTGCTGGTGGCTATTTATATTGGCCTAATGACGAATCACGACGAGGAACACGCTCACTAGCTCTACCCACTTTCAGCGTCGGGACTATGTCAAAGAATCGTAGGCGGCGCAGAAAATAACTAAATACAAACTCAACGATAAATATTATGTTCGATATCCTTGCAGAAATTACTGGTAAAATTCACGTAGCAGCCGCAGCCATTGCAGTTCCTCTCGCAATTGGTCTGATTGGCCTCAAGGCTTGTGAATCTGTCGGTCGCAATCCAGAAGCAGCTACTAAGGTGCTTGTTCAGTCGATTATCGCTATGGCTTTCGCCGAAGCGATTGTCTTCTTCGCCATCTTCCTTGGCTAATCTGGTTTTCCAGTCTTTGCCGGCGACCCGCGCAGATGCGGGGCGCCGGCTCTTTCTGACTTTTTCTATTACTTTCCTCTCTATGAAGGCCATATTCATTACTTTGCTACTCGCACTTTCTCTACCGCTCGGTCTTGTTGCCGCTGACGAAGCGCACGCGGCTTCCTCTGTCGAGGGCAAACTCCATGGAGTCGCTGAACAATTGCATGCGGATCTCGCACATGCGGGGGAAAGTATCCACGAGGAAGAGGATAAGCTGACCATGATCACAGAGAAGTTCGGCGTGTCGCTGCCGACTCTGATCGCTCAAATGGTCAATTTTGTGCTTGTCGCCTTTGTTCTCTACAAATTTGCCGTCAAGCCGATCGCTGCCACACTCGATGAGCGTCAGCAAAAGATCGCCGACGGGCTGCAGTATGCCGAGGAGATGAAGACGCAGTTGGCTGAAGCGGAGCGCGAGCGCGCCGAAAAGGTGAAGCAAGCTGCAATCGACGCGCAAGCCATCCTGACTGAAGCACGTGAGCAGTCTAAGGAGATGATCGAGAGCAAAACTCAAGAAGCGGCCGCACAGGCTGAAGCGATGATCCGTAAGGCGAGCGAAGCAACGGAGCTTGAGCGCCAGAAGATGCTTTCCGACGTGCGTCAGGAAGTGGCACGTCTGGTGGTTGCGACTTCTTCCAAAGTGCTTTCCCGTGATCTATCCGATGCGAGAAGCAAACTTTCTCCGATTCCGCAGCCAAAGAATTGGCTAATGCTGGCTAAGCCCCATTTTTGATCCGATGAAACGCGATAAAAAGATCACCAAGTTGGCTAAGAAGCTGGTTGAGTTCTCTAAGGACGACAGGGGTGTTGTCTCCGAAGCTAAAGTCGGCGAGGTTCTCGCTGGACTAAAGCAAGTGGAGCTTCGCAATCCCGTCGCCACGCTTAAGGCTTATTTGGCCTATCTACGTCGCGAAATCGCACTGCAAACAGCTGTGGTATCCACACCGGCTGGATTGAGTGCGGAAGCTCTGCAAGCGATCGAAGCTAAATACTCTGCGATTTACGGACGTCCGATTAGCGCAGTGACTCAACAAGATACTTCTCTAATCGCTGGTGTGCGTGTGCGTGTCGGTGATGATGTTTATGATGCGTCCGTTGCCGGGCGCCTTCAACGCCTCGCTGAGAACGTTCACTAAACGCATTTTATCTTTCACCTTTTTAACCGGCGCTACGAAGCTAAGCCGGATGTATCCTTCAAAATTTCCCTACCTTTCAAACTATGAGCTCTATAGTCGAACAAATCGAAAACGAAATCGCTAGCTTCCAAGCTGGTGCCGTCAAATCCAATACCGGTAAGGTTGTTTCCATCGCCGATGGTGTGGCCAAGCTCTCCGGTCTATCGGGCATCATGTATAACGAAATGATCGATTTCGGTCAGGGCGTTACAGGCCTGGCTTTGAATCTTGAAGAAGACGAAGTCGGTTGCGTGGTCCTGGGGGACTACTCGAAGCTCAAGGAAGGTGACGAAGCGACCACCACTGGCAAACTGCTTTCTGTCCCTGTGGGCATGGGCCTCCTCGGTCGTGTCGTGGATGCGATTGGTAACCCCATCGACGGCAAGGGCCCCATCAACGCGACCGAAACGTATCCAGTCGACCAAGTTGCACCTGGTATCATTCCACGTAAGTCGGTCGACCAACCCATGCAAACTGGCATCATGGCGATTGACTCGATGATCCCCATTGGCCGTGGCCAACGTGAGCTGATCATTGGTGACCGTTCGACTGGTAAGACGACCATCGCGATCGATACCATCATCAATCAATCCAAGATCAATAACCAGCATCGCAACGAGGATGGCAGCTTCCCCGAAGGTTTCCGCCCAGTCTATTCGATTTACGTAGCGGTGGGGCAGAAGAATTCCAATATTGCACGCACGATCTCTGTTCTCGAGAAAGCGGGCGCGATGGAATACACCATCATCGTTTGTGCGTCTGCGGGGGACAATCCTGCCAATCAATACATCGCGCCTTTTGCCGGAGCTTCCATGGGCGAGTTCTTCATGCACAATGGCATGGATGCGCTGATCGTATATGATGACCTTTCCAAGCAAGCGGTTGCGTATCGTCAAATCTCCTTGATCCTGAAGCGCCCCTCTGGTCGTGAAGCCTATCCAGGTGACGTTTTCTACCTCCACTCCCGTCTGCTTGAGCGTTCCGCTCGTGTCAATGAGGACAATGGTAACGGCTCGCTCACCGCGCTGCCAATTATCGAAACGCAAGCAGGCGACGTGTCGGCTTACATTCCTACCAACGTGATCTCCATCACTGATGGTCAGGTCTTCCTTGAAACCGACCTGTTCAATCAAGGGATCCGCCCTGCGGTCTCGGTGGGTCTATCCGTTTCCCGTGTGGGTTCGGCTGCCCAGATTAAAGCAATTAAGAAGGTGGCTGGTAAGGTGAAGTTGCAACTCGCTCAATTCCGTGAGTTGGCGGCCTTCGCTCAGTTTGGTTCCGACCTCGATGCCAAGACCAAAGCTCAGCTTGAGCGTGGTGCCCGTGTCGTGGAGCTCTTTAAGCAAACTGCATTCAACCCTATCTCGGTGGAAGTGCAGTCTTCGCTGATCTGGGCCGTTCAAAATGGTTTCTTCGATAAGATCGATGTCGCTAAGATCGTCACCGCGACTTCGAGCTTGCGCGAATTTCTCGAAACTCGTGGTGCCAAGGTTATGGACACCATCCGTGCCGAGAAAGCGATCAGCGACGAATCAGAAGCTGCCCTCAAGAAGTCTCTCGAAGAGTGGCAAGCCGGTTTCTCCGCTTAAAACTTTCGCTAGAGAGTTCTTAATTCCTAATTCTTAATTCCTGATTAAATAGAATGGCCAATCTTCGCGACATCCGCCGCCGCATCAAGTCGGTTAAAAATACCCGGCAGATCACGCGTGCGATGCAGCTCGTCTCATCTTCCAAGATGAAACGTGCGCAGGACGCCGCCGTAGCGGGCCGTCCTTACGCTCTGCTGCTCGCCGATCTGCTCGACACTGTTGGCGAAAAGCTCGACCTTAGCGGTGCCACGATTTCGCATCCCTTCTTTGAGAAGCGAGAAGTGAAGACACGTGGTATCCTGATCCTCTCGACTGATAAGGGCCTTTGCGGACCTTTGAACACCAATCTTTTTCGTAAGATTACCGATGAGGTCAAAGGCAGTGCTAAATTCGTAACTGTCGGTCGTAAGGCCACACAGTTCGTTTCTCGTTCCAAGCGTGATTTGATTGCTGATTTTAGCATCTCGGATAAGGCCAATTTTCAAGAGTTGCGCCCCATGCTGAAGATGCTGATCGAAGCTTACAAGAGCGGTGAGGTTGATACGATCGAAGTCGCTTACCCGAGCTTTGTAAATGTGCTTGTTCAAGAGCCCATTATTCAATCATTGCTTCCGATTGTTGATCTGCGCGAAGTGCTGGATCAGCTCAAAAAGCGCGTCGCTGGCGAAGAAGAAATTCTTGCTGCACGTGTGGATACACGTGAGATGGTCTTTGAGCCTTCGGCTGAGGAAGTTCTGGCGCAATTGCCCGATCTCTACGTGAAAGTGATTATTCACCAACTCCTGCTCGAAAGCCGTGCCGCCGAATACTCGGCTCGTATGGTTGCGATGAAGGCTGCAACTGATAATGCGTCGAACCTCGTCGACGATCTCACTCTCGACTATAACAAAGCCCGCCAGGCGGCGATTACTCAGGAAATCCTGGAGATCGCTGCAGCCGCTTCCGCCCACTAACCCTCTTCTTCTAATTTAAGTCCCGGCGTATCGTAGAGAGGCCGGACCCTCCCTTTAAAATCATCATGAGCAATAACGGTAAAATCGTCCAAGTCATCGGCGCCGTCGTCGACGCTGCCTTCCCGCTAGACAGCGTCCCTGAAATTTTCGACGCGATCACAATAGCCTACCAAGTTGATGGCGTTGAGAAGAACCTTACACTGGAAGTGCAGCAGCACCTCGGTGAGGGTCTTGTTCGCGCTGTTGCCATGACCTCGACCGACGGCCTAGTCCGCGGCATGGAAGTGGTGGGCACGGGAGCCTCGATCTCCGTCCCTGTCGGCGAAGCGGTCCTCGGCCGTATCTTTAATGTCACAGGTGATACTGTGGATGAAAAAGGCCCTGTTGGCACTGACGAGCGTCGCTCGATCCACCGCCAACCGCCAGCACTTGTTGACCAAGCAACTGATGCCGAGATCCTCGAAACTGGTATCAAGGTGATCGACCTCATTTGCCCCTTCACCAAGGGTGGTAAAGTGGGCGCCTTCGGTGGTGCGGGTGTGGGTAAGACCGTTGTCATCATGGAGCTGATCAACAACATCGCTAAGGCGCACGGTGGTTACTCCGTATTCGCTGGTGTGGGTGAGCGCTCTCGTGAGGGGAATGACCTTTACCACGAAATGTCCGATGCGGGCGTTATCGACCAAGAAAACATTGGTAACTCCAAAGTGGCCCTGGTCTATGGTCAAATGAACGAGCCCCCCGGTGCACGTATGCGTGTCGCCCTGTCCGGTTTGACCATGGCTGAATACTTCCGTGATGAAAAGAACCAAGACGTTCTGCTCTTCGTGGATAACATCTTCCGTTTCTCTCAAGCCGGTGCCGAGGTGTCTGCGCTTCTCGGTCGCTCACCTTCTGCGGTGGGTTACCAGCCAACACTTTCTCAGGAAATGGGTAACCTTCAGGAGCGTATTACCTCCACCAAGAAGGGTTCGATTACCTCTTTCCAAGCCGTTTACGTCCCTGCCGATGACTTGACTGACCCTGCGCCAGCCAACACCTTCGCTCACTTGGACTCCACCATCGTTCTGGAGCGTTCGATCGCTGAGCTCGGTATCTACCCCGCGGTGGACCCCCTTGCTTCGATCTCCAATGCGCTCGATCCCGCCATCGTTGGCGAAGAGCACTACAAGGTGGCTCGCGGTGTGCAAAACGTGCTGCAGCGCTATAAGGACCTGCAAGACATCATCGCGATTCTGGGTCTGGACGAGCTTTCTCCAGAAGACAAGCAAACCGTCTACCGTGCACGTAAGGTTCAAAAGTTCCTTTCACAGCCATTCCACGTTGCGGAAATCTTCACCGGCACACCGGGTGAATACGTTTCGACTGCCGACACCATCAAGGGCTTCCAAATGATCCTCAATGGTGAGTGCGATGACCTCGCCGAGAACGACCTTTACATGAAGGGCGGCATCGAAATGGCAATCGAGGCCAACAAAAAGGGCTAATCAGATTCTTCTGACTTCCGTCCTCTGATCTCTGACTTCTGAACGAAAATGCTTACACTCGAAATAATTACACCCGACGAAAAAGTTCTCAGCACTGAGGCCACCCAAGTCGTTTTGCCGACTGAGTCGGGTGAAGCTGGTATTTTGACTGGCCACATCCCCATGGTGACAAAGATCGTCGCTGGCGAGTTGAAGGTCATCAAAGACAGCGGCACTGAGTTTATCGCAGTAGACCACGGTTTCGCCAAGGTTTTGGGCAACACCATTTCGGTGCTGACTGAAGCTGCAGTTGACGTGCAAGAGATCGATCTCAACGAAGTTGAGTCGGCTCAAGCCCGCGCAGTTGAAGCCTTGCAAAAGGCAGAGGCTGAAGGGGTGGATTACGATCAACTCGAACAAATCGAGAAGAATATCCAATTCCTCATCGCGCAAAAATTGGCCAAAGGCCGTCGTCGCTAGAGCCAATTAGAACATTTCGAAACGCGTCTCTCTCAAAGAGACGCGTTTTTTGTGTACTTTTTTAGCCAGCGGGGGAGGACTGTATACTTTACGATAGAGCCCCATTCATAAAAAAGCTGATAAAATCTGTGGGTGTAGCGGAGCGACGAAGCCGTTTCGAGCGACGCTGGTAGCGCTGCCGCAACACGAACTCTTCATAGCTTTGAATACGGGCGGAGCGAGTGGTGCTGACGCTTTTTTACAGGTTACATAACCATATGCGCGGAAGTGTGATTCTATGCAGGACTATAATTCTGGCATCGCGAATGCTAATTGCTCGGCGGGAGCAGATCAAAATTATGAGTACAATTAGTCCACACATTACTGAATTCGGAACCGTCGATGAAGAAGTCGACGCGGTTTCCATGCATCGCTATTGCCGCTCGAGAAATTACGTCGAGAAGCATGCCTCGGCGATTCAATCCTCTAGCCTACTTGCAGATGCTGGTTTGGATGCGAATTTTCGTGAAAGTATTCAAATAGGCCTTGATACAGTTCGTATGAATACCGTGCCCGCATTACTTGCGATTTTTTCTATGGTGATCCTGGCGCTCATGTACGCGGTTTTTCCATTTTTTGAGAACACGTTGAATCAAATTGCTATTTTAAAAAGTAATCTCGGGCCCGCGTTTGCATTCTTCGGCATGGGACTCACTGTAGGCTTTCTGTCGGAATACATGAAATTACGACGGAGCGCCACGCGCCGTTGGACTCGATCGAACACCGTGAACTTTTTATTTATGTTCATGATGTTTGGTGTCATCGCGACTGCCAAGGATCCTATTTATTACTTGCTGGCCAATATTTATGGAGAAGGCACTTCATTCTCAATAATTCTTCGTAAGGTCATGTTTGATCAATTTGCATGGACTTTGTTTTTGGTCTGTCCGGCACAAACCTTTCTCTTTGCATGGAAAGCGCATGGCTTTTCCGGTAAGAGTTTACGTGCTGAGTGTCCCAGCTTTTCAGAGTTTTTCGCTCTTAAGATTATGCCAGCACTGATCATTAACTGGAGCTACTGGCTACCAGCGAGTGCGATCATTTTTTGTTTTCCTACTGAACTCCAACTGGCTGTATCAATCATGGCAGTCAGTATTTGGATTATCTCACTTAATTGCTTCGCCCCAAGCTATCGTTCGATTCATTTAGCGGGGAAGTAATCAGATGTTTATTATCAATGATGCCTTTCAATCTGGCGTGATTGAGGGGTGCTCGACTGCATCCTCTCGTCGTTATTTCCGTGGCAGAAATTTGGCCGCTTCGAATTCGGGGGATTGGCATTTCCCCCCTGAATTACCCAGCGATCAACCTGATTGGCATGAAATCCTAGAGCATAGCACTTATGCTGGAATTCGGGCTGTGCGGCAAAGTTTACTACCTGCCTGCTTGGTTTGGGGGATTATGGCGCTGGTGGCTCTCGTCTATTATTGGGTGCCGCCTGCTAGCTATTTATTCTATGGTTTAGAGCGTTTGCAGATAAGTCTGGGCCTGTTGTTCCCATTCTTAGGTATGGGCCTTTCTGTGGGGGTACTTGCTGAGTTGGTACGTATGCTGGCTGGTCGCAAGAAGGGCTGGACTAAGGAGAATACACTGAACGCTGGATTCAATTTAATGGTGTTTGGGGTCTTGGGTGTGCTGCAGGCAGGATTCTACCAGCAGCAGGCGCTGTGGTTTGGTGAAGCTCAGGATTTTAGAACTTTGGCTAGCAAGGTCTTACTCGACCAGTTCGGTTGGACTGTCTTCTTTGCGAACCCCTACCAAACCATTCTTTTTATTTGGAAGGAAAACCAGTTCAGGTTTTCTCGCGTCTGGCAGAGCATGCGCCCTCTTAAAACTTTTTGGGGCATGCGAGTGCTCCCGGTGTTGATCACGAACTGGGCTTTCTGGATCCCTATGGTCAGTATCATTTATAGCTTTCCAAGCAGTCTACAGCTTCCCCTCGCTATCTTGGCAATCACGATTTGGGTTATTATACTCACGTTCCTGACGGCCGAAAATAAATAAAACAATCATCTCAACGAACGACAGTTATGGGCAAGCAATCAAACAAACCAACCATTCTCGCTGCGGGCACTTTTGTGGTCGACTATCATAAAACGGTGAAGCACTACCCGAGTGAACGGGCGAGCTCTAAGATTACCGGAGAGGTGATCAGTAACGGAGGTGCTCCTTTTAATCTGCTGGTCGATCTGGCAAAGCTTGGCACCCGTGCTCATTTAAAAGCCGCTGGTCGGATCGCTCAGGATCTGGATGGGAAATTTATAGTCGAGACATGTAATAAGCACGGCATCGACATTTCTCAACTTAGCTACGATCGCAGCGCAGCTACGGGGTATACGGATGTGTTTACTGTGGAAGAATCCGGGCGTCACACCTGTTTTCATTTCGCCGGGGCGGGGGGAACTTTACGCGTCATGATGTTAAACTTGATGCGGCTAAGCCGGATTATTTGTTTCTAGGATCTTTGGGCGCGTTGGGTAAACTAGAGTCAGTGGATCCTAGCACCGGCCGTGCGGAGTCGACTAAGCTTATCCGCGATGCTCGCAAGCGAGGGGTGACGACAATTATCGAATTTGCACCTTTGGATCGTGGGGCCAGTCTCGAAGATTTCACAGACACGCTATCTGAAAGCGACTATGTGATCGTTAATGATCGCGTTGCGGAAACGATCACTCAAACTAGTTTATATTCGGATAGTATCTTTGATCCGGTGCTCGCTCGTAAGGCGGCTCAACAAATTTTAGATACTGGTCTACGGATCGCAGTTATCATTCATTCGGGCGCTGGGGCCGTCTATGTGGGCGCTGATGGTAGCTTCTACAAAACGAATGGCTACTTTTTGCCATGGGAAGAGCGCGCAGGTTCGGCCGGAGTGGATCACGCATTTTGTGCAGGTTTTATCGATGGATTAATGGGAGGCAAAGAAGAGCTGGATTGCCTGCGGCGGGGACTCGCTGTTTCCACTATGTGCCGCAAGGACCTCACGCCTTCCAATAGTATCGAGTTGATGGATACTTGTATGAAGTTCTGTGAATTGTCCCAACAAGTGCATTGATGGATTAAAGTAGACCCATTCGAATATATTTACTTGCTTCACTCGGATGCGGCGTTGAATTACTTCGCCATGAGTATCCCATTCCAAGCTAATCAGAAATTGTTATTTATTGGTGATTCTATCACTGATTGTGGTCGTGGCCGTCCTTTGGGGCAGCGTCGAGCCTCTAGCCTGGGATCAGGCTACGTGAGTTTTGTGGATAGCATTTTAGGTGCGGCGCATCCGGAGTTGCCTGTGCGGGTCTTGAATACTGGCATCAGTGGTAATCGTGTCACGGATTTAGAAGCGCGTTGGCAGACAGATGTGCTCGATTTAGAGCCTAATTGGCTCTCCGTAATGATTGGCATTAACGACGTCTGGCGTCAGTTCGATAGTGAGCTTGGCGCCATGCAAGTGGGGCCCGAGGAATACGAATCGATCTATCGCCGCTTACTGGCGCAGACGCGTCCACAGTTGGATGGTCTGGTTTTGATGACGCCTTATTTTCTAGAAAGCAATTTGGAAGATCCCATGCGTGCTAAAATGGATGTGTATGGTGCGATTACTAAAAAGTTGGCAGCTGAGTTCGATGCTATTTATGTTGATACGCAAGCGGCCTTTGATCGCTATCTAGCCCACCAACCAACACAGTCACTCTGCTCGGATCGTGTGCACCCTAATGGTGTCGGGCACATGATTCTGGCACGTTCGTTTTTACAAGCCGTTGGCGTCAGCTAAGCTGACTATTTCTTCGCTGGGCGTAGCTTGGCGATTTTGGGCAATAGAATTGTAAAGGTGGTGCCTTCGGCGCTGGTCGTGAATTCGATCTCGCCGCGGTGCGCGTTAATGATCGATTTTACGATGGCGGTGCCGAGACCGGTGCCGTCGCTTTTGCCTTGTGTCACAAAAGGTTCAAAAAAGTTGTCGCGAATGTCCACGGGTATGCCGGGACCGTTGTCTGTGAGGATTAAGCGTACGACTTGCTCGTCCTGAGTCGCGGTGACGGTGACTTTTCCGTCGATATCCGCACTGTGAAGTGCTTCGATTGAATTGCTGATTAAGTTTTGTAATACGCGCAGTAACTTGCCTGCGTCGCCTTGCAGGCTCACGCCATTGCCCTCCATTACCAGTTCAATTGTTTGGTCTTTGAAGAAGGGGGTGTTGAGCTCGCGAAAGTGATGAAACAGTTCGTCGATGCTGACCTCGGCGATCTCAATCTGGCTGTCGCCTCGTGCAAAGGCTGCCAAGTCGTTGGCCATGTTGACCATGCGACTGATCTGGGACTCAATGTTTTCACAAATTTTGACAACTTTGGGATCTTCTTTGTAGCGTTGCTCGATAATGGTAGAGCCTAGGCTGATGATCGCAAAGGGGTTTTTGAAGTCGTGCAGTAGCGAGGAGACCATGGTGCCGACCAGTGTGAGCTTTTCGGTGCGCATGACCTCGTCCATATAGTGATCGGTCGTGCTTTTGAGGTGGTGGATCACACTCTCGAGGATGCGGCGAACGGGTTCGGCATCTTCAATGATTTTTTTTACAGTCGCTTCGGGCACGCGTCCGACAATGCACTCGCCCAAGGCGACGGCACCCAGAGCGCGGTGTTCTCCTGTAAACACGCCAACTTCGCCAAAAAAGCTACCTTCTCCAGATTGGCTGACGCTTTGGAGGCTGCCATCCAGTTTCTCTTTGGTGAAAGCGACATTACCGCCAAGAATCAGAAAGAGCGCATCAGGGGCACTATTCTCTGAGAAAATCACTTCGCCGTCAGACAGCGTCAGTATTTCAACCTCGTCGGCAATTGTTGCACGCCGATCTTCTGAAATGGAACAAATAAAAGGGTGATCTTCGAGCCTCATGGTGTCTGGGTTTGTTCAGATGTCTTTTCCATTTGGTCGTGGCGTAGTGTGTAAACTACTATGCTCGATACGACGGCTATGAGCAATAGTAGTATGCCTAGAAAGATGCCTTTTGCTTGGAGTGGGAGTGCCTTTTTCAATATAAATTGTGAAATTAGGCACTTACTGTGAGGTTTCAATATCTGAATTAGGAAAGGCGCATGCGGTAATCTTCATAGCCGAAGCGGCGCACCGTCTTTAGGCCTTCACGCTCGGAATAGAGCGAGATCGCAGGCAGGGGCACTCCGTTAAACGTGCTGTTTTTCACCATGGTGTAGTGGGACATGTCAAGAAAGACCAGCCGCTGCCCGACCTCCAGCGGTTGTGAAAAGGAATAATCGCCGATCACATCGCCGGCCAAGCAAGACATGCCGCCTAATCGGTAGCTGTGGGCATACTCGTTCGCGGCACCTGCGCCTAAAATGCCCGGGCGGTAGGGCATCTCCAACACGTCGGGCATGTGGCAGGTAGCCGAACTGTCGAGGATGGCGATCTGGTGGCCCCCCGCCTCGATCAGGTCCAGCACGGTCACGACTAAGACGCCGGTGTGGAGTGCAACGGCTTCCCCGGGTTCAAGATACACGTCGAGTTGGTAGCGCTCACGGAAATATTTCACTACGCGGATGAGACGCTCGATATCATAACTGGGGCGTGTGATGTGGTGGCCGCCGCCAAAATTGAGCCATTTGAGCCCGGGTATGAGATCGCCAAATTTCGCTTCGAAGGCCTCCGCGGTGTGCTCCAGTGCGTCGGCATCTTGTTCACACAGTGCGTGGAAGTGGAGTCCATCCAGATTGGAGAGTAGGTTCTTGGGGAGCGTTTCGAGCGCGCGATCAAGGGCGGCTCGGGTGGTGCCCAGTCGCGACGAAGGTGCGCAGGGATCGTAGAGCTCAGTCTCCACTTCAGAGTATTCCGGGTTGACGCGTAGACCTAATTCCGGGCGTCGCTGGCCTTCCAGCGCGCTGAGGCCTTTGGCCAGTTGTCCCGCAGAGTTGAAAACCAGGCTGTGAGCGAAGCGGCTGAGCTTTTGAATTTCCTCCGGCTTATAGGCGGCCGAGTAGACATGCACTTCGGGGCCAAAAGATTCCTGCGCAAGTAAGGCTTCATGTAGGCCACTGGAAGTGGTGCCGCTCAAATATTTGCGAATCAGTGGAAAGGTGCTAAAGCAGGCAAAGCCTTTGAGGGCCAGTAGCACCTTGGCGCCGGAGCGCTCAGAGACGGATTGCAGGAGCTGGCAGTTCTTCTCCAGTTGATCCAGATGCACGACATAGCCCGGCGAGGGAGCCTCGTCGAAAGGAATGGAAGCCAGCGCTGCGAGACTGGACTCGCTTAATGGAGGAGTGGGATCTTGAGCCATAGCTTAAGAATCTGAGTGTTTTCGCTCCGATGACCAAGATTTGATTTTGAGATTTTTAGATCGAAGATTATTGATTGCCAAGGATCGATCGTAGCACGGGGTCTTCTCCCCAGGACTTTGCGTGGATGGCAATGCCTTCGGCTTCCATTAGAGGACCATAGACCTGAACTCCCGGCTCGGTGCGTTGGAAGATTTCCCGGATTGCGAGGGGGCTTTCCGGCAACGGGTTCTTGGCGGCAGCGGGATAGATCTGGCGAATCACCTCAGTGAGTTTAGAAGAAGTGGTGCCATAGACTACCTTACGGATGCCTGCCCAGCGTATCGCTCCGCAGCACATAATGCAGGGCTCCGTGCTGGCGTAGAGGGTGCTGGCCGCCAGTGTCGCGCGATCGAATTGTCGCGTGGCCTGACTGATCAGTCCGGTTTCCGCGTGCTGAGTGACGTCTTGCAGGCTGTAGACCGCATTCTCAAATTCAAAGATGATTTCTCCGTCTTTGACGAGTAGTGCACTAAAGGGGTGGTTTCCATGTTCGACCGCACGCTCAGCGAGTGCATAGGCATAGCTCATTAATTCGCGGTCGGCGGTAGTCGTGGCGGGATCGTCTGGTAGAGCCATAATTTGTTTCGCTGGTGTGCCGCCGCTAGCGTCCCTTTCGGAGATGGTTTGGGTGCTTTCACTGTGTCCAATCGTCAGAGCAAGCAGCGTGCTGCTGAGTATCATTAAAATTTTATACATGCGGAGATCCCTAGCAACCGCCATGCCGTATCGCTGGGATGGGCACACTGTCTTGGGTCATGTCATCGCGAACTTAATGCGATGTTTTTAATTTGCATTCGGTGGAGGATGTATTACGCGTGGAGGTCTTAGATATAGGAGAGCTCCAGGCGTGGAGCTGAGATTTGGGTGCGCTCCACCCGTAGATCCTTTGAACCTGATGCGTGTTAACACCGCCGTAGGGATTATCGAGTCGAATGGACCTCTGGGGCTGTTGGGCGGGATTTTTTCGAGGCTGTGTGAGGCGGATCGTGACTCACTTAAATTATGCCAGAAAATTCCATTAACGAAACTACTTCGAGCCATACCTTGTTCCCGAATTCCGAGCGTGTTTATATCACTGGCTCGCGTCCTGACCTGAAGGTGCCCATGCGTGAGATTAAACTCTCGCCGACAATTTTACCGAATGGCGCTGGCGAATTGCCCAACGATCCGGTGCGCGTCTATGACACTGCAGGCCCATGGGGCGACGTCAGCTACCATGGTGATGTGACTCAGGGCCTGCCGCGCATGCGGGAGGCGTGGATTCGGGAGCGTGGCGACGTGGAGGAATATGAGGGCCGCGAGGTGAAACCGCAGGATGATGGCTATCTCTCTGAGGTGCATAAGGCGGGGGCCCGTATGAAGGATGGCCAACGCAAGTTGATCGAGTTCGACAATACGCGCCACCGTCCGATTCGCGCCAAGGCAGGCAAGGTTGTGACTCAACTGCAATATGCACGTGCGGGCATCATCACGCCGGAGATGGAGTTTATCGCGATCCGTGAAAATATGAAACTGCAGGCGGAGAAGCAAGGTGCCGAAATTTCAGCATCTGCGGATCAAAATTCGCTGAATATCCAGCATCGCGGGCAAAGCTTTGGCGCTTCGATTCCCGACGAGATTACGCCGGAGTTCGTGCGCTCCGAAGTGGCCCGCGGCCGCGCGATTATTCCTTGTAATGTGAATCACCCCGAGCTGGAGCCGATGATCATTGGCCGGAATTTCCTGGTAAAAATTAATACCAACATTGGTAACTCCGCTGTGGCTTCGTCGATCGAAGAGGAAGTTGAAAAGATGCGCTGGTCGGTGAAGTGGGGCGGCGATACACTGATGGACCTTTCCACGGGTAAGAACATTCACCAGACGCGGGAATGGATCTTGCGCAATTGCCCGGTGCCAGTCGGCACGGTGCCGATTTATCAAGCGCTGGAAAAGGTCAACGGTAAGGCCGAAGACCTGACTTGGGAAATCTTCCGCGATACTTTGATCGAGCAAGCCGAGCAAGGGGTGGATTACTTTACGATTCACGCGGCCGTGCTGCTTCCGTTTGTGCCGATGACTGCGAAGCGCATGACGGGCATCGTGAGTCGCGGTGGTTCGATCATGGCGAAGTGGTGCCTCTCGCACCATAAAGAAAATTTCCTTTATACTCACTGGGATGATATTTGCGAAATCATGGCCGCCTATGATGTCTCCTTTTCGATCGGCGACGGTTTGCGTCCAGGCTCTATTGCAGATGCCAATGATGAGGCGCAATTTGCCGAACTGAAAACTCAGGGTGAGCTCACCCGGCGCGCTTGGGAATTCGGAGTGCAAGTCATGAACGAAGGTCCCGGGCACGTGCCGATGCACATGATCGAGGAAAACATGAAGAAGCAAATCGAGTGGTGCGATGAAGCACCGTTCTATACACTTGGACCACTCACGACAGATATTGCGCCGGGCTACGACCACATCACCAGCGGCATCGGTGCCGCCATGATTGGTTGGTATGGTTGCGCGATGCTTTGCTACGTGACTCCCAAGGAGCACCTCGGCCTGCCCAACAAGGACGATGTGCGCGAGGGAGTGATCACTTATAAGATCGCCGCGCATGCCGCCGACCTCGGCAAAGGGCATCCGGCCGCGCAATACCGTGACAATGCACTCTCGAAGGCGCGCTTCGAGTTCCGCTGGGAGGATCAGTTTAATCTGTCACTCGATCCGGAAAAAGCGAAGTCCTTCCACGACGAAACTTTGCCCCAAGACTCGGCGAAGACCGCGCACTTCTGCTCGATGTGTGGCCCGAATTTTTGCTCGATGAAAATCACAGAAGATGTGCGCGAGTATGCGGCCAAACTCGGCGTTTCGGAAAAAGAAGCGCTGGAAAAGGGCATGGCAGAAAAGTCGGCTGAGTTTAAAGACAAGGGTGGCGAAGTGTATCTCGCTGGATCGGAAGCATGAAGATCAGCGTAAATGATGAAGCGCGCGAAGTGCCCGAAGGCTTGCCGCTAAAGGCACTGCTCGCGGAGCTCGGGCTTGAGTCGAAGCCCGGGCTTGCGGTGGCGGTCAATCAGTCCGTTGTGCCAGCGGCCGAGCTGGCTGCCTACCAGCTCGCTGCGGAGGATGCCGTGCTGATTATTCAAGCCACCCAGGGGGGCTAATGCTATGCGAGTGATTGCCGTGTCTCCAGAATCTAAATACGCCAACGAGGCAGATGTGATCGTGCGCTTGTTGCAAGCGGGCCTGATGCGTTATCATGTGCGCAAGCCGTCTTGGACGTTGGCGGACTGCGCGGAATTACTCGACGCGGTGCCGGCAGAATGGCATGCTCGGATCTCCCTGCATCAGCATCACGTGCTGGCTGAAAGCTACGCGGTGGGCCTGCATTATAAAGATGGCATGGCAGTCGATCATGCTTTGCTGGGAGGGCGAATTTGTTCGCGTTCCTTGCACCGTCTCGACGAGCTGGAGACGCTGCTGAAGCAAGTGGATTACGCTTTCTTGAGTCCGGTATTTCAGTCCATCACCAAGCATGCTTATGGCCCGTCCTGGATGGAAGCGGATTTAGCCGCGGCGCTGTCAGGCGCTTGCGCTGCAAAGCTCTATGCGTTGGGGGGCATTACCGCGGCGAATGCGGCGCGCGCCATGGCATACGGATTTGAGGGTGTGGTTGTGCACGGCTCGCTGTGGCAAGCGGCCGATCCACTGGAGGCCTTTGCCCACTTTCGAAAGGAGGCCGCATGAATTGGCCGAATTATATGTGCCTGACGATTGACGGTATCGAGCGTTCGCATACAGAGCAGGTGCAGGCCTTGTGCGCCGCGGGCGTCGATTGGGTGCAGCTGCGTTCAAAGGAATTGTCGGATGCGCAGCTCGAACCGATTGCCTTTGAGTGTATGATTCGTTGTCGTGAGATCGGGAGCACTTTCATATTAAATGATCGTTTGGATCTGGCGCTGAAGCTCGGTGCAGATGGGGTGCATCTCGGCAAGTTGGATACACCCTGGGCGGATGCGCGCGCACGAGCAGGGGCAGACTTCTTAATCGGTGGCACCGTAAATTCGGTGGCGGATGCGGAGATGGCGGTTGCTGCGGGCGTGTTGGATTACGTGGGCGTGGGCCCGTTTAAATTTACCCACACTAAAAAGAACCTCGCGCCCGTGCTCACTCCTGCCGATTGGCAGGCCATATTAGCAGTGCTGGGCGAGTTGCCGAGTTATGCGATCGGTGGAATCGAGCCCACTGATATTAAAGAATTATTGGCACTGGGGGTGACTGGTGCCGCGATTTGCTCGGTCTTATACCGTCAGCCGAATGTTTCGGATACCTATGCAATGTTACTGAATCAATTATGAAAACAGAGCCGCTCATTATCGCTGGAAAAACCTTCGAGTCCCGCCTTTTCGTAGGCACGGGGAAATACGCATCCGGTCAGCAGATGCAGGATAGCATTCGCGCCACAGGCAGCCAGTTGGTGACGATGGCGATGCGCCGCGTGCAGACCAAGGGTGGGGGGGACGGCATCATGGAATACATGGAGACCGAGCGGTATAGTTTACTGCCCAATACCTCCGGCGTGCGGGATGCCAAAGAAGCCATTTTTGCGGCGCAATTGGCGCGTGAAGCCTTGGGCACCAATTGGCTGAAATTGGAAATTCATCCCGACCCCAAATATTTAATGCCCGATCCGATTGAGACCGTGAAAGCCGCGGAGCAGTTAGTCAAAGAGGGCTTTATTGTGCTGCCTTATATTCATGCCGATCCGGTGCTATGTAAGCGACTGGAAGAGGTGGGCGTGGCGGCGGTGATGCCGCTGGCGGCTCCGATAGGCACGAATGAAGGGCTCGCGGCGCGGCGTTTTCTGGAGATCATTATCGCGCAAAGCAAGGTGCCCGTGATCATTGATGCCGGGCTCGGCTTACCTTCGCATGCGGCCGATGCCATGGAGATCGGCGCCGATGCGGTGCTGGTCAACACCGCGATCGCTACGGCCCTCGATCCGATTGCCATGGGGGCTGCCTTTAAGATGGCAGTTGAGTGTGGGCGCCTCGGCTATGAAGCGGGGCGTGGACAGCAATCGATCGAAGCTGTCGCCTCATCGCCCTTAACCGCATTTTTAGATGCCGGAGTGTAAATTGCTATGAGTTTTGTGGATGTATTACATCGCCTCTCCTGGGAGGAGACGAAGGCCTCCATTCTCGCGAAGACTGCCGGGGATGTGGAGTCTGCTCTGTCGCGGCCGGTTGGTAAGTTAAGCTTGGAGGATTTCAAGGCTTTGATTGCTCCGGTGGCTCAGGATTACCTGGAGCCACTCGCCGCGCTTAGTCATGCCCGCACGGTTGAAAGATTTGGCTATACTCAGCAGATGTATGCGCCGATTTACCTTTCCAATGTGTGCAGTAATATCTGCACTTACTGTGGCTTCAGCGCGAACAATCGGATTCCACGCAAAATTCTAAATGAGGCCGAGATCCTGCAAGAGTTGCAAGCCGTCAAGGCACTGGGAATGGATCATGTGTTGTTCGTGACCGGAGAGGCGAATCTGCGGGTGGGCATTCCTTATTTGAGTAAAGCCTTTGAGCTGGCCCGGCAGACTTTTTCCAGTATTTCGATGGAGGTGCAGCCGCTCGATCAGGCGGGCTATGAAACTTTGATGGAGGCGGGACTCAGCTCGGTGCTGGTCTATCAGGAAACCTATAATCGCGACTCTTACGCGAAGTATCATCTAAAAGGAATGAAGAGCAATTTCGATTACCGGTTGGAAACTCCCGACCGGCTCGGGCGTGCGGGGATGAAGAAGATCGGGCTTGGTGCTTTGTATGGTTTGGATGACTGGCGCACGGATTCCTTTATGGTGGCGACGCATCTGCGTTATATGGAGCAGACGTATTGGAAAACGCGATACAGTTTATCCTTCCCCCGCATCCGTCCGCATGAAGGCGATTTTCAACCGGTCTCGGTGATGACGGATAAGGATCTGGTGCAATTGATCTGTGCCTATCGTTTACTAAGCTCCGAGGTCGAGCTGTCGATGTCCACACGAGAGAGCCCCGTCTTTCGCGATCATGTGCACAAGCTCGGTATTACCAGTTTAAGTGCCGGATCGAAGACCAACCCTGGAGGCTATGTGGTCGATCCGCAGAGTTTGGAGCAGTTTGAGATATCCGATGAGCGCAGCCCGGCTGAAGTCGCCACGATGCTAAGGGCCGGCGGTTACGAAGTGGTGTGGAAGGATTGGGACTCGACCTATGATGGCTGTGCCTGCGTAGGCGTGTGATCATGGAGCATCAAAAGGTTCGCAACCTGCAGTGAACTGTCTATGCATTCACCTGATACTACTATGAGCGAATTATCCAAAGATGAAATTCTGCGCTATCAGCGTCACTTGACATTGCCCCACTTCGGTGAGGCTGCGCAGTTGCAGCTCAAATCTGCCAAAGTGTTGGTGGTGGGCGCCGGGGGGCTCGGCTGCCCGGTGCTCCAATATCTCGCGGCGGCGGGAGTGGGCACGCTTGGAATTGTGGATGACGATGTCGTGAGCTTGTCCAATCTGCAGCGCCAGATTTTGTTTAACGAGTCCGAGCTCGGCCGGGGCAAGGCGGAGTTGGCCGCGGAAAAATTGCGTGCGATGAACCCGCACATTAACTGTGTGCCGCATGCCACCCGCTTAGGAGTGGACAATGCACTCGATTTGATCGCTCAGTATGATTTCGTGGTGGACGGCAGTGATAACTTTCCGACCCGTTATTTGATAAGCGATGCCTGTGTGCTGGCAAATAAGCCACTGGTCTATGGCGCGCTCTACACCTTTCAGGGGCAGGCGAGTGTTTTCAATTGGCAAGGTGGGCCGACTTATCGCTGCTTATTTCCAGAGCCGCCCCGTCCCGAAGATGCGCCCAACTGTTCCGAGATCGGAGTGGTCGGAGTGTTGCCGGGGATGATTGGGATGATTCAAGCCACTGAGGTGATCAAGTTGATTACAGGAGTCGGTGAACCATTGACGGGGAAGTTGTTAATGTTCGATGCATTGACCATGCGTCAGCAGATCGTGAGTTTCCAGCGAGTGCCTGAGCAGGCTGCGGTGACGGAGCTACGCTTGATCGAATATAGCTGTGGCGTCGCCCAGCAGCAATCAGTGGTCGAAGTGGAGCCGCAGGATTTACAGGCGGACCGCAGCGAGTATCAATTGCTGGACGTGCGGGAGGATTGGGAGCGCGCGATTTGCGCCTTACCCGGGGCGCATTTACCGCTCGGCCTGATCCTGGAGGGCCAGGCCGACTTTGAGGGGATCGGCTTTGATACCAGCAAGCCGACCTATGTGTATTGCAAGGGCGGTGTGCGCAGTTTGAAAGCCGCCGAAGCTATGCAGGCGCATTATGGATTTAAACAATTAAAGAGTCTGCGTGGCGGGATTCTGGGCTGGGCGGCCGCCGTGGACCCTGCAATGCAGACTTATTAGAGAGGCGACCGTATGAATGCACCGCCCTTGGTATTGACGATTTCCGGTTCCGATAGTTCCGGGCATGCGGGCATGCAGACAGACAACCGCGCCATTCATGCGGTGGGTGGCTTTCCCCTAAACGTTTTGACTGCGGTGACCTTGCAAAGCCCAAAAGGCGTGGAAGCGGTGGAGATGATGTCCGCGGATTTTGTGGAAGCACAATTGAGGTCTATGTTAAAAAACTACCGCGTGCGGGCGATTAAAAGTGGCATGTTGGGCAGTGCTGAGATCGTTCATCGGGTGGCGCAAGTTTTGTCAGAGTATCCAGATATTCCCTACGTGCTCGACCCGGTGCTTTGTTCCAGCAGTGGAGCTATGTTGCTGGAGCCTGCAGCTGTGGAGGCCTTACGTTTAAAGCTCATGCCGCGTGCTTGTCTGTCGACTCCCAATCTGGAGGAAGTGGCGATCCTCTCTGGGAAGAGTGAAAACCCTTATCAAGCAGCCGCGGATTTGTCAGTAGCCTGCGGACAGGCTATTTTATTGAAAGGTGGGCATGCGACCGGAGCGGAGTGCGAGGATTGGTTGTATCATCCGGGCGGGCGGCAATACTGTTTTACGGAGGCGCGAGTCCAGACCCGTAACACGCGCGGCACCGGTTGTGCACTCAGTGCATTGATCGCCGCGCATTTGGCATGGGAACCCGATGAATTGGAAGATGGCATTCGTTGGGCGAAAGCACTCTTGAGCGGGGAGCTGCAGGAGCACTCGAAAGAAGGCTGGAAGCGCGCTGGCCCTAGCTTTTATTAGGTCGTGTGCAGGTTTGCTTGCCGACGGAGCTTGGTTGTGATGCCAGCGTGTGTTTACAAGTTTTCGGCTGATGGGACTAATTAGGTTGGGCTGCCCCTAAGGGTTTAATACTCCGTGCAGTGCATCGCTCATTTCTTTGATTCGGTAGGGCTTGGGAACTACTGCTTTGAACGAGGAGTTCTTGTAGTTGGACATGACGTTAGACGTGGTGTAGCCGCTGGATGCGATGGCGATTAGATCGGGATCATACTTGATTAGGATGTTGGCGGCTTCTTCGCCTCCCATGCCGCCAGGAACAGTGAGGTCAAATACGCAAGCGTCGAAGGGGGCTCCTGCTTCTTTGGCTGCTTTATAGGCGGCGATTGCTTCGTCTCCATTTGTGGAATATTCGACTTGGTAGCCTAGTAATGTGAGGATTTCTCCGGCAACCATCATCATGGCTTCCATGTCGTCCATGATCAGGATGCGACCTTTGCCGCGATGGATGGTTTCTTTCGCGGGCTTTTTCGACTCTTTGGTGATGGGCTTTTGAGGGGCTGTGAGCAGATGTGGGCTCTTGGGTAAGTAGACTCGGAAAGTAGAGCCTTTACCGAGAGTTGATTCTGCTGTGATGGTGCCTTTATGTGAGTGAATGATTGAGTAAGAGGAGGCGAGCCCAAGTCCGTTGCCTCGTTCTTTGGTTGTAAAGTAGGGGTCGAAGATTTTTTTGAGGTTTTCGGGGGAGATGCCAGTCCCGTTATCGTTGACTTCGATGCAGACATACTGGCCAGAGTTGAGTGTGGGGACTTCGGCGTGGCGCACATGTAGATTGCGTATGTGGATGTGTATATTACCGCCCTCGGGCATTGCTTGGTCGGCATTGATGATGAGGTTGTTGACGACTTGGCTGATTTGCCCCTTGTCGGCATCCACGGCCCATAGGTCTTCGTCCTTTTCAACACTGCATTTTACGTTGGAGCCGCGCAGGATGAATTGGGCCGATTCTTCAACCATCTCGGATACTGTGGTGACTTCCAGCACGGGTGCGCCGCCTTTGGAGAAGGAGAGTAGTTGCTGCGTGAGTGACTTGGCTTGTAGTGCGGCTTTCTCTGCGGCCACTAGCTTTGTCGAATGCTTATGTCCTTCGTCGAGTTCGATTCGAACCATCGAGATGTTGCCCAATATCGAGGTTAACATGTTGTTGAAATCGTGGGCAATGCCGCCTGCCAATAGGCTGATTGAGTTGAGTTTTTCGGCCTGGAACAACTCGTCTTCTGTCTTTTTTTGCTGGGTGATGTCGCGCAATACGGTGACGCATCCGTGACGGTGGCCTTCATCGTCGAGAATACAACGTGTCTCGGCGGTGACATTGAGGGTCTTGCCATCGGCTCTCTCTAGTTGAATGCCGAGCTTGGAGGGGATTTCCGCAAAGTTCGGGTCCACTAGAGCGGAGGTGGGGTCTTTGATCTTTTTGCCAGTTTTGGGGTGTTTGAGTTTGAGCACATCTTCCAGTGGACGTCCGTTTGCTTCTTTATTGGATACACCGACGAGTCGGGCTGCCTCGTCGTTGAGGCGTTCTACGAGTCCGTGCTGGTCGGTGGCTATGACGGCGTCGGCGATGGAATCGAGGGTGACGGAGAGGCGCTCCTTTTCGCGCTTTAGGGCCTGTTCGGCGTGTCGGCGCTGTGTGATGTCGCGTAGTATGACGAGTAGTGCGCTTTCGCCTTCCCAGATGAGATCGACTGCGGATAGCTCGACTATGCGGGTGAGGTCGTTCTGATCTGGGATTTCAAGCTCGGTGACTTCGCTGGCTTGCACCTCGAAGGGGAAAATTTCTCCGACGAGTTGATTGGGATCGGCTTCAAGTAGGCTACCGGCGGCGGGGTTGAGGAATTTTATCTCATATGCCTGAGTCAGTATGAGCATGGCGTCGGTGTTTGCATCGAATATCCGTCGCAGTAGTGATTCGCGATATTGTATTTCCGCAGTGTGTGCCTCCAAACGATGGAGTAGGTTGGCTCGCTCGATGGCGTATCGTATGGAGCGGCGTAATACTTCGCTGTTTAGCCGATCTTTATTTAGATAGTCCTGTGCGCCGACTTTGAGGGCTTCGAGTGAGAGTTCCTCATCGTCGTCGCCTGTCAGAACGATAATAACCTCGCCAGTGGAGGCGTCCATAATGGAGCTCAGTGTGTGGATTCCCCGGCTGTCGGGTAAGCTTAGGTCGAGTAGGACCAGATCGTAGTGTTGGGCCTTTAGTTGTGTAATACCATCGGCCAGCCGCTTTACGACGGTCATTGTGAAATCCAGTCTCGATAGGTCGAGATACTCTGCAACGAGATCGGCATCTGCTGCATTGTCTTCAAATAGTAGTATTTGGATCGTCTTGGATTCGGCAGTCGGCATGATAAGCGTCGGTTGTATATTTTTGTAGATCTTTGGTCAATCAGCCTCTAAGCCAAGCTTTGAGCGTCCGCTTTATCAAGTGCGACATAAAAAGTGCTGCCTTGTCCATAGTTGGATTCGAACCAAATGAGTCCCCGGTGTTGTTCGGCAATTTTTTTACAGACGGCGAGGCCTATGCCAGAGCCGTCGAATTCGTCGCGAGTATTGAGGCGACGAAAGAGATTGAAGAGCATCTCGTGATGATCTGGGTGAATTCCGATGCCTTGATCTTCGATGCTGATGATCCATTTGCCTGGGGCATCCGCCTGCTCGCCGTCTTTGAAGGTGACACGCACGCGGGGAGGCTTTTCTGGTCGATTGAACTTAATCGCATTGGCAATCAGATTCTGAAATAGGCGGGTGAGGCGCACGCTATCGCCTATCACGATGGGGGCGTGGTCGATGGCGACGGTCACTTCGGCTCGCGTGTCGCGGATGTTGGCTCCCAAGTTGTCGATCGCGTGTGCTAGGATATCATCCAGGGCGAGGGGTTCGAAATCTTTTCCTGATTTATCTAAGCGTGCGTAACTCAGCAGGTCTTCGATCAGTGAGCGCATCCGATCGGCACCATCGCATGCGTATTTGATATAGCGACGAGCCCGGTCGTCCAGTGCTTCTGGAGAGCGTTCTTGCAGGAGACGTAGGTAGCTCGTGATCATGCGCAAAGGCTCGCGCATGTCGTGTGAGGCGATTGAAGCGAAATTCGCGAGCTCGGCATTGGCGCTGCGCACTTCTGCGAGGACTGATTCTGAGCGCTTTTCTACTTCGACGGAGCTTTCTGGAAGTGGCTGTAATAACCCGCACATATGAATCGTGGGTTCACCCGGCAGGCGACAAGGGCGAGCGGAGAGTTTGAAGCCGGAGCTGCGTCCATTCGTGGTTTTTTCGAGGTGCAGACTGAGCTCCAAGGGCTGGTTCGAGTTACGTGCCGTGTCCAGTGCATCCAGAAAATTTTCGTGCTGCGACTCTTCGATCTGCATCAGAAATTCTGTTAGATCCTCGAGCGTGTCTGTGGCTCGTAGGCCAAGTAGCGTCTTACTGTGAGCGTCGCATTCGATACGGTCGTTGCCGTCGAGTTGCCAAAATCCGACACCGCTCACATCGAGTGCATTTTGGAGCGCAATCAATTGGTTGTGAATTTTTGGGAGCGTATCAATTTCCATCGAGGTATGAGTGGTTTCATTAGAAATTATGATAGGAATGCTGTTCGCGGCAACTTATTATACGATGGCATTTGCCTCGATTGAGCTATGATTGGCCGAATTTGCAGCGATTTTGATGATTTGAGTGGTTTGGATTAAGCTCCGCTAACTAAACTGATTAGCCTAATTGATTAGCTTAGCTAAATGAAATAAAAATCTTGATTAGTCGGACTAATTTGAAAGACTGCTCTCAACTTTGGTTAGTATAGAGGGTAGTAGTTGGCTCGAGCGTTTGGTAGGCGCTCGAGCCTTTACGTATAAGGAGGGCTGGATTGGGCTTGATTCATACTTGCTAGCAGTCGTCGAGATACCTTTAGTTATATCTTAATTGCCTCATATTGATCGTTCCCGTTGTGGGATTATCACTCATATATTTCATGCCGAAATCAGTATCAAAAGCGACTTGCCAACTCAAACCATCCACACGCTTAGCGCTTCTGCGCTCGCTGTGGCGTAGTCGTTTAGGCGACCTACGAGAGCAGAGTCTTATTCGGCAAGGGAAAGGTTGGTTCCATATCTCAGGGATGGGGCACGAGGCGCTGGCCGCGATCGCGCTTTCGATGGAGCCGGATGATTATGCGTTTCCTTATTATCGGGATCGTGCTTTTTGCCTTCAACGTGGTATGGCGGATCGCGATATGGCGCTTGCCTTTTACGCAAAGCGGGACTCTTCCAGTGGCGGACGGCAGCTGACGGGGCACTTTAGTGATCGAGCACTTAATATTTGGAGTCATCCATCGCCGGTCGGGGCGCATTTGCTACCGGCTTGTGGGGCGGCTTGGGGGATGCAGTTAGACGGTAAAAATGGCGTCGTCTATGCCTCGCTGGGGGAGGCGTCCGCACGACAAGGCGATTTCTTTGAGGCAGTGTGCTTTGCTAAAGAACGTAAATTACCTGTGGTTTTTGTTGTCGAAGACAATCGCATTGCGATTAGCACCTCCACTACGCGCACGAATCCAATTGCACTTGGTGTATTGAATCCAGATGAGTGGGCACGGGTGGACGGTAGCGATGTCGAAGCTGTTGCGGCGGCGGGACAATCTGCCGTGGCGCACGCACGCGCAGGTCATGGGCCTGCATTTATTTGGTGTGATGTGGAGCGTTTTTCCAATCATTCAAGTGCAGATGATCAGCGAATGTATCGCGGAGCCGATGAGCTCGAGTCGATGCATGAGCGTGACCCGATTGCAGTTTTCCAGCGGCGTATGATTCAGGACGGTCTTTTGACTGAGGCGAGTGCACAGGCTCTGGAGGAGGAGATTCGCGAGGAGATTCGTGCGGCCTATCGTGATGCCGGTGCTCAGCAGGACCCATTGGCGGAAGAGTGTAATTCACACTTAATGGGCGAACTGACCACACCCGATTCTATGCCGGAGCTGGAGCTTGGTCAGTCGTGTCGTATGTTAGACGCGGTTAATCAGACTTTTCATCGTGCGATGGACACGATGCCCGAGCTTGTGTTCTTCGGTGAGGATATAGAGGACCCGAAGGGCGGCGTCTTTAATTTGACAAAAGGGCTGTCTAAGAAAGATCCCTTGAGGGCGGTCAATTCCCCGCTGGCAGAGTCCACGATCATGGGGGTCTCTGTGGGATTAGCTTCGTATGGTAAGCGTCCTTGTTTTGAAATCCAGTTTGTCGATTTTATTTATCCGGGCTGGAATCAATTGGTTTCCAATATGGCGACACTTCGTTGGCGTAGCTTCGGGCATTGGAAATGTCCGCTTGTTATCTACGCACCTTGTGGTGGCTATCTTCCTGGTGGCGCTCTATGGCATAGTCAATCGGGCGAGGGCTCCTTCGCGCGGGTGCCGGGGATTCGAGTGGTCGTGCCTTCCACACCAGCCGACGCTGCAGGCCTTTTCTGGACCGCGCTACATGGTGAGGATCCCACCATCATTTTATTGCCCAAACATTTGATGTGGGCAGAGCAAGCGCTCACAGCCGTGACTCCAGTGCCACTCGGTGTGGCGCGCACTGTGCGTGAAGGTTTACTTGTGACACTGGTGACCTGGGGTAATTGCGTGGAATTAGTCCAAGAGGCCCTCGACTCGATGGACGCGGAACTGGATGTTGAATTGATGGATCTGCGTTCCATTCAACCGTGGGATCGTGAGGCGATTGCTGATTCGATCCATAAGACCGGCCGTTTGATGATCGTTCAGGAAGATAATATTAGTGGCAGTGTCGGGCAAACGATCATCGCTGAGATGTGTGGCCGACATGATGTTCTGAGCCGCCTTAAGAGCCCGCCGGTGATCGTTTCTAAGTCAGACGTGCATATTGGTTTTAATCCTATATACGAATACGCAGCCTTGCCTGACTGCGAACGAATTGTCGCCGCACTTGAGCGACTGCTAGCTTCTACTTTACAATCTGCGCTCGATCAGGTGACGTCCCCAACTCCTGCGAGTGCCCAAATTACGAATACAGCTGCTATGATTACTTCGGAAGAATCTGCTCCCACTACATCCAGCAAAATGATTACAGTGCCGATTTTAGGTGAAGGCATTCGGGTGGCACGCGTCGTTTCTATTCTGAAGCAGAGCGGCGATACGGTGAAAGCAGATGATGCCCTATGTGAGGTTGAAACTGACAAGGCTGTGTTCCCTATCGAATGCGATGAAGATGGTGTGCTCGGTGACTGGCTGATCTCGGAGGAGGATGAAGTTGAAGTCGGGCAGGATCTGGTGCCGCTTCGTATTGCGGGCGGTTCTCATGTCTCTGCTGGTGCGCAGCCTGTAGTGTCGGAGGCGGTCGCATCAAATACCGACAGCTCTGCTGCAATTCCGTACGAAGCGCTGAAGCGAACCGGTGGGCTCTCACAGGAAGCGGTGAAGCAGTTACAAGGCATTGTGCCAGCTACAATTGAAGTGACGTGCCGCTGGGAGACCGTCCGAGACGCCCGTTTGCGTAGTAAGAAGACGCCTGGAGGCACTCTTTCGACCGCAGCTATGTCAGCGTGGGCAGTGATCCAAGCTATGAAGAAGCATGAGCGCTTTGCCTCCGTAATACGCGGTAACGATCTCGTCTATGATCCTGACCGTTTTGACCTTGGAGTTGCGGTCGCATTGCCCGGAGATGCTCTTGAGACTGCTGTAGTTAAGCAGGTGAATTCACTGGAGTGGGATGCCTTTCCAGCCGTATTTAACGAAGCACTACGTCGCACCCGGCATGGTGAAGTGGATTCCAAGAATCGAGTGCCCTTGAGCATTTCAAGTATGGGGGCGTATAACGTGCGTTCGGCGATTCCCATTGTTGTGCCACCCTCACTGGCGACACTTTTTATCGGAGCTCCGTATTTACTGCCGGATCCGAAATCGAAAACTGGGGGGACGATGGAAGTGGCTTCTTTGGTGCTGACTTTTGATCATCGTTGGGTCAATGGTGTTGGCGCAGCGGCATTTCTGTCAGATGTGCGCAAGGGGATCGAACGTTTCGATTTAGTTTAATATCCTTGTTGGAGTCGTTTGAGGTCGGTAAAGGAGGGCTCTGTTGGGCCTTAGCTTACTTTGTCGTACCTAAAACGCTCAATGTTTGTAGTGCGTGCGAAGGTCCTCAGCATCACTGTGACTAATTTGGATACACCTTCCAGTTCTTCCGGAGGCAGTGCGCCGTTGTCTACGATCTGGCTAAAGCATGGTAAGTGTTCGGTTAATTCCTTATTACTCGTGCGTTTAAACCCCATTTTGTATTGAGGAAAGTCGCGGTGCTCGATCGCTTTGCTTGACATGAGAGTCACACCACGATGCCTCGGGTCTTTTGAGATTTTCTTGTAGAGCGCTTTAGTGGCATCTTCCGGGCCCTCAATGATTTGGATGATGTTGTTATCTGAGTGGAGTAAAAGCCCCGTAATGCCGCGTGCTTCATTACGCTTTTGAGATTCCGAAAGTAGTTCTAGTAAAGCACTTTCAGTGAGAGTGGTTTCAGCTGTGCTTATATAGATAATTTGATGGAGTTTTTCTTCCATAACGATCCTGTCATGCGCAAGGATTCGTAAAATAGTGTATAGACTTGCTTTGTCAATTCTTCTGGTAGTGCTTTAACTCGACTCTATTATTAAATGACCCACTTATATTCCTATGACTACCCGCTGTAAGCATTGTGCCACACCTTTCGCTGAAAGTTCAGGTGTTGATGGCTTTTGTTGTGCTGGTTGCCGGCAGGTCTATCAGTTAATTCAGCAGGAGGGGCTCGGAGATTATTATCGCAAACAAGATCGCGTGGCTCAGCCGCTTAAAGATCGTGTGTTAACTGATGTGGACGTTCAGGCGCTCCGTCGTTCCCAGTCGGAGCTTGAATCCAGTGCTGAGTCCGTGCGTGCAGTTTTCGAAGTTGAAGGTATGTCATGCATGGGCTGCGCTTGGTTGATTGAGCGTCTCGCTTGTAATCAGGCTAGTTGTAGCCAAGCAGTTGCTAGTTTGTCGCAACATACACTTACGCTTGAGTGGCGTCGCGCTGATTTCGATCTATCAGCACTCGGCTCTGAGTTGTTTAAATTTGGCTATCGAATGAGCTCCACGCCAATGGCGCCTGCTGCGAGTTCACGTCTGTCACCTTTGGCCTTGCGCTTTTTGCTAACTTTAGTGTTCACCGTAAATGCAGCTATTTTGGCTGCTTACCAACAGTTTGCTACATCCGCGGTAGGCGAGGGGGGCGCTCTGTTGGGCTTACTGAGCTTGATCTGTCTCTGCTTCACTCTACTGCTGGGCGCTGCACCCTTTTTTCTTTCGAGTTATCGGGCGATCCAAATTCGCCGTTGGCATAGTGATTGGGTGCCCGTGGCGATGATTTTGGCGCTGAGCGCACTTGTTGCTTACCAATGCATTTTCTCTGTCCTAGTGCTTAGCCTCGGATGCTTTTGGATCGCTTCATTGGTGTGTGTGCTGATCGGCGCTCGGTGGCTGGGAGCCTTTATTTCAACACGATAACATGCGAGTTCGTTTATCTTACTCATTGCGACTTTTTTCTTTTGTAACAAGCTACTGATATGCTCGAAGGTATTACCGCAGGCTTCATCTTTTCTCTCACGCTTTTTCCTGGCGCGGTGTGGCTGGCCAAAGTGGGTGTGAGTGGAACGAGGAGGCAGGTTGTGGCAGTCGGTGCTGGCTTTTGGCTCTCGCACCTCTTTTGGTTGTTGGTCGCAGTGCCCGGTTTGAGGATGATGTCGGCGCATCTACCGTTTATTCGCTTCGGTATGCATTTGTTTGCTGCCTTTGTGCTCGTATATATGGCGTTCAAATTCTTTCGTTCCAAACGTGTCGAACGAGTCGATGATGCGCCTGTGCTACCAGGGACGTGGGATTTGCTGCACCGGTCCTTCGGTCAATCATTGGCGATGCCAATGCGCTTGCCTGCGGCGATGGCCATCTTACTTGCGACTGGCGCCTATATCAATCATCCTCCCGAGTGGGCTGTCGTGCCCGGTGTCCTATTCGGGGCGTTTATTGGCGTCACGTGGTGGTGGGGGCAGTTTGTCGTCCTATCGGTTTATTTTGCCAAGCGAGTGCCACAGCCCATCACAATCAAGTCGTTAAACAAAATTCGTCCATTCTGTGCCGTGCTCTGCCTTTGCCTATCCGGCATCGTGCTGTATCTTGGCCTGTGAGGGGATCAAGTGCACATCGCGTTGTGGGAAGGGGATGTTGATCTTTGCATCTTTTAATGCACGAAAGACGGCTAGGTTAATTTGGTAGCGCGTTTGGTGGTAGGTTTGGGTGGGCACCCAAACGCGGTAGCCGATGTTGATCGCGGAGTCGCCGAAGTCTTCGATCCCGACGTCGGGCTCGCGCTCGGGCGCGATGCCTTCGATTTCTTTGACGGCTGTGGCGATGCATTGGATCGCTTGTTCGGGATCGGCGCTGTAATCGATGCCCACGACGGCTTCGACTACTTTGAACTCGTAGGAGTTGGTGAAAATTTCGCCTAATACCTTGCGGTTGGGAATGGTGATGCGTTCTTCGTCTTCGTTGATTAACTGGGTGTTGCCGAGGTTGACGCTATCGACGATGCCGCAGAGTCCATTGAGTGTGAGTGTGTCGCCAACGACAAAGGGGCGGGTGATAATCAGCACGACGCCGGCGCCGTAATTGGAAATGGGGCCTTGGACTGCTAGGCTTAAACCGAAGGCGCTGGCACCGATGAGGGCGATCAGGGGGGTGATTTCAATGTTTGCCTTGCTGAGTGCCATGATCAGCGCGAAGGAGATGATGATGACTTTTGTGGCGCCCGCGAAGAAGCGCGCGAGTGTGGGGTCGAGCTCTTTCTTTTCGCAGATTTTAAGGATGAGATTGGCGACGCGTTTCCCGATCCAAATGCCTAGGATGAGAATTAGTACGGCCATGAATAGGCGCATGCCGTTTTCTACAAAGTAGAGGATCAGTTTGTTTTTAAGCTCTTCGAGTTGTTGCAGTTCTTCTTGCATATTCAGATGGAGTCTTCGAGTCCGGACCACCAGTCATCGGAGGTGCGCAGGTTTGCGGGTTGATGTCCGGCGGCTTTTAATTCGCGCAGTGTGAGGGAGCGGTTGCGCTTGGCGAGTCTTTGTCCGGTGGTATCGCAGAGCAGGGGAGTGTGGTAGAACTCGGGGGCTTTTAGGCCGAGGGCCTGGTAGAGCAGCAGCTGTTGGGCGGTGGAGATGAGTAGGTCTTCGCCACGCACGACTTCGCTGATTTGCATGGCGGCATCGTCGACCACCACTGCGAGCTCATAGGCGGGCACGCCGTCCTTTCGCCAGACGAGGAAGTCGCCGAAGTCGCGCAAGCAGGTAAAGGCGCAGGGGCCTAGGCGGCCATCGTCGAACTCGATGCATCGTTCGTCGGGCACGCGAAAGCGCCAATTGGTGTCGCCGGGGCTGTCGGCCGCCTGACCGGTGCCGAGTGGTGGGCGCCAGCTTTCGGGGTAGATGGGCTCGCTGGCCTCTTCTTCGGGGTGGGGGGCTTGTGCGGCGCGGGCGACATCTTTGCGTGATTTATCGCAGGGGTAAATGTAGCCGGCGTCTTTTAAGCGCGCCCATGCTTGCAGGAACAATGTGTGACGCTCGCTCTGGCGGTAGGGGCCGGTGGGGCCGCCCACATCGGGGCCTTCGTCCCAGTCGCAGCCAAACCAGCGCAGGTCTTCGATGGCTCCTTGGGAGAATTCTGGTTTGCAGCGTTGTGGATCCAGATTCTCATCGCGGAAGATGAGTTGACCGCGGGCTTCTCTGGCGCGTTCCATTGCGATCCAAAAGGTGCGTGCATGGCCCAAGTGCAGATAGCCAGTCGGTGTGGGTGCAATGCGTCCTCGGTAGGTCGAACTCATGAGGCAAATGCTAGCGCGGGATGTGTTGTGTTCACAAGCTTAGTGTGTGGGTGGATGTCGTTTTTTTAGGCATTGAGTTAATTTGACCGAACTTAAAATCCGGTGAAACAAGTTGAGCTATTATGCGCTCTGTTTAGTCTTTGGGTCTTTGTGAAGAAATTTCGCTACATACGCATACTGGTTCGGCTGTTGGTTTATGGTTTGATTGGTCTCTGCGCTTTATGGGGCACCAGTATTTGGTGGCTCCCTCGCGCTATGCCCACCTTGCTGCGTTGGGGGGACGTGGAGGTGCGCTCGGTGCAGCGTTTGGAGTCGGGGCGGCTGTTATTTACGGAGCTGGGCTATGCTAGGGATTCGTTTCGCTGCTCGCTGGGGCGCTTGGAGGTGCCTTCGCTGCAGCAATATTTGTGGGAACGCTTGGGCGGAGATTTTTCGTCTGCCTCTTTGTTGGAGGTGGATACTTTGCGGGTTGAGTTGAGCGAGGGCTCATCCGCGGAGCCGGCCGAGTCGGAGCCGGTGGATGTGGTTTCCACGGTGCGGCAAGCGCGTGAGGCCTTGCGGACCTATGGGCAATGGCTGCCTCCGCTGAAGTTGAATGATTTACAGGTCCACGCGTCGGATGGAGCCGCGATATTCGAGCTGCCTAGGTTGACGTTGAGCGATTGGCAACTGGCCGCGGTCGTTGAGTCGGTGCGCTTGCCAGACTTGCTGGATCAGGTGGAGCTGCGGGCTGCGTTGGAGCCGAACGCGGACTGGACGGCACTGGTGACGGCTCCCGCTGCGGGACTAGAGTTGGACTTATCACTGGAGCCTCGTCCGGAAGAGTTGGATGTGAGTTTTGAATTCCGTCGCGCGGGGGAGCGTGCTGTGGGCTTGGTTTCGTTTTCGGAGGGGGAACGGTTGCCGGTGCGGGCAGCACTTCAGTCGGAGCGGTTTGCGATCGATCCTGAATGGTTACCCTCTGCGGTGGCCATGCAATGGCAAGGCGGGGCGCTTACAGGCGTTGATTTTCGTTGGGAAGCCGGGCGATACATGGGCAGGCTACAACTTGAGGGTGTGGTGCAGGCGCGAGATCAGGACTCGATTACAATGACGGGGGGCATGGAGTTTTCGGGTGATTTAGAACGCTTGCGGCTGGAGGTACTGCAACTGGCTGCGGGCTGGGGGCAGTTGCGTTTACGTCAGCCTTTGGAAATGAATCTAGCAGATGGCAGTGTGGCTGAGCGGGCTGAATTTCAGGCCAGTGTCGACTTATCACAGCAGGCCTTCTTGCCTGCAGGCGGCCAGATCGAGGCCAGTCTGAGTGTGGCGCCCTCGTTGAGTGCGGGGCCGAACGTGCTGTTCAATTTAAATGCCAAGGATTTGATTTACGATCGCTATCAGGTGGCACAGGTGGATGTGGCGGGGCGCTGGGAAGGTTCCGTCTTGCGGGTGGATGAGGCCGTGCTGCAGCCCTTGGCGTCGGACGCGGGGGTGGTGGACTTGAGCGGGCAGGCTGACCTGTCCACCCTGTCGCTTGATTTCGAATACAGTGTCGCGCTCGCTTCAGAGTGGCTGAATACGATGGTGGCTCCGCTTGCGCTTTCGGATGGGTTGAAGACCCGTGGGCGGATTGGTGGAGACTGGCAGCGCCCTATGATTGTGGGGGACTTGGAGCCACTTACGGTGGAGTATCCGGGCGTGACGCCCATCAGCTTGTCGGGGAGCTACCAGAGTGAGGGTTGGCAACAATGGACTGTGGCTGGCTCGGCGACAGCCGCGGGTGCGGTGATCGAGGCATCCTTCGTGACTCGGCTTGAGGAGGGACGTGTGTCGCTGGATCTCAGTCGCTTCGTGTGGGTGGACCCCGTGCGTCCGACACTAGAGCTGCAGGCGCCCGCACATTTTAGCTATCGATATTCCGGGGATGCGGATTTCCCAGAATCGCGATTTATAGCTGAGCGCTTTCACTTGCAGGGGCCAGAGTTAGATATCGAAGTTGGCTGGAATCCGGCCACGGGCTTGGAGCTAAGCTTGCGCAATGTTACATTACAACGCTTGGGGCGTTGGGTGGCTCGAGACTTGCCCTCGCTCACCATCGAATCGGTGGAGCTGTCCATTTCTGATTTGCGGCCGCATTTGTTGGGGTCCTTTGGGGTGCACTTGGAAACGCGAGCCGTCGGCGAGGAGCTGCCCCTGCGTGTAGATGTCGAGCTTGAGTTGAGCCCCGAAGGTCTCGTCGCGGATACCGTGCAGTTGCAATTTGCGGAGGCTCCCTTGCTACAAGGTTCGATCCGCGCGCCTGTGCGGTTGCAATTGCCAGTGGCGAGTGAAGCATTTTGGACGGTATTAGATCGCGGAGATTTGGCCGCGAGTTTGACCGGTTCCGTGACGCCCAGCTTTGCAAAATGGTTGTCGCAGCATTTCGGTTTGAAGCTCAGTGAGGCGGCGCTGAACATGCAAGTGGGCGGCCGGATGGAGCAGCCTACGGGGGTGCTGGAAGTTTCGATTGTCAGTTTGGAAACATCGTTGGAGAACGTCCCTGAGATTGATCATATTGAAATTGTGGCGCGGGCTGAAGCTGATCGTGTTCAAGTTGAGCAGTTCAAATTTATCGTGAATCAGAGTGAGGTGACGGGGCGCTTGAGCGTGCCGACCGCGGGGCTGATCACTGCACTCACCGGGAGCTTGGAGGCTCGCAAGGCATGGCTCTCGGCGGGAAGCGGGCGAATCGAGCTGAGGGATTGGCAAGCCGAAAACTGGGTGGATTATTTGCCCCCGATAATGCGGCGTAGCGGACGTGTGAGCGGTTCCTTAGACCTGCAGCCCGATTGGAATTTGACGGGGCGTTTATCCTTTCAAGACTTCGCCCTGCGCCCGACAGAATCATTACCTTCGGTGGATTTGATCCGTGGCGAGCTAGAATTGGCGGAACGTCGCTTTACGGCAAAAGAGGCCTCGGCGCAAGTGGGGGGCAGTCCAGTGAGCTTTACCGGTTGGTTGGATGCAGGCGATCTGGATCGTCCGCTGTGGGAGTTTCACGTGCACGGGCTGAATGTGCCTTTGGTGCGAACCACAGATATGATTTTGCGCAGTGATTTGGATGTGCAGGCCAGCCATACCAATCATGACGAGACCGCGATCGTTCAGGGTAATTTAAACTTACGCTCGAGCACCATGCTGGTGGAATTTGATCCGCTCGCACCGAGCGTGGAAAGTGGGCCGCAGTCAAAGCCTCCCTATTTTTCGATTCGTGAGCCGGCGATTGCAGACTGGCGTTTTGATCTTAAAATTGTCGGAGATTCGTTTATGCGGGTGCGCAGTCCCTATTTTCGCACGCAGTTAACGGCCAATTTTGACTTGGGAGGCACTTTTGCAGAACCCTTATTGATCGGGACGGTGCGGACCGTGGATGGAGAGCTACGCTTTCCCGGTGCCAGAATGCGACTCACTAGCGGCGAAGCTTATATCGAGCCAGGCCAGCCGAATACGGTGCAGTTAAGTTTCAACGGTATTGCGCAAAAAGCCTCGTACATCATTACGATGGATGTGACGCAGACCCTGGAGGATCCACATGTGCAATTTCAATCCACGCCGACACTCTCGAATGCCTCAATCGTGAGACTGCTGACGACTGGTAGCACTTCTGGCGGCGGTGTGGGTTCGGTCGGGCTCTATCTGGGGCAAGGCTTGCTGGGTGCGGGCGGAATGGATGAACAGTTTTCTGATCGTTTGACGGTCGATGTCGGCGAGGAGACCAGCCGTAGCGGTCGCAATACAGTCGGGGTGCGCTATGAGTTGTCGGAAGATGTGTTTCTGGAGGGAGGCTACGATGTGTATGATGCGTATAACCTGGATTTAATTTGGAGTCTATTTAAGCGATGAGGCGGATACTACCGATTGCAATTTTGGCTCTGTTGTGGGGCAGCACTTTAATGGGACAGAGTAATCTCACGGTGTCTGGCTTGGGGTTTTTTCAAGATCGAAGCATGGATGCACGCTTGTCATTCTTGAATAATGTCGAGTCAGATGTGGCGATTGATTTGGATGCCGCCATCTTGGAAGACAGTGCATTCTTATTGTTGGAGCAAATGAAGCGAAAGGGCTATCTAGAGCCCACGATCGAGGGGCGGATGTGTGTGGGGGATACCGAGCGCTCTGTTTATTGGCAGGGAGATTATGCCATTCAACTTGAAGTCGATTTTGTCGCGGAGGCGGTTGAATTTATCATCACACCCGGGGTGTTGTCATACTACGATGCTGTTGTGGTCGATGGAGTGCATGCGATCGAAGCGAAACAAGTGGAGCGCTTTTTTATTCCCGGAGGTGTCTTATTTTCCGGCAAGAAAGCACGAGTTTTCACCTACGAGAATTTTGAGCGTCGGCAGGGGCGCCTGCTGCGAGCTTTGGATGACTTAGGCTATCGTTCCGCGCAAGTAGTGAACCAGCAGATTGACATTGATCCAGTGAGCGGGGCCGTTCAGGTAGAGCTCACGATTGAGCAGGGGCCCTTATATCAAATTGGCGAGTTAGAGATCGTGATTACGCGCGCAGGGGGTGAGCATGAGGTGCGCAAAGAGCCTGCGCAGAGAGTGGTGTTCACCCGCGAATGGGAACAGGCCAAGCGTGCGGCGCTTCGTAACGAAGCTTATCGCGCAGGCTATCCGGATGCGACAGTCAGCAGTGAGATTGTGGCTGATTCCGAAGAGCAGGCAGGTGTGATACTTCGCCATCTGCGCTATCGCGTGGACTACGGGCAGGCCGTCACGCTTCAGCAAATTGAGTTCGACGGTGATACGGCTACAAAACGTTCTGTTTTGAAGCGACAGGTTGAATTAAAGGCAGGCGAGCCGCTGGATTTAATTGCAGTGAGTGAGGCGCGGCGTCAATTGATGGGCTTAGGGATCTTTCAAGAAGTCGGTCTGCAGTTGGAGCCGACTAGCGGCGATGCCCGCTCGGTGGTGTATGCGCTCAGCCCAAGTCAGCGTAAGGAGCTACAGCTGCGAGCAGGTTGGGGTAGTTATGAACAGGCCCGGCTAGGTTTTCGCTGGGAGCACCGCAGCCCCTGGGGGCGCGCGCACCGTTACGAGGTCGAAGTGAAACAGAGCTTCAAATCGACACTCGGCGAGGCCACCTATTCGATTCCCCAGTTTTTAGGGACCGAGTTGACGACGTATCTGAATGCTGAATACAATTATCGGGAAGAGCTCTCTTTTGATCGACGTGCCCAAGGGATGGCCGTTGGCACTTCTATGCAATTGTCGGATACGGGGCTGCGCCTGGCGGTCGAGTATGGTTTTTCGCAAGAGAATGCTGATCGTCTGGATCTAGTTAGTTTTGAATCGGAAGAAGACGCTACAGTGGCGAGTGTGACTTTTAAAGCATCGCTGGACCGGCGTGATGACTTCTTAGCGCCCAGCTCCGGCTATAGCTTATATGCCAGTTTAGAAACTGCGGGACAATGGCTGGGCGGAAGCGTGAACTTTCAAAAGTTAGAGCTGGGGGGCAGCTACCATAGTTCGTTGAGTGAGAGCATACTGTTCCATGCCGGGCTGCAAGGAGGCACGATTTTTACTACCGGCGCGGCCGAGGATAATATTCCATTTAATGAGCGCTTTTTCTCGGGTGGGGAAAATTCCGTGCGTGGTTACGTCGAAGGTGGTGCTTCCCCCAGGGATTCCGGGGGCGATGAAGTGGGCTCAGAGAGTTATCTCTTACTTAATTTAGAGTTGGAACAGCGTATTTACTCTCAGCTTTCGACCGTGTTCTTTTTTGATTCTGTTTTGAATGCCCGCGACGGCTTTTTCGATCGCGAGCGGGAGGTCTTGAGCTCCATCGGCTTTGGACTTCGGTATCAGACTGTGGTGGGGCCCTTGCGCTTGGAGTATGGGCACAATTTGAATCCCAGAGATTCCGATTCGGACGGCGCGCTACATTTTTCGATCGGCTTCCCTTTTTAGCTGTGAGTATTATAAACTGTTGCGAAATGTAGGGGCTTCACTTGTGAAGACCGGCGCACCCAGGCTCGGCGCTCAAGCTCGGCGGGCGTCACGAGTGACGCCCCTACGTCTTCTTTCGCCCTTTTTAGGCGCTTACGCTTTCTCCTTGATCTTCAATGAAATGCAGGCAGTGTTTGCGACTTCCTTTCTGAGTAATTACCGTTTTTCGCGTAAATAGCTCGGATTTATATCGGACCCGGATGCGTTATTATGTTGGCCGGGCATTTCACCCACAGCAAAATAATTATGACGTTTCACGAACTTGGACTCGACGAGTCTATCCTTAAATCTATCGACGAATTCGGCTTTACAGAGCCGACACCTATTCAAGCGGGCGCGATCCCACATATTCTCGAAGGGCGCGATGTAATCGGCTCCGCGCAGACAGGCACAGGTAAAACGGCCGCCTATGCGCTGCCGATTCTGCATCGCCTCGGCGGGCACCGCGAAGGCGCCGCACCGCGTTGCTTGATTTTGGGCCCCACACGTGAGCTGGCGGCACAGGTGGAGGACCAGTTTGATTCGTATGGCAAATACTGTGCGCCTAAGTGCTGCCTGATCCACGGTGGTGTGGGCTATGGTAAGCAAATTGATGAGATCAAGGCGGGCGCCGATGTCGTGATCGCGACGCCCGGGCGTTTGCTGGACCACATTCAGCAAAAGAACTTTGACCTCAAGTCCATCGAAGTCTTGGTGCTGGATGAGGTTGATCGTATGCTCGATATGGGCTTTATCGACGATGTGCAGCGCATCATGAAGCTGTGCAATAAGAACCGGCAAACATTACTCTTTTCGGCAACTGTATCGGAGGATATTAAGCGCTTAGTCGCTAAGGGCTTAAAAGATCCCGTTGACGTGACCATTGGTATTAAGCTCACACCTGCAGAGACGGTGAAGCATGTCATTTATCCGGTGGGAGCCATGCAGAAATTTGACCTGCTGATCGCACTGATCGATCAAATGGAAATCGATAGCATGATCATTTTCTGTCGTATGAAGGTGGGCGCCGACCGCATCACACGCTGGTTGCAAGAGCGTGGCTTGAGTTGCGCGGCGATGCACTCGAATCTGCCGCAAAAGGCGCGCACTAAAGCACTACAGCAGTTTAAGGACGGCAAGATTAAGATTTTGATTGCGACGGATATTGCGTCGCGCGGTCTGGATATCGCCAACGTTACCCACGTTATTAATTACGATGTGCCGGAGCATGCCGAAGATTATGTGCACCGCATCGGCCGCACCGGCCGTGCGCAGCGTGAAGGCGATGCAGCGACGATCGTTGCGCCTGATGAGCAAGCCAAGTTGGACGCAATCGAGAAGTTTATTGATATGCAGATTCCGCAGTTGAAGTTGGAAGGCTTTAACTACTTTCATGAGCCAATCATCCGCACTTCAACGGCTGAAAAGCCACGTCGCCGCAAGCGTAATTCAGGCAGCAGCCGTTTTGGTCGTCGTCGGTAGCCATTAATGAATCTCATCCTCTTTGATACTCCCTTCGAAACCAGGCGGCTGGAGGCTGGTGATCCTCGCGGGCAGCACATCTTTAAAGTCCTGCGTGCCCGTGTGGGCACTAAGGTCTTTGTAGGCTTTATCAATGGTCTGCGTGCTCGAGCCGAGGTGACCTTGGTGGAGTCCGATGGTGCGATCAGTTTGCGTGTGATTGGCACGGAAGCCGCGCCGAAGCCCTTGCCGATTCGTCTCTTACTCGGTTTGCCGCGCCCGCATACCGCCAAGCGTATACTCTTTGAGGCCGCGAGTATGGGGGTGCAGGATTTGCACTTCTTTGAGGCCGAACGTGGTGAGCCTTCATACGCGCAAAGCAGTTTATGGACGAGCGATGAATGGAAAGAGCGCTTGCGCCTCGGCACGGAGCAATCTTTCGGCACGCATGTGCCTGAGATCGGCATGCACACCGATTTGCAGTCCGCGATTTCTTTTTTACAAGGTGAGGGCGCGCACATCGCATTGGATAATTACGAAGCGGCTGGATCTTTGCCACAGCAATTATCCCCGGGCTTGCAAAGCGCCGTAATCGCCTTGGGTCCCGAGCGCGGTTGGTCGCCCAATGAGCGTGATACCTTTCGTAAGAACGGTTGGAAGTTAGCTCATTTAGGGGCACATGTGCTGCGCCTGGAGACGGCTTGCACTGTCGCGGTGGGTGCTATTTCCGCTTGCTTGGATTTTTACGATACGCAGACCTGCACAATTCTTTAAGTGCATCTGTTCGAATGCTTAAAGGTAGTATTTAGTCCGCATTTAGCTGTGTGACGGTATAACCCTTGGCTGTTAAAAGTTTAATCAGGCCATCGCTGCCGGCCATGTGGGCGAGGCCGACTAGAACTAATTCGGTGGGCTCGGTTTCTAACATGGCTTCAATTTGTGGTAACCAGCGGGCGTTGCGGTCCTTGAGCATGGTGTTATAGATTTCTGGATACTGTAGCATGTCATCGACAAAGAGTTGTTCAATTGTATCCAGATTTCCTATGCGCCAGGCTTCGATCATTTGCTCGAAGAGTTCGTTGATGCGTTCTAAGTCCTTTAGACTGTAGAGCACCATTTCGCTTTCGATGCCCTCGCCCATACTAGTGATGAGTTGGAGTTGGAACTCCGTCGTTTCAAGCGATGCGGTCGGCTTCTGATCCACTTTGGCTTGCTGGGCGTAGTGTAGGTCGACACCCGCTTGTGACACGCCCGCTTGCATGAGTTTCTGCACTGTTAGCATCATGACGGCCATGCTCGGCTTCATGCTTTGGATCATTTCAATCGGCATGTTAGCTTGGCGGCATTCTGCGGCTAGGGCGGTGTAGGCTTCATCGCTAAGCACGCTCTTTAGCGTGCGGCCGTCCTGATAGACGCCTGCTGTCATCAGTCGCATGGCAAAGGCTGGATCGTTGAGATCCTCTGGGGGGACTTCAAATACCAGGCTGTCGGCGGCTTTGTAGGCGGAATCGTATTCGACTGGCAGTGGATAGTCGCTAGCTCTGAGTATGTGACACGTGCCGGAGATATAAACGCTGTGTGCGCCCTCGGACACCTGCCACACAGAACTCTGAGCAGAGAGGTTGATGCCCATGATGGCGCAGTAGACGTAGGCGAGGTTTTGTAGAGTCTTCATCGGTTGGAGCGAATGGATCGAGGCAGGGCAGCGAGTGGTCTGCTGTCTAAGTATGCTGTGGTCGCTGTGGTTTTAGCGGCAAATCAGTTCTTTTGCAAATGGGGAACCGATTTGTTCTGTCACTAGGCTGCCCCAGTCTGACTTTTAAAATACTTTTCGTCGGCGAGGCTTTCGATCAAGTGTGACGTGGTGGGGCTATCGTCGCCAAAGCTCTTGAGTTCATCTTGCGTTAGGGTGTCGCGCTCGGTGAGTGACATCGAGTTGCGAATAATACGGACTAGGCTCGAGTAACTCATCTCCGCGCACTGTGCTTCCATGTATTCGATGGCGCTTCGACTTAGCATTCGGGTCATCAAAAAGGGATGAGCTGTGCGTAATGTGGTAAAAATTGATTGGGCGATCAGGCTGACATCTTCTTTGCGTTCGGCCATGGGGGGGATGGCTACGATCTCGCCTAATTTTCGAAAGCTGTTAAGTAAGGTTTTGACTTCATTTTCCAAGTAGCCTTCGGAGTCGTCTACATGCCCTAGGATGAAACATGGGCGGGGCTCTTGTGCACCTTCTTCGTTTAATTGTGTTAGGTGTTCGTTGAGTCGTTCGATGGTGAGTGCGCCTAATTCATAAGACAGACCCAGATAGCAATAGCCTGTTGCAGCTTGGGGGCTCAGCTTACGTTTAATTTCACTGATTTCGACGCGCATGGGATCAGCAATATGCAGAGGGCACAAATCACCGTTAGTGCGGAAGTTAAGCTCGTGCGCAGTGAGTTCAAAGTCGGCTCCATCCTCGCCAGTCAGAAGGACGAACTTGGGTTGCTTGGCTAAGTCCGCAATTTTGACCAAGAGTTGCTGCATTACGTCGCTTTTTGCGGTTAGGTAGCGTGAGAGTGTAATGGGAGCTGAGGTCGGCTTGCGGTGACTGGTCTTCAGGTTTTCAGGTGTTGAAGTGCTTGTCTTCTTGCGAGCGCGTTTCTTCTTTAGATTCAAAGTATCAACTTCGTGCAGCACTTGTTTGAGGCGCACGCCTGATTTTCGTAAGTCGTTTGAAAGAGCAAAATAGTGTTTGGCAGTTCTGGGGCAGTTGGATTGGGTCGAACCTTCGGGCAGGAGCTCAAACGCGATTATGTTTGTTTTTTTTCCTCCGAAGCGGAGTGCATCGAAGGCCATTAAAACTGGTTCTAATTGCAGATCGTAGAAAACCTTATCTGTCTTTTTCAGTTTCGGCAGCGTCGTGATCAGTGCTTCTAAGTCGTTATAGAAATGAAATGCTTGCTGACCACCTGCTAACAAATGCGTTAGTTGCTCGGTGCGCCTAGAGTCTGTTGTCAGAATGTGGATACTCATCTTACATGGGGGTGATGGAGCAAGCAAAGTAAGTGATTATGTGCGCATGTTGCAATAGGTATTGTTTGCCGAGGTAAAATAAGACTTTCCGCTGATTTGTTTTTCTTGATGTCGTTAGTGCGATCTATTGCTGATGGTTACTGAGATCGCGGGCGATGTACTGTTTGTCAGATGTCAAGTATTGAAGCGCTCGCGTTTTCTATTTTTTACTGGAATTTATTAATTTGTTTCTGGCTGAGTAAACTGAGTTCGCTTCATGTAGGCTTCGATGTAGCTGCATTGAGGGATCACTTTGAGCTTTGATGTCTTGGCAAATGCGAGGGCGGCGTCCGCCAATAAAGCGGCTAGGCTTTTCCCTCGGAGCTCCGGTGGGACAAAAGTATGATGCATGGTTATCGTGTGGCCGATGATCTTGTATTCAAGTATAGCTACATGTGGGGCGATTCGAATTTCGAATCGCGAATCATGGGGCTTGTGAATGACTTCGTATGCTTCCATTGTCGTCATAGTCGTGATATCAGTTTTTACTTCAAGCGAGAATGCGATATTACATTCGCAGGTATGCCTATTGATTATCGATGTGATTAGATCTGTTTCTTTCCATTTTGCAATTGAAGCGCAGGGCATAGATTACACGCTTCGAGCTTATGGCATACGGCTCCAAATCTCGCAAGCAAAGGGTGCACTCGAGGACTCCTATACCTCCGGTCACTTGCACGGAGTTGTTGGTGGTGGATCAAGCTCCCTTTTTGAGAAAAGCATTATCTACCTGTAAGCGCTTACGTAAGGAGTTGGACAAAAAGCAAGCATTGCTGGCTCATTTTGAAGATGAAGATCGTGCGGCCTTTCAGCGCTGGCTCAATAGTACCCATGGTGTGCTTTTGACGCAGGTTCGCGAACTACGAGAGGAAGTGTCTGCGCATCAGTTTATTTTGCATCATTTGTCACATTGCGCGTATTACTCATTCGAGGACGTGCCAAAACTCTATCAGGAGCTGTTTCAACTGAAGAAGAAGGGAATGCTTTATAGCTATGTGCCCCCGCAATCGAAGCCTGAGGCTGAAGACGCTGACGAGGAGGATTGGGATGATGTTTTTGATGACGATGAAGATTGGTCGGATGATTTTTACGATCAAAGTTATGGGGAGGCTCGCTCTGAGCAGGGGCAATCCGAGGGGGCGGAACAGGTAGCAAGTGCCCGTAAGGCGGCTAACAATGTCCGTTTGAAATCCTGTTACCGGCAGTTGGCTAAGCGTCTACATCCTGACCATTCGGAGCTTGAAGAAGCCATTCGGGAAAAGCGCTGGCATGAGATTCAGGAAGCCTATCACAATAATGATCTTGAGGGATTATTACGGGTCGAAGCTGTTTGTGATATGGATGATGAGGGGCTGAGCGTGAAGCTCGGCTTAGCTCGCTTGCGAGACCTTGCTGCGTATCAGAAGTCGCATTTGTTGCCTATTCGTGACGCATTACGATCCGCTAAGAAGGATATCGCTTTTGATTTCTCAAATAAAGGTCCGACGTCACAGCTTGAATATGAAATTGCCGGTGGCTTAAAGTTTGAGAGTATTGATTTGAAGGCGACCGTAGCCGATCTTTTACGAGCGGCCAAAGCGATTCGCAACGAAGTGGAGGCAGAGCTGCGCGAGTCTGAAATTCGGGCAGCTCGTGCGGCGCAGCGCCAGCAGAGAAGTAAGACGACACATTCCGGGCCTTCGCACGGAGGTAAGCAAGCGGCGAAGCCCCGCTCGTGCGCTGAGGTTGATGCCGAGCAAATGACCTTTTTTTAAGGATTCGAATCGTTTGTCGCAACAGCGTGGTCTTCCCGACTTGTTGTGTGATTTATGCGATTCGCAGCACTGGGACTTCGCGTTTGAGATCACGATTCATAATGCCCGCGCTCACGAAATGCGCAGTGAACGCAATATCTCAGAGGGCAGGTCACCAATAATAAAGCTGTCCGTAATACTTTGATTGATGCGGCATTACGCCCGAAGACTTAACTGCTGTAGAAGATGTGAAAAAGGTCTAACGTCGCCTCGCTTCCGATGAAAGAAAAGTCTTCGCAATCCGAAGGCTTTAGAGGCGTGAGGCACTGCCTATGCCACACCCAATTGCAGTGGTTTTACTTCCGCTTGAATGCGAGGCAACAAGTCGCGTTCGGCGATCCGTAGATCATAGTTTTTCTGGAGATTCACCCAGAGCTCGCAAGAGGTGCTGAAGTAAGTGGCCAGTCGCAGAGCGGTCTCGGTTGAAATGGGGCGCTTGCCGTTCACGATCTGACTCATCGTCGGCTGGGACATGCCAGAATCCTTCGCAACACGGTAGGGTGTGTTATCTGTTAATTACAGGCTATAGGAATTACATTAGAAGATCTATATCTACGAGGTTATATCAAGTTATACTTTTATTTGAGTATAACTCGGTATATGTCCTTGCTTTTGAGTGAAAGCTATTTAGAGTAGGATATACTATTTTATACTCGATATTGAGTATAAGTTAATAGATCTAAGTAGAACTCATGGATCCGATACGTAACCCTTTCTCTCCTGGCGCTGGTTCGCCACCGCCTGAATTGGTGGGGCGTGGGGCTGTGTTGGAGCAGGTGCGGATCCTGTTGGCACGAGTGAAGCAAGGGAAGTCAGAAAAGAGTCTGTTGCTCACTGGTCTGCGTGGGGTCGGTAAGACGGTCTTGCTGAACAGGATGTGTGATCAGGCTGAGGCGGCGGGTTACCATACTATTTTCATTGAAGCGCATGAGGATAAGTCGCTTCCCGTGTTGCTGGCCCCTCAATTGCGCAACCTTCTTTACAAACTGGACCGCATGGAGGGGGCCAAGCAACAGATCCGTCGTGGCTTGGCGGTGTTGAAGAGTTTCATCAGTAGCGTTAAAGTGACCTTCGACGACATGCCGCTGGGCTTGGACATCGATCCCGAGCAAGGCACTGGGGACACCGGTGATTTGGAGTTGGACTTGCCTGATCTCCTAGCGGTCGTGACACAGGCTGCGGCAGAACGTCAGACCGCAGTGGCTCTACTGATCGATGAGTTGCAGTATTTTTCGGAAAAGGAGTTGAGCGCTTTGATTATGGCGATGCACCGGATGCAGCAGCGGCAATTGCCATTGGTTTTGATTGGCGCGGGCTTGCCGATCCTTCCACGTCTGGCGGGCGATTCTAAATCGTATGCCGAGCGGCTATTCAGTTTTCCACAAATTGGAGCGCTGGAGCCTGCCGATGCCGCCCGTGCCATCGTTGGCCCCGTCGAAACCGAGGGCGCTGCAATTGAACCCGCAGCCGTGGACGCTATTGTCACGATGACTCAAGGCTACCCTTATTTTATTCAGGAGTGGGGCTACCAAGCCTGGAACGGAGCCGAAAGCTCGCCGATCACGGCGTCGGTCATCGAACAAGCCAGTGAGCTGACGCTGGCACGACTCGATCAGAATTTCTTCCACGTCCGCTTTGAGCGCCTCAGCAATGGCGAGAAAGCCTTTCTTCGAGCGATGGCCGAACTTGGTAATGGTCCCTATCGCATCGGCGATATCGCCGAGCAGATGCAGATTACGGTCGGCAGTCTGAGCCCGCGCCGAGCGAAGCTGATTAGAAAAGGGATGATTTATAGCCCCAATTACGGAGAGCTTGCGTTTACTGTGCCGTTATTTGGGGAATTTTTGAAGCGGGTGATGCCAGCCTCGTAATCACTGTAGTTCTACTAATTCGTGGTAGGCATCCCAGACTGCGGTCTTACCGTAATTTCTTTCAAGTCGCCGTATCGTGAAATGGGCATGTGCTATTTGCTGCGTGGCCGTCGATACCGCATCAGCGAGTGCCGCTCGGACTGCGAAGTATCCTGTCTCAACGGCATCGTCACCTTGGTTCTGTGAGCTACCAAATGCGAAGACTTCCATCCAGGCGATTCTGGACTCAAGTTTGTGGATCGATTCAACTTCGCTTCGTGCGACATCCGCGATGGAGCGAAGGATAATAGTCGTGGAAATCGGGAGTTCTACTGCGAGACCCGCAAATCCAAAAGCGCCGCCGATGCCGCCAGAGGTTGCAACTGCGAGTTTGTGGAGGCGGTTTGATCTCTCTGCATGTGGACTATCACGCATGGAGAGCAGGACTGTTTTCATCGAGGCTATCAAGGCCGTCTGAGTGATTGCCCCAATTTTTCCTTGGACTGTGTTTGGCAGCTTCTGAAGAGCCTTTTCTAGCGGTGCTCCGATCAAATTTGTAATTTTGGCTGCCAAGCTGGTGTTCTCCAGTCTATCTTTAGCAAATGTTAGATCGTTATAGTCTTCGGGGCTCATTTCTTCTTTCGGTTGGATTTCGCCAGGATGTGGTTCGGGGATGGTTTGCTTGCTCATGAAATTATCGATTATTCTTGATTAATAAGTAAAATATGAGTTTATTTTTAACCATATCGGGCTGCCGGTTGGTAAGTTTTGACTAGAATCAAAATGACTCCACGCCCAAGGCCCAACATTTATGATGGCACATCTCTTCGAGGTGTGCCATTTTATTTTAAATGTGGTGCCCAAATCAGGATACACTTGCAGGTTTAGATTTAGGAGCAGCTTTTGTAGCATGTCGATGGCGCGAGTTGTTTGATCAATACTCTCCGGATTCCTATCATGCCAAACTTTACAGTTTGTCGGGATTGATTTCAGAAGCTGTTGAAATCGCTGAACTGCAGAAGAATCAGGCTGCTTGGGGGAAGCACTTAATTTGGGTTAAGGCTGAAATTGATGAAAGAGTAAAAACAGGGATCGAGTCGCAATTTTGTTCAGCTAGACATTTGGGAATGCTGAATAAAATCAGTAGTTCGGATACGTCGTCGAAGATTGTTCGTCTGGGGCGTGTTCTAGAATTAGAAGGATTCTCCGAGACGCTTGAAGCCTCGATGCGTGAGGAGTTTAGGCAGCTGGATTTTGATTCAGTGCCATCGAAAAAGAAAAAGGCAGATCAACTCCTTACTACTCTTGGAACATATGCATTTCGTCGAGGGTGCAATTCCAATGATTGTGCTAATATCTCTGACGCATTAGATGGAGATGTGGAAAATGTTAGATCTTGGGTGCTTGGCTCGCTCGAGGGGGATGAATCAGAGTTCGACTGTGTAGTTGTTGTAGATGCTAAAGATGAAAAGACCATCGGGTCTATTCGAGCAGTTTGTGAGAGAGCTGGCATTTGTCGCTCTGTTAGACTTCCTGGCTTACCTGAAGGGAAGTCTCACGTAGTATTTCGGCGTAAAACGATGGGACTTCGAGCTATAGATGCTGCAGAGAAATTACGTGCTGAAATTCGCTCAAATCTAAATATTCTTTCTTTATACCGACAAAGCTCTGGTCCGGTCATTCTTTCAGAGATGTGGATTGTTCAAGAGGATGAAATTGTGCAAGTTCAAGCCTACTCTCCGTCACTGCAAAATCTACACCCACGACGAGACGCGTCTAGATTGTCCGCGAGTGTGGCAGCTGCTCTGGAGCAGCGACTTAGTATGGGCCCGAACCTTGAGTCGGAAGTTCGGTCAGCGTTGGACTTGAATAATCTAGCGTTAAGCATGCATGATCATCGTCTTCGTTTGATTAATATATGGTCAGCCCTTGAATGTCTTGCCTCTTTAGTTGATGGGAAGTCGATTATCGACAGAGTTGTGAGACTCGTTGTCCCGATTTTAACGTGGAGGAAAATAGATAAAGTTGTTCGTTATCTATCGATCAGTATACATTATTGGCTTAAAAATAATCCTACGATTGATCGATCTTCGCTGCCATTCAAGTTGGGCTATAAGGATGCGGTTCATCCAGAGCAGATTTTGAAGTTGATGTGCGAGCCGAAGGATTCGGCTGGAATAGTGAAATTGTTAGAAGTAGTCGCTAAGCATCCTCTCTTACTCTATAGAGTATATGAAGCATGGAAGATCTTCCATAATCCTGTGACGTTGCAGAGGGATCTCGAGCGTTCCAGTAAAAGATTAACTTGGCATTTGTGGAGGATTTACCGAGCAAGGAATTTGCTGGTGCATCAAGGAGTCGAGCACGATTGCCTTCCGCAGTTGTCGAATCATTTGCAGCAGTATTTTTCTTGGACGCTTTCGCGAATTCTTCACGGTTTGACGCTTGGAAGTCAATGGACTGCTAGAGATTCATGGTATTACTGGAAGTCAAAATCCGATCATGTAGTGGAGTCGCTGGGGACAAATCCTAATGGCTTATTGATGCAGGATATGTTTCCTGAGGACTTGTCTCATCCTGAAGCAGAGGTTTGGTCGAATTCCTAGATGTTACACGCCTTAATGCCTGTAGTTTTGGAGGACCGTGCGGTCTCGTTTGAGATCGGGCGCTTGCCGTTCACGATTTGATTCATCGTCGGCTGGAGCACTCATTCAAATGTGAATTAATTTACGGTTGAATTGATTCGTTTTGTTGGCGTCAGAACGTGGTGAGGTTGATCCTTGGGGTTAGTGTCCGATCGCAACAGAAAAGCCTCTGGAATCTAGGGGCTTTGGAGGAGTGAATAAAAAAAAGCCGCAACGGGAAATCCGCTGCGGCTTTGATCGTGATCAACTAAACCATGATCTGAGTGCGTGCTTTATTCTGCCGAGGAGTTCTGGCCTCTCTCTTTCGGGCGTAACGGAGATTTTAGTCTCTGTCTGCTCGACTGTTGGCTGCTCCTCTTCGTAATAAACAGCCTTTTGCTCGGCTTCACGGACGTGGCATTCTTCGATCTCTTGTTTGCTCCATGACCCTGCCCATTTTACCTTATCGTGCTTGATCCAGTAGTGAGATCGGCAGTCGAGACTCCAGCTCCCTATTGATGGATCGAGTGAGATACTCTTTCCGTCGTAGGTCAGTTTCCAGTCAGTTGGTGAGAGCGGTGTGATGACCTCATTGCCGCAACCGCAGCAGCACAAGTGTGCTACGGTTGCGAACTTGATTGAGATATACAATGCGCCTTCCTCTAGTTGATCTGGTAGGTGTTCGACGAACTGGTGGGTGAGCTTATTCACTTTCCAGTGTGTTGAATCCGATTGTATACGAACTATTCAACTCGCTTTTGGAGTCATGGTAGAAGGAGTAATGCTTCTTCCAGCGAATGACTGCCATTGTTGCGTTCAGTGCATTAAGCTCAGCGATTTGGATGTTCGAAGAATACAAGTCCTCCACATTGTCATCGGCAAAGCCGATATGCTTCGAGATGTGATCCCTTGCATCCTTAGTGCTGATTGTCGTTCGCACTGTTCCCATTAGGCGGTTATCTACGAGCTCAACTCCAATTCCGACATCGATGAAAGCTATGTCACGTTCTTCAAGGAAGTTGGTAATGTCTTTCTTGATGCGCCCTTTGTCCATCGACAGGAACACGAAGTCCAGCCCTGCAAGTTCGGCAATATTTTGCTCGTCCATGTAGGCAGGGTGGACGTGGATGCCGCGGTGCATCTTACTGTAGATGCCCTTGAGGTATTCCACTTTCGTCTGTTCCTGATTCAGTTCGTCAATGCTTGGCGCTCCAGGAGCACGGAAGGCATTGTGGGTTTGCATGATGTCGCCGTCGAAGACATGAATCTCGGCAACCGGGGTCTTTGCTATGAAATCAAGTAGGTAGGACCCTGTTCCGCCGAGTCCTACGATACCAATTTTCAAACCCGCGACTTGCTCAGTCGCCGCACTGATACTGGCACGGCTGGAGTTCGTGTCTGGATAAACAAACACAGACTCATCTTCGGTTGTTTCTCGAACCCGAAACGTTTGGGCACTTGCATCTACATCGATTGACTTGGCTGGTGCGGATATCATCTCCACGTAGCGGCTCATCTTGTGATGATAGTCAGCATAGCCCTCAGTTGGTTTGTTTGAGAATGAGCAATTGACGGTTAACTCTCCTGTGAGGCGCTGGGCGTTCGTCGTATGCAAGATTGCAGTGATTTGACTGCCGTCTTTGTTGCATGGAATCGAGCCAGTGAAGTAGGCCACGTGAGTATTGGGGCGCGCAGTTTTGTCGCCGCTCAGAGTCAACTCTGACACCAAGGTGCCTCTCGATACAACACGCTCAGATGTGACGTAAGGCACATTTTCAACGAGTAGATAGTTCGAGGTAATGCGGACTTCATAGCCCTCATCCCTGAGTCGAGATAGGTCGGGATTAAGATTTATTAGTCTGAGTGACATTGAACTCCATCCCTTCTACTATTTTTACTGTATCACCATCGGATAGACTGCCTTCTGGCTTTCTTCGTGGACCTTTACAATAGGTTACTGTGAATACTTGAGTCGCGAAGTTTGGGTTCGGGAATGCAAGTTCGACGATTTCTCGATACGAGAGGCGACATTTTGTAGCGACCTTTGGGCGAGCATTAACGATGATGTTGATCCGCAGAGGGTCGCAATTGCGATCCCGTGTGATCAGCACATTTGATTGGCCGAGGTCAACAGGGTCCTCGTCAGCGATGACGATGTCGTTGGGCGACATTGTATCGATCAGAAGTTCCACATCGTCATCTAAGTCGAAGAGGCGGCGCAGCGATGCACCTGTTTGTTCTCTTCGATTCGTGTATTCGGGGTGGTCATTGACCGTGACCACGTATTTTGCTGGCACGTCATTTACAGGTGGGGAAGCGCGGCAAGGCGGCTCTCCTGTGTAAAAGGAAGATCCCTCAGATAGAGAGATTTCCTCGTCCGCTGCAAACCAAGGATCGTTGGGGGACTGATGGTCGCGGTAGAGACCTGCTTCGTTGGGCAGGTTCGTTTGGTCGAGCAGTAACTGGATACTTGCAGTCTTCTGCGGTGTGATGACGATATTGTCATTTATTGAGGCAATCGTCTTAGCCTCTGTGCTTCTTGTACTTGTCATGATTTAACATATTTTTTATGTTGAACCGGACAGAACTTTCGCTACTACTACTTGCCACCACAGCTGGTTGTTGAGCGTAAATTCTTGATGTCCGGTAGAGGTTCTCAGAGATGAGAACCTCATTTTTTGGATACTAGAGAGACAAATGCCTTTTGGCAAGCGCTAAATATTAATGTGTGTCGTAATTTTTAAGTGCGTATATTTAGGGCTTCAGGTTGTTTTTTACTATATCTAGTGTTTTTTGCTTAAAAAAATGTAATTAAAAATTTTTACTATAATTGAAAAAGTCTCACTTTGGTTGACAAAATTAATTAAATTTGTTTTATTGTGTTGTCGTTAATAACCGTCATCCCCGATGTCTATGAGTTGCTTATATAATCCGTCTCGATTGAAGAATGCTCGATTAATGGCTAAATTGAGCTTAGATGAACTTGCTGGAAAGCTTGGAGAGTTGGGGTTACCTCTGACTAAGCAGGCGTTAAGTAAGTATGAGAATGGGGACTTGAATCCTAGTTCATATATTATTGATGGTGTTGCTAGGATTCTAATGAAACCTGTGACTTATTTCACTAAGGGGGAAGTCTTGGACCTCGGAGATGTAGACTATCGTATTGTGAAATCTAGGTTTAGTAGCAAGGATCGTGCATCGATTCTCGCTCTTGCAGGAGACTATTTTGAAAGATATATGCAGCTTGAAGAGCTGACGGGCTTGAGGATGGCGCACCAGTCTAGGTTGCCGCATCGAATCGCGGTATCGAATGAACTGGATGCTGAAAATGCTGCTTTAAAGATGCGGAGGCATTGGAATTTGGGCGATCGTCCTATTGCTAGTATTGTTAAGCTATTCGAAAACGATGGAATTAAGCTTTATAGGATTCCGAGCCATGAGGGCTTTGATGCTTTTGTCGCAAGCCCTGAAGGGGATTTGGTGATGTGTTTCGCGACGATCCAGCAGCCGGATGACAGTGGTCCTGGAGGGAGGCGACTTGATTTGCCTCGTATGCGTTTTAATTTAGTTCATGAATTGGCGCATGCTATTTTAGATTTCTCACCTGAGATATTAGCTGACGAGAGACAGTTGGAACGGCTATGTCATGTTTTCTCGGGAAACTTTTTAATGCCTTCAACCGCTTTGAAAAGAGCTCTGGGCGAAGAGCGCAGGAGCCGTATGAACATTCGTGAGCTTATTGATGTTAAGCAAGAATATGGAATATCCTTAAAAGCCTTGGGGATGCGTATGTTGCAGTGTGAGTTGCTTACGCAAGCGGCTTATAGGAGTTTTTCTATATTTTATAATATGAAAAAATATGGGCGAACAGTTAACGAACCTGGTCGCTTTATAGGAGATGAAAGACCTAAGCGATTTGATTCTATGATCGGTGACGCCTTATTGAACCAGCAAATCAATTATAATGTAGCATCGGTTTTGACTGAGTCCGACGTGGAAATTGTTAAAGAGAAATATGCTCTTCTTGGCTAAAACATAAGGAGTGTCTGTAATTTTGTATAACTGCTAATTAGCCGATGTCAGTCTTAGTGCTTGGGGAGTCTTCCCTTTGGTCTTTGACGATGGAGATCTCTAGCTTCTGTAAACTAGAAGCTAGATTTCTTTCTTACAAGAAACTCTCTTTAGATGGCTAGGCTTCCTATACATTCTTCAAATTTGAATTGATTGCGTGATGCAATGACATTGCTACTGATGCGTGCCCGACGATTCAGAGCAGCCTTTACGACGCGGGCGTGACAAGTCGCGCCCCTACGAGAGAATTAATCTTTGTTGGGCTGAGCCAGCCTGGCTCCGTCACTACTTTCGATTTGCGAAGGCTTTACCAGCTGCGGGCGGGCGGCGGAGCTAACCCGCCTACGTTGTGAACTCCCCACTTCTTACTCTCCACTTCCTACTGGCGCGCGCAGCGCGCCTAATAGCCGCGAATCGGCGCGAGCCAGCGTTCGGCTTCTTCTAGGTCGAAGCCTTTGCGCTGGGCGTAGTCTTCCATTTGGTCTTTGGCGATGGGGCCGACTTGGAAGTATTTGGCCTCGGGGTGGGCTAAATAGAGTCCGCTGACGGCGCTGCCGGGGGCCATGGCGAAACTGCTGGTCACGGTGGCGCCGGTGTTTTTCTCGGCGTCGAGGAGTTCCCAAATGGTGGCTTTCTCGGTGTGGTCGGGCTGGCTGGGGTAGCCGGCGGCGGGACGGATGCCGCGATACTGTTCTTTGATCAGGGCTTCGTTGTCGAGTGTCTCATCGGCGGCGTAGCCCCAGAGCTCTTTGCGCACGCGCTTGTGCGTGTATTCAGCCAGGGCTTCGGCGAAGCGGTCGCCGAGGGATTTGACCATGATGGAGTTGTAGTCGTCGCCGGCGTCTTTGAATTCTTGAGCAAATGTATCTACTCCTTCAATACAGCAAACGAAGGCGCCGCAGGCGTCGGTGAGGCCGCTGTCCTTGGGCGCGACAAAGTCACTGAGTGCGAAGTAGGGCTTGTCGGTGTTCTTCTTTTTCTGCTGACGCAGGGTGTGGAAGGTGACGAGTGGTTCGCCGCTGGTGGGATCGTAGAGCTCGACGTCGTCGCCGATCGAGTTGGCGGGGAAGAGGCCGACCACACTGCGTGCGCGGAAGCGTTTCTCTTGGATGATTTGTTTCAGCAACTTTTTCGCATCTTCGTAAATGACCTTGGCTTGCTCGCCGTATTTATTGTGTTCGAGAATCTTGGGGAAGACGCCCTTGAGTTCCCAGGTCCAGAAGAGGGGGGAGTAGTCGAAGTGTTCGGCCAGTAGCTCCAGGTCGATGTGGTCATCGACGGTGAGGCCGGGCTTTTGCGGTGCGATGAGGTCTGCTTGTTTCCATTCGGGCGCGCAAGCTTGTTTACGCGCTTCGGCGAGTGGAATGAGGTCGGTGGCCTTTTGGCTGGCTGCGAAGCGCTCGCGTTGCAGCTCGTTTTCAGCTGCGACTTCGGCGGCAAAGGCGTCGCGTGTCTTAGGGGTGAGCAGCTTGTTGCAGATCTCAGTCACCAGCGAGGCGTCGCCGACACGGACGACGGGCTGGTCGTAGTGCGGGGCGATCTTGATCGCGGTGTGGGCCTTGCTAGTGGTCGCGCCGCCGATCAGCAGCGGCTGAGTGAAGCCGCGCTTTTTCATCTCTTTGGCGTTGAAAATCATTTCGTCCAACGAGGGGGTGATGAGACCGGAGAGGCCGATGATATCGGCGCCCCAGGCTTCGGCTTCTTCTAGGATCTTGTCGCAGGAGACCATCACGCCGAGGTCTTTGACTTCGTAGTTATTACAGGCGAGCACCACCGCGACGATATTTTTGCCGATGTCGTGCACGTCGCCCTTAACGGTGGCGATCAGGAATTTACCGGCGGAGGAACTTTCGGTGGCGTTGGCCTTTTCCGCTTCCATGAATGGGAGCAGGTGGGCGACGGCGCGCTTCATCACACGGGCGCTCTTGACCACTTGCGGTAGGAACATGTCGCCATCGCCGAAGAGTTTGCCGACGACTTTCATGCCGTCCATCAGCGGGCCCTCGATGACGTCGAGCGGCTTTTCGTATTTGAGGCGCGCTTCTTCGGTGTCGGCGTCGACGTGGGCGACGATGCCTTTGACCAGTGCGTGTGAGAGGCGCTCTTCGACGCTGCCTTGGCGCCAGTCGTCCTTTAGCTCAGCCGTTTTTTTTTCCGCTGCGGCGGGAATGGCGCCACTGCCGGATTTCAAAAAGGCTTCCAGAATCTCCGGATTCTTTTCCTGAGTGGCGCGTTCGAAGAGTGCGCGCAGCGTGTTCATGCCTTCCAGCATGGCGGCGTTGATGCGCTCCTCCGGGGTGCCTGCGCCGAGCGTGATGGTGCCGGCTTTGATGGCTTCGGCGAAGTCGATCAGTTTCTCGGTGGCTTCGTCGTTGCGATTGAGCAGCACATCTTCGACCAGCACTTTGAACTTCGGGTCGATCTCGTCGTAGGGCATCAGCATGCCGGGATTGACGATGGCCATGTCGAGGCCGGCGGCGATGGCGTGGTGTAGGAAGGCCGCGTGCATGGCTTCGCGCACGGGATTATTACCACGGAAGGAGAAGGAGATATTAGAGAGGCCACCGCTGGTGCGGGCACCGGGGCAGCGTTTTTTAACTTCGCGCACTGCTTCGATGAAGTCGACCGCGTAGTTATTGTGCTCCTCCATGCCGGTGGCGACAGTGAGGATGTTGAGGTCAAAAATGATGTCCTGCGGGTCCATGCCCACCTCTTCAGTCAGGATCTTATAGGAGCGCTCGGCGATGGCGACCTTGTCGTCCTTGGTGGCGGCCTGGCCCTTTTCATCGAAGGCCATCACAATGACCGCCGCGCCGTAGCGCATGACGAGTTTTGCTTGAGCACGAAACTCGTCTTCGCCGCCCTTGAGGCTGATGGAGTTGACGATGCACTTGCCTTGCACGCACTTGAGGCCCGCTTCGATGACCGACCACTTGGAGCTATCGATCATGATGGGCACCTTGCAGATGTCCGGCTCCGAGGCGACCAGGTTGAGGAAGCGCGTCATGCAGGCTTCGCCGTCGAGCATGCCTTCGTCGAAATTGATATCGATGACTTGTGCGCCTTTTTCCACCTGCGAGAGCACGATGGCCAGGGCGCCGTTAAAATCGTCGGCCTTGATTAGCTTCTTGAAACGAGGGGAGCCCGTGACGTTGGAGCGTTCGCCCACATTGATGAAGGGCGTCTCGCCCATGATGATGTTGAGCGCTTCCAGACCACTGAGGCGTTGTGCGGGCACCACAGTTGGAATCGGACGTGGTGCGTATTGGGAAACCTCTTTGACCACGGCGCGGATGTGGTCCGGCGTGGTGCCGCAGCAACCACCGACCAGATTGACCAGGCCCGCCTTGGCAAAGCCGCCGACAGCGCTGCCGGTGTGATCGGGCGTTTCGTCGTAACCCGTGGCGGCCAATGGATTGGGTAGGCCCGCATTGGGGTAAACGTGCACGTAGGTGTCGGCCACCCGTGAGAGCTCTTCTAGGAAGGGCTTCATCAGGTCGGCACCGAGGGCACAGTTGAGCCCCACGCACATTGGCTTGGCGTGGCGGATTGAGTTCCAGCAGGCCTCGACTGTTTGACCCGAGAGCGTGCGGCCCGATTGGTCGGTGATGGTGATTGAAACGATGACCGGGATCTGCGCTTCCAGAGTGTCCTGGAAGTCGGCGATGGCGTGCAGGCAGGCCTTTAGGTTGAGCGTATCAAAAACAGTTTCCGGCAAGAGCAGGTCGACGCCGCCTTCGACCAGCGCTTCGGTTTGCTCGTAGTAAGCCTTGTAAAGTTCGTCGTAGCTCGTGGCGCGAAAGTCGGGGCTATTGACGTCGGGCGACATCGAGCAAGGACGATTGGTGGGGCCGATCGCGCCCGCGACGAAAGTTGGGCGGCCCTCTTTTGCGGAGACCTCATCGGCCACCTTGCGGGCGAGGCGGGCGGACTCGATGTTGATGTCGCGCACGCGGTGCTCAAGGCCGTAGTCGGCCTGTGCGATGGTGGTGCCACTGAAAGTGTTGGTCTCGATGATGTCCGCGCCCGCTTCGAGAAACGCGCGATGGATGTCGGAGATAATGTCCGGGCGAGTGATGGAGAGCAGGTCGTTGTTGCCCTTGAGGTCGCCCTTGACCGCGTCAAAGGAGGCGTCGCGAAAGTCCTTTTCCTCCAGCTTGTGTTGCTGGATCATGGTGCCCATCGCGCCGTCCAAAAAGAGGATGCGCTCCGCAAAAAGGTCGGCGAGGAGCTGACCTTTGGTAGTCAGTGGCTTGGTCTGGTGTGAATTGCTCATCATGTAAATATCAACATATCCTTATATGTTGATGTGTTGTTTGCAAGGGAGGAATTCACTAAATTTTCTAGGTTATGGAATCTGTCCACTGTGTACCTGGAGGGGGAATTGTTAGCTCAAGTCATATTTCTGCCTGTGTGACTCTATCTTGAAACTTTCCAGCAAGTAGTCATTCTCGCGACGTGAGTTACGATGATTTAAGTTTAGACGAGACTGAGGCTTTGGCTTTCCTGCAAAATTTAATGCCTATGGGGTTTGCAGGTGCCGATGTGATGTCCGAGTTGGCTCCTGAAGGTTGGGCGCAGTGTGAATTGGTTCGCGCTTTTCATCCTACCGCAGAGCAGCTGCGTGAGGAAGCAAAGGCATTTTATGAAGAGGATCGGAAGTATCGTGAGCATACGGGTGAGGTCGATGAAGATTTTGAAGCAGAGTGGCCGGAGGTGCCTTTCCCTGGGGTAGGTGAGATTGAGGTCCCTGAGGAGTGTCGCGAGGCGCAGCCAATCGATCCAGATCGGGAATGCAGGGATCTGGTCGGCCGCATTGTATGGGAGGTGCTGGCCGATGATCACTCCGTGATTGCTAATGACGGGCGTCGTATTGATCTCGGGGATTACGATGACGCGAGTGCCGTGCTCAATCTGTTTGATCTAGGAGAGCTTGATTTCGAGCCGGAGATGGAAGATTGGTTGGACATGTGGGATCGTGGACGTTCCGCGCGGTTTAGCGCTGACATGGCTTTCATTGAAGGACGAGCGGATCTTGTCCCCGTCTACGAGCTGATCTTTAGACGGATGCAGGCACTCGATATGGATTGGATCTATCAATTTCCTAAGCTCAGGTTTTTCGGTTTTGAGGTTCCCGAGGCGCCTTTAGAGACAGGTGACAATTTTTCCCCAGTGGAAGCATTTCTCAGTGAATTGGAGCACAAAGAAGCGAAAGAAGAATGTGAGCAAAAACAGGCGAAGCTCGACGCACGAAATGAAGAGCTCGCAGAGCAGGCCGCCAAGGAAGAGCCGCCGCTTATCGTGCAGGCTTACATGAACGTGTTTGGTCGCAGGCCGAGTGGTTGGCCGCCAGCCTGAATGTTGCTTTTTGTTGGAAAGCGCTTTTTGAAGTATTCTGAACTTGCCCCGATGGGACGGCTTCCCCTGGGGAGGCCGTGTGGCAGTTGCTAATTTTTTCGTCTGCGCTTTAGCATCGGAGGAATGCATACGAGACCGCCGAGGATCAGTGCGTAAGAACTGAGCTCTGGCACTGCGCTGACATTATCAAGTCCGCCGGTGCTGCCTTCAAAATGAAAAAACATGCCCTCCCAGTTGGCAGGGTTGGAGGCGTTGAGTGCTACGTTGCTTAGATTTAGGTTGATGTTTTGCAGATTGGCGATGCTCATGTAGGCGCTCTCGGGGGCTAGTGGGTCTTGGAAGGAAACCGAGACACTGCCTGTTCCAGAATTTGCGGTGAAATCGATGTCTAATCGGTAATTGATCCATGCGCCAGTTACGCTGAGCCCACTGAGAGCAGTGCTAGTTTCTGTGCCTAGGTGATCTTTAAAGATTAAGGTATCGTTTTGGCCTTTGCTATAAAGGTTGAAGGCAAGTTCGTTGCTATTGTTTTCAATTATATCATCGTTGTTATAATCGAAGCCGAGTCCGAATTCGCCTCCCCAGTAGGGTGTGTGGAAACTGAAGTCAATGGTCGCATGATCGATCCCGTCAAAGTCTGGCAATGAGTAATTACTATCATTGAGGCGTGAGCCATCGACTCCGACACCAGCTCCGGATTGAGTGAACTGGAGGGCTTTGGACCCATCGGCTGAGGCACCCGCGACGACTTGCACATCGTTGGAAGTGTTGTAGAGTGTGGTTGTCCAGTTGTCTTGTCCGTCGAGGTCGCTTTCAGTCAGTGCTTCAAAGCCGTATATGTTGATGGATGCATTGCTCGTTGTGGCGAGCAGGGTCGATGCAATAGCGAGGGGTAGGATTCTGTTCATGAGTATTCTAATCGTCAGTATGTTGTGAAGGGATTACAAAGTATCACTTTTATACCATGGATCGTGGTTTCGTCTATCCCCTCGACGGAGGGGGGTAGGCGAAGTTGACTCGATTGTGTGGCTGAATGTTAAATGCCTGAGTTCGGCATGTTTGGATGGCCCAAAGTGCAGCGGATAGACGGTTTTCGACACCGATTTTCTTGAAGATAACTTTTAAATAGCCTTTGACTGTATGCAGGCTAATGCTGAGTAAAATTGCGATTTCCTCATTTGATTTTCCTTCAGTCAACCATACGAGAACATCGGCTTCTCTTGGGGTGAAGCCTGCTCGGTTGAGGATTTTGGGGTCGATCTTATGATGAAGTTTCTTGCTGTGTTCATGCGCGAGCAAACGCGCATTGGCGAGTTGACTTTGTGCCAGTGAGAGTAATTCGCGCTCGCGAGAACTGTAGTCGACGTAGCCTTTACGTTCGATGCCTAGGAAGTTGATTTCGTTGTGATTGCCAGGGATCAACACGGCGCAATGGTTCGTTACGCCTAGTGCTTTGAAGACATCCTCGTAAATGTCTAGTTGCTTAAATTGACGCGGGCTAAAGAAATCTGATGTTGTGAAGGGCTTGCCCGCGTTGACTGTCGGGTCCCAACGGAAGAGTGCGTATTGCCCCATTAGTTCGGAGAAAATCGGCATGAGCTCGGCGAAGTTGCTGATGGATTCGCTGAGCTCGATTGACAGGTTTTGGCTGTCGAGTTGCAGGCTGCCGAATGCAATAAATTCTGCGGGAAGCAGCTTGGATAGAAATCGGAAACTACGTGCAGCGTATGTTTCGAGGTGTAGGTTTGGTTTATAAAGTTCGAGGCATGCTTCGTTAAATTCAGAAAGGAACATTGTCTTTGCATTTAGATGATAGGGGCACGTGGGGTATCGTGTATGTGCAAATCATCTTGGCTAATTGAGCCGAAAAGATCAACTGATCACTGCCTGATTATACCTAATTTCATTCTTGTTCCGCATTATGTGGATGGGGGTTGTCGGCTGCTATTTTACTTCGGGCGCTTGTGCCAGGGCGGCGAATTTTGCAAATCCGGCGGCGAGGGCTTGTAAGCTGGCATCGTCGGGAAGTGTGATGCGCAGGCTGGGGCGTCCTTCGGCGTCGCGCTCGGTGCATTGTTCCAGGCCTTCGGTGAATTGACGTTGGAGTGCTGTTTGTTGCTCGCTTGGGTCGGTCTGCGGGGCGGGGAGTGCGTCGTTGAGGAAGGCGAAGACGGCGCTGAATAATTGGCCGCCACTGAGGGCCAGTTGCTCTTTGCGGGCGGCATCCTGTGCCGCTGCTTCTGCGCGTTGGCTTTCATCGATTGGGGCGTCGCCTTCGGCACCGATCAAAATTTCTAAGCGCCGCTTGAGCTCTTCGATGCCGCATTCGAGTGCGACTTCGTTGAGTTCGGAGTCCATGTCGACGGCGGCGGTCGCGAGCTCCTTCTTGGCGGAAAGTGTGGCGAGTAGGTTCTCTTCGATGGTTTCGTCGGTGACGAGTATGTAGACTTGGACGGGCCGTTTTTGTCCCATACGATGTGCACGGGCGATACGTTGCTCCAGAACTGCGGGATTCCAGGGTAAATCGACGTTGATCACGGTGTCGGCCGCTTGCAGGTTGAGGCCTGTCGAGCCGGCATTGGTCATAATGATGAAGCGGCAGTCGGGGTCTGTCTGGAAGGTTTTGACCAATTGTTGGCGCTTCTTCTGTGGCACTTTGCCGTCCAAGCGCACGAAGCCCGCCTTACAGCTTTGAAGTTGCTCTTCGATCAAGTCGAGCATTTGTGTCCACTCGGAAAAGAGCACGACTTTACGGCCCGGTTCGGCGCAGAGTTGTTGTATCAGTTCGCCGAGTTTTTCTAATTTAGAAGAGTAGCCGGGGCGTTGCTTATCGACGAGCGTGGTGCTATCGGCGGTCATGCGGCACATGAGCAGAGCTTTCTGCAGTCGCATAAAGTCCATCTCTGTCAGGTAGCTTTTGCGTGTGATGCTGGCGACTGTTTGCATGTGGTGGGCGTGCAATTCTGCTTGTTCGTCGGTCGGGGGGATACGGATGAACTGTGTCGAGCGCGGTGGGAGCTGGCCGAGCACGGAGTCGCGCGTGCGGCGTAGAATGATAGGCTCTATGTGGGCACGTAGTTCGTCGAGTTTGCGGAAACCAGTTACTTTGCCGTCGGTGTTGACGACACGGTGTTTACTAAAGAAGCGATACGCGGGGCCGAGGCGGCGGTCGTCGATAAACTCGACGACAGAGTAGAGCTCATCCAGACGGTTTTCCATCGGGGTGCCGGAGAGTACTAAGGCGAAGGGGGAGCGCAGACCTTTCACCACGCGGCTGGTTTTTGCTTCCCAATTTTTAATGCGTTGGCCTTCGTCGAGGATGATCAGGTCCCAGTTTTGCGATTCGATATGGAGAATGTCTCGCATGACCTGTTCGTAGTTACAGATCGTGAAGAACCCGCTGTTGGCATATTGTGCTGCCCGTTCCGCGGCAGTGCCTAAAACTTGGGTGGAACCTAGGTCGGAGAATTTGGCGATTTCCGCCTGCCATTGCGCTTTGAGGGAAGCGGGGCAAATGACGAGTACGCGCTCGATGTTGGCTTCCTCTTTGAGCAGCGCGGCGACGCCGATGCCTTGGATGGTTTTGCCCAGCCCCATGTCGTCGGCGAGAATGGCACGGCCAGCGCCTGCGGCAAAGGCGATGCCGTCGAGTTGATAGGGGAGCAGTTCCGCTTTTAACAGACGAGTACGCAGTGGGTGCGCATCGGGGTTTTCACGGATACTGGCTGTTTTCGTTTTTAGGTGGCTACGAATGAGTTGTTCTTCGATCCAGCGTTCTGCATCGGGATAAATGCGCACTGGTTGTTCGGCGGCTTCGAGCTCCCGAACGAGGTCGAGTAGGCGTCGTAGCATTTCCGGTGCGGCTTTGTCTGTGAGTGCATCGTAGGCGCGCAGCTTTGCGAGGAGTCTTTGGGGGAGCTGAGAGTTGGCTGGGCGCAGTAGCCGTGGTGTGAGCTCGTTGCCATAGGTGAGTGCGACGGCAAACTCCTTTTGCACGTGTGGGGTTTCGAGGTCGGCTTTTTTGAACTTTCGTTGAATGTGGGCCTGTAGTTTGATCAGATGCTTACAGGTGCCGAGCAGATTGGTTTTGAAGTCCTGACAGGAACAGTAGGCGTTGTTCGGTTCAAAACTACGCAGGGCGGCGTGGTAGCTTTTGCCAGATTGATAGTTGAGGATGCTGTAGTCGGCCCACGGGGTGCTTGGGTCGTGTGACTCGATCTTCATGCGCTCGTCCTTGGCGCGTTTTTCACGTTGTGTAATGGCGTAGAGGGTGAGTGCTTCGTCGTCGAGCAGCTCCCAGGGCGGTTCTTCACCAGGAGGTATGGAGAGACCCAGTTCCAGTTTGTTGTCCAATACCAAGTGGAGGACAGCAGCGATCAGCGTGTCGGATTGGGGGCAAGGTGTGCAGTCGATTTTGAGCCGCTTGCGCTTATGTTCTGAAAGGCTAATGGTGACGACGGCATTGCGTTTGCCGTTAATCACCTTGAAAAAGCGTACCTGTAAGCGTTTCGCTGTGAGCTTGGCCTGTTGGGGGATCTCGATTTGGTATTGGCGACAGTTGGCCAGCAGCGACTTCGCGTCTGCGCCGAGGAGTTTCTCGACTCGCTTCAGATTGAGCCGGGAGAGATGATCGTGTAAGGTGCGTTGTTTGGCTGGTTTTGTGGCCATGGTTGAATTGAGCTTATTTCTTTAGCGATTTAGAACTTTGTGCCGATGCGTAGTAGCACCGAGCCGTAGATGGAGCGGTTACTCTGGTGCTCGAACTCGTCGCTGCGGACGATATGTGAGAGGCTGATTTCTAATTGTTTATAGCGGGTGGCTAGACCGAAGATGAGTTCGCCGACCCATGGCTCGGAGTCGACCGCCTGGTCCCAATCACGGAATAGGGGGCCGTCGAGCGTGATGTCGTGAAGGACGGCGTAGCCGCGGGCGCCCGCGAAGCCGTAGAAGGAAAAGTTCTCCTTCGCTGAGCGTCCGCCATCGAAGATCGTTTCAGTGAAGCTGCCGAGTTGCACACGTGGGGTGGCGTAGCGGCTTGGTAGTTGGTAACCTGCTCGTAGGAGTGTGCCAATATAGGCATTGGTGCGAAAGTTGCCGAGCGCGCCGCCCCATTCGTAGAAGCCGTCTAATTCGATGGGCCAGTTTTGAGTGTGGTCGAGAAACCGGAGTCGCTGTTTGTGGTCTAAGTGTAGGTTGATGGTGAGCTCGCCCGGGGCTTGAGAGTCCCAGCCTTGGAAGGTTGGGCTGTCCGAGATGTTACTGTGGACCCAGTCCTGAGCTTCTTGGGCGTAGCTGTTTTTCCCTGTGGTGCCGATTGAGAGCGTGGCGGTGCTGGCGGAGTCGCCTGCGGCAGCTTGCAGGGAAAACTCGAGTCCGAGCCAACCGGCGTAGGGACGTTCGCCTCGCGGGGCGGTGGTGGTATTAGGATCTGCGGGGGTAAACATCAGCTGTGTGAGGCCGATCCCGTATTGAAAGGTGACTTCGCCTTCGTCGGGGAAGCGAAAGTCGTTGAGCGTATTGCCGCGCTCAGAGCCAGTGAGTCGGCGAAGGGTCTTTTGCAAAGTGTCGTGCTCCTCCGATTCGGGGGCGAGCTGACGGGCAAAGGCGATGCGCGCGCCATTGGTGTAGCCGTCGTCGGTGCCGGTGAGTAGGTCGTTGTCCCACTGGCCGATGAGTTGCCAGGGGCTATTGGGCTCCGCGCTTAGGAGGCTGCTGGCAATGCTGAACGAGGCGATGAGTAGTGGGTAATGGAGTCTCATATGAGGTTGAGCATTTGGAACTTTCGACAACTGGCAAGGCGTGGTTATTGCCGTTCTCGACAAATCTGGGAATACTTGCAGGCTGCGACGGCATGCCTAGGTTTATATTCAATCGTTTGGGGATAACTATTACCGCTACGGTCACTACGCTGGTGGGGAGTTTTATCTTAGCCGGTCTGGATGCGGCCTGGTGTGTGCTTTGGCCGAGTTTGGCTGCACTGGTAGTCGTATTGGTCTCGCGTAGTGCACTGGTAGGCTTGCTGGTGGGCGCGGTGTGTGGCGCGATTTTACTCTCCGAAGGTTCCATGCTGGGGGCGATCGAGCAGCTGTGCTTGAATCAGTTTGGGCCGATTTTTGGCTCATCGTGGAAATTGAGTGCGATGTTATTTACGCTGATACTGGGGGGCTTTGTGGCCTTGGTTGAGGCGGGTGGCGGTTTGCAGGGCTTAGTCAGGCGCTTGTTAGGCTCGGAGCGGGCTGCGCATCGACGGATGCAAATGACGGTTTTTGGATTTGGGCTGCTGGTGTTTTTCGATGGCTTAGCCAATGTGATGCTGATTGGGCGGCTCCTAAGGTCTGCGGCGGATCGCTGCGGGGTCTCGCGTGAGAAGCTGGCCTATCTGGCCGATACCACCGGTTCGGCGGTGGCATGTCTGGCGTTTATTTCGACCTGGATCGCATTTCAACTTTCGATGATCCGCGAGGGCTTCGCCTTGGCCGGACGGGAAGATGTGAGCGCGTATGGGTATTTTTTTCGATCCTTACCGACGAATTACTATTGCTGGTTTGCGCTGATTTTGGCGCTGGTGTGTGTCTGGAGAGGATTTAATCCCGGGCCGATGGGGGCCGTGGAGCGCACGGCCCGGGAGTCGATGACGTCGGGGGCGGATCGCTCGTCGGAGCTGCACGCGAGTCATTGGGGGCTGGCGATTGTTCCGATTGCCGGGCTGACGTTTTCGATTCCAGTGCTGACGTATGTGATTGGTTCGGAGACTTTGTGGCCGTTTAGTCTGAGCAAGTTTGCGGCGGCCTATGGAAGTGCAGAGCGGTATGTGCCACAGATATTAGTGGCGTCGAGTCTGCTGGCATCATTCGTTGCGGCGGTGACGTATGCGATGGCACTGCGTGCGCGGGCTGAGCAAGACCCGTCGTTGTTACATGGTGTCGCGCCTCGTCGGCGGTCTGCGGAGTCGGCGAGTTGTATTTTTATACAAGGCGTGCGCGAGATTTCGGTGCCTGTATTGATATTGGTGGCAGCATGGATGCTGGGAGCTGCGATTAGTCAGTTGGGCACGGCTACGTGGCTATGTGAATGTCTGCAGGGCTGGCTGCCGTTGGCTCTTTTGCCGGCTGGCACTTTTGTCCTGGGAGCTGCGATTTCATTCTCGACTGGCACTTCGTGGGGGACGATGGGCGTCTTGATGCCGTTGGCGATACCTGTGATTTATTCTTTAACGGCAGGCGAGCTCGATTTGGAACGTGATCGCTTGGTGGTGGCTGCGATTGGAGCGGTGTTTAGTGGGGCGGTTTTTGGGGATCACTGTAGTCCCTTTTCGGATACCACGATTGTGGCTTCGATTGCTGCGGGGGTAGAGCCGGTGAATCATGTGTGGACACAATTACCCTTTGCTTTGATTGCGGGAGCTGTGGCTTTGGTGTGCGGCTTTATTCCTTTGGGCTTCGGTCTGCCAGCGCTTGTTTGCTGCGGGGCGGGCGCGCTGGTGCTTGGCTGTTTGCCTCGTGTTTGGAAAAGATCGTGTATAGGCTGAAACAAATGTGTGACTAAGTTGTCTTCTCGATTGCCCTTACTCTCGAGGGCGGATAACTCCCTATGATACATGCGCGTTGATTCACATATGCACACTCCACTCTGCGGCCATGCCGTGGGTGAACCTATAGAATATGCTGCGATGGCGGCTGAGGTCGGGATTGATATAATCACGATCACTTGTCACATCCCGATGCGTTGGGAGGCTTTTGGGCAAGCAGGTATTCGCATGCACCGTGAGCAACTTGACGATTATGTGAAACTAGTCAAAGACACTGCGGAGCAAGCTAAGTCGTTTGGGGTTGAAGTGCTTTGCGGCATTGAGGCTGAAGTGTATCCAGATGAGGCTGAACTGGAGCCGATGGATGAGATTCTGGCGGCTTATGACTTTGACTTCGTGCTTGGGTCGTTGCATGCGCAATGCCGCAGTTATATTGAATGGCTAGCTAAGAATAAGGTGAAAAGTGATGCGATGAAGATCGATAGTTACTTCCGCCACCTTAAAGATGGTGTGCAGTCGGGGCGTTACGATAGTATGTCGCACCCGGATGTGATACGCACTTACGGCGTGGTCCGACATTTCAATCCTGCGGAGCACGAAGAGGTGATTCGCGAGTTTTTGCAGGCGGTTGTCGACGAAGATATTTGTATGGAGGTGAACACCAGTGGCCTGACCAAGGGGGCCTACGAAGTGCATCCGGATCCATTGATTCTCGATTGGGCGGGTGAGATGGGTGTGAAGCTCACGATCGGCTCCGACTCGCATCGGCCCACATCTGTAGGGCAATATTTCGAGATTATACAGCCTATGCTACGCGAGAAGGGCTTTAAGGATTTACACTATTTCCGTGGTCGCCAGCGGCAACGAATCGACATGCCTGCTGGGAGGAAGTTGAAGACTGGCTCTGTGTCGTGACGCTGCGAGCTGGCTGGGGCGCGTTGCTAGATTTCCTGACAGTCGATGAGTGCGCCAAGGAATACGAGTTCAGTCTCTCCTGTATTGCGGATCGCTTGTGATTCGCCGCTGCGTGTGATTTGCAGGGTGCCGGGAGTGAACGGATGCTCGCTGCCGTTGTCGACGACTATACCAGTGCCGGAGATACAGTAGTAAAAGTCCTCTTCGTCTTGATGCGAGTGCTCGCCGACACTTGCGCCGGGTTCGAGACGGACGACGCCGACGCTCTTGATGGCGCTGCCTGGAAAGAGATCGATGAGCTTGTGGGCGCTTACGCTGCCGTTGCCGCCGCGTACACCTTCGGCGATTTCGGGGATTACATCATGTACGTTCTTAATCATGCGGTGAATCTAATGGTTCTGATTGCTGAATCAAGTCTTTGCTAATCATTCGTCGGATTCAATATGCGCTGAGCGCGTTCGGCGACGGTCTCGCCTTGTTGGGAGAACGGGGCATTGCGCATGGGTTGTTTGTCGCGGTCGCGCTGCCGGGGGCTCTCTTTATCATAGGTATAGATCGTGACTTTGGGGGGGCGGTAGTAATAGCGCGGATTGGTAATCACCGGGTCGGTGTAATAGCGGAGCCCATAGTTTGCGCTGCGCCGCTGGTTTTCGGTTTCTTTGCGTAATTTTTCGGCCTCCAGGCGTGCGGCTGCGGCTTCTTTTTCGGCTTGAGCGACGCGTGCTTCCAGTTCCGCAATTTTTTGTTGGCTACGCAGTTCTTCTAATTCGGTTTGATAGCTGGCCAGGGCAGTGGCGATTTGTTCGGAGACATCCACTGAGGGGTAGCGAATTTGAAAGCTGCGCCAATAGTCCACTCGATCCTTGGCGGGCAGGGCTGTGAAGGCGCGGCTGGTCATTTTTTCACTGCGAATGGCTTCGCCTTCTTGGGTGCGTGCGGCTCGGCGGCGCTCTTGGTCGAGCACCCATTTTTCACGTTCGAGGCGCAGGCGTTCTTGATCGGCCTCAAATTCTGCTTCGCTCATGAGTTCGACCTCGGTGACGAGACCGTGTTTCAGAGTAATTTCCCCTTGGGGATAGAGCAGTAGGGCTTTTTCTCGCAACTCGATCGTCCCGATGGGCTTGCCCAACTTCTCGATGACTTGTTCGGTGCTGTGCCCTGTTTGAATGGGGCTGGCTGTTAAGGATAGGGATAGGCACAGCAGCAGCGGCAGGGCGAGCAATGGGGGAGATTTCATGATGTCATGAATATAGTGGGGCGGTCTTTAAAGGCAAACACACACAGAAGTTCAAAATTTGGTTGAGAATCGGCTGAGGCGCTCCATCTTCTGCGTTTTTACAAATTTAAGACCACTTTATACTATGGAAGACGTCATCATCTTAGGCACCGGCTGCGCCGGACTCACTGCGGCCATTTACACTGGGCGTGCACAGTTGAATCCTCTTGTGCTAGAAGGCGCACAGCCAGGCGGGCAGCTCACCACGACCTCTGAGGTTGAGAATTTTCCTGGTTTTCCAGAGGGCATCGATGGCTACACCATGATGGACAACTTGCGTAAACAAGCGGCACGTTTCGGTGCGCGCTATGAGCACGCTAAAGTGGATAAGATTGAAATCGTCGATGGTGTCAAAAAGCTCTATGCGGGCGATAAGGTGCTGGAAGCCAAGACTGTGATCGTAGCGACAGGCGCACGTCCGCGCCTGCTCGGTATCCCCGGGGAGACCGAGATGTTTGGAGGCAAGGGAGTGACGACATGTGCGACTTGCGATGGCGCTTTCTACCGGGATATGGATGTTGTGGTCGTCGGCGGCGGCGATTCCGCGGCTGAAGAGGCGCTGTTTTTGACTCGTTTTTGCTCTAAGGTGACACTGGTGCACCGTCGCGACGAGTTACGTGCCTCACAGATTATGTCGGACCGTGCGACTTCGCATGATAAGATCGAAATGGCATGGAATTCAGCGCCGACAGAGATTTTAGCGGATGAGAAAGGCTTTACACGTGCGATTCGCGTTAAAGATACCCAGACCGGTGAGGAGCGTGAAATTCCATGTAAGGGGGTTTTTATCGCGATCGGACATATCCCCAATACGGATTTTGTGGAAGGCTTGCTAGAGCGTGATGGTGATGGATATATCGTTCCTGAGCTAGGCAGCCAAGTGAAGACCAAGTATGAAGGCTTCTTTGCCGCGGGCGACTGTGTCGACCATGTGTATCGTCAAGCGATCACGGCTGCTGGAATGGGCTGTCAAGCTGCCATCGAGGCGGAACGCTGGTTAGCGGAACAGGAGTAGAATGGACCTTTCCGACCTCAGGCAGAGTTACACGAAGGGAAGTTTCAGCGAGCGCGATTTGCTGGACTCGCCCTTTGAGCAGTTTGAGAAGTGGTTTCGCGAAGCCGAAAAATGTGACTTGGAGGAGCCCAATGCGATGTGCTTGGCCACGGCGGATGCAAATGGTCTGCCGAGCACGCGGGTGGTCTTGTTGAAGGACTTTTCCGAGAAAGGGCTGACCTTTTACACCAATTATCAGAGTCGAAAGGCCGCGCAGCTGGAAGCCAATCCACAGGCGGCGGCCAACTTTTTGTGGCTACCTTTGCAGCGGCAGGTCAACGTGATCGGGCGGGTTGAGCGTATTTCTAAGGCGGAGTCCCTGAAGTATTTTTTGAGCCGCCCCTTTGGGAGCCAATTGGGCGCATGGGCTTCGCCGCAGAGTCAGGTGATCACTTCGCGCAGTATTTTGGAGCAGAAGTTGGATCAGATGAAACGGAAGTTTGCGGAGGGTAAGGTGCCACTGCCTGATAATTGGGGTGGCTATCGTATCGTGCCCGAGTCCTTTGAGTTCTGGCAGGGGCGTGTGAGTCGTCTGCATGACCGTTTTATCTATAAGCGTGACGAGGCTGGCCAGTGGGTGGCTAAGCGCTTGGCGCCGTAGTTGTCAAATTACCGAACGCACGATGGTGGACGAAAATACAGAGATTGATGTCAAGATGGAGAGCTTGATTGCGCGCGGGCACATCAAGCCAATCTCTGAAGAGTTGAAAAACTGGGCGATTCCAGAGGTTGCCGACTATATTTTACGTCTGGATAAGCCACATCAGATCTTGGTCTATCGTGCGCTCCCGCGTGATCGAGCGGCCGCTGTCTTTGCGTATTTTGAGCCGGAAGATCAGGATGCATTTCTAGAGGCGCTGACAGATGCGGATACGCGGGTGTTGCTGGCCGATTTGAGTCCCGACGATCGCACTGCGATGTTAGAAGAGCTGCCTGCTACGGTGACTCGCCGCTTGATGCAATTGCTCAGTCCAGAAGACTTGGAGGAGTCGCGCCAGCTGTTGGGCTATCCGGAAGAAAGTGTGGGGCGTTTGATGACGCCGGACATATTCGTATCCGCGCGGAGTGGACTTGTGATCATGCGCTGGCTCATATTCGAAAATATGGTCGGGATAGTGAGATCTTTAATATTTTGTATGTCACTGATAGCAACGGACTGTTGATCGACATTGTGCGAATGCGCCGCCTGATCATGGTGCCGCCTACGACGATTATATCGGAGATGCTGAATTATCAGTTCGTGTGCTTATCGGCTTATGACGACCGCGAAGTCGCGGTGGAGCAGATTCAGCGCTATGATGTGAATGCGCTGCCGGTAGTGGACTCCGAGGGGGTGCTGGTCGGTATTGTGACGGTTGACGACATTATGGACGTGGCCGAAGAAGAGGCGACGGAAGACTTCCATAAGGGGGCGGCGGTGACTCCTCTGGAGATGAACTATACCGCGGCTGCACCGGCGGTCTTGTTTAAGAAGCGCATAGGTTGGCTTGTGATTTTGATCTTTGTCAATCTGCTGTCTGCGGCAGTTATTTCGAGCTATCAAGAGTATCTACAGGCTTATGTCGCCTTAGTGTTGTTTATGCCTCTGTTGATTGCCAGTGGAGGAAATACTGGGGCCCAATCCGCCACTCTGATGGTGCGTGCGCTCTCGACGGGCGACTTGAAACTCGACGGGTGGTGGCAGGCTCTGGGCAAAGAGATTTTTGTGGGGCTGATGCTTGGCGCTGCGATGGGCGGGCTTACTTGGTTACTCGGGATTTATCGCAGTGGGATTGATGTCGCTATGGTGGTGGGATTGAGTATGTTGAGCATTGTGGTGGTGGCCAACCTGCTTGGAGTGTTACTTCCATTTACTCTGAGTAAATTCAAACTCGACCCTGCAGTGGCCAGTAGCCCGCTGATTACTTCGGTGATGGATGCGATTGGCCTCAGCATTTACTTTTCGATCGCAGTAGCGATTTTAACATAATTACTTTACAGATTTACGCTATGGCAGAAAATTTCAAATCACTGGGCGTGCGCGCTGATCTCATCCAAGGCCTCGATGGGCTCGGTATTCAAACGCCCACACCTGTGCAAAGCGCAGCAATACCCTTTTTGATTAATGAAGGGAGCGATCTCATCGCACAGGCGCAGACTGGCACAGGGAAAACTGCGGCCTTTGGTGTACCACTTTTGATGAAGGTGGACCCGGCGGTGGATAAGATCCAAGGCTTGATCATAGCGCCCACGCGCGAACTGGCCAAGCAGATCGGCAAAGAGCTTTTTCGTTTTACCAAGTTTTGTGATCCCAAGATTTTCGTCGAGGTGGCCGCAGGCGGTGATAAAATCGAGGAGCAAATCCAGCGCTTAAGTCGTCCGACTCCCATTTTAGTCGCCACTCCTGGCCGCTTAATGGATCTGCTCAAGGCCGGGCTGCAACTGGATGGTGTGCGCTATCTCGTGCTTGATGAGGCAGACGAAATGCTGAGCATGGGCTTTCAGCAAGAGCTGTCCGCCATTTTTAAGGCGACTCCAAATCGGCAAGCGACGTGGCTCTTTTCGGCAACTTTCCAGAAGCGGGTGCAGGGACTGATCGCAGACCACATGTCGGGCAATGCGCATCGCGTGCAAGTGGAGCCCAAGCAAATCGTTAATCGTAATATTGATCATCAGTTTGCGATCTGTGCACGTGAGGAGAAGGATGCCTTTATTATCAATTACCTGAAAGCGCAGGGCAGTGCGCGTGGACTCATTTTTTGCCGTACCCGTGCGGGGGCGATTCGTATGGGGGAAGAGTTGGAAAAGGCCGGCCTCTCGGTTGGTGTGATTCAAGGAGACCTCAGCCAGCGTGATCGTGATAAGGTGATGCGCGCCTTTAAGAAGGAGCGCGTCCAATTCCTGATTGCGACCGATGTGGCAGCCCGCGGCATCGATGTCGAAGGTCTGTCGTTCGTGATCCAACATCAGCTGCCCGATGCGATTCAATACTACACGCATCGCAGCGGACGCACCGCGCGTGCCGGAAAGACCGGCGTTTCTTTAACTCTGATCGAGCCCAGTGAGCGCGGCCAAATCACTAAGCTGGAGCAATCTCTTGGGCTGAACTTTAGTTTGGTCGAGTAGCACTTTGTGTCAGCTGACAGTTTGTCGTTAGCGATTGAAAAGGTTTGCTATCTAGTTGATCTAACGTAGTGTTATGGCGTGATCTTGTTTCTGATATGATGTTCAGGCAGGACGTTTTTATCACGCGTTCTTCGTCTCGTTCCGGTTTTTCGCTGGTCGAGATTGCGGTTGTTGCCGGAATTATTGGTTTGTTAGCTGTAATGGCGATCCCTGCTTTTCAACAGGCTCGCATCAATAGTTATGCCAGTCAGTTGGCGAATGATTTTCGCTCGTTTGCGGGTGCATTTGAAATTTGTGCGCTCGAGCTGGGGAAATGGCCGGCGGATGGAGATGGGAATGGATTACCTGTTGAGGCGGAGCCTTATTTGGAGGGTACTTCCTGGTATCGAGTCCCTCCGAACGCCGGCATTTGGGATTGGAAGTTGAATAGCTCTGGAGTGGTCGCGTCGGTGGGTCTATCCGGTGGTAACGGTGGACTCGATGTCGAAGTGTTCGAAAGATTGGATGAGATTTTGGACGATGGTAATCTGGCCACGGGCGTTTTTCGTCAATCGGGTGAGCGCTACCTGTATGTTTTACAGCAGTAGTTGTGTCGGGCTCCGCGAAATTTTATTGGATATTCACATTTGATTGCATGAGTAAATCGGCCTTGCTCCTAGCTCTGAGGGGCTTTGACTCAAGTGATGGCACGACGCAGTAATCTAGATTTCGAACTGAGCTTTTTCGAGAGCCTGCACCGGCGTATGCCTAAAGATATACAGGTCGCATCGATCCTTGCGCATATTTATACTCAGGTGGGGCGTATCGACGCAGGTTTGAAGATGGACCGAAAGTTGGTTCGTTTAGACCCTGAAGATCCCACCGCACACTATAATTTGGCCTGTAGTCTGAGCCTGAAAGGCCGGAATTCGGAAGCGCTCGAGGTCTTACGTACCGCGATTTCTCTGGGCTACAAAGATTTTCATTGGATGCAGCATGATCCCGACCTCGGTGCACTCCACGAGTATGCTGGATTTAGGTGCTTATTGAGTGATTTGGGGATTGGCTAATCATCGGTGATATTATCTCATAGTCGGGATCATGCACCCGCACCAATCGATCGGTCTTCATAAAAAAACGTTAAGTGGCTTTATTTGGAGTCAAGAGCGCTCGCTCCGCACTTATATGGTCTGGCGTATTATCAGCGTGCTGGCGATTACTCCTTTTCCTGTGTTGTCGCAGCGCATTGTGGACGTTGCGATTCCTGAGAACGATCTTTGGGGGGTTGTTTATTACACCGCTCTATCCTTGGGCCTGCTGGTTGTGCATTTTGTTTCGATGCGAATCGCGGTTAAGAATTTATCCACCCAGTCGCAGGAGATCTTTCGCAAGCTTAGAAGCCGTATCTTCCATAAGCTCAATTTCATGCACTTCGGCTTTTTGGACTCTGTCCAGACCGGGCGCCTGCTCTCGAAATACGCTTTCGATACGAATAATATCGAGGCTACCGTCATTCAGATTGTAACTGGTATCATTCCGGAGTTGTTGCGCTCGCTGCTGCTCATATTGGCACTGACTTTTATCAATGTCTGGCTGCTACTGATCGTGATGGTTAGTATTCCGATTTTTACTTTTGTCAGAATCTATTACTTCAAGCAAATCGAAGCGAACAATCACGAGGTCCGCGTCGCCCGTGAGCGGATGACAGGGCAGGCCAATGAGTTTATTTCTGCCATTAAGTTGGTGCGTGGCTATGGCCAAGAGCAAGAGGCTAAAAAGCAAATGGGTGCGGTCAGCGATGCCTATAGCGAAAAGCGAATTTCCCAAATGCAGCTGAATCAGTCGCTGGGTTATATTTTATTCACTGTCGTCACGAGCTTGTCACTTTTTGCGGTGGCACTCTGTGGTGGGCTGGTGATTCAAGATAAGATGTCGCTCGGGGCGATGGTGGCCTTGGTGGGTGCGCTTCCGGTCTGCTTGGCACCGGTTAATATGATCACTCAGTTCAGTATGCAGTATTTGCTGGGTGCAGAAAGTTATAAGAGTATCAAAGAGTTAATGGACTCCGCCTATGTCGAACAGTGGCAGGGCAAGCGCGTGTTGGAAGCGATGCGGGGCGAAGTTGAATTTCGTAATGTCAGTTTTGCTTACGATAAAGAGAAGGAACATCGCACCATCCGTAACTTTTCGACGGTCATTCGACCAGGCGAGCATGTCGCATTTGTCGGGCCCAGTGGTTCGGGGAAGAGCACTATGGTCAGTTTGATGCTGGGATTCTACGCGCCGATAGATGGTGAGATTTTAGTCGATGGCGTGCCACAGTCGGAGTTGGCCATTCGTGAGTTCCGGCAGGAGTGTGCGATTGTGATGCAGGATAATTTGCTACTGTCCGGCACGATTCTGGATAACATACGCTTCGGTCGGCCTCTGGCGACCGAAGAGGAGGTGCGTGAGGCGGCACAACATGCCAGCGCACTTGAGTTTATCGAAGAATTGCCTGAAGGCTTTCAAACTAAAGTCGGCGAGCGCGGTGTCAGCCTTTCGGGCGGTCAACGGCAACGTATCGCTATTGCGCGTGCCCTGTTGCGCAATCCCAAGATCTTGATTCTGGATGAGGCGACCAGCGCGCTCGATTACGAGAGTGAAAAATCTGTGCAAGCTGCCATCGACTACCTCGCCAAGGGGCGTACCACGATCACCATCGCCCACCGCTTGAGCACGATTCGCAGTGCCGACCGTATCATTGTGCTGCGAGCGGGCGAATGTATTAGCGAAGGAAGTTGGGATGAGCTTGCCGAGCAAGAGGGAGCCTTTAAAGACTTACTCGATGCCCAAAAATAAGTTGAACCACGACACCGCCGTCGTCGAAGTGATTGCCCTGTCGGGTTTTGATAAGGCGCTCGCCTATGCGGTGCCGCCGACTTGTCAAGCGACGCTACAGCTAGGCTCACTGGTGCGCATTCCGCTGCGTCGACGCAGTGAACTCGGCGTCGTTCTACGCTTTGGCACGGATCAAGTCGTGCCCCCGGGCAAGCTTAAGATGCTCTTCGAGGTGGTGCAGCCATACCCCGTGTTGACGCCCGACTTGATGGAACTCTATCGTTGGGCACAGAAATATTATGCAGCCACGCCGGAGGCGATTTTGGAAACCATGATTCCCGCTGCGATTCGTAAGGGTATGAAGCCGAAGACGCGCCGCTATATTTCCAAAGGAAAAGCGCCGACCGTCGAGGAGCTCGAGACGCTGGAAAAACGGGCGCCCAAGCAGGCGGCGATTCTTAAATTTATTCGTCAGCAAGTGAAGCCGCTGCCGCGCGCGGATATACTTAAAGCTATGAAAATCAGCGCCTCGGCTTGTGACAGTCTGGTGGCGAAGGGCTATCTGCACGAGACCGACACCGAGGAGGAGCGGGTTGCCTATGAAGATGAACTGGGCGATCAGGAATCCGTGGTTGTCGAGACGCGACCTGTTTTGACGGAGGAGCAAGATGCCGCGGTGCGAGCGATTCACGATGCCATCACGGCTGACGTATTCAGTGTGCGTCTGTTGCATGGGGTGACGGGCTCGGGCAAAACCGAGGTCTATTTAAATGCGATCGAAAAGATCGTAGCCGAAGGAGGGGGTGTTATATTTCTCGTGCCTGAAGTAGCATTGGCGCCACAAACAGTCGGTCGTGTGCGCGCACGCCTCGAAGCCCGCGGTGTGCATACCGTGGTATGGCACAGCCACCTCTCAGAGGGCGAGCGCTACGATGCTTGGAAGGCGCTGGCCAGTGGCGAGGCTCACGTGGTCGTCGGGGCACGCTCCGCAGTGTTCGCCCCTGTGCAGAACTTAAAGCTCATGATCGTGGATGAAGAGCATGAGCCCTCGTATAAGCAAGAAGAGTCGCCGCGCTATAATGGCCGCGATGTAGCTGTCTTTCGTGCACATTTGAATAAGTCCGTCTGCGTGTTGGGCTCCGCGACGCCTTCGCTGGAGTCGCTCTATAATGTCGAACGCGGCAAATATGCCGTCGACCGCATCTTGAAGCGGGTCGATCATCGTCAGTTGCCTAAAATTCACCTCGTCGATATGCGGCGCGAAGCCTTGCAAGGAAAGGGCGCTTCACCCATTTCCCGTACCTTGGCCAATAAACTCGTCGACCGCTTTGAAAAGAAAGAGCAGAGCATCCTTTTTCTCAATCGTCGTGGTTTTTCCACGAGTATCCTGTGCCCTGATTGCGGCTATGTTGCCTCCTGTAAGCATTGCAGCATCCCTATGACTTTTCACCGCACGGATGGTAAATTGCGTTGTCACCTGTGTGGGGAACAGCGCGAAGCGCCTCTTAAGTGCCCGGAGTGTCAGTCGATTAACATTCGCAAAAAGGGGCTCGGTACTCAGAAGATCGAAGACATCGTGCAAAAAATTCTGCCACGAGCCAAGATCGTGCGAATGGATGCCGATTCCATGTCGAAGAAGAATCTCTATCGTAAGATTCTGAATGACTTCCGTATTGGTAAAATCGACCTATTGGTGGGCACTCAGATGATTGCCAAGGGACTCGACTTTCCCAATGTTACACTCGTCGGTCTGGTGGATGCCGATAAGTCCTTGCATGTGGAAGACTTCCGCGCTGCCGAGCGCACTTTTCAATTAATCGTGCAAGTATCGGGGCGTTCCGGTCGGGGTGACCGTGCGGGCGAGGTGGTGATTCAGACCAGCACCCCCCATGCGCCGCCTATTCAGTTTGCCCGTAAATCGGACTTCGACGGTTTTCAGCTCGAAGAGTTGGAGCAACGTCGCGAGTTTAACTACCCGCCTTTTCGGCATCTGATTCGCCACCTCTTCCGCGGGCGCAATCCCGATAAGGTCAACTTCTACATTGAGCAATGGCTGAAAGTCTTGGATCAAGAAATGGAAGGGCAGTTGGAGGTCCGCGGTCCGGCCCCTGCGCCGATCGAAAAGATACGTGATGAGTATCGCTTTCAATTATGGTATTTCGCCCCGAGCGCGAGTCGTGTGATTGGCAAGCTTGTTGCCTTGCGTCAGCAATTCAAAATGGACAAAGAGGTGATCGATTTAATAGATGTTGATCCGATGAACATGAGTTGAGCTGGCTCAATTTTTTTATCTTAAAAAAATATCTTCTTTTTTGGAACTCTGTGGTGAACCTGCGGACAAAGTATAGCGTAATGCATCGCATTACTTTTTTCATATATAGTTAGGGGTAACTAGTAAGGTATAAACGAACTCCCCACCTCTTGTAAAAGGGGTGGGGTTTTATTTATTTCGCTTCTCGTGAATTTCGTGCAGTCTTTTGCCAAAAACCGGATAGCGGGCGATGATTCGTCGGAAAGCCTCTTTTTTTAACACGAAGCTAGATGTGTCTGTCAGGGCTTTGACAGTCGCGGAGCATGCTCTCCCACTGAAGAGAGCGCCTTCGCCGATGCAAGTGCCTGGCCCGAGCTCGGCCAACTGAGTGGTGCCCTGACTGACACTTACCATGCCTTCTTCGATTAAGAAAAAATATTTACCGTCTGCTCCCTCGCGGATCAGGCTGTTGCCCTTGGCGAAATGTTTCCGCTCCAGCATATGAGCGAGTTCGTTGATCAGTCCACCGCCTGCGCCTGCGAGAAAGGGGGCGTTTTTTAGTAAATTACATTCGATCGAATTTTCGATTTCCTCGGCTTTTCTCGTTTTGTGCAGATTACTTAGACGATAGCGCAATTTTCTAAATTTGGTGGCCAGCTCTTCATACGACTCACGTTTGAGCTGTAAGAGAGCCAGCTCTTCCACCGCAACGACAGTGGCCGCGCGCACTTGACCTTCGAGGAGGGCACCTTCCCCGAAGCATCCGCCGACGCCGAGTTCGGCGATGATCTCCTCTTCTTCGCTGCTGACGCGTACGGTCCCATCCACGATGAGAAAGAGACTGTCGCCAGGCTCCCCTTCGCGAAAAATCGTTTTTCCAGCGGGAAATTTGACCGGCTCCAACGCTGTCGCAAGTTCTGAGATGAGCTGATCGTCGGCTCCTTCCAGAAAGGGGACTTTGAGGACCCGCATGCTTTCGAGCTGCTCTTCGATGCTTTTCTTGCGTCTTGATTCGAATGCGGCGGATAGGATTTTTTTAAGCATGATTCGCAGGGGGTGGTATGTGGGGCAGAGTTAGGTAGAAGCTGGAACCTTTTTCTATCTCGCTTTCGACCCAGATCTTGCCGTCGTGCTTTTCGATGAATTCCTTGCAAAGTAAGAGACCTAAACCGGTGCCTGTTTCTTGGTTCGTGCCCTGCGTGGATTCGTTTTCGTCGATGCGGAATAGCTTGTTGAGTCTGTGCGCGGGGATGCCGACTCCATTATCGCTGACAGATATCAGGATTTCGGACGCTTGGCGCTTGGCCGATAAAGTGACCTGACCGCCCTGATGGGTAAATTTGATGGCGTTCGCGAGTAAATTCCTGAGCACGGTGCTGATCATCTGTTTATCTGCAACTACGATGATTTCTTGGGATATATTTTGGAAGATCGTTATAGATTTTTGCGCTGCGATGGTTTCGAAAAGCTCCGTGTTTTCGCGTATTAAAGCCTGCAGGTCAAAGGCTGCGGGGGAGAAGTTCATGCGCCCTGTATGTGCGCGTGACCATTCTAATAGATTCGTGAGTAGATCCACCGATTGCTTGGAAGATTGTTCAATCATCGTCGCGTACTCATGGATGCCTTCGTAGTCATTGTCGTTGATCTGATCGATTAATAATTCGCTGAATCCTAAAATGCTGTTGAACGGACTCATCAGGTCGTGGGCAATGATGGAGAAGAATTTGTCTTTTTGTGCATTCAGCTCGCGCAGTTGCGTTTCGCTCTCACGTAGCGCATTTTCTGCTTGCTTGCGCTGGGTGATGTCTTTGACCGCCCCATACCATTGATGCTCATTGTTCTGCAAAGAGACGGGAACGGATTCGATGCGAAGCCAGCGCTCTTCGTCGCCGCACTGCATGCGGCCTTCCCAGAGAAATCGTTTTCGCTGGTGGATCGCTTGGTTGTTCATTGCTCGAAATTCTTCTCGATCGTCTACATGCACCTTTGCGTCTACCTGAGCGAGGTCGGTCATCGCTTCTTCGCGGTTGATTTGAAAAATCTCACACCAGCGATCACTGACATACCTGAATTCTGCTGTATTGTCGTCGTTTAAGCCTAGCACATAAATTCCAATGGGGACTTTGGCCACCAATGTCTCAAAGCTTTCTGCGATTTCTTGAGTCGCTTTTTCGGACTTTTTACGACGAGTGATGTCCCTTGAGTTGCCTATAAAGCCAATGGTCTCACCTAGGTTATTAAGCTGAGCCCGAATATACATTTCGACCCATATCAGATGTCCATCCCTGTGAAATTGTTCAACTTCGATTCGGACGGGACTTCCATCTTTAGAGCGTGCTTTTGCTTCACAGTTTTTGAGTGCCGTGGCTAGCAGCACTTGAGAGCTGGGCGCCATCGTCGCTGGCATCGCCTCCACCATCGCCTCTGTGGGTGTGAGGCCACGCAGCCGTTGAATGGATGGGCTGATGTAGCTTAATTGGCCATTCAAGTCCAAGGTCCAGATCACTTCCAGGCTGTTGCTCGTCAGTAACTGATATTGGCGTTGGCTATGGTCGAGGGCTATTTGAAGTGACTCTCGACGCCGGACACTTTCATTGTAGGAGTTTTTTAATGCGTCATGTACACGCCGCAATTCCTCCAACTCCTGGATGAGTGTTTCTTGACTTGGATTCTCGTTAATCAAAACACCTGGAGTATATTCAGGCTATGTGATCGTATCGAGCTCTTTTTCATCAGAGACTGCCATCGCAGACTAACTGGTGATGGCGTCTTGTAGTGTGCGGATTTGCCCATCCTTTAGGCTGTAGATCCACGAGTGGATGTCGATTTTTTGGCCGCGTGCCCAGGCGTCTTGCAGCACGGTGCTGCGACGGAGGTTATTGGCTTGGGCGATTACATTCAGTTCACACATGCGGTCGCTTTTACTCTCGCCAGTGAGCGGTTTTAATTCGTCAACATATAGAGTTTGCACGTCTTGAATGTGGCGCAACCAATTATCGATGAGACCATGTGACTCTTGGCCCATGGCAGCTTTCACACCACCGCAGCCGTAGTGGCCACAGACGATGACATGGCGAACTTTCAGAACATCCACTGCATACTGGAGCACGGACAGCAGATTGAGGTCGGTGTGCACCACTACATTGGCGATATTACGATGTACGAACACCTCGCCAGGCATCAGCCCTGTGATTTGGTTGGCGGGCACGCGGCTATCGGAGCAGCCGATCCAGAGATATTCGGGATTTTGCTGTTTGGAGAGCTTATCAAAAAATTCTGGATCTTCTTTGAGGGTCTTTTGAGCCCAGTCGCGGTTGTTTTCAAGGAGTTTACTGAGAGTTGGCATAGTGTCGGTAGTGATGCGGTGTTAGGTAGTGTCGCGTGCGCAGCGGCGCTAGCGGTTCACCCAAAAAATGCCTTCGAGCAGATTTCGCAAGGTGTATGGTGATTTTGCGCAGCACTTTTTTAGCTGCACAATAGAACCGTTGACTGTGGCGCAGGAGCCTTCGGAGCTACTGCGCGCGGTAGATGCAGATTTCCCGGTCGCCGTAGTAGGCGATGAGGATGGCGTCTTCACTGGCGACGGATTCGAAGAGTTTGAGCATCATTTCCTGTTCGCCGGGCCAGGGGTAGACGAAGAAGACGTCCACTTCATCCAGCCCGATCTCCATTTCTTCGTAACGAGCCGGGCCCGTTTGGTGCCCGAAGCTGTCGTCGGGCACGATGTCCGTGCCGCCTATGTGTTCGTAACTAATATAGCCTTCAGGTATATAGCTGGTATGGATGAATTCGGCACCTGTGTCATGCGCTGCGGCTAAGGATTCTGCGATCTCGACCAGTCCCTCTTCCAGTTCGATGCCAGTGGCTTCGTAGCCCAGTTGGGCGGCCAGGCTGGTGGCGACTCCGAAGCCGCTGCCCCATTCGATGAAACGCTCGCCGGGTGCGAGGCCTTGGTCGCGCACATGTTTGAGGGCGGCATAGACCTGTGCGGGCTCGCTGGCGACGTAGCGTGGATAGCGCTTATTCAGCTTTTGCTCCCAGAATGTATGCCAGCGCTGGTCGGCGTCGTGAATGAGTGCAGCGAAGGGCTCCGGCAGCTCCGGGCTTTCGGCTTCGTAGTCGAGTTGGATTAGATTTTCGATATTAGTTTTTCTATGTCGCGTCGATCTTTTTTGGTGGGGCGGCCACTGCCTTTATGGCTGAAGACCCTGGCATTGGCCCGCTTTTCGCGGGCTTTTTCATGCTCCGACTCTGGGGTTTGGTCGTCGCAATATTCCGCCACCAGAGCGGCGCCGATACGGTTTTCGATCAATCCCACTACATGGAGGGTGCGGGTGAGTGCTTTGGTGCGAGCGACGATGCAATCGCCAATGCGCACTTTGGAGGAGGGCTTGGCGATATTACCGTTGAGGCGCACTGCGGAGCCGCGGCAGGCTTCAGCGGCGTCGCTGCGTGTTTTATACACACGTACTGCCCAAAGCCAGCGGTCGAGGCGTTGTGAAGACGCGGATGCGGAGGGGGTGGGCGAGCTTGGCACGGCGGACAGTGGTTCTAAGACTTTTCAGATTTCGACTGGGCTGCGAGCAGTGCTTTGAGCTGATCTTTCTTCGCGCTGTCGAGTTTGGGCCGGTGTTCGGCGACCGATTCTTCGTGTTGTTTATAGCAGCGGCACATGTCCTGCGCGTCCATGACTTGACGATTAAATTTTCCGCAGAAAATGCATAGTTTTACGTGCAGACGTAGCAAGAAGCGCCGCGTGGGCGAGAGCTTCTCATAGTCTTCTTTGGACAATGCCTGGGATACTTGTTTACAGGTAAACATTTGAAATTAAATTAGTTAGCGTCCTTTCCGGTCCAGTTGGCTTCGAGTAGGACTTTGAGTTGCTCGCGTGCGCGGTGCAGGAGCACCCATAAGTAATTCGGAGTGACGTCCATTGCCTTACAAACTTCTTCAGTTGTTTGGTCTTCGAGCACTCGCAGCACGAAGGCCTGACGTGCAGGATTCTTGACTTGTGTAATGCATTTTTCGAACACGATCCAGAATTCGCTGTTGTCGTAATATTTACGAGGGTTGAACTGCCAAGGATCGGGATTTGTGGTCGCGATCCCACTGTATTTGAACCAGAAACTTTCGAGCAAGGCTTCGTCTTCGGCCTCGATATCGACTTTATTTTCTTTAATCGATTTACGGATCTGATCGACAATCTTATTGCGCATGATACCGCGCAGCCAGAATTTGATATCGCGGCTGCCGTCGAAGCGATCGAGGGCTTTGATGCCCGCGAGCAGGGTGTCTTGCACGCAGTCGGCTGCGGCTTCGGGATTTCTTAAGCGCGACATTGCGAAGCCGTATAAGTAATCACCATAGGCGTCGACCCACTGATCCGGTGGGGTGATGGGAACTGCAGGCTCTGCTTGGTCGGGCACAGTTTGGGAGTCAGCTTTGCTGACAGTTGGGAGTGGAGAGTGGGAAGTTGGGGTAACTTTGAACGTCCAACTTCGAACGTTCAATTCTTAATGCCTGGGCCAGAGGTCAGAAGCCAGAGGTCGGACCTCCTTCAGGCTTTCAGCTGAAACACGATGGAGTGCTTGGCTGCGTCGAGGAGGTTGAGTACTTCTTGCTCGGCTTGGCGCATCGCGGCGCGGTCGACCTCGTTGCGGTCGTCGTAGCCGGCCAGGTGTAGCCAGCCGTGCACCAGGTAGAGACTGAGCTCGCGACTGAACGGCTCGTTTAGCTCGGCTGCACGGCTGCTGGCGTGGTCGACGGAAACGATGATCTCACCGGCCGATTCCATCTCCTCGTTGGCGGGAAAGGTGATGACATCCGTGGGGGTGGGGTCGTCCATGAAGTCGGCGTGGACTTGTGCTATTTCGTCATCGCTCACAAAGGCGATTGAGAGCTCGCCCTCTGTGATGGGGAAGGCTGCCGAGGCGTGGAGCGTTTCGAAGAGTGTACGGGTGGCGGCCTCGGGGGCGGCTAGCGCACTATACTGGTTGTTGATTTCCAGGCTGAGCTTTGGCATCGGTTTTGGCTTCTTGTTGTTTGTTTTGGGCAGCTTCGTTTTCGAGTTCTTTGGCTTTTTCCGCATCGGTCTTCGGGTATTCGATGCGGGCATGGAGCATATTGAGCACGGTGTAGACAAAGCTTTTTCGAATGAGGTGAAGCTCGTGGAAGGTGAGTGGGCAACTATCGAGCTGACCATCTTCGATCCTATCTTTGAATATGCGGTCAATCAACTCTTCAACATTGGGCTGCGTGACTTTTTTCAGGCTACGGCTGGCGGCTTCCACGCTGTCGGCGAAAAAGATGATGGCGCTTTCTTTAAAGGCAGGCTTGGGGCCGTCGTAGCGGTAGGTGCTTTCTTCGACCTTGAATTCATCTTTGCCCTTGGTCTTGGTTCCTTCTGAAAATGGGGGGAGCGTGTTTTTTTGTGTTTCCTTGGCTTTTTCTTTGGCTTGGTGGAAGAAATACTGGATCAAAGTGGTGCCGTGGTGTTGGCGGATGACGTCGATAATCACGCGTGGCAGTTTGTTCTTACGGGCCATTTCGACGCCTTCTTTGACGTGTGCCTTGATCACCAGCGCGCTCATCGAAGGGTTTTTGGCATCGTGTGGGTTGATCCCGTCACGTTGATTTTCGGTGAAGTATTCAGGCTTTACCAGTTTTCCGATGTCATGGAAGAAGCAGCAGACGCGACAGAGCAGGGGGCTGGCACCGATGGCAGCTGCGGCGTTTTCCGAAAGGTTGGCTACCATCAGACTGTGGTGGTAGGTGCCGGGCGCTTCCATTTGCATGCGGCGTAGCAGCGGGTGATTGAAATCGGTCAATTCCAGCAGTGTAATTTCGGTGGTGATTTTAAAGAGTTGCTCGAAAATGGGGAGTAAACCGACGGCAAGGATGCCCGTGAGTAGGCCGACTACGAGTGCGACAAGTGTTTGTTGCCCGACGAGGCTGAAGGAAAAGCCGTTGAGTAGCGCAACGCCGGCACCGGCAATGGCTGCAGTGGCTCCTGCGCACAGGCCCGAGCGCACTAGCTTGGAGCGTTTGCGAATGTTGGTGGATGCGTAAGCGCCTACGACGCCAGACAGGAAGGCGATTAGAATAAATTCGACCGAGTTATTTTGAATAATACCAAAGAGCACGGCGATGATGAGCGCGGTAAGCACAGCAGGTGAGCCACCGACGAGCACGGCTACTATGATCGGGGCCAGTGCATAGGGTGCGATGTAGGGCAGCATGCTGAGCGAGGGGCGGCTGTTAATGAGTGCGCTCTCGCCGATTTCCATGATGATGCGGATGATCAGGAGATTCAGTAATATGCTGACCGCAGTGATCGCGATCGCGCGGTTGCGTTTGCGCAGCTCGCGCAGGCCGCGATTGACGTAGATGTAGACGGCGATCAGCAGCATCGTTGTCAATATGAGGCGTTCGATGAAAAGTGGGTTGAATATGAGTGAGTTGCCATTGCGCTCGAGTTCTACTTTGCGATAGGCGGCGATGCGCTCTAGCTCGGCGGGGGTGATGATCGCGCCTGGCTCGATCAGGGTGTCGCCCTCTTTAAAACTGACGATGATGGGGTCCAGTTGGTCGATCGCTCGTTTGATCGCGCGATTGGTGCCTGTGGCGCTGTAAAGTAAGTTCGGACGCAGGCCGGTGCGGAAAATGTCGAAAAGTATGCGGCCTGTGGAAGCGTCGCGGGAGAGGGCGTCGATTCTGACGCGTAGTGCCACGAGTGCGTCTGGCAATGAGCGGGCATTGGGCAAGTTGTAGTGTCCCTCTTCGTCGACTAATTGAATGACAGTGACATGGGGATCTGCGGAGTCGGAGCGACTGGCGGAGTAGATGCCATCAGTATAGATCGATTTGAGTACGGCGAGGGCATCGTTAAAGAGTAAGGAGCGTTCTTTCGGGGTGGTTTGTGTGGTCAGCTCGACGATAATGCTGGGCTTGATCGTGAGCTCGTTGGCTTCGATCAATTGAAGTGCGGTTTTGAACAGTTCGGTCTTGAGGATCTCTTGACCTTCGGATTCGTGCTCGATCTTGTTTTTGGCGATCGCTGAATTGAGATCATTGATAAATTGACTGAATTTATCGTAGGGCTCGAAAGTACGTTGAAATACCGGGGGCACCTGAGCGCGGGTGGCCGCAGCCGCGGCTTCGGTCAATACGGCGCTCTTATAATCAAACTGAAACTCGGATACGATCCGTGATTGGGCTGCTTGATTGAGGATGATACGTGGGCCTTTGGGCTTTTGTCCCAGGTAGCAAATGGTAATCACCAGTGCCGAGAAGAGCACAAACATACTGATTTCGATCAGTTTGCTGGTTTCAAAGAAATGGGTCGTCGCGGAGTCTTTGCCGCGGCCGGCATCTTTGCGCATTGCGCCGTCCAGAGACTTGCGAGAATTGTTCTTTTTTGAGAAAGAGGCCATAAGTCTGAGTGTGTGAAACGTTAACAGGGTTTAGCCCTGTGCGTAGGCATTGATGATGTCTTGCACGAGCGGGTGTCTTACGACGTCTTGTCCGTCAAAATGGAAGAGGCGGATGGCCTCGATGTTTTTTAGAATTCGAGTAGCTTCTTTCAGGCCAGATTGTTTGCTGCGAGGTAAATCAGTTTGGGTGATGTCGCCGGTAATCACCATGCGGCTGCCGTCGCCCAGGCGTGTGAGGAACATCATCATTTGCTCATGAGTGGTGTTTTGAGCTTCGTCGAGCACGACGAAGGCATTAGCCAAGGTACGTCCGCGCATGTAGGCGAGTGGTGCGATCTCGACGATGCCCCGCTCGACTAGCTGCATGGTTTGCTCTTTGCCGATCATGTCGTTCATGGCGTCGTAGAGCGGGGTGAGGTAGGGCAGCACTTTCTCTTGTAGCTCGCCTGGCAGGAAGCCGAGTGCCTCGCCAGCCTCCACTGCGGGGCGGGTTAAGATGATGCGTTCTGCGCGACCTTCCAGCAGTTCGCGTAGCGCCATCGCCATGGCCAGATAGGTTTTGCCGGTGCCTGCAGGGCCGATTCCGAAGGTGATCGGGTGCGCTGCAATGGCTTGTAGATAGCGCTTTTGGTTGAGTGTCTTGGGGACAATGCTTTGGCGCTTGAGTTTAATAATCAAGGGGTTGCGGTAGATCTCGCGCAGTTCGTCGGCTCGCCCTTCGGCCACGCAGCGGAGCGTGTAAAGAAAGTCGGAACTTCGAATGCGTAGCCCTTGATCGCGGGCGGCGGCGAGCAGCTCAAACAGTGCTTTGACTGCGGCGATGCCCTCGCTACTGCCCTCGACAGTCACCCAATCATCGCGAGTCGCCAGGCTCACTCCCAGGCTTTGTTCGGCTTCTTCAAGATGGCGTCCGTCGTCCGCATAGAGCAGGCTCAGCTGACGGGCGCTGGAAAAGTGGATCGTCTTTGACGGCATAGATGTATATTATTTAGCTTCGATGCAGGCGTGAAGGCGCTGCCACATGGCGTCCATCGAGTCCGGCAGGACGCGAGTGTTGCCGATGACTGGCATGAAGTTTGTGTCACCGTTCCAGCGCGGCACGACATGACAATGCAGGTGGCTGGGGATGCCTGCTCCGGCTGCATCACCAAAATTAAAGCCAGTGTTGAACCCATCCGGGCGTAGTGCGCGGGTGAGCAGGTTCTGAGCTTCTACGATCAGGTCCATCAGCTCGTGTCTTTCTTCGAGCGTCAGGTCCTCCAGCCGTGGAACTTCACGGTAGGGGAGCACCAGTAGGTGCCCTGCATTGTAAGGATAGCGGTTCATCACAATGTAATTATGCTGACCACGCAGCAGAATGTATTCTTTAGCGTCGTCACCCGATTGGGTGATACGGATAAAGGGATTACCGCCTTCGTCCGGGTTTTTGGGCGCGAGGATGTACGGCATGCGCCAATACGCGTGAAGCCGCTCCATAGAAGGGGAAAGCGGCGTGGATGTCTGCTTAGGTGCGGAGTTGTCCATAAATTAGCGGCGCAGATTAGAGGGCTCAATCTGTCGCGTCGATGGTTAATTCTAGGGGTAAAATCCTCTTTTCGGGGTTGCTATGGGAGCGAAGCGTGGCAACTCTTCGCCTCTGATTGACTCCTTTTATTCCGACTGTGACCACCTGATTCTAAGCCTCCGTGACCACGAACACTGAAAATCCTACCTTTAAGAATCTCCTGCCTGAGCAAATCGCGGCTGCCTGCCTGATCGTCGGTTTTGCGTTTTATACAATTTGGGATCAGCTGTTCTGGTGGGCAAATCGCGAAGATTATAGTTTTGGCTATTTGGTACCTTTGTTTTCGGCATATGTGATCTATGATCGTTGGCCGGTGTTGCGTAGTTATTTGTTTTCGGGGCATGCGCCGAGCGAGCCCGCTCCACCTCCGGCAGAGCGCAGTGGATTGGCAGCAGTGCTGGAGTGGATCGCGATTGCCGCTTTTTCAGCCTCCTTGCTTTTGTTTGGCATCGGTGCCCTCTTGCGCGCTGCTACGGGACCGCAAAATCCCGCTTCGCTAGCGATCGCCGCGAGCTTGGGAGGGCTGACACTAAGTAGTGTATTTATTTTTTCCAAGCAACGTGCGGACGGGCAATTAATGCCGCTTAAGCAACGCCTCGCGCTGACGGCGCTATTTATCTTCCCAGCTTTGATCTGGATGATTTCTGCGCCGCTGGTCTCTGTTTTGGAGACTAAGATTCGGGTCTTCTTGCTGACCAAGGTGACGATTATCGTATTTCATTCCTTTGACTTTCTCGGCTTTGAATTGGAGCGCGAAGGCAATGTGCTGATATTACCGGAGGGGCAGGTTGGTGTTGAGGAGGCTTGTTCGGGGATTCGTTCGCTGACTGCCTGTTTGTTTGCGGGGTCCTTTCTGGCTGCTGTGTTCCTCGATCGTTTTTGGAAAAAAATCTTACTGGTTTGTGCGGCCATGATTTTTGCGGTGCTGACTAATTTGATTCGCAGTATTTTTCTTACCTTATGGGCCTATTATAATGGCTCGCAGGCGATCGATGAGCACTGGGTGCTACCGCTGATTGGTGATATAGGCTCTGTTCACGACGTGACGGGCTTTGCCATTCTTGGATTCACCTGTATCGGTCTTATCTGTTTGCTGCCGATTTTTAACTTTAAGTTGAAAGATTTTGAGGACGAGCACGAGGATTGGGATACGCCAGAGAATACAGAAGTTAAAAGTTAGCGTATATGGAAAAGCAACGTATCCTGATGTTGGCACCCGAAGTGGCGCCTTTTAAGAAAGTGGGCGGCCTGGCCGATGTCGTCGGGGCGCTGTCTAAGTCGCTCGCCGCGCGCGGGCATGATGTGCGCATATTGATGCCGCGTTATTCGGAGATGAATGACTTCGATGGAGCGCAAGCTCTGGAGCGTCCACTCATTGTTCGCCTTGGTGGGCACGAAGCTTATGGTCGAATTTGGCAACACACACTGCCTGGCTCGGAAGTGCCCTGCTATTTTATCGAGCATAATCAGTATTTTGGGGCATCCTCTGTGTATGTGGGCCCTTCGGGCAATGAGGATGATAATGGGCAGCGCTTCACTTTTCTCAGTCGAGCGGCCATCGACTTTTGCGAACAAATGGATTGGATTCCAGACGTCGTGCATTGTCATGATTGGCCCTGTGGCTTGACTCCAGTTTATTTGAATACCACCGAGGCGGAGCGCCCGATGGGACGAGCGGCCTCAGTTTTTACGATTCATAATTTAGAGCATCACGGCTGGTTCCATCGCAGTTTGCTGCAGTTTGCGGGTTTGCCCAATTCTGTATTTCGCAGTGACGGATTGGAGTCGATGGGGGAGCTGAATATGCTCAAAGGAGGGCTCTATCATGCGACTAAAATCAGCACAGTGAGCCCCACTTACGCGCGCGAGGTGCAGACTCCCGATGGTGGTTGCGGACTGAATGCCTTGTTACGCTTTCGCTCCTCCGATCTGATCGGAGTGCTCAATGGCGTCGACCTGGACGAGTGGAACCCCGAGACGGACCCGCACATTCCCGCCCATTATTCTGCTCAAGACTTTTCCGGTAAGGCTGAGGTGAAGGCGGCGCTACAAAAAGCTTATGGGCTCGAAGTGGATTCCACGCGGCCGCTTTTTACTGTCGTCTCGCGGCTAGTGAATCAAAAGGGACTGGATCTGCTGGCGGCTTGTTGTGACCGATTAATGTCGGATATGCAGATTCAGATCGCGGTGCTCGGCACGGGGGAGCCTTCGCTGGAATATAGTTTTGATCAACTGACGAAGCGTTATCCCGGGCGCTTTGGCTGTTACCTCGGTTTTAATAACAAGCTTGCGCATCTGACGATTGCAGGAGCGGATTGCTTTGTGATGCCCAGTCGCTTCGAGCCTTGTGGGCTCGGTCAAATGTATGCCATGCGCTATGGTACTGTGCCTGTGGTGCGCGCAACTGGTGGGCTGATCGATACGGTTGAGCAATTTGCCGAGGGGCAAGGGACCGGCACTGGCTTCGTATTTAATCAAGCTACGGTCGACGCGCTTTACTATGCGATCGGCTGGGCATGTGCCACGTATTACGATCGTCCTCAAGAGTTTCGCAACCTGCAGCTAAACGGGATGGCTGGTGACTATAGCTGGGATGCGTCCGCAGTGAAATACGAGTCGATTTACAATTGGGCTGTCAGCACTCGCTTGGCCGCGTTTGCATAAAAAAAGCGCGTAAATTCTAAAATTGTTGGCGTTTTCTTCGTGTCGCGACAAAAGCCCCCGCCGCCAATGAGAGTAGCAGGGCGTACGATTGCGCTTCCGGCACTGCGGATAAGTCTCCGGTAAATAGATGATTGTGGAATTCGCCGCCCCCATCTTTCTCTGCGTCGCCTGCGATAAAGGCCGCCCCGTTGACGCCACCAGCAGTCTGTTGGTAGGATGTGGTGTTAACGGCTAGTAGAGCTCCATTGTGATCCATGCTGGTCATCGCGATCGAAGTGGCTTCTTGGTAATTGATGATCACGTTAGTTAGATCGGTTCCTTCGATATTCATGGTCCCGGATAGATTAATGTCGCTACCTTCGACGTTAATGATGACTGTGGAGTCTGCGGGCGCATTCACTGTTCGATACTTTTGGCCATTCCAATCAGCTTCGCTTACGGTATATACGTAGATGTCGTGTACACCGTTAAAGGTGATGCTGACGTTGCCGTAACCATCGTTTGTTGTGATGGTTCCGGCTGTGTTGGCCAGTTGCGAAAATGCGAGGGATTCCGCCCGTAGACCTGTCAGCATGGAGTCAAATGAGGCTCCGCTGCCACTGGCCACTGCTTGGCCTGTGGCTAAGTCGATGTCGAAAGGACCCGCGTTGGTCGTGACTGTGCCTGTTCCGCTTGAGTAATAGGGCCCTGAAATCGGGGAGCCGTTATACACTTGGATTTCGGCAGTGGAAATGCCGTTCACTAAACTGCCACCGACATAAGCACTTTCTGTTAATACGTAGGCCTTGCCTGTGAAATTGCCCCCAACGATTAGATCGTGCCGGCCAGGGGAATAGGGTAAGTCCGGGGCGACCACGGCATCCGCGACAGTGTAAAGATTGCTCCCGTCGTTGACCGACATGTTACCTGAGGTGAAGTGGCGACCTTCTGTATCGCCACCTGTGCCGAGGAAATTTCCAAAAATCATTACATTGAACTGAGATGAAAGCTCTTCAAAAACAGCGGCACTAGATACCGAAGACAGTGCGATCGCGAGGGATGTAGTGATTGCTTGAGTTGTGTTCATATCGCTAGACGGAGTTACGCACGCTTTGAATATGCCGTGGCAAAGGTGCGCTACGTTGGTGGTTAGGAATTCGGTTGTTGTTCGACTTGGTTAGGCCTTGATTGTTAATTTTTCGTAAATGAGCGAAAAATGCAAGACGTATAATCCAAAATTCCGTACCTACCCCGACTGTCGAATTTAGCTCTTTAAATGCGGGCTCGCGAAGCGATTTCGAGTTGCGGCAGCACTATAACTGTCGCTCGAAATGGCTTCGCCGATCCGGTGCACCCGCAGGTTTTTATCAGCTTTCTTTCTGAATAGGGCTCCTTCCCCCTCGGAGAAAGGCGCAAGTTGGGAGCAGGCCTTAGATGCGGCCTTCTTCGATGTCGTAAACGTCGAACCAGTTGTAGACGATTTTATCTGCGGGCACTACTTCCGCAATGTAGTCTTCCAGGAAGACTTGTAGGTTTGCTGGCATCTCGCTGATTCGTTTATCGCGTAGGCTATTGTTCCACACCACGATCTCTTCTTTACTCAGTGGCTTGCTGTTTTCTTGGATCCAAGCGGCGACTGCGTCATCATCTGCATCGGTCGCGACAAAAGCTTGAAACGCGTCGGCGTCAATTCCTGTGAAATCCAAAAATACTTGGTCCAGAGGGCAATTGTAGTGATACTCGTTGGCTGTGCCGGCAATTACGGCGCGGCATTTGTCGAGCATGCGGGCAGCCACAACGAAGCCGGCCAGTGTTGCGCGGGGGCTGCGTGGATATGATTTGGATAGGTCGAGTGCGTGTGTTAGTTTTGATGTCATGGAGAGTAGAATGCATCAAACTGAAGTTTATTCCAATTCGGTGGCGCAATTTTTTAGATGCTTGGCTACTTTCACCATTGAAGCTGTCCAGATACGAGCTGAGTTGGCTGCCAAATACTCGATCAGTTTTGCGTGTTCATCATCATCTATGTATAGCTTGTGCGTGTTCTCACCGATTCCATGAAACATAAAGATGATCCAGCCGTTCATTTGGATGGCGTGCTCGATCAATTGTTGTAGATCTTCCATCGTTTTGCCGTCTCCACTGAAATGACCTAGGGCAGGGAAGTTCAATGTGCTTGGTTCTACAATCTTTTCATTTCGCGGCCCTCGTCCGGCGACGAACATACGCTTGATGAGGCCATCTAGATCCTTTTCGCGCGGGCCGCGACCAATGGTGGTATGACAGCATGTGTTGCCAAAAGTTCGCTCTGCTTCTCCGTCGACCAGCCTCAGTAAACAGTTGGCTACTCGCATCTCATCCGTCCAGCGCTGAGCGGTATAATCGCAAAGGTCGTAATGCGCTGCCAGCCAGTCGTAATTTGTTGCCGGTTCTCGGCGGCATGGGTGAAATAGGGTGTGGTTGCCCAGTTCATGCCCTAGCTCTGCGACTTGTCTCCATGCATCTGTGTGCTCCGTGAAACCGCTGCTTGCGCAGATGTAAAAGGTCGCGCTCACTCCTTTCGCGGCCAGGAATGGTGCCACTGCTTTATGGTGAATCGGCAGTGCATCGTCATAGCTGAGGGTGACGGCGCACTGCTGGCCTTCAGGCCACGTAAATTGGGGCTGTTGTTTCATCTCGCGAAGTTATTCTGCATAATGCGCCTACCTTTAAGCAAGCGTGTTTCGCTCGATTTAATCGAGTGCGCTTACATCTGAGCAGAGGGCATTGTGCTTAGGTCTTGGTGCTTGTGCGGTCTGCGCTTTGCCCATGCTTTTCCCATTGCGCTTGTGGCCGCGCAGCCCACTCTCTTGAGGATGTTCGACTTTGAGCAAATCTACGCAGCCATCCCCAAATACCTTCCGCTGATTGTCACGACTACCGTTGTCGTTGTCGCACTTCGATTAATTCAATGGCTCTGGTTGGGGCGTAAGTTTGATGCTTTTTCGGACCGTAAGATTATCCCGCAAGTTTTGATGCTTTTGTTTAGTCTGGTGGGGGTCGTGTTTGTCGTCTTATCGCTACCGGTGAGTGATACCTTACGAGCTCAAATACTTAGTTTAATGGGGCTTGTGATGACGGGGGTCATGGCTCTGTCGTCGACGACTTTTGTCGCAAATGCTTTTGCTGGTTCCATGCTGCGCCTCACCCGTAGTTTTCGTGTCGGTGATTATATTAGAATTGGAACGCAAGGGGGGCGAGTGACTGAGCGTGGCATCTTTCATACCGAGATTCAGACGGAAGATCGCGACCTGACGACGTTTCCCAATTTATTTTTAGTGACCAATGCAGTTACCGTGGTGCGCACCTCTGGTACCATAGTATCGGCAACGATTTCATTGGGCTATGACCTGGCGCATGCTCGAGTCGAAGAACTCTTGATTGAGGCTGCTAAGCAGGTTGAGTTGGAAGACCCTTATGTGCATGTGTTGGAACTCGGTGACTTCTCGGTAACTTACAAAGTGTGTGGTTTTCTTTCGGATATTAAGGTGATGTTGACCACACGTTCCCGTTTAAAGAAATCGATCTTAGATACCTTGCACGCTGCTAATATTGAGATCGTTTCGCCCACCTTTATGAATCAGCGTCCACAAAAAGAGGGCGTGGTGTTTATTCCCAGAGCTTGCACGCAGGCCGATTCGGTTTCGCCGGTCGACTTGAAGACTGCTGAAGAGCTCGCCTTTGATAAGGCCGATGATGCTGAGGCAGAAGCATTGATGAATGGTGAACCCATCGGCGAAGACGACGGTGATTCAGTTGCTGGCAAAAGCGCGAAGTAGAGTGCTTATTTAGGTGGTATTCGTTGTTGACGGATGCAATCTGGTGTTAAATATTTAATACCAAGATGTCGACGAAGCAGAAAGACCGTGTATTTTTTGAAGTGCTCGCGAAGCTCAATCGTTACATTGAGGCGAATATCAAGACTGAGGGCTTTTTGCCTTCGGAGAGTAAGATGTGTGAGTTGTTTGAGGTCAGCCGAGTTACTTATCGTTCTGCAGTGGCCGCGTTTCGCACAAATGGATTCATCGTGAGTTACCCCAAGAAAGGGCACTACGTGCTACCACGTCAATATTGGGCGAAGAAGGTCGGGGTGGTTCTCGGGCATGGTAAAGAAAGCCCTTTTATCCAGCTTGGTGAGATACTAGGATCGCTTATTAATAATTTGGAATGCGATGGCATCAACGTGCAGATCATTCAGTCTAGTCTGCCTGAGAATTTAAGGTGGCGCGCGATGGCACACGGTGTGCGAGCCTTAGCTTGGGTCTATCCCAGCGATGAAGTTCGTTCTGTGATCCAGCAAGCTTCCGGCCCCTTGCCGTATTCAGAATTGCTGATTGATACGCAGTATTTATCGTCAGCAATCGGTATTGAGCAGCCCACGCCCGTCATCGCGATCGATGGCGATGATTATAATTCGCGGAAAATACATTTTATCCATGCGCGAGGACATCGGAAAGTCGCCTTCATTAGCTCTACCCAGGCAGAATCTCAACGCTTGAGTCGAATCATTGGTAAACTGGCTCTGGAATTTGAGGGCATGCATATATTTCTTCAGCAGAGTGATTCGCTGCTTGAAATTATCAAGTTAGCTCAACGACAAGCGGTCACTGCAATCGTTGCTACTGGTAACCTCCATGAGCAAGAGCAGTTGATTCGGTCTTTAAACGCTTTGGATGTGGCGGGAAGCCTGGAGGTGTTTCTTCCCAATGAGCATATCTTGAAATATTTTCAGCAGCAATATCCCAGCTTGGGCATATCTGGCTATTCTTTTATCGACTGGAAGCAATTTGGAGAGACTGCAGCGGAGGCGTTGTCTGCCAATATTTTATCAGGCAAGCCGATTCAGTCGCGTTTGGTGCGCTCTTACCACGATTGTATATTGGATTGAAAATAAAAATCATATTTATGAATAGATACCCCCATATCCTACCTCTGCCTATACTCGAACACGGGCAAATTATCTCACCAGACGGCTGTGATCTGCGATCACTCTGCACTGTTAGCAAGGAGGGCATTTAACATGTGCGCTGAACTCACTGCGATTGAATCAATGCCCGATCCATTTGAACTCTCGCGCGAATGGAGAGCTCTCTGGATACAGCCACCGCTGAGGCCGAAAAGTTTACAGACCGGAGAGGTGTTGCCGGAGCGATGTCTCTTTCGCGAGGAATTTTGTCTCTATCAAATTGATCAGCTGACTTTATTTATCAGTGCAGGGTGTGGCTACGAGCTCTATATTAATGGCGTACTGGTTCCGCAGGCTTCTAAAGCCTCTCAGTTTACTTGGAAAAATTACGATGCCATAGATGTGGCTCCGTATCTGAAGTCTGGGCAGAATTGTTTCGCAGTCGTATTGCAGCGAGATCGTCATGAGCCTATGGGCTTGGTTCTCGAATTGCTGAATGCAGAGGGGGAGCTGGTGCTGTGGACGGACGGAGAGTGGCGCACCACCGCGAATGAAATGTTTAATCAGGATTGGCAGTTTGTAGGCTTTAACGATCGCCATTGGGAGCGGGCGATTTCCTGAGATCCATGGTGCCAAATGCTTCGTGTCGTTGGAGAGCCGCCTGTGCACTTAGAATTCGAAGTCGCCGTGGTAGAACATAGTCTTGTTTTAGTATAAGTCCCTATCGACAGCGGCTTTTGCTGACGTTATGGCTGCTACTATGTGTCCTTCTTCTCGCAAGATTTCTAGGTTTTGGCAGCCGGATTTTCCGCTACAACCACGTCGTTGGCCATTCTTTTATGGCTGGATGATCGTAGTATTTGCCACGCTCGGAGTCTCGGCGAGTATGCCGGGGCAGACGGTGGGGGTGAGTGTGTTTACTGCACGTTTAGCAGAGGCCTTAGGATTGAGTGCGATGCAGTTGAGTGTGGCGTATATGCTGGGCACTTTGTTGAGCGCATTTGGGCTCAGTGCGGGTGGCCGCTTTTTCGACCGTTGCGGTGCACGGCGCTCGCTGGTGTATTCTGTGCTGGCTTTGGGCGTGGTGTTGCTGGGCTTGAGTTTTATGGAGCTGTTTTCGCGCTGGTTGAGCTATTTGCCTTTGATGGATGCACGACCTTGGCTGGCACCAGGCCTGGTGCTGGTGGTCGGCTTTGCGCTGTTGCGCTTCACGGGACAAGGAATGGTGACCATGTCTTCACGCGCGATGCTGGGGAAGTGGTTTAATCGGCGGCGTGGGGTCGTGACTGCCTGGAGCGGGGCTGTCGTTTCCTTTGCATTCTCGGGTGCGCCCATGGGCTTCGAATATTTGATTCGGCAACTTGGCTGGCAGGGTGCTTGGCAACTGATGGGCTTAGTTATGATTTGTGTGTTGGCGCTGCTGTTCTGGATTTTTGCCCGGGATAATCCAGAGGAGTGTGGACTTGAAATGGATGGCGATTATGTCGGTAAAGTGCAGCGAGAGAATCTAGATTCTGTCATCTACCGCGATTATACGCTAGCGGAAGCGCGGCGCACCTTTTCCTTTTGGGCGTTCACTGCAATGTTTGGGTTGAACGGCTTAGTGGTCACGGCCTATGCCTTTCATATCATAGCGGTGGGAGAGGAGCTGGGGGTGTCGACCGATTATATCCTAAGGCTGTTTATGCCAGCTGCGATCGTCGCCGTGGTTTCGGGCTTTGCTGTCGCATGGCTCACGGATCAGCCTTTTGTGCGGATCAAGTATCTGCTGTGCGTCATGGCGGTGTCGGCTATGCTTGGTTTTTGTGCGCTGGCAATGGGAGATTATCCGTCGATTAGTTGGCTGCACATCCTGGGGCAAGGTGTTGCGGGCGGGTGTTTTGGGGGCTTGTCTTCGATCGTGTATCCGCGCTTTTTTGGGCGGCAACATTTAGGCGCGATCTCTGGGCTGTTTATGACGGTGATTGTGATGTCAAGTGCGGTGGGGCCGTTTCTGTTTAGCTTGGTGGAGCTGTATCTTGGCGCCTATCGAGCGGGCTTTGCCTTTGCGGCAATCGCGGCGGGCGTGATTGCGGTGGCTGCTTTAGCTGCGGACAATCCACAGCGCCGAAGCAGAACCGACGCGCTTTAGTCGTTAGTAGGAGCGACGCGCTTCAGCCGTCGTTAGTGGGAGTGACGCGCTTCAGCCGTAGTCAGTGGGTCGTTCTTCAAAAGCCATGCCTACGCGGCGACGGCTAAAGCTCGTCGTTCCTGTCGCCTTCTCGTTACGCTTCGTCGCGTAACCATGGGCGGCTGTTGACTTGCTGGATCTTGCCGCGGGAGAGCTCTAGCCACATTTCGAGAGCTTGATTTCGGGTGATGCCACTCATGAAGCGCGGCGCGTCATCCACTTCGTCGAGATTTTCAAAAGTCACAACTCCGCTGGGATAGACCGAAAGCGACCATCCGCTGTGATCGTGTATGAGTGACACATCAGGATGCTCGGCTTCATCCGCATCGCGTGCGTCCAGGCTGTCGAGCAGCTCGCGCATTTTATCGATACTTGGATTCAGCTCAGATATGCCGTCGGCGTCTGTTGTATGATAGAGTTCCATTTGAGTGTATTTGCCTAATAACTACAAATCGAGATAGAGCACTTTGGAGTTTCGGCCATTTTTTGTGTAATCCTCCCGCCGTTCGTCGGGGAGATCAGTCAGGTCGCCTTCGGTGAATGCACAGACCTTGGAAAAGAACTTGTTTGCTTGAGTTGTCATCGCGATCACACGTTTGGCGCCGCGTGCTTTAGCTTCGGCACAGGCAAATTCGACCATCTTACGGCCTACGCCTTTGTTCTGGTAGAAGGGTTGCACATAAACGCTGCCGACTTCGATGACGTCGCCGCCGTCGTAGCTCTTTAAATTGACGCAACCGACGATGCTGCCGTCGATTTCATACACTAGGTAGCTGTGGATGGAGGCTTCGATGGACTCCAGTGAGCGTTCACGTAGGCTTTCGGAGCGGACGCCGTTGCGCGTGATGTTAAAGATCGAGTGCGCGTCGGCTTCGACGGCACGGCGAATGGATTGATACTCGTTGCTGTAAACCATGGTGCCGATGCCCACTTTGTCGAATATCTCGTTGAGCAGCGCGCCGAAGAGGCGGCCGTCGAGGATGTGCGCCCGTGGGGTGCCGGCATTGATGGCCTTGACGGCGTGTTGCACCTTGCTGCGTAGGCGCTCGGGAATTTTCTCGGCAGCGGTTTCGAGTAGCGTTTCGAGATCGGCGACCGGGAGATTCGTCAAGGGCTTCTCGTCGATTTTGAGCCCTTCTTGAGTCGTCATGTAGATCAGCTTCGAGGCACTGAGCTTGGAGGCGAGCTCGGAGGCCAGCAAGTCGGAGTTGATCCGTAGCGGAGTGCCGTCGCGGCTGAAGGCGATCGGGGTGATGACGGGAATCGTGTCGGCATCCAATAGCTTGTTAAATAAGACCACGTCGAGTTTGTCGACCGCGCCGCTGTTAAGTTGGTCGACGCCTTTAACGATGCCAATCTCCTTGCTCCTTACGCCGTTGCAAGTGGCGCAGCGCAAGCCGTTGCGAGTGAGCCCCTGTATGACTTGCAGGCTGACGATGGCGGCGGCTTCAGTCGCGAGCTCCAGTGTGGCGGTGTCGGTCTTGAGCTCGCCATGTGGGTCGCTGATCGCGGTGTGTTTTTGGCTGGCGAGCGCTTTGAGCTGTTCGCCGATGCCATGTACGAGCACCACCTTGATGTTGAGCGAGCGGAGCACTGCGATGTCGAGCAACACATTCTGGAAGTTTTCATGCGCGACTAGACTGCCGTCCAGTGCTAGCACGAAGACGTGATCGCGAAACATGGGTACGTATTTCAGGATTCCACGCAAATCGGTGGGCTTAATGGTGTTCTCGTGAGTATCCGTGGTGTTCATTGAATGGGGGCGATTGTGAGCAAGCTCTATGAGCTTGCAAGGCACATGTTTTGAAGTTGATCGTGTAGGGGCTTCACTAGTGAAGACCGCCGAAGCTCAGAGCCGAACTGCTGCGGTCTTCATCACTGAGGCCCCTACGCATGAGTAAAGACCTCTTAGATCAAATCCCCGTCGCCTTCACAGAACCGCTTGAGAGCTTTTTGGCGTGGTTAGAGTTGGAGCGTGGACTTTCGGCAAATACCTTGTCGGCCTACACGAGAGATCTGGTGCAGTGTGTAGAGTTTTTGGTAGAGGCGGGCGTGGCGGATTGGCAGCAAGTGGCGTCTGCCGATGTGGCGGCATGGACAGCGAGTTTGAGTCGGGCCGGTTTTGCGCGTAGTAGTCAGGCGCGAAAGCTTTCGGCCTTGCGGATGCTGGCGAAGCATCTGGTGCGTGAGAATGTGCGCAAGGATGATGTGACCGAATTGCTTGGCTCGCCTAAGCTCTCGCGTGACTTGCCGGATGTGCTGACGCGGGAGGAAGTCGAGCGCCTGCTGAATGCGCCCTCGGCTGTGAGCCCGCATGGTTTGCGCGACCGTGCGATTTTGGAGCTTTTCTATAGTAGCGGACTGCGTGTTTCCGAGCTGTGTGGGATATTGTTGCAGAGCATTAATTTGGATGAAGGCTATGTGCGGGTGTTTGGTAAAGGCTCCAAGGAGCGCATCGCGCCCATTGGCAGTGCGGCAGTTCAGGCGGTGCGAGACTATTTGGTGGGCGGGCGACCGCACCTAGTAAAAGCGCGCACCGGAAGTGAGGTGTTTCTGAGTCAACAGGGCCGAGCCATTTCGCGAAAAATGGTCTGGGTGTTGGTTAAGGAGCACGCAAAGCGGGCAGGCATTAAGAAGCCGATCAAGCCGCACTTGTTACGGCATTCTTTTGCGACACATTTGCTGGAAGGGGGAGCTGACTTGCGTGTGATTCAAGAAATGCTTGGGCATGCGGATATATCGACCACCCAGATCTACACTTCGGTGCAATCGCAGCGACTGGTCGATGAGCATGCGCTCTATCATCCACGTGCGAAAAAGTAAATCGCTAAGCGGTGCTCACAGCAGGTAGGGGAGGCCGAAGAGGAGGAAAAGGAAAAGAGCTGTGGCGAAGGCGAAGATTAAGAGGCAGCCGATTTTGGCGCGTTGGATTTCGCTCTGTGTTTTGGGCTTGTAGCTGCTCTCTATGTCGAGGGCCGGGGGGGCGAGTTCTGCGTCGTTGGGTTGCCGGGGCTCAGTTGTGGGCTCAGTTGTGGGCTCTGACTGTGTGCTCGTTGTGGCGGGTGGCGGGCTACTTGCTGGTGGGGGCGACTGTTTTTTTGAGGGCTCCGGGCTTGGCTCGCCCTCTGTGGTGGGGCTGAGCTCCGCAATTTTTGCGTTGAGCCAGTCCAGGTGCTTCTGGAGTTGTTCGCGCTGTTGTTTGAGCTCTTCGAGTGTTATGGCCATCGGATTTGCGTCGGACGTTTAGGATGCTCGCCGAGAGCGGGCGGGTCGAACTCTTTTTTAAGCTAAAGCCCATGGGTGGGTCTTGGGGCTGCTACGAGCTATAACAAAAAATCCCGCACCTGATGCAGGTGCGGGATTTTTGAAAATGCTGTGTGTGCGTCTTAAGCGACAGCTTCTTCGACTACATTGATGGTGCGGTGAAGCTTGTCAAAAGCAACACGACCGTCTTTGAGGGCGAAGAGGGTGTGATCGCGGCCCATTCCGACATTTGCGCCGGGGTGGAAGCGTGTGCCACGCTGGCGGATGATGATGTTGCCCGCAACGACGACTTCGCCGCCGAATTTTTTAACGCCGAGGCGCTTTGCGTTGCTGTCGCGACCGTTACGTGAAGTTCCTTGTCCTTTTTTATGTGACATCGTTCAGTATCTCCTGAGTGGTTGAAAATTATCCGTTGATGGATTCGACTTTGATAACAGAAAGGTGCTGACGGTGACCGCGGCGCTTTTTGTAGCCTTGGCGACGCTTCTTTTTGAAGACGACGACCTTCTTGTCCTTTTTGTTTTCGAGAATGGTTACCTTGACGGATGCTCCTTCGATAAGAGGAGCGCCGAAGCGTGCGTCTGCACCTTCACCGATCATGAGGACTTCGTTGATGTCAACAGAGTCGCCTGCTTCCGTTCCTGGGAAGGAGTTTACTTTGAGGACATCGCCTTCTGTTACGGTGAATTGGCGACCTTGTGTTTTGATAGTGGCTTTCATGGGAAAAGGGGCGAGCAAATCGTGCTGGGCTACGAAATCAAGACGTTTTTTCGTCTATTTTAGCAAATCTAGTCGATAATGATCTTGGAGGGGTCGTAATCGACTTGTGGATAGCTCAGTCGCATATCCTCCAAGCAGCTCACAACGATGCGTGCCACGAGTAGGTTGCGCGCCCATTTTTTGTTGGCTGGTATGATAAACCAGGGCGCGTGCGGGGTGCTGGTCTTGGCAAAGACTTCTTCGTAGGCGGCGACGTATTCCCCCCATCTGCTGCGAGCCACGAGATCGGATTGGTCGAATTTCCAGTTTTTGGCTGGAGTGTCGAGGCGCTCTTGCAGGCGTTGCTTTTGGGTGTCGCGATCGATATGGAGAAAGAATTTGAGAATGACGGTATCTTCGTCTGCGAGTAGTTGTTCGAAGTCGTTGATATGGCGGTAGCGCTTTCTCCAGACACTCTCGGGCTTGAGTTTGTTGACGCGCACGGCCAATACGTCTTCGTAGTGGCTACGGTCGAAAATCATAATTTCGCCTTTTGCGGGTGCGCGCTTGTGCACGCGCCATAGATAGTCGTGTGCGAGCTCCCGAGAGGAGGGCTTTTCAAAGCTAGCGACGTGGACGCCCTGCGGATTGACGCCGCGAAATACGTGACGAATGGTGCCGTTCTTGCCACTGGTATCCATTCCCTGGAGCACGAAGAGCAGTTTTTTGCGGCGATCGACGAAGAAGCGTTGCTGTAGCTCAGACAGGCGTAAGTGCAGGGCGCTTAGCTCTTTTTTAGCTTCGCTCTTGCTGCTGGGCAGATCGTTCCATGGATCTGAAGACACTTTTGATATCTCATGGTTTTGAGTTTTGGTGATGCGGTAGGCGTCGAAGTCGCTAAGTTTCATTGTTGGCTAGTGAGTGTTGCTTGGTCGTTAAGGTCAATGGTGGATCATTTGCGTACGTAAACCATTACGATTTCGCCGTCGCGTGAGTAGAGCAGGCCTTTAAACTCACGGCCTGGCTCGCGGTAATAGTTGATAAAGGAATCGTAGAATTCGTCTGGGATATAGGCGGTGATTGTGCCGCCGCTTTCGCCTTGGTAGGCGGTTTCAAGGATGACGGATCGAAAGGTCTCGGGACTCGCGGTGTCGCTGGGGCGCACCGAGGCGATGTGCACGGTGACTTCTGTGTCGAGGTATTGATCGATATCGGCCGTGTAGAATTCGACAGTGAAAGCGGGTGGGGGGGGATCTTCGGTGATGATCATGTGGCTGAAGCCAGCCAAGGTATTGGCAGTGATGCCGGGAATCTGCACCAGCGACTCGATGCTCTGGATGGGGCGGGCAGCCATGATCCGGGCGGCGTAGGCTTTCCCGATGCCGGGTAGTTCCTGAAGTTCTTCACTGGTGGCGGTGTTGATATTAATGCGATCTTTGAGTGGCAGGCCACCCAGACTTGGGCCACTGCCTGCGGAAAACTCGGTGCCTGCATCTGCTTCGCTGCTGCTATGGAGTGCTTCCAGGCCGGACATTTGCATGGAGCCGGTGGCGAGTGCCCAGATGCCATCCTCTTCGCGTTGTGCCTCTCGTTCGTTGTTTTTTAGGCGACTGAGAAAGGTGCGGGGGGTGAGGCCGCCGGGCCAGCGATCTTTGGTGGGCATGCCGTAGAGGCGTGCCAAGCCTGCTCGAATGAGCTCGAGCGAGAGATCCTTATCACCTTTTTGCACCAGTGCGTAATAGCGCTTGTTGCGACTGCTTCCGCGGGCGTCCTCCCATTTGGTGATGACGGTAAATTCGCCCCTCAGGAAATTCTTGGTGAAGGTGCTGGCCAACTTACCAGTCTCGGTCACGGATTCTTCGGGAATGGAAAAGTAGCGAGCTTGCGCGCGCACCCGATCGATATAAGTTTCGGAAGTCTCGGGAGCGTCTACGTAGTAGAGGCGGAAGGTGTATTGCTCATCGCCGTATTTAACTAGAAAACTGTCGCCGTCGTTAAAGGGTGCACTGACGAGCCGGCAGCCCCCCAGCACCTCCCAGGTACCTTCGACTTGATCCGCTGCTCGCGTGGTGAGAACCAGCGAGAAAATACATAGCAGTGTAATGAGCATCCGCATTCAGGGTGTTCTAAAGCGCTGAGGCGGGCTGGCAAGGCTGGGATTGTATCAGTTTTAATTTAGGTGGGCTTGCTATCGATCCGCTCAGGCGACTGTATTTCTATCCTATGTCGAATGAACTCACTTTAATTCAGCTGCGCAGGGCACTGGCTGACATTGCGCCATCTGCTTGCGCTTTTGAGCTGGCACTCGTGGGCGATCATTTGGAGGCACTTTCGGAGGCTGAACGGCTGTGGGTGAACGACTGGGGGGTGCATCGGCAGTGTGAGTTTTCGACGGGGCGCCGTTGTGCGCGAGATGTGCTGTCGGCACTCGAGGTGGACACGGGCGATTTATTGCCGGATGCCGACGGTATTCCGCAATGGCCCGAGGGGGTGGTTGGCTGTATTTCGCACAGTCGGGGGCTTGCGATGGCGATCGCGTCGCGAGGGGGCGCTCCGTTTGTTCTGGGGTTGGACCTTGAAAAGACGAATCGACTGAGTGAGGCCGCCATGAAGAAAGTGGTGCATCCGATGGAGGAGAGTTTTGTGAGCGGTGATCAGGTCAGGGCGAGCGTCCTGTTTAGTTTGAAGGAAGCTTTTTATAAGGCGCAGTTCCCGCATTGGCGCATCCGTGGGAATTTTCAGGATATGGGGCTGGAGGTCGATCTCGCGTCAGGTGTGGCTAAGGTCTCGCAGCTAGATGTACGCTTTGCTCCGGAGTTGAGGCAGCTGCGGTTTAGTTTTCGCTTGGTCGATGACTATGTGGTCAGTCTGTGTTGGAGTTAGAGGTTGGGAGTTGTAGTGGGCGGCACTGTGGCTGGCTTTGGTCACAAAGGAGCGCTTGCGCTTAGCTTGTTTTGCACCAGCTCCCAGATCTCGTCTTGTAGGGACTGGATGCTTTGGCTGCCGTCGAGCACATGGAAGCGTTGAGGTTCGGCGGCGGCGAGTGCTAGGTAGCCTTGGCGGACGGCTTGAAAGAACTCGATGGCTTCTTGCTCCATGCGGTCGAGCTGCCCATCGCTGCGCTTGTGCACCCGAGCGAGGCCGATCTCGGGGGGCAGGTCGATGAGTAGGGTTAGGTCGGGGCGGGTGCTGCCGATCGCGAATTGATTAATGTTATCGACTTTCACGGAATCAATCGCGCGGGCTACGCCTTGGTAGACCGTTGTCGAATCTAGGAAACGATCGCAGAGCACGATTTGGCCGGCGGTGATCGCAGGTGCGATTAGTTGACGTACGTGTTGGGCGCGACTGGCGGCAAATAGTAGCAGTTCCGCCTCGGGCGACATGCCCTCGCCGGCTGCGTCGTGCTGGAGTAGGTGGCGGATCGCTTCGCCGAGTGAGGTGCCGCCGGGCTCACGAGTCTGGACGACTGTGTGGCCTGCTGCGCTGAGGCGTTGCTGCAGCGCGGCGATTTGAGTGGATTTGCCACAGCCTTCGCCGCCTTCGAATGTAATAAATAGCCCCGCCATTTACCAAGTAGCTATAAACTCTGCCAAGTCGTCGAGTGAGGGGCTCACTGCGGTGCGCACGTAGAAGCCGGAAGTGGCGACTGCGACGGTGAGTGCCGCTTCGGGAGATAGCCCGATAAGGCGTGCGGTGACGAAGCCGGAGTTAAAATGGTCGCCGGCGCCAGTGGTGATTTTAGGCTTTTCGCAGTAGGGACCCGCGGCGTAGGCGGTGCCTTCGGCGGTGGCGCAGGCCGCATCGGCGACGGGATGGATGACGACCGTGTCGAGCTTGAGCTTTTCGCGGATGCGAGCGGCCATCGTCTGGAGGTTTTCCGGTGTATTGGGCAGGGGGGAGAAGCCGAGCAGCGCGTCGACTTGTTCTGCCTCGCGTAAGTTGAGGCCGAGGATGACTTTGCCAAAGGCTTCAAACTTAGAAAAGACGCTGAGCACTTCCAGCAGGTCGGCTTCGGAGCGCTTTTCGGGATCGGCGAGGTCGAAGAAAAAGGTGCGTGCTTTATCCTGGGAGCAGGCAGGCAGCACTTTTTCGAGGAAGCTATTGAAGACGTCGGTGAGGAAGGGAATCATCGTCCAGTTGACCATGGCGATTAGGTCGGACTCGTTGAATACCTGAATCAGTTGCGCTTCGCCGGGCAGTTCACACAAGCGTTCGTAGGTGATCTCATCCAGGCTGGCCATTGTGCCGAACATGATCTTGCCGTCGTTAAATTCTGCGGCGTGGGTGACGCCTGGATCGGCGATTGAAATCGCATGGGTCTTTTCGGCGAATTCATGGAAGACGTGGTGGATGGCGTCGCGCCCCAGGGCTCCCAAGTAGCGGACATCGAGGCCGTGTGCGGATTGGGCGTTGGCCATGATGGGGCCGTTGCCGCCGAGTTTTTCCACGATGGGCGCCATTTCGATATTGGCACTTTTACCCGCTGCGGAGCCGATACGATTGGCAAAGTCGGTGATGGTGGGGATGGCTTTAAACTGATCGCCGGGGCCGGAACGTTGATCGACGGGATGCACGATGACGTCGACAAAGCCGTCGATGCCAACGAGCGCTTTTTTTGAATGTGCGAGCGGGCTCTTTTCTTGGAGCTCCTCAAGAGTTTGGGTCTTGTATTCCATAAAGCGTAAGTGGGGATTGAGCGCGATTAGATAAGGAGCGATCTAGCTCGGGGCAAACTATTTTACTCACTATGAGTGAGGCGATTTGCATTATTGTATTTCTGCAATAGAGCCGAAGTCGGCGTCGAAGAGTCGCTTGTAGGTGCGAACTGCGAGACCGTCGGTGAGCCCCGCCGTATAGTCGCAGAGGCGGCGGTAGCGTCCGGCGGCATCGTTTTCGTGTTCTAGCAGCGCTTGCACGGAAGCTGGTAGTAGATTCAGGCCTTTGCTTTCGGGATGTGCACAATGTTCACAGAGTGCTGTGAATAGTTGATCCAATATATAACCACCTTTGAATTCGATCTGTTGTAGCTGAGTGGATTTAAATATGAGGTCGAGCGCGATCGATTTATAGAGTGCGCTTTCGGCTTTGACGGCAGGATCGATCACTAGGTCGAAGGCATGCCGATGGGTGCGCTCGCTGAGGAAGCCTGCGCGCGGACGCAGTGTGCAGGCATGCACAAAGGTGCCGACGCGACTGCCAAAGTAAGGTTCGTAGCCGTTGCTTTTTATTTTTTGGCAAAGCGTTTCCACCAGCTGCGATTGAGTGGCGTCGAGTGTTTGTTTTCCGGCCCATTCAGTTAGGCTGCCGACACTGATGTAACGGGCGTGAATGCCGTCTACGATATCGTGCAAGGAGTAGGCGGTGTCATCAGCCCAGTCCATGATTTGGCATTCGATGCTTTTAAATTGATTGAGTGCTTGGGGCGAGTTGAGCGCGTCGGGGGGCGTTTGTCCATCGAAGATCGCATCGCGCCACTGGGCTTGCTCATCGTAGATGAAGTGGTGCGCGGGTGCTTGGCCCGTTTGTTGGATCCAGTCACTTTGAGTGGCTTTATATTTCATGACTCCATCCAGAAACGCGCGTGTCGGGGCGATGCCTTTTGTGCGTCCCGGGCGTTCGTAGATGAGTTCGGTTAAGATGCGCAGTGTCTGTGCATTGCCTTCGAAGCCGCCGTGGGCGGACATGAGTTGGTTCAGCTTGCGCTCGCCAATGTGTCCAAAAGGCGGGTGCCCGAGGTCGTGTGCGAGGCAGATGGCTTCCGTTAGGTCGGCGTCGATGTGGAACTGTTCGTTGAGTAGGTCCGAGCGGGCGAGTAGATACTCGCAGATGGAGCGCCCCACTTTGGCGACCTCGATTGAGTGAGTCAGGCGCGTGCGGTAAAAATCGTATTCGCCGGATTGGAACACTTGTGTCTTGGACTGTAGTCGACGGAACGGGTAGGAGAAAATGATTCGATCACGCTCGATTTGGAAAGCGCTGCGATAGTCGCCTTCGGGAGAAGCTGTCTCAGGGAAGCGTTCTAGATCAAAGGAGGAATAGAATTTATTCTGCATGCGTTCGGATTTGTTTGTCTTATACAGTGAGCGCTATAGTTGTCTTAGCTCAATGATGAAATACCCCATTCGTTCAGGAATACTCGCAGCTGTGTTTGCGGGATTTGTTATCAACTCGCTATGCTCCCTTGCTTTAGAGGCTCGTATCGGCGAGCGGCGTGAATCCATTGAGAGCAGATTGTTTACCTCCGGCGGAATTGTCTACCGTGACGAGACCATTGAGAGCAGTCGCCGCAAGGGGATGCCATATTTAAAGTACTTTGACTATTTGCCCGGCTCTTCGGATGTGCGGCTGTATTTCAAAACGGCCGACGGGCGCCGCCCAACCTCTTCGGAACTCGACGACAAGCGGATGTCGAACGGGTGGGATTTGCATGTCGTCTATATCAATGGCAAGTCCGCGATTGAAGTGTATAAGCGTAGTGAGGGGATTACCGAGCATGAGTTTAATCATTTAATGGCCTTGCATGCCGGAGGTTCGTTTTGGAAACGGCTAAGTAAGGAGGACAAAGCGGAGGCGGTCAGTGCTTTCGGCTTTGAGATGGTGCGGGACGATGGTCGCGTGCGTGCTAAGAAAATCGGTGGCGACGCAGTGATGTTCGTCGATTCCGAAGTCGACGTCAGACTCGCTGAGTTGAATACCAGTGATCTGCAGGAAAAAGCGCCCGTCAGTGTGGAGGGGTTTTAGGGTAGGTCCTGTCGGGGGCGTGCAGTGGGATGTTTTCTGCAGAATGATCCTGGAGCAGAATGATTTTTCCCTATGTATACTGGGCGTGGCAGAGCTGATTCAGTCTTAGGGCATGAATAGACGTGCAAGCGGATTTCTCTTGTGGCCTCGGTTCTCTGAACCGGGGAGCGGCGGGATTGGTTCCGCTCAAGCGGGATCGCTTCGCGACCACCCTGCGGGTGTCCCATCTCCGCTCCCTTTGGTCGCTCCGTCGAACTTCGTTCTCATCCCTCGCACGCTACGCGTGTTGCTTGTTCGACTGCGTCGAATGGCGGAGAGAGAGGGATTGGTGCCTGCGGCATCGCTGCGCGACCGCCCGTGGCGTCCCATCTCCAGTCGCATTCGCTCCTTCCGTCGAACCCGATGGTTCGCATCTCCGCTCTCTTGCCGCACTTCAGCGACTTCGTCTTGAAATGGCGGAGAGAGAGGGATTCGAACCCCCGGAACCTTTCGGCTCAATAGTTTTCAAGACTACCGCATTCGGCCACTCTGCCATCTCTCCTTTTTGCCAAAGACTGACTTTTAGAGGATGCTCTCGGTTGAGTGCAAGCGGTAATTTGAATTTTAATTAATAAAACAAATTGCGGTCTAAGCTGCGATACTGAATTGCCTCGAGTAGGTGGGCGGTTTCGATGTGTTCACTGCCGGCTAAATCGGCAATGGTACGGGCGACTTTGAGGATGCGATCATAGGCACGCGCGGAGAGGCTGAGTTGTTCCATGGCTTGTTGCAATAAGTCGCCTTGCTCTTTGTTGATGGTGCAATGTTTGCGGATTTGTGAGTGCGACATGCGGGCATTGCAGCGGTCGGAGGCGAGTTGGGTCTCTTTAAATCGTTGATTTTGTATGCTGCGTGCGGCTTCGCAGCGGGCTCGCATGACGGCGGAGCTTTCGCCGGGCTTCGTGTTGCGCAGCTCTTCGATGCGTAGAGAGGGGGCCTCGATGTGGAGATCTATGCGGTCGAGTAGTGGGCCGCTGATCTTGGAGCGATAGCGTTGGATTTGGGGCACGCTGCAGCGACACTCGCGAGAGCTATCGCCGGTGTAACCACATGGGCATGGGTTCATCGCTGCGACTAACATTACGGAGCAGGGGAGGGTAATTTTGCCTGCGCTGCGTGAAATCGTGACTTTGCCGTCTTCGAGTGGCTGACGGAGTACTTCCAGTGCGGAGCGTTTAAATTCGGGCAATTCGTCGAGGAAAAGCACGCCGTTGTGGGCCAGTGAGATTTCGCCGGGGCCGGGGATTGAGCCGCCTCCGAGTAGGCCGACGTCGCTGATGGTGTGGTGCGGTGAGCGGAAGGGGCGTTGAAAGTAGCGATTTTCACTGGAGAGTGTGGTGCCGGCAGCGGACTGAATGCTGAGGATCTCAAGAAATTCATCGATCTGAGGCTGTGGCATGATGGTGGGGATGCGCTTGGCAATCATGCTTTTGCCGGAGCCCGGGCTGCCGATCATGAGCAGATTATGCCCTCCGCTGACGGCGATCTCGACTGCGCGGCGCACTGCATGCTGCCCTTTGACCTCGGAAAAGTCGATACGTTGGCTTTCGGGGGGTGTTTGAAAGAAGCTGCTTTGGTTCGTCGGTAGGGGCTTGATAATGTGCTCGTGGTTGAGGAAGCGCACCGCTTCGTCGAGGCTGCCGACGGGATAGATGGCGACGCCGTCGACCAGGGCGGCTTCGTCCGCCGATTCGGCGGGCACGATCAATCCGCGCTTGCCGAGGCGCTTGGCCAGCATGGCCATGGCCAGGGTGCCTTTGACGGGGCGGGTCTTACCGGAGAGGCTGAGCTCGCCGGCGATGAGGAAATTTTCCAGTTCCGCGTCTTCGCACTTTTTCATGGAGGCGAGGATTGCGAGAGCGATTGGCAGATCGTAGGCGGGCCCTTCTTTGCGTAGCCCTCCCGGAGCTAGGTTGATGGTGGTGCGCGTGGCCGGGGTGCGGAAACCGCTGTTCGCCATCGCGGATAGGACGCGGTCCTGCGATTCTTTGACCGCGGTGTCGGGTAATCCGACCAAAATGAATCGAGGGTCGCCGGCTTCGCCTGTGTTGACTTCGACTTGGACGGGGTGTGCGTCGACACCTACGAGCGCTGCTGACTGTGTGATTCCTAACATTGAGTGATCCCTTTCTGAGTGTGCATAGTGAACGCTTTTACACTAATGTCACTCTTTAAGTCGTCAGAGTATCTGTGCGTGCGAATTAAGGCTCGCCTGTTTAGGGTCGATGGACTTCTACTTCGGGCTATGAAAGTCGGCCTAACAGGAGGGATTGGTTGTGGCAAATCGACTGTAGTGGGGCTTTTCCGCGAGGCGGGCTGGCGTACCATTGAGTCGGACGCCGTTGTGCGTGAGTTGTTGGCAACAGATGCGGAAGTGCAGACGCAGTTACGTGCGCGCTGGGGAGATGCGGTCTTTTCGGAGGGCGCGGTGGATCGTCGGGCAGTGGCCGCCAGGGTTTTTGGTGATGAGGAAGCGCTCAAATGGTTGGAGGCGCTGCTGCATCCCTTGGTTCGAGCCCATTGGCAAACGGCTATAGAGCAGGCGCCTGAGGCATGCTGGTTGGTGGAGATTCCATTGCTATTTGAAAAAAGGCTTGAAACCCTCTTTGATTTAACTGTCTGTGTTGCAAGCCCTCCTGATGTGGTCAAAGACCGAATGGTTGCCAGAGGTTACACAGGGGCGGAGATCGCGCAGCGCCGTGAGCGGCAAATGCCTCTTGAGGAAAAAATGCAACGCGCGGATCATCTTATCTCCAACGCTGGAAGCCTTGAATTTTTGAAACGACAAACCACGAGATTAATAGAGCAGATCGCCACAGCTTAAGAGTGGACTGCTGTGACTCGCTCTTCCCCTCCCGAAAACTACTTACCAAGCGACGCGTTGAGCGTCCCATAGATAAACAGCCATGAGCTTTGACGAAGAAAACAACGACCTCCCCTTGGGAGATACATCCACTGCTGCGGACGCGGCTCCTCGTAAGCGAGCGACTAAAAAAGCGGCTAAGAAAGCTGCCAAGAAGGCCGCTAAAAAGGCAGCGAAGAAGGCGACTAAGAAGCGCGCGGCTAAAAAGAGCACAGCCCGTAAGGCCGTGGATGAAGCGCAGGCTGATATGTTTACCCCGGGGGAAATTACACCTCCGGTAGCTAAGACCGTGAGCGAGACTCCGAAGGCGGACTCGAAGCCCGACTCGAAGCCGGTTGCTAAAGAGGCATCAGAGGTGGCTGCGAAGTCTGCTGTTGAGTCGGCTCCTGCGTCTAAGCCAACTCCTGAGGCCGTTGCCGATGATGAGGTGACTTTTAGTTCCGATATTAAAATCGATCAATTTGAAGAGAAAGATGCACCGGATCCAGCTCATGCGCGTGAGCCACGGGAGAAACGTGAACCACGTGGAGGACGTGCGCCGCGGGAGAAGCGTGATCAGCAGGGCGGTCGCGATCACAAGAATCGTCAGTCGAATTCGCCAGAGTCCCGTGGCACTGATAATGGAGAGGGCACAAAGCAGCCGGCACAGCAGGGGCATTCCGGGCAAGCGCCGCGTCAGCCGCATCCTAATGATCGTCACAAGGGAGGCGCGAAGGGGAACAAGTTTAATAAGAACAATAACAACAAGCGCAATAAGCGTGGTAAAAATCGCTGGGATAAGAATAAGGGGCGTCGTGGCCGCGAAGAAGATACGCCGATCGAGTTTGGCGATTTGCTGGATTGGGAACTTTTGGCCAAGCGCGAAGATATTTTGGCCTTGGCGGATGAGTTGCGTTCCGGGGGCGGCGAGCCGCTCGATTACGTGCGCATCTATAATTTACAACTGCCTGAGCTGCGTGAGGAAGTCGCGGCGCTCGATATTAAGTTTTCGAATGCGCCGAATCGTGACCAGTTGATTAACGCGGTGGTTTCGCATGCCGGGGAGAAAAAGGCGGCGATTTTGACGACTGGCGTTTTGGAGTTGTTGGAAGATGAGGACGGTGGGCTGTTGGTTTACGAGCGTGATAGCTACCGTGTCAAAGCCTTGAGTGCCTATGTGCCGCAGGCTTTTATTGAGCACTATGGCCTTCAGCGGGGGCATATTGTCAAGGCCCAGCTGCAGCCGCATCGTGAGGGTGAGTCTTGCCCGGTCGTTGTGCGCATCGAGGAAGTCATGGGGCGGGACCCCGAGACGCTTAGTGAGATTGTGCCATTTACTGAGCGTGTGCCATACTATCCGACCTCACGTATCCTGATGGAGGCCGATTCGGAGGCGAAGTGGGATAATTTGTCGATGCGGGTCGTGGATTGCCTGACGCCGGTCGGTTTTGGGCAGCGTGGTTTGATTGTTGCGCCGCCGCGCACGGGTAAGACTGTGCTAATGCAGGGGATGGCAAATTCGATTCAGAAGAATTATCCGAATGCTCATTTGATCATCCTTTTGATAGATGAGCGTCCTGAAGAAGTGACAGATTTTCGCCGTCAAGTAAGCGGTGAGGTGATCAGTTCTACTTTTGATGAGGCGGCTGAGAGTCACGTGCATGCGGCTGAAATGGTGATCGAAAAGGCGCGGCGTATGGTCGAAGTGGGGGAGGATGTGATTATTTTGCTCGATTCCATTACACGTTTAGCGCGTGCCTATAACACGACCATGCCGAGTAGCGGCAAGATTCTATCCGGTGGTGTCGAGGCCAACGCCTTGCAGAAACCGAAGCGTTTCTTCGGTTCGGCACGTAATATTGAGGATGGCGGCAGCCTCACGATCATTGCCACTGCACTGGTGGAAACCGGGAGTAAGATGGATGAGGTGATCTTCGAAGAGTTTAAAGGTACGGGCAATATGGAGCTCCATCTGGATCGCGGTCTTTCTGACAAGCGGATCTTCCCAGCGCTGAGTATGGATAAAAGTGGCACCCGAAAGGAAGAGTTGCTCTACCACCCCGACGAAATGCTTAAAATTTATTCATTGCGCAGAGCGATGAAAGGCTTACCTTCCACGGATGCTATGGAAATGCTCATTCAACGCATCAAGAAAACCAATACCAATGCGGAGTTCTTGATGAGTGTTGCGCGTTAATTTTTATGGCTATTTTATCTTTATTTCTCACCATTTAAGTCCCACCCCGACACTTATCTATCTGTGACTTCCGCCGACGAATTTGTTCTCCAGCTATTAATTGATAAAGGCCTGCTCGAAGACAGCGGCATCGAGTCTGCTCGTGCTAAGGTGACCCAAGCCGGTTACGAGGGGAGCGAAGACACCGCGATTCTCGAGGCGCTGGTGGCGGATGATGTGGTCACGCAGATGCAGATCGCAGAAGTGCTTGCGGAAGAATTCAATATGGAGACCGTCGATTTGGCCGATGTTCGGGTCTCCTCTGAGGCATTGGAGGTCGTGCCATTTGAGCTCGCGAATCGGTATAAGGTGATCCCACTTGAGGTGGATGATAGTGAAGTCGAGTTGGCGGTCTTTGACCCGCTGGACATGGATGCGGTGGATAGCATCAGCCATGTCATTAAGCGTTCGGTCATTTGTCGAGTGGCTCCACTCGAAGAGATTGAGAAGGCGATCCATCAGTATTATGAGGGAGCTCGCAGTGAAAAAATGGATGACATTTTTTCCGGCATGGAAGATCCGGATGCCTTGCCCAGTCAGATTGATTTGCCCAGTGCTGAGGATGCGTCAGAGGAAGAGGCGCCGATCATTAAGTATGTGCACATGGTGATTTCTGAAGCGTTGAAACGACGTGCTTCGGATATTCATATGGAGCCCTTGGAAAAACGTTTCCGTGTTCGCTACCGTATCGACGGTGTGTTGCACGAAGTGGAGAATCCACCCAAGCGCCTGCAGCCATCGATTGTTTCACGTATTAAGCTGATGTCCAATGTCAGTATCGCGGAAAAGCGGGTGCCGCAGGACGGGCGTATCAACATTAAGGTGGGGCCCAAGGTGATCGACTTGCGTGTTTCGACTTTGCCCACTGCATTTGGCGAGAGTATCGTAATGCGTATTCTGGATAAGGAGAGTCTCAGTTTGGGACTGCCTCAACTCGGGTTCTTTAGTGATGACCAAGCTGCGTTTGAAAAAATTATTGCACTGCCTGATGGTGTGTTTCTCGTGACGGGGCCTACTGGTTCGGGCAAATCAACTACGTTGTATTCGGCGCTTAACTACATTAATCACCCCGATCGTAAGATCATTACTGTTGAAGATCCGGTTGAGTATGAAATGTCCGGCGTGAATCAAGTGCAGGTGCGTCGTGAAGTGGGGATGAGTTTTTCTGCTGCCTTGCGCTCGATGTTGCGCCAAGCGCCAAACATTATCATGGTGGGGGAAATTCGCGATAAAGAGACGGCGGAAATTGCAGTCAACGCTGCGCTGACCGGGCACATGGTGTTCAGACTTTGCACACAAATGACGCGCCCAGTGCTGTGAGTCGTTTGATTGATATCGGTATTAAGCCATTCTTGGTCGCGGCGGCCGTGCGTGCAGTGCTCGCTCAGCGTCTGGTTCGTAGAAATTGTCCAAATTGTCGAGCCCCATGCGAGCATGATGAAAAATTGCTAAACTCGCTGGGCATACGTTCGGATGAGGCTCTGGATGCGTCCTTCATGAAGGGGGAAGGTTGCTTGAAGTGCAATGGTACTGGCTTCCGCGGGCGGGTCGGCATCTTTGAAATGTTCCGAGTCAATGAAGAGTTGCAGTCTATGATTTACGAAGAGGCGAGTTTGGTGGCACTCCGTGATAAAGCACGCGAGATGGGCATGCGCAACATGCGAGAAGACGGTATTCGCAAGGTGCTGGCCGGAGTGACTGTGCCTAACGAGGTGCTGCATGCCACTGTCTCTGATTCAATTTAGTTGTTTTGTTAACTGCGTTTTAATTTTGAACTGGAACTGATCACGATGACCTACGAAATGAATGACCTGCTGGAACTGATGGTCGATCAGGGCGCATCGGACTTGCACATCCAGGTAAAGCAGCCTCCGACGCTCCGCATTAGTGGAACGATGGTTCCTGTCGAAGGCCCTGCGCTGGATGCGCAGGCATCGGAGGATTTGATGAAGGCCATCACTTCCACTACGAATCAAGAGCAGCTTAAGACGACTGGCGGGGCCGATTTCGGTTTCGCATATCAGGAGAAGGCGCGTTTTCGTGTGAGTGTCATGCGCACCAAAGGCTGCTACGGTATGGTGCTGCGTCAGATTCCGAACGATCTATTCACATTGGAAGAGATCGGGCTACCTGATAAAATTAAGGAGCTGATCAGTCGCCCGCGCGGCTTGATCCTAGTTACCGGCCCCACAGGTTCTGGTAAATCGACTACCTTGGCTTCGATGGTTAATTGGATTAATGAAAACCATGATGGGCACATTATCACCATCGAAGATCCGATCGAGTACTTCCACGATCATAAGAAGTGTATCGTGACTCAGCGCGAAGTCGGAAATGATGTGACTTCCTTTTCGGCTGCGATCCGTGGTGCTTTGCGTCAGGACCCCGATGTCATTCTGGTGGGGGAAATGCGCGATCTAGAGACGATTGAGGCGGCCGTGGGAGCTGCCGAGACAGGACACCTGGTGTTCGCGACTTTACACACGACTGGTGCTGCTCGCACGGTTGACCGAATCGTGGATGCATTTCCTGCGGACATGAAGGATCAGGTGCGCACGCAGTTGGCATCCTCAATTATTGCGGTTATTTCGCAGGTGCTCTGTCGGAAGATAGGTGGTGGACGTATTGCTTCGTTTGAGATTATGGTGACCACCACATCAATCGCTCAGTTGATTCGTGAGAATAAGACTTACCGGATTGCTTCCGACATTCAAACGGGTGCCAGCCGTGGTATGATCAGTCTCGACGCCCACTTGCTCAGTCTGTTTAATCGAAATTTGATTTCCGCCGACGAAGCGCTCGGTAAATCTCAAACCCCAGACTCGATGCGCGAAAAGCTCATCGAAAACGGCGCAGCATTTACAACTTAAACCATTTCTCCAATCCCCAATGTTTGAAGATCACAACGATACAATTTACGAAATAATCAAAGGTGCCGACTTGCTGGATCCGGCGCAGCTGGATGAGCTCAATGAGTCTCACCTTCACACGGGCAAGTCATTGGCAGATGCCGTGATTGATGCGGGTGTGGTGGAGCGAGGGCAAATTTTGTCCGCCGTGGCCGACTACCTGGGATATGACTATTTGGCTACACCGCCTCACGAGGTTCCGGATGAGATTGCCTCAACCGTGCGCGCCAGTGTGGCTCGTATGTATGCCGTCGTACCCTATCAGGTAGATGATATTTCGGTCTCACTGCTCGCAAAGGACCCGTTTAATCCTTCAATTATAGATGACCTTACCTTCACGCTGAATAAGGACATTACCATCGTTGTCTGCGATCCAGAGCATATTGACTCACTGCTGGTCGCGACCTATGGTGAAGAAGATTCGTCGATCGATGATATTTTGGGTGATCTCGGAGATAGTTTTACCGAAGCCCAGGAGGAGCTTTCCGAAGGAGACCTCGCGGACATGGCGAATCAAACGCCAATCATCCGCTTCGTTAATCTGGTGTTGCAACAGGCGATCAAAGATAAGGCATCCGACGTTCACTTTGAGCCTTTTGAGGATCAATTCCGTATTCGTTACCGCATTGACGGCGCGCTGTATGAGATGGCGCCTCCGCCCAGAAATCTGGCTGTGCCAGTGACATCGCGTATTAAAGTGTTGTCCAATATGAACATCTCCGAGACTCGTATCCCGCAGGATGGTCGTATCAAAATGACGATTGCAGGGCGCCCGGTTGATTTACGTGTGTCGACTCTTCCGACTCAATTTGGAGAGTCGGTGGTGTTGCGTGTGCTGGATAAGTCGGTGGTTAACTTGGATCTGGAATCTCTAAGTTTGCCGGACGATATTCTGCAAACGATTCGCGACCTCGTCGATCGTCCCAATGGTATTTTTATTGTGACTGGTCCCACGGGCTCTGGTAAGACCACTACTTTGTATAGTGCCTTGCGCGAGGTGAATAATGTGGAGACCAAAATTCTGACGGCCGAAGATCCCGTTGAATATGAGATCGACGGGATCATGCAGGTGGCAGTGAATCACCAAGTGGGGCTTGATTTCTCTCGTGCGCTACGTGCCTTCTTGCGTCAAGACCCCGATAAAATCATGGTCGGTGAGATTCGTGACTTGGAGACCGCACAGATCGCCGTGCAAGCTTCGCTTACCGGACACGTTGTTTTGAGCACTTTGCACACCAATGATGCGCCTGGTGCGGTGACTCGTCTGATCGACATGGGGCTGGAGCCTTTCCTAATTTCCGCATCACTTGAAGCCATTTTGGCTCAGCGTCTCGTTCGCCGTATTTGCCGCACTTGCCGCACGGCCTACGAGCCTGGTCAGGATTTGATTGAGATGCTGGATGTCGATCCGCTCGAAATCGCTGATAAAGATTTCTATTATGGTGATGGCTGCCCTGAGTGTAGTAATACCGGATACCGCGGCCGTATCGGTTTGTTTGAGATGATCGTTGTCTCCGACAGCATTCGTGAGCTCATTAATAATCGTGCACCTACCTTAACGATTAAGCAAAAAGCTCTGGAACAGGGCATGCGAAGCTTGCGCGATGATGGATTGCGCGCCATTTTTGACGGAAATTCTACGATCGAAGAAGTACTTAAGTATACATAAACCTCCAAACTCCCCATGGCAAAATTCAAATATACGGCGATTGACGCCAACGGAAAGCAAAAGACCGGTACGGTCGATGCGGCTAGTCAGGACGAAGCGAGCTCTAAACTGAGCGCCTCCGGACTGATGCCGACTAAAATTGTGGAAGCTGGTGGCAGTGCGCCTAGCAAAGCCGCATCCAGCAAAGGCAGTAAAAAATCCAAGAAGTCCGGCGGCTTCGGTAAGGTCATTAAGAGCGAAGATCTCACCACGTTTACACGACAGTTAGCGACCTTGTTGGATGCTGGCCTGCCATTGTTGCGTGCACTGGAGGTGATGATTCGCCAAGAGAAGAATGCACGCTTTCAGGCGGTGCTGGAACAGATTGCTGATCAAGTGAAATCAGGTAATTCTTTCTCCGATGGACTTGCGCAGCATCCGAAGATTTTCGACCGCTTATTTGTGAACATGGTGCGCGCAGGTGAAGCAGGGGGCGTGCTTGACGTGGTGCTCGCGCGTCTTGCAGGGTTCATGGAAAAAGCCCTGAAAACCAAGAAAAAGGTGAAGGCCGCGATGGTGTATCCTATCGTGGTGGTGGGGGTTGCGGTTTCGATTGTTGCCCTGTTGATGGTGGTTGTGGTGCCTAAGTTCCAAGCAATTTTCGACGACATGCTCGAGGGAGCCGCGCTTCCTGGCCCAACGCAGCTCGTGGTCGGCATGAGTAATTTCATGCGCGAGAACATTCTGCTGACGATGGGGATTTTAATTGCAGGCTTCTTTGGTCTTAAATTCTTCCTGCGGACTCCAGTGGGTTCGAAAATGTTTAACTGGCTCTCGATCAACACGCCTAAAGTGGGCGATCTTGTGCGCAAAGTGAATATCGCCCGGATCACCCGCACTTTTGGCACACTGTTGTCCAGTGGTGTTCCCATTTTGCAGTCGATCACTATTACCAAGGATATTACCGGTAATAAATTTTACGAAGATGCGCTGACTCGTATGCACGACTGCGTGCGGGATGGTGAGTCGCTGGCGGCTCCGATGGCTCGTGAAAGCGTTTTTCCGAACATGGTTACCAGTATGGTGGATGTGGGGGAAGAAACCGGTGAACTCGCCGAAATGTTAAACCGCGTGGCCGATAATTATGATGAAGACGTCGATAACGCCGTGGCAGGGATCACTTCGATTATCGAGCCGGTCATGATCGTCTTCTTGGCGGTGGTCGTTGGTTTTATCGTGATTGCGCTCTTCCTGCCAATCGTCGAAATCATCAAGCAACTCACTGGTTGATCTCGTTGTTACGATATTTTTCAAAAGCCCGCAGCGCCTTGTGCCTGCGGGCTTTTTGTTTATTTCTTTACCTCTCGCGGGCTGCTCTTTCTTGTACCACTTCTAAGAATATATGATCTATAAGATTGGCCTTTGCGTAGCCTCGAAACTTTGTTTCGGGGGGCGATCGGCATCGCCCCGGTTCCGAGAACCGAGGTTACAAAAGACATATCTATCAGGACCAAACTTTTTTCGAATGGGTATTATACGCCAGGGTTGGCTAGGAAACCGCCATCCACTGTGATCATTTGACCGGTGACAAAGGCAGCTTGTTCGTCGTTGAGCAGCCAATTGACTGAGCCTAGCAGTTCTTCAGCTTCACCGAAGCGTTTAAATCCAGAGTGATTGAGTACATCTTGACCACGTTTGCTGAGGCTGCCGTCCGGGTTCATTAAGATTTTGCGGCTGCGGTCGTTCACAAAGAAGCCTGGCACGATACCATTGACGCGAATACCTGCGGGCGCCAAGTAGGTGGCGAGCCATTCTGTTAAGCGGATGATGCCAGTCTTGGCCGTTGCGTAAGCGCCCACACGTGAAATCGCCTTGTAGCCTGTCATCGAAGAGAAGGTGAGTATGGAGCCGCGCCCGAGTCGTGCTAGGTCGGCACCGAAGACTTGGGTCGGTATCATTGTGCCCATGGTGTTGACTCGAATTACGTTTTCAAATGCGTCGGGATCGAGATTGAAAAAACCGCGTACATCTTCGGGTTTTTCGGGGGACAGTTCGATTGGGTCGTATTGTGTGAGTGTGGTGATCGCGGGCGCTTGATTGCCTCCAGCTCCGTTGATTAGGAACCATGCATCTCCGAGTTGATCTTTGATCGCAATACGGGCGGCATTTAGTTGCTCGATATCGGTTGCGTCGGCGACGAGGGGCAGGGCGGTGCCGCCCGCTTGAGAGATTTCGTGTGCGACGGATTCAAGCGTGTCAAGTGTGCGCCCTAGTAGAGCAACTTTAGTTCCTTGGCGGGCCAGATCCTTGGCGATGGCGGAGCAGAGGAGACCACCGCCTCCGGTGATGATGGCTACTTTGTCTTGGAAGAATGGGTTGCTGATTTGTGTCATAATAATTATAGGCTTTAGCTGAGGTTTAGATAGTTTGCTGCATTCTCGTAGCAGAGGGCGCGAACGAGCTGGCTAAGTGCCGCAAAGTTATTTGGCAAGTGGCCTGCCTCGACTTGTTCACTGATCCATGCGCACAGGACTCGGCGGAAATACTCATGACGCACCATGGACAATAGACTGCGGGAGTCGGTAGTCATGCCGATAAAACTGTGTAAGATTCCGTACCGAGAAAGTTGATACAAGTGCTCGCGTATGCCCAGATCATGGTCATTGAACCACCATGCTGGGCCCAGTTGCACCAGGCCAGCAATGTCATCGCTGGCGTAGGAGCCAGTTAGCGTGGCCAGGGGAGCATAGTCGTTAGGGTTGAGCGGATAGAGAATGGTGCGTGGTAGTTGGCCGTGAGCTTCGACTTGGTCGAGAAAGCGGCATAAACTGGGAATGTCGGTGGTGTTGCCGATACTCGCATAGCCGCCCGCTGGGCCGGCTAATTGACGGAGGCGACTGCTTGTGGCGCGTTGTGCTCCGATGTGGAGTTGTAGTGTCCAACCGCGTCTTGCATAGGCGATTCCTAGTTGCAGTAGCATGCCTGAGCGTAGTGCTTGTTGGGCATTATGTGAGAGAGCTTGGCCCTGTAGGTGTTGATTAAGGAGTTGTTGGGTTGTGCTTGGATTGACTGTTTCGTAATGGAAGTCGTCGAGAGCATGATCGGATAGGCGGCATTTGAGCGCGTCGAAGACATCGAGCCTTTGTTCGATGGCTGCCCAGAAGGTTTCAGCATCCGTTATCTGGCGGGATGTGAGGCTCGCGAGTTGTTGCACCCAATCCAGGTGATGGGCTTGATCGACTGCACAGATGTCGTCTGCTCGCAGTGAGGGAAACACGGCGACGCTGTAGTCTGATTGCGCCAGTTGTTCATGTGCGGATAAGTCGTCCAGCAGGCGATCGGAAGTGCAAACAGTTGTGACGCCCAGGCGATTGAGTAGCCCGCGTGCGGAGTAGCTGGGGCGGGTTAGTTGTTTATTACAGCTAGTCCAGATGGTGTCTGCACTGTGTGGATCGAGTGGGGTCTCAATTTGAAAATATCGTTGGAGTTCGAGCGATGTCCACGCATGCAAGGGACCACCGATTGTTTGCGGCAGCGTTTGCGCCCAGTGGTTGAATTTGATCCGGTCTGAACAATTGCCGGTGATTTCGTATTCGGGCACTCCAGCGATTCGCATCGCCCGGTGTTTATAAGGGTCACTGGATACCCAGAGTTGGGCGATATTATCAAATTGATGATTGTCGGCCAGTGCGCGAGTATCCAAATGATTATGGAAATCAATAATTGGTAAGCCTGCCGCGACTTCATGGAAGAGACGGCGAGCAATTGGTTTATGGAGTAGGCGTTGGTCGTGGTCAGTAGACATTGCGTGTTGAGTGTGGCTTTGCTAATCGATTGCGGCGTTAGCAGTATTGGATGTGATGAGCGTCGAGTATACCTTTCAGGTAGCCGACGGCGAATAAGCGACCGAGCTGAGCATAGCCGTGTGGCGCATTTTCCTCGCCGGCCATTGAGGGAACGTGGTCGACTCGGATCGGGCCGTTGAAGCCGAGGGCATGGTAGTGTGCTAGTATGGCAGCCATATCGGTGGGACCATTGTCGTGAAATGTTTCGGTAAAGTCTTCACGGGTGCCTTCGACATCTCGGAAATGCACGAAAACGATACGTTTGGCAAAGCGCTCTGCCGTGCTAAAGATGTCCTCGCCCATCGCTCGAAAATTGGCTTGGCAGTAGGTGATGCCATGGGCGGGGGAGCTGCTGAGGGACATCGCTTTTTCAAAGGCATCGGCGGAGTTAAATATCCGTCCGACACCGCGTAACGGAGAGAGTGGAGGGTCGTCGGGGTGGAGCCCCATTTGCACACCAGCTGCCTCGGCGATGGGGTGGACAGCTTCGATGAAGTAACGATAATTCTCCCATAATGCGCTCTCTGAAATCTGGAGTTCCGGGGCGATCGGCTTTGTTTCGACTGCGGAGAGTCGGAAGCGGTTGGAGATGGCGCCACCACGGATCGGCACGGCTGGATCCGTGCGAAACCAACCGATGCTGGCCATGAAGTTGTAGCATAGCAGAGGGATTTCGAGTTGTCCCATATTACGCAACATTTGTTGATAACGGGCAATGTCGGCATCACGGCCGGGGAGGCCTAGTTTGATGCGTTGCATGTCGAACTCGTCGCCTTCCAAGCCATAGAGGCGAATGCCTGCGGCTGTGAATCGATCTTTGATGGTGCGAAGTGCGGTCAAATTATCTGGGGCTGCAAGCTTGGTGAGTTCGGGGGCGCATTTGCAGATCGCATGATTGATGCCTATTTGTTTGGCTAGTTGCCATGAGCGGTCTGGTTGGGCAGGAAGAAAATCTGTTAGGATCATGGGGCGGGTGAATTCGTGGAGCTGGTCTGTTGGTGGCTGAGCTTATGTTCTTTTAATTTCGCCATAGTATTTTATCGAGCGGGACTAGTTTCAATATTGCAGGAAGTGAACAGTTCACTAGTGTGGTGATATGGAGCAGGGAGCCGAAGCCCGGGGAGGGCGTGTGAGCATGCGAATGATTGCGGAAAAGGCAGGCGTTTCGCTGGCCACGGTCTCGTATGCCTTGCAGGGGAGTACTAAGGTCTCGACGGCGACACGTCGCTCGATTGAAAGGCTGGCACAAGAGCTCGGCTATGTCTCCAACCCCTTGATACGGCAAGGAATGGTGCAGATTCGCAGTACCAGCGAGCGGCGCGTGCGCTCAAATTTGGCCTATCTCAGCATCGAGCCCATTGGGGAGCTTCTGCATCATCGGCGTCTATTAGGGGCTTGCCGTAAGCAGGCGCAAGTCTTGGGCTACCATATCGAAGCTTTTCAATTTGGTGAGCAGGCTAGTGAGAATCAAAGGCTGGCGCAGATCTTAATCGCACGCGGGGTCAGAGGCTTGTTGCTGGCGCCTTCGGATGATGTGGTGGGTGCATTTGAGTTTCCGTGGGCGGAGTTTGCGAGTTTAGAGTTGGGGTATTCCATGGGGTCATTTCGGCATCATCGTGTTTCCCTGGACTATTGGCAGATATTAACTGAAAGCCTAACACATTTGGCCCAGGCCGGTTATCGTAGGATTGCATTTGTGGGGCAAAAGCACGGTATTCGGCGCACCAATTACCGCTATGAGGCCGCCTATTTGTTGCATCGCAAGGAGCGCAGCTTTGGTTCGATTTTGTTGCCTCATTGGGTGTATGAGCACATGGATCCGTGCAAGTTCGAGTCTTGGCTGGAGCGGGCTCGTCCCGATGTCATTGTCAGTCAGGATAATCATTTGTTTGAATTTTTGAAGTCGTTCAATGGCTCTGGACGTGGGCGGGTGGACTTTTGCTCACTTTTGATTCAAGAGCCGAACTCCGCATTGTCCGGTATGTTGGTGAGTCTGGATTCGACTGCTGAGACTGCGGTCGACTTTCTTGCGCGGCGGGTCGAGTCGGGGGATTGGGGGCTTCCGGCGGCCCCCGTTTGTTTAAGTGTCGCGAGTCGCTGGCAGACCGGTGCCACTCTTTCGCGAGTTATAAGCCCCGGGGCGTGAGCGATGTGAGCACTGTCGCTGACACCGGGCTTCGTGGATCGGTCGACTTTCTTGCTTGAAAGCCGCTGCCAGCGCGACACTTTGAGCTGCTTTCCAAATTTTCCGCTATGTCTGAGATCTCTAAAGCCTACGAACCGAAAGAAGTTGAACAACGCTGGTATGCCAACTGGCTGGAAGCTGGATGCTTTAAAGCAGTGGCGGACGCGGAGCGTGAGCCGTATGCGATCATGATCCCGCCCCCGAATGTGACGGGGATGCTGCACATGGGCCACGTCTTGGACAATACCTTGCAGGACATCTTCGTGCGCCGCGCTCGTCTCGAAGGTAAGGCTGTGCTTTGGCAACCAGGCACTGACCATGCCGGCATCGCCACGCAGACCAAGGTTGAAAAGCAGATTCGTGAGGCCACCGGCCAAACGAAATACGATCTGGGGCGGGAAGCTTTCTTGGATAAAGTCTGGGAGTTTCGTGAGCAGTCGGGCGGTGTCATTTTAAATCAATTACAGAAATTGGGTGCGTCCTGCGACTGGGACCGCACTAGTTTCACGCTCGATGAAGACTACAGTAAGGCCGTTTTGGATGCCTTTGTTAAGTTTTACAAACGCGGCTATATTTATCGTGGCAAGCGCATGGTTAACTGGTGCCCCGCCACCCACACCGCACTCTCGGACGAAGAGGTGAATATGAAGCCGCAGAATGGCTTCTTTTACAAAATGCGCTATGAGTTGGTCGAGGCCGATGGTGAGCGCACGCATTTGGAAATTTCCACCACGCGTCCGGAAACACTGATGGGGGACTCTGCGGTGGCGGTGCATCCTGAGGATGAGCGTTATAAGCATTTGATCGGTAAAACCGTCTGGCGCCCCTTCCCGAAGGCAGAAATTCCGATCATTGGCGACGAGTATGTTGACCGTGAGTTCGGCACCGGTTGCTTGAAGGTGACACCTGCGCACGATAAGAATGACTTCGAGATCGGGCAGCGTCACAATCTTGAAATGATCGAAGTGATCGATGCCCAAGGAAAGCTCAACGAGCTGGCGGGAGAAGAGTTTAACGGAATGGACCGCTTTAAGGCTCGCAAAGTCGCGGCGCAGAAGTTGGAAGACATGGGGCTTTTGATCGAGCGTGAGCCTTATGAAAACACGGTTGGATTCTCTGAACGTGGCGATGTGCCGATCGAGCCGCGTCTTTCGGAGCAGTGGTTCCTCAAGTATCCTAAGGTGGAAGAAGCGAAGCGTGCGGTCGAAAACGGCACCATCAAATTTCACCCGGATCGTTGGAAGAAGACTTACCTACATTGGCTCAATGGCATTCAGGACTGGTGCATCAGCCGCCAACTCTGGTGGGGCCACCGTATCCCGGTCTGGTACAAGAAAGGCTTCGAGCGCACGGAGCTTGATTTTGAAAATCCGGAGCACGTGCACGTATCGGTCGAAGGTCCCGCTGATCCTGAAAACTGGGAGCAGGAAGAGGACGTGCTCGATACCTGGGCTTCCTCATACCTCTGGCCAATGGCCAACCTTGGTTGGCCCGAGCCGACTGCGGAACAGCAAAAGGAACTCGATTTCTGGTACCCGACGTCCACCTTGGTCACCGGCTTCGACATCATTTTCTTCTGGGTGGCCCGCATGATTATGGCTGGCATCGAGCTTTACGGTGAGGATGCCAAGGACTTGTCCGACGAAGAGATCGCCAAGCGTATTCCGTTTAAGAATATCTTTATCCACGGCCTGATCCGTGATGAGAAGGGGCGTAAAATGTCGAAATCGCTCGGCAACTCGCCTGATCCGCTCGACTTGATCGCTAAGTATGGCGCCGACGGCCTACGCTTTGGTATCTGTAATATCGCGCCTTCAGGCTCCGATATTCTCTTCTCGGAAGAGCGCATTCAGATCGGCCGTAACTTCTGTAATAAGCTTTGGAACGCGGTGCGCTTCCGTCAAATGTCAGGCCCGATGGCTGACAATTCTAGCTTCGAAGCCATTATTAGCCGCATCCATTCGGACCTGTTCGACGATTACGATCACTGGATCCTGGGCCGTTTGCAGCAGGTAACTGCCGATGTCGAAAAGTGCTTTGCTAATTATGAAATCTCGCCACTCACACACCAGATTTACGCCTTCTTCTGGGGCGATTTCTGTGATTGGTATGTGGAAGCTTCCAAGGGCAAACTCAAGGGCAGCGAAGAGCTGCGGGATAACTGCCTCGCCATTCAAGACTTGGTCATTCGCCAAGTGCTGCAACTTGCGAACCCGATCATTCCTCACATCACGGAAGAACTCTGGAAGGGCTTGGGCTACGATGAAGTGGTGCCCTATATTCAAAATACTACGCTGACGACGGCGTTGACGCTGGAAGAGCGCGTATCCGTGGATTTCGATTCCATCGAACGTGTGACTCAGCTGCAGGAGCTGATCTCGCAAGCACGTGCGCTTAAGGCGCAATACAACCTGGCTAGCAAGCGCGACGTCGCTGTGTTCTACGGTGCCGAAGGTGCCGCGGCCGCAGTGATCGCAGATAACGCCAGCCTGATTCAAACGCTGGCGGGCTTGGGCACTTTAGATGCGATCGGCGATAAGTCTTCCGACGGCTTGCCTGCGGTGGTGACGCCGCTGGGCTCGCTCTACTTAGATCTGAGCAGCAGTATCGACGTCGAGGCCGAGAAAGCGCGCCTAACTAAGGAGCTGGAGAAGCTTAATAAGTTGGTCGCGGTCGGTGAAAATAAGTTGAAGAACCCGAAGTTTGTTGAAAGCGCCCCCGCGAAAGTGGTCGAAGGGGCTCGTAAGCAACTGGCGGAGACCACCGAAAAGCGCGATGAAACGCTGCGCATTTTGGAGAGCTTGTAGACGCTGAAAACGCTCCTTCAAGAAAATCGTAAAACGCTGGCTTTGGCACTGCCCATGATTGCTGGGCAGCTGAGTCAGATGCTGCTCGGCTTGGCCGATACTATGATGATCGGCCGAGTCGGCACCGTTGAGCTGGCGGCTGTGGCCTTTGTAAATTCGCTTTTCTTTTTGGGCTTCGCGCTCGCGAGTGGTCTCTTTGCGGCGGTTTCGGTGCGGGTTTCACACGCCTTTGGCAGTGCTCGGCCTGAGTCCATCAGCGGCTCGCTGCGGCATGGCTTGTTGCTGTCGCTGCTCTTTGGGCTCTTTCTCTCGCTGGCCTATCTCGGCTTGAGCTTTCGGCTCGACTGGTTCCGGCAGCCGCCTGAAGTCACGGAATTGAGCGGCTCTTACTTTCGCTGGCTGGCGCTTTCCTATCTTCCGATGGTGCCGATGCTGACTTTGAAGAGCTTTTCCGAGGCGCTGAATAAGCCCTGGCCGGTGCTCTGGCTGATGCTGGGCACCGTGGTGCTGAATGTGTGGCTTAACTATCTGCTTATCTTTGGCAATGCCGGCTTGCCCGCCATGGGCTTGGATGGGGCCGGCTGTGCCACCTTCTTGGCGCGCTGCGCCGGCTTTGTGGCAGTATTTGTTTATATTTGTAAATCACCACAGATGCGTCCGCGCTTGCCCGCGCGTTGGTGCGCGCCTATCGATTGGTCGGTCGTCCGTTACCTAGTGAAATTAGGGCTGCCGATCTCCTTGCAAGTTTCTTTGGAGTTTGCGGTGTTTGCCGCCTGTTCACTGCTAATGGGGCAATTTGGCAGCACCACCTTGGCGGCGCATCAGATCGCTTTCACTTGTTCCTCGACTGCGTTTATGCTGCCCTTGGGCTTGTCCATGGCTTTGACCATTCGGGTGGGGCATGCTGTGGGCGCGCAGCAGTGGGTGAGTTGCCGTCGCATGATTTTGGGAGCACTCTTAATGATTACGGGCGCGATGTCGCTGACTGGCGCAGTGTTTGTTGGCTTTGGCAGTGAGCTGGCGGCGAGCTTTACGCTCGATCAAGATGTGGTACGTATGACCGCTGCCTTCTTAGTGGTGGTGGCGATTTATCAAGGTTTTGATGGGATTCAAGTGATTAGTATGTCGGCGCTGCGGGGGATGCATGATGTCTATGTGCCGACTTGGATTAACTTCGGGAATTTCTTTTTGTTCGCGGTGCCACTCGGGATCGTGCTGGCCTTTTTTGTTGGTCTGGGCGGCATCGGGCTGTGGTATGGCGTGGCCACCGGAATGTGTGTGTCGGCGATTGTGCTTACGACACGGCTGCGGCTGATTCTAAGACGGCAGTCGGCGCCAACATCCTAACAGTGGGCCGGTCAAAATATGACCTGTTGGTGCTGCTTGCGTTTTTCACTTAGCTGCACATTTACTCAGTGTGACATCCGCTATGAAAAAGATCCGTATCCACCACATCACAGAATACACGTTTTCGACACCCGTGGAGTTGACGGAACACCGTCTACTGCTGCGCCCACGCGAGGGGCACGATATTCGGATACAATCATCGCGCCTGGATGTGAGCCCGCATGCCCAAACCAAGTGGTACCGCGATATTTACGGAAATTCGGTCGGGCTGTTGTCTTTAAAAGAGCGCGCCGATACACTCCGAATTGAGAGTGAAGTGGTGATTGAGCACTATGCCGAGCGCCCGCTGGACTTTGTGGTGGATCAACGTGCGGTGACCTTTCCATTCCCATTTGAGCCAGAAGATCGCTTGGATCTGTTGCCCTATTGTACGCATAACTGGCCTAACCATACCCAGCAGTTGAAGCAATGGGTTGCTCGCTTTTGGCAGCCGGGGCAATCGATTGAGACCTTTTTGCTGCTAGATCGTATGAATAAGGCCATCGTGTCTGACTTCGGCTACGGCATGCGCGAAGAGCCCGGTGTGCAAAATCCAAATGACACCTTGCGCTTGCGAACGGGGAGTTGCCGTGACTTTGCCGCCTTCTTTATCGAGGCCTGCCGCTATCTGGGGCTTGCCGCGCGCTTTGTGAGCGGGTATCTGCACAATCCTGGTTCCAATCAGCATGGCTCGACGCATGCCTGGTCCGAGGTGTATTTGCCAGGCGCTGGTTGGGTCGGATTTGATAATACCAGCGGCCTGGTTGCTGGCACCGAGCATATTGCCACCGCGGTACATCGCCACCCTGAGGCTGTGCCGCCAGTGGCGGGCTCCTATCTGAGTCAGCAGCCAATTGATTCGAGCCTACGGGTTACAGTTGACGTCTCTCAAATCTAACACAGGGGTTGGAGGGCTATGATCGATTCGTTGGAAGGTTACAGTTATGCTGCATTGGAACAAGTGCTGGCGGATGCCGGGGTCAACCCTGTGCATGCCAAGCCGCTCTTTGGTGCGGTGCAGCGTCGGCTGGTAACTGGTGATTTGAGCGCAGCCGAGGGGATTTTGCCGCCTGTGGCGCGTTGGTTGGATTCGGAGGGCGCGCCCACGCTCTGTCCCACCGAGCAGACGGATTGCACCCCCAGTAGCGATGGTTTTACCGAGAAGTATCTCTTGCGCCTGGCCGATGGTGCCGAGGTGGAAGCAGTCCGTATGGGCTTCCCTGGGCGCTTTACCGCCTGTCTGAGTAGTCAGGTCGGCTGCGCGATGGGCTGCGTGTTTTGTGCCACCGGGCAGATGGGCTTTTCGCGGCATTTGACTGCGGGCGAAATTGTGGCGCAGGCACACCATGTGGAGCGTAGTTTGCGTGCGAGTCATGGGGAGCGCTTGCGTAATATCGTGATGATGGGCATGGGCGAGCCACTGCACAATTTTGAACCATTGATGGAAGCGCTGGGGATTTTAACCGACAACCGCGGCCTCAACATCGGCCCTGCACGTGTGGCCATCAGCACCGTCGGACATATTCCCGGCATTCAAAAGCTAGCTCGCCACCCCAAGCGCTATTCACTCGCAGTGAGCCTGCATGGCGCCAGCGATGAAGAGCGCGGTAAGCTGATCCCTGTGAATAAGAAGTGGCCACTGGCCGACCTGATCGAGGCCTGCCGTGAATATACCCAGATCAAACGGGCGCGGGTGTTCTTTGCGTGGACTTTGATCGGTGGCGTCAATGACACGGCCGATCACGCGCGACGCTTAGCCGAATTGCTGAAGGGCATCGATGCGCATGTAAACTTGATCCCGCTCAACGCGACCGAAGGCTACGAGGGGCAAGCGCCCGCAGAGACGAATGTGCGCGAGTTTCAGCAAATCATCCAAGACTCCGGTCTGCCCAGCACCGTGCGGCAACGCCGCGGCATCGATGTGGCCGCCGGCTGCGGTCAGCTCAAAGCTAAGCGTATAAAAAGGTAGGAGCCCCGCCTGCTCTAAGCGTATGAAAAGGTAGGAGCCCCGCCTTTAGGCGGTCTGAGTGGATATCATCGCTTAAAACCCGCTAAAACACCACGCTGCGAATCGCGAATTTTGGCTTATTTGTTTGGCATCAGAGAGGAATCATAATCGTCTGCCTGCATTATGAGAATGCACCGTATTTTGGCTCATGCAGCGACTGACATCATTAAAAGTGTTTTTCATGAACACAAAGTTTTAGACCGCTGCTTAGCCCAGGCCTTTGAAGCGAACCCGAAGTGGGGGAAGCGCGACCGTAGTTTCATCGCGGAAACATGCTTCGAAGTGGTTCGCTGGCGGCGGGCCTTGAGCTTTTTGGCGGATAGCGAGGATGTTGAGGCATTATGCGCGGCTCAATGGGGCCGCATGGGCTATGAGCTTCCGGATTGGTGGACCTATCATGGTGCCAGTGCCGATGAAATGACGTCGCGTGAGGCGGAGCTGCCACAGCAGGCTCGGGCGATTCGTGAATCGATACCAGATTGGTTGGACGTGCTGGGATCGGAAGAATTGGGCGCCAGTTGGGATTCCGAACTGGCGGCCTTGAACCAGCGCACTCGGGTCTATTTACGCGTCAATACTTTGAAAACCTCACGTCTGGCTGCTCAAGAGTGGCTTGCCAGCCAGAACATTGTGACCGAGGAAGTTTCGCATTTACCCGACGCATTGGCGCTGATGCCGGGCAAAACACTTGCCAAAAAATTTAGAATGGATGGACGCGTGGAGATTCAGGATGGAGGATCTCAGATGATCGCGCCGCTACTTGCGCCGCAAGCGGGGGAGTGCATCATCGATACCTGCGCAGGAGCCGGCGGGAAATCCTTGCACCTCGCTTCGCTCATGCAAAATCAAGGGCGCATTATCGCAATGGATGTGGTGCCGAGGAAATTGCGCGAGTTAGAAAAGCGCGCGCAGAGGGCGCACCCGAAGCACTGCATCGAGACGCATCGCATCGATGCGCAGACGATCGTTCAATATAAAGAAGTGGCGGACCGTCTTCTGATCGACGCACCTTGCTCAGGCCTAGGCACCTTGAAACGACAGCCCGATTTAAAGTGGCGCCTGCAACCAGAAACGATTAATAAAGTGAGAGCCATTCAAGCGGAAATTCTCAGTGACTACTCGAGCATGCTGAAGCCTGGTGGGCGACTTGTTTACGCCACTTGCTCCGTGCTGCCCTCAGAAAACCACGCAAACACCGCACGACTCCTAGAGCAAGCTGGCTTTCGCTTAGTTGAAGAGCACACGATCTCGCCGGCGACTTGTGGCTACGACGGCTTCTATGCGGCTGTGCTGACGAAAATATGATCAGGTTGGGGTCCCGCCTTTAGGCGGCTGCCGAGCAAAAGACCGCCTAAAGGCGGGACTCCAAGCTACGGCTGCGTTTGATTACACATCCCAATCTTCACCATAGCGATCGATCGGGTATTCCAGCCAATGCTGGGCAGCTTCTTCTTTGCTGACGCTTGTTAAGTATTGGGCTGCGCTTGAATAGGGCCAATCTTGCCATTTATTCACATAGCCGTGTTTGACTGGGTTATTGTGAATGTAGTTCAACGTCGCTTGGAAATGTCTCTCTGATTTCATCGCGGTTTCAGCTGAACCGTGAAATACTTTTCGGCCCTGTGTGCCATCTTCTTTGTTCCAGTTAAAAGATGTTCGGCCGTGAAACTTGCCCAATTCGATGCGTAGCTTAGCGATGTCGTATGTTTCCAGTAAGACGTGGTAGTGGTTTGGAAGCACGGCATGAGCAAAGATACTATTGGAAAGCTTCTCCAATTCGAGTAGCAGTGAGTTTTCGAATTCTGAAATTCGTTGAGCATTTTTGCCAATATGTGGTGCATGATCAAAGCATGCCGCCGTCATCATGAATCGTTTTTGGCTTGTTTTCCAGATTGGTGGACGTCGCCAGGATCCTCCGCGAAGTTGACGTTGAGAGAATATGACCTGCCTTTCGGCTTCGGACATTTTTCTCCAGTCATACATGTTTTTTGGTGTATTGGAGGTTCGTTTAGGTTGGAGTCCCGCCTTTAGGCCAATGTCTTTAAGGATTGGTGACTTCTATAGTTTTAACAACTCGTTTTGACTGGGCAACTTTAGTTTTTGGCCAGTCTTTTGTGGGTTGTCGTAGGGTTCTGGGGCAAGTTCTAGGTCTTCGTTTTTTAATAACGGCATCATATATAAGATCATCTAAGAGTCGCTGTATCCACTGAGCCAGCGCTTGCGGGGTGATCAAGTCTGCACCGACTTGCAGTAGCTCGCACAGTGCGGCTGTCTTGTGCAAAACCTTGGCAAAGCTGATGCGCAAGGGCTCAACGCCTGCGGCAGAAGCGACGCTTTGGCGCTGCTTGGCGATCAGCGCGGCCGCTAAGAGCATCGCGAGCACTTCTTGGGCTGCGGTTTGCGGAGTGAGTGCGTCAAGTAGTTCTCCGCGGGCGTGCAGGTGGCTTTTGAGTTCTCGGAAGAATAACTCTTCCTCCCAGCGTGCGGCGTAAAGGGCGATCAGTTCTGTGGCTGGGCTGGTGGTGTCATCGAGCAGACTCGTCCACAAGCGTATTTGAAGACACGAACGGTGACCATTCTGGTCTTCATAGCAGACTCGACCATAGATCTCACGTAGTTCGAGTACCCCCACCTTCTTGCGTGTGGATGGATCAATCGCTTTGACTTCGACTAGCCATGAACCATCCGCGAGTTGCCGCGTGCGCTTGGCTTTGAGATTAGACTTTATCCGAACCAGAACGTAACTGTGTGTGCGCCGGAGCATTGACCAGAGTCCCCAGATCAGCGAAGGATAACCGAACAGTCGGTCGGCTAAAAGCAGACTGCGCTCGGGCAGATCCTGAGCCGCAAACAGTTGCCGCGCGAGTGTCAACTCGCCCTCGCCTTGCCAGCCTAAACGGGTGCCCAAAGGTTGGTGCATACCCAATTCCACCAGGACAACTGCCAGCAAATGCGCGAAAGCAGGTTCACCGCTACCGCGGTTGCAAGCCACTTTTGAAGCCTGTTCATTAATGGTTCCGGTATTACGTAAATTGAAACGAGTCCCGTCGATGGCCACCAACCGATATGCATGATAAAAGGCCTGCACATCTCGCTCACGGTCGGCTAACGGACGTAGCGCGATAGGCAGTATCTCTTCGATCAGCTTCTCGCCAATCGACAAGGCCCGCTGGCTGAGCGCGCTGTCCGAGATGCGCACTCCGGATACCGCCTTGGTATTAGACGAGAAAGTACCCGAACGTGCCAACTCATGGTAGACCCTGGACATCAACCATTCCCAGCCATTTAACTTGGCTTGGCCACCACCGCGAGGACCGTGCTGCGCGAAAATCAGAGCGCAACTCTCACGGCTAAATAGCTCCTCAAAGGCAGCTGGAAAATTAGAAAACAACGGTAAACACAAGGAGGTGGATGCGCTCATTCATACAAAAGAAGCAATCGTCCTAAAAGTACGAGTCTTAAATGATTGCGCTAACTAAAATCCAATCCTTAAAGGCGGGACTCCAACCCGAATCACTGCTAGCCTTTACGGCGCTTTTGCACGGCTTGGGCCAGCTCTTCGAAGATCGCTTCAGTCGCGGGGAAGTCGATGCAGGCGTCGGTGATGCTTTGGCCGTAAGTGTTGTTCCCGTCTGTGGTGTAGTCTTGGCGACCGGCCACTAAGTGGCTCTCTAGCATCACTCCAGCGATACCGGTTTGGCCGGCTGCGATTTGCTCCGCGAGCACGTGGGCGACTTCGCTTTGGCGAGTGTAGTCCTTGTTGCTGTTGCCATGGCTACAGTCGACGATTAAATAAGGAGGCAGGTTGACGGCTGCGAGCTGCTCTAGAATTGGCTCGATCACATGGGCTTCGTAGTTGGGCCCCGTGCGGTTGCCGCCCCGCAAAATTAGGTGTCCATCAGGGTTACCTGTAGTTTGGAAAATGGCGGTCACACCTTGCTTGGTGACAGAGGGGAACCAGTGCGCTTGCCCCGCGGAGCGCACCGCGTCGATTGCGATTTGTACGTTGCCGCTAGTTCCATTCTTGAAGCCAACGGGCATGGAGAGTCCGGATGCGAGCTCGCGGTGGATCTGGCTCTCGGTGGTGCGCGCGCCGATGGCACACCATGCAATCGCGTCGGCTATAAATTGTGGAATGATGGTGTCGAGGAATTCCGCGGCGGTGGGCAGGCCCATTTCGCAGATGTCGACCAGTAGTTTGCGGCCGATGCGCAGGCCTTGGTTGATTTCGAAGCTGCCGTCGAGTTTAGGATCGTTGATCAGTCCCTTCCAGCCCACCACGGTGCGTGGTTTCTCAAAGTAGGTGCGCATGATGATTTGAAGATCATCCTTGTATTTTTCGCGCAGCGGTAACAGGCGCTCGGCATATTCGAGAGCGGCCTTAGTGTCGTGTATGGAGCAGGGGCCGCAGATGACACATAGGCGATCGTCGTCGCCACGTAGGATGGCGCTGCTTTCGTTGCGACCTTGATCGACCACGGCGATGCCGGCTTCGGAGAGCGGTATTTCTTCGACTAAGATGGCTGGTGGCAGCAGTGGGCGTGTGTGTGCGATGCGAGCGTTATCGTGTGGCTTGTTCATGGGAAATTAAATTATTGGGGAATGTTGTCGGACATGCTGGTGATGAATAGCATCAACAGGCTAAAGGCATTGAAGCAGGCGTGGAACCACATGGATACCATTAGATTGCCCGACTTCTCATATACGCGGGCCAGTAAGACGCCGACGATGACGAGTGGTACAAATGACATTAAGTTGGCATGCATCATTGAAAAGACGCAACCGCTGAGAACCTGTGCGGGGACTCGGGTGGTTTGGCTTTTCAGAAAGCGGTAGATGCAGCCACGGAAAATGATTTCTTCGACGATGGGCGCTAACACCACTGCCATGAGGACTAGTAGGCCAATCGCCAGTGGATCACCGCCTTCTTGGAAGAGTGTGATTAACTCTTGTGGGGCAAAGGCCTCGATGACTCCAGCTGCTTCCAAGGCGTTTAGTAGACTGGTCGAAACCAGCGACGCGATCCAAATGACAGGCAAGAACATCAAGAATGCGGGTATTGCCTGGCGGAACGCGGCGAAACATGACAGTTGGACGTTATTGAGTCGGCTCGCGTAGTGCCCGGGGTAAAAGCGGCGGGCGCCGTAGAAGACTGCTAGCATCGGTAGTTGCAGTAGTAATACTGCGAGCACAGCTAACCATGGTGTGAGTTCGAGTGGGGCGTCGTTTTCGCTGGGAGCGGCAAAGAACAACCCGGCTGCGAAGTTTTGCACCAAAAACACTGAGATGATCATCGCGCAGATGAATATGCCGAAGTTGACCCAACCGATGGACCATGCGGGCACGCCCGGCTGATCGATGAGATCACGCGGACGCTGAATATGGCGAAACCACAGTGCGGCGCTGCTGCCGAGAATGCTTAGAATCAGTAAGGACGCGACTATTAGCGGCGCATCGACTTGTGGCTCCGTTGGCATCGTTTAAATAGTGATCGAGGTGCCGTCGAAAACCTGTTGGCCCCCGACGTAGGTTGCTTTGACTACGCCTTTTAAGCTTTTGTCATGCCATGGGCAGTTGCGTGATTTACTGAAGAATTTGTTGGCATCGACAGTCCAGCTCTCATCGGGATCGAAGAGGCAGATGTCCGCCGGAGCACCTACACTCAGCGTGCCGGCGTTGAGTTTGCAAAGTTCTGCGCCTTTATGTGTCATTAGTGCAATCACCTCGCTCAGGCCGAGGCGCTTGCTATGGTAGAGTGTGGTCAAGCAGCTCGCGAGTGAGTTTTCCAAGCCGATGACTCCGAAGGGCGCGTAGTCGAACTCTTGATCTTTTTCGGTCGGGGAGTGGGGCGCGTGATCGGTGGCGATACAGCAGAGTGTGCCATCGATCAGACCTTCGATGAGCGCTTCGCGGTCTGCATCCGTGCGAAGCGGTGGATTCATTTTAAAGACGGTATCGTAGTCGTGTAGATCCGCATCCGTAAATTCAATATGGTGTGGGCTGACTTCGCCGCTGACGGAGACACCGCGATCGATGGCGCGGCGCAGGATGTCGACGGAACTGGCCGAGCTAATGTGCTGCATGTGAATGTGGGTGCCAGTCAGCTCTGCGAGAATGACGTTGCGCGCCACGATGATGTCTTCGGCGGCTTTGGGCCAACCTTGCAGACCGAGTCGGAGCGACCACTCGCCTTCGTTCATCATGGCACCTTCAGTCAGGCTGGCATCCTGGCAGTGATCCATGATGGGGAGGTCAAACATTTTGGCATATTCGACCGCACGGCGCATGATCTCATTGCTTTGCACGCAGCGTCCATCGTCGGTCATGGCGACGACCCCGGCTTTTTTGAGTTGTCCAGTGGGAGCTAATTGCTCGCCCTGCATGCCGACGGTTAAGCAACCTGTTGGATATACGCGGACCACCGCCTCGCGGGCGACTTTATCCATAATGCGTTGAATCGTGCCGGCGTTATCGCAGACCGGGCTGGTGTTGGGCATGCAAACTACTGAAGTGAAACCGCCGGCTGCTGCCGCTTCGGTGCCGCTGCGGATGTCTTCCTTATGCGTCTGCCCGGGGTCGCGGAAATGTACATGAATGTCGACCAAGCCAGGGGCTACGACCAAGCCTTGGGCGTCGATCACTGTGGCTGCAGCTTGTTGTGCCTCGCTGAGGCTGGCGACGATCGTGCCATCGACGGCAAAGACATCACCTGCGGCGTCGCGTTGATTGGCCGGGTCGATGACGCGACCGTTTTGTATCCAAAGAATATTCATCAATTAAGATTTAGGAATTAAGAATTAGGAATTTAATTTGGCAGCTCGATCGCTTGCTTATGATACGCGCAGGAGCAGAGGTGTAGGATCGCCATGCGTACGACGATGCCGTTGGTGACTTGTTGCAGAATTACAGATTGCGAGGAGTCGGCCAGTTCGGAATCGATCTCGACGCCGCGGTTGATGGGGCCCGGGTGCATGATGATGGCGCCAGGTTTCAGCCATTTGGCGCGGTCCTTGTTGAGCCCGAAGGAGCTGGTGTATTCACCGATGGATGGAAAGTGGGTGGCGGTCTGTCGCTCGTGCTGGATACGGAGTAGCATCACCGCATCGGCATCCTCCAATGCGGGTTGTAGCTTGTGGCTGACTGTGACGCCCATGCCCTCAAATGCTTTGGGCACGAGCGTGCTGGGGCCCGCGATGGTGACCTTGGCTCCGAGCTTTTGCAGACAAATGATATTTGAGCGTGCCACGCGGCTGAACAAAATGTCGCCCAAAATCGTGATTTTCTTGCCGTCAAGAGAGCCGAACTTTTCGAGCAGCGTGAATGAGTCGAGCAGTGCTTGCGTGGGGTGGGCGTGGGAGCCGTCGCCTGCGTTGATCACCGGAATGTCGACAACTTTGCTCAGATAGTTCGGCGCGCCAGAAGCGGAGTGGCGCATGATAATAATGTCTGCCTTCAGCGCTTCCATATTGCGTGCAGTGTCGCGTAGAGTTTCGCCCTTTGTTAAGCTGCTGGCAGCCCCTGTCACGGTGATGGTGTCGGCGCTCAGGCGGCTGGCGGCTACCTCGAAGGCGAGTCGCGTGCGGGTGCTGGGCTCTAGGAACAGGTTGACCACTGTGCGCCCGTTCAAGTAGGGCTGCTTCATATTGTCCGCATTCATCGCCTTTTTGAAGGCAGTCGCGGCGGTAAAAATCGTTTCGATCTCAGCACGGGAGAGTGGCTCCACGTCGATCAGATCTTTTCGGTTCCAGGATAGGCTTTGGCTCATGAGTTGTAAATAGTGACTCCGAGGTCGGAAATGTGCGATGTGATCGGCAAAGGGCAACGAGAAATCTGTGCTTTCTAGCTGTGAGAGTAGAATTTCGCGCTGGCTAAGATGTCGAAGGCTTTTTGGCTGTGGTTGAGCAATTTGCCGAGGTCACGTAAGGTGAGTAGGCTGAAAGTCATAGTGGATTCGTTTACTTGGATCAAGAGATCGAGTTGGGGCAGTTTGAGCTCGAAGGCGCTGCCGTCGGGCTCGTAGCTTAGCGCGGTGGCTAGGTCGGGGATGTCTTCTAGTAGGTCGATCTTGTCTTCCACCTGAATCGGGCTGGCAAATTCCACGACTAAATGGTCGCAGTGATGATTGAAGCAGCTGTGCAGTCGCTCATCCGCTGCGATGCCCTCCGTGTGTAGGGCGACGATTTCGGTCGTCATTATATAGTTTTTCGGATCGTCGGGGCATTGGTCGACCTTGATTTGTAGATCGAAGTCGGGTGTCTTGATCCAGGCGAAGCCGTCTTCGCAGCTGTAGTCGAACTCCCTTCGCTTGTAGCCGAAGAGGCCGCGAATGTCGGTGTAGAGCAGGTCTGCGGCGGACTTTACATCGGGATGTCCCGCTTTACGCACAAAGTTCTGCGCGGCATCGCTGTGCGCCTCGGGCACGTGGTGATGCTTTTGGTAGCCGGCGAGTCGACGCACGCGTCCCTCGCTGCAGCCGACGATGCGGCTCTGGCTTGCGGGGACATTGACTGATGGGTTTGTTTTGATTCGGTCACGTTGAACGCCGGATCTAGGGAATTCAATATTTGATATTTCGAGGATAATTGCTCGCGGGCGTAGCGATGTGACACGAGTCACGTCTCGTCGGGCTGGCGCTATATGTCCTTCTCTGGGAAATATGAAAAATCCTGCTTTTCCCCTTTACAAGCGGGGAGGAAAACTATGTCTTCCTCCTCTTTTCCTTATTTCTCATGCAGAAAACACGCAAATCCATCTCAAAACGCTTCAAGAAGACAGGCACCGGTAAGCTCCTGCGTCGTACGCCAGGGCACCGTCACCTTCTTCGTAAGAAAAGTGTCAAGCAACGCCGCCGCGCAGGTAGCAGCAAATTGGTCGCAGCTGGCCAACGCGCTGATCTCATTCGCGGTATGCCTTTCGCATAAGCGGAAGTCGCGACACGTCTATATAACGAAACGTTTTAACAATTATAACTCACGCTAGTCGGGTAACATGAAAATGGGCGACCCGACAGCGACCTAAACGAGAGATACTACAACATGCCTAGAGCCACCAATGGTCCCGCGACGCTTGCTCGTCGCAAAAAAGTTCTGAAAAAAGCCAGAGGCTATTTCGGAAATAAATCACGTCTTTTCCGCTACGCTAAAGACGCCGTCGATCGCGCCGAAGTTTACGCTTACCGCGACCGCCGCAAAAAGAAGACAGAGTTCCGTCAACTCTGGATCGTTCGTATCAACGCGATTTGCCGTAACAATGGCATCAACTACAGCCGTTTCATGAATGGTCTGAAGAAAGCTAATATCGAGATGGACCGCAAGCAGCTCTCTGAGCTCGCGATTCACGATGAAGCAGCTTTCTTGAGCTTGATCGCAAAGGCTAAAGAAGCCCTCGCTGCTTAGTCGATTCGCACTTAGTTACTAATTATTTTCAAAAGGCCGATTCCCACTAGGGAATCGGCCTTTTTTATGTGGTTCGGAGCACGCCACGTTTGAATTCTATTATGCAATGGTCCCGCGATTGCCTACCCTTTGTATGCGTATGCGGGCGTGCCTTTGATGCCCAGTCCGTCGATGACGAATACTTTACCAGCGTCGGGTTCGTCGTAGCCGGCTTTGATCCCTGTGGTGACAAATAGACGGTCCAAGTTCTCGCCACCAAAGGCGCAGGCGGTGGTCTCTATACAGGGCAGGTCTACGCGTTGTAATTCTTTGTCGCGTATCGGATCGAAGCGCACCACACAGCCGCCGTGGCAAAATGCGATCCAGAGCTGACCTTCGGCATCGATAGTCATTCCATCGGGGGAGCTGGCGTAACCATGAGCTGCCGTGTCGATGGCGACTCGGGCATTGGAAAGAGCTCCGCTGTCTCGGTCGTAATCGTAGGCACGTACTTGTTGTGTGGGCGTATCGATGTAATACATGGTCTTCGCGTCAGCGCTCCAACAGATGCCGTTGGAATTAGTCACATCGGAAACTTTGAGTGAGAGGGAACCGTCGCTGTCCAGGCAGTAGAGATTTGCGCTGCCAGTTTCTCTGACCATGCTGATTGTGCCTGCCCAGAAGCGACCTGCCGGGTCACACTTGCCGTCGTTGAACCGATTTTTCCCGCGCAGTTCGGCTTCGGGATCGGCTAGCTGAGTTTTTTGCTGAGTCTCTAGGTTGAAGCGGATGTAGCCAGTGTCACCCGCGTAGATAACTTCGTTTTTTTTGTCAGTTGGCACGACGGTGCCGATACGTTCGCCTATTTCCCAAATGGTTTCTTCGCCATTTGTTGGGTCGAGGCGTACTAGTTTTTTACCATTGATGTCGACGTAGAGGAGTTGGGATCCCCACCAGATCGGGCCCTCGCCCCACGTGGATACAATATTACCTATAGTTTGGATGCTTGGCGTAGTCATGGTTGTTTGATGATTGATTCGTTTGTTCGGGTCAATCAGTAGCTATAAAAATGATCCGCTGTGGTGTCTATTCGGGGAGATAGTCTTCAGGATGCGGTGAGGGGCGGCCTTGGCACTTGTGTCACTTTGCATTTATTTAAGCCGCTTTATGATGCTTCGCTAAGTACGCGTTCTATTTCTTGCAGTAGATTGTTTGGATAGAGGGGCTTGCTGATGTAACCGTTCATGCCCACTTTTATGCAATTTTCTTTTACGTGTTGAGATACGTCCGCGGTGACGGCAATGATGGGGGTTGAACTGTTGGGCGTTTCGCGGCGGATTATTTCGGTGGCTTCGAGTCCGTTGAGGACAGGCATTGCGAGGTCCATCATGATTAAATCATAGCTCTCGCTGTTGCAGAGCTCGACTGCGTATTCTCCGTTTTTAGCTGAGTCAGTGGTGGCCCCAGCTCGTTCGAGTAGGGTTTTTAAAATGAGTAGATTGTCTTGTTTGTCGTCTACGATTAACACGTGACACGCTTTACTGAGTTTACCAAAGTCGCGGTTTTGGCCGTTCTGATTGGGGCGGGGGAATGGGATCTTTTCTGCGACAACTTTCAAGGGGAGCTCGACAGTAAAGCAGCTGCCTTGTTGTACTTGCTTTCGACGTGAATACTGCCGTTGAGTAGTTTGACTAACTTTTGGCAGATTGCCAAGCCGAGACCAGCGCCTTCGTGCTTACGTGTATAGGAACTATCGGCCTGACTGAAAGGTTTGAAGATGTGTTGTAGCACCTCTTCATCGATGCCGATCCCGGTGTCTTTGATTTGGAAGATAAAGCGGTCGGTCGCCTGTGGGCATCGTGAGATGCTAAGGGTGATTGAGCCTTTGCGGGTATATTTGCATGCATTATTGAGCAAATTGTCGAGTATGCGCTGCAGCATCGTTAAGTCAGTCTCTACCAGGAGTTGCTCCTCGATCGCGATGCCTGTGGCGCCATTCTGGAGCTGTAAATCCAGACCGTGGGCGACAAATTTGGCATCGGCGAGCGCTGCCTGACACAGTTCGTAAATGCTGAAAGCTTCTGGACTCGCCTGGACGCTTCCCCGGTCGATACGCATGAAGTCTAAAATGTCGTCGATGAGTTGTAGCTGTCGGTTACCTGCACTGTGGATTGTTCTGAGCTGGCTGTTTTCCGGGTCTTGCGTGATGCTCTCGAGTAGTAGCTCGCTGAAGCCAATAATCGGATTGAGCGGTGTGCGCATCTCGTGGCTCATCACCGCTAGAAACTCGTCCTTTGCATGACTGGCTGCTTCGGCGTCATCTTTGGCGCGTATGAGAGCTTTTTCGGCTTCGCGTCTGCTTGTGATATCTACGTAAGTTCCGAGCACTCCGATGATTTGACCGTCGGAATCCTTTAGTGGAATCTTTGATGTTTCGACCCAAGTTTCTTCACCATTTCGGGTTTGTGGTTCTTGGTAGAGCAGTTTGGCTTGGCCGCTCTCCATCACTTCCCGGTCGTCCATTCGGAAGAGGTTGGCTTGGTGTGCGCCCCAGCTTGCTGCGAAGTCGTCTTTACCTATGAGCTCCTCGGCGCTTGCCATTCCAGCGTCTTCGGCAAATTGCTGATTACACCCCATGTAGATGCTGTCGCGGTTTTTCCAGAATACGCGGGCGGGTATATTGTTCACCACGTTATGCAAGATCTCCTTGGATTCTTTCAGGGCGAGTGCATTTTCTATACGTTCGGTGACATCCATGTGGGTGCCGCTCATGTGGATTGGGCTGCCATTCTTGTCGCGTGCGACGATGGAGCCTCTTGCATGTATCCAGCGCCATTTGCCGTCTTTATGCAATTGGCGAAATTCGGCATCATAGTAATCGGTTTTGCCTTTCAAGTGATCGTTGAGAGCTTTTTCGCAAAATGGCAGGTCGTCGGGGTGTCCTGTTTTGGTCCAAGTGGCTGTGTCTATCGGGCCGAGCTCAGCCAGAGTGTACCCGATGATCTCTACCCAGCGGCTGTTGACGATGGATTCGCCTGTTCGGATGTTCCAGTCCCATGTGCCCGCGTTGGTTCCTTTTAAGATATTACGATTGCGTGTTTGCTCGGCTTCCATTGCTGAGCGGATCGCATACTCGTCGCTCACATCGCGGAAGACGAGGACGACGCCCTGAATCTTGTTTTGTGCGTCTCGAATGGGAGCCGCACTGTCTGCTATTTGACGGACTGTGCCATCTTTGGCGATCAGTGAGGTGTGATTGGCGAGTTCAACTACCGCGCCTGATTCGAGAACTTTTTGGACTGGGTTTTCGACTCTTTCGCCTGTGTTTGCTTTAAAGATATTAAATATGCTAGCCAGCGGTTTGCCGGATGCCTCGCTGAGCGACCAGCCAGTCATTTTCTCCGCGACAGGGTTCATCTGAGAAATGAACCCTGTCGCATCCGTGGATATTATGGCGTCTCCAATAGAATTGAGCGTAATACGTAAGTTCTCTCGCTGCAGTTCGGTGGCCTGGAGTGTTTTGTCTTTACTGCGTTTGACCCAGTAATAGGTAAGGCATGCAAACAGTAGTGCCGTGCTGACTAGATTTCCGATATGAAAAAACTGACTCATCCCACCGTGTTCTGTGTGGTGGATTTTTTCCATGATCAGATATTCCATGAAGGCCGACCCGATCATGCAGATTACTGCGAAAAGTGTCAGTGCTATTAGCAGGCGCTTTTCGTTCTGTTTCATCCGTAGAGCTTAATCATATTGTGGCGTGCTGATTTTGAGGCCTCAATTGTATGAACTTGGAAACCCTCAACGGTCTAAAGTTGCCAACCTTATTCAGTGACGACAATTCTATTTAACAGAAATGAGCTTAGCGATGTCTGAACGAGATCGTCTACCATATTTTATGACTTATGAGCTGGGGGGGATAAGTCACTTGGGCTCTAGTTCAAAGCCGTCTTTGCTGTCTTTGACCACCCAGCCTTGTGCAAGCAGGGTGTCGCGCAGCTCGTCGGCCTGGCCCCAGTCTTTGGCTTGTTTGGCATCCCAGCGGGCCTGCGCGAGAGCGATGATCGCCTCTGGTGCGTCGATTTTCTGAACTTCGACTGTGAACAGTTCCAGGCCGAGCGCGTAGAGCAGACTGCCGAAGGCACGTAATAAAGCGCGGGCGCCCTCGGCGTCGAGGGAGGCGGCCGGGTTGGAGCCGATAACGCCGAAGATGGCGCCGAGGCAGGCTGCGGTATTTAAGTTGTTGCGCAGTGCATCCCATGCCTTGGCCAGGCGGCCAAAGTCCTCGGGTGCGTCGACTGTTACGTATTGGGCGTTGAAGTCGTCTGTCGTCTCGCCGGTTTTGGCCAGCAAGGCTTCTGCAAAGCGTTCGAGTCGTGTCAGTGCGCTTTGCGAGGCATGCAAGCCGTCGAAGGTGAAGTTGAGTTGTTGGCGGTAGCTGCCGGCAATCAGTGTGTAACGCACAATCATCGGGCTGAAGCCTTTCTCGCGCAGGTCGTCGAGCGTGTAGAGATTTCCCAGGCTCTTGGACATCTTGGCCCCTTCCACCATGAGGTGGGCGCTGTGGAACCAGTGGGTGCAGAAGTCGTGTCCGTGCGCGCATTCGGACTGTGCGATCTCGTTTTCGTGGTGGGGGAAGCAGAGATCGATACCGCCGCCATGTAGGTCGATCGTTTCGCCGTCGAAGGCGCTGTCGACCATGGCTGAGCACTCCAGGTGCCATCCGGGGCGGCCTTCGCCCCAGGGGCTGGTCCAATAGTTTTCGCCGTCTTCAGGTTTGCGGGATTTCCAGAGGGCAAAGTCGGTGACTGATTCGCGGTCGTATTCGTCCGCATCGTTGAGTTCCCCCGCGGAGTTTTCAGTCTGCGTCTTGAGCTCACGCTGCTTCAGGCGCGAGAGGCGACCATAGTCCTCAAAGGAACCGACGCGGAAATAGACGGAGCCGTCTTCGGTGGCGTAGGCGTGGCCTTTTTCGATTAGTTTTTCGACCAGTGCAATTTGATGGGGGATATGGGCCACTGCACTCGGCTCGATGCTGGGGGGCAGCATGTTGAGCGCCTCGCAGTCGGCGTGGAACTTGTCGGTCCAATGCGCGGTGAATTCGACCAGGCTCTTACCTTCTTCCTGAGAGCGACGGATTGTTTTATCATCGAGGTCGGTGATGTTGCGCACATGTTTGACGGGTGTGCCATCGACTTCGAGTACGCGACGCAGGGTGTCCTGAATGAGAAATGTGCGGAAATTTCCAATGTGGGCAGGGCCATATACCGTAGGGCCACAGCAATAAAAGCGCAGTGTATCGCCGCTCGCGGGAGCGAGCTTTTGCACAGATCGACTGAGAGTATCGTAGAGTTCGACAGACATTCTGCCATCAATGGCAGAGTGAAAGCGAAAGTGAAGGTGAAAGTGTGCGAGACCTTAGTAGTTTTCTCTGGCTGTGCCGTATTTGCTGTGAGGATGCTTTGAACTGAAGTTCTCGGACATTTTACACTTTCACTCTCACTCGGACTCTTCACTCTATGCGGCATGTCTGACAGTTATAAACTTGAATTGACCCGTCGTCCCCGCCGTATGCGCCGGACGGCTTCGTTGCGTGCTTTGGCATGCGAGACAGAGGTCTTACCTCAGCATTTGATTCAGCCGGTTTTTGTGCTGGAAGGAGATGTGGCTCCTGAGCCCATCGGCTCGATGCCTGGAATTTCGCGCCTTTCGATTAAAGATCTGGTCGCCGAGTGCCGTGAGTTGCACGCGCTAGGTATTTCAGGGGTGGCACTTTTTCCCAAGCTCGATGACAGCTTGAAGTCGGACGATGGGCGCGAAGCTTTGAATCCGAATACGCTCGTGCTGCGGGCGATCCGTGCGATTAAAGCAGCGGTGCCGGAGATTACGGTGATCACTGACCTCGCGCTCGATCCTTACACCGTGCATGGACACGATGGCCTTTGGGATGCAGCCGCGCAGGATTTGGCTAACGACGCTACGGTCGAAGTGCTGGCTGAAATGGCTGTTTTGGCTGCAGAGGCTGGTGTCGATATGGTGGCACCGTCGGATATGATGGACGGGCGTGTGGGGGCGATACGTGTGGCGCTTGATGACAACGGATACGATAAAACTGCAATTATGGCCTATTCGGCTAAGTTTGCCTCGGCATTTTATGGTCCTTTCCGCGATGCGGTGGGCAGCGCGAGCAGTGCTGGCACACATCATCTGGACAAGCGCACTTATCAGCTAAATCCGGCGAATCGGCGCGAGGCATTGGTCGAAGTTGCACTGGACGAGGAAGAGGGCGCGGATGTGCTGATGGTGAAGCCGGCGGGTCCATACCTCGACATCATTCGTGAAGTGCGTGAAGCGACCGAGTTGCCATTGGCAGCGTATCAAGTGTCGGGTGAGTATGCGCAAATTATGGCTGCGGCGGAAAGAGGCTGGCTCGATTTGGAACGCTGCCGTGATGAGTCGTTATTGGCGATTCGTCGAGCCGGTGCAGATATGATTTTGACGTATTTTGCGAAGGCCTATGCGCAAGCTGCGTTGACATAGGCGGGGCTCCATTACTGAGTGTGCTGAGCGGCTAGGCCCTGAAAAATTCCACCAGCCGCTCGGCTGTCAGCTTGCCGATGCCCTCGACTTGCGTGAGTTGGTCGACTTCGGCGGCGCGTAGCTTTTCCAGCGATCCGAAGTGTTGGAGGAGTTGTTGCTTACGTTGGCTGCCCAGGCCCTTAAAGTCGTCGAGAATGGATTCACGCAGCCGCTTGCTGCGCAGCTCGGCGTTGAAGCTGTTGGCGAAGTGGTGTGCCTCGTCGCGAATGTGTTGCAAGAGCCGCAGTGCAGGGTCGTGGTGGGGTATGTTCAGTGGTTCACGACCGTCGCTGAAGATGACGGTTTCGTTGCGCTTGGCCAGACCGATGAGTTCAGGTGGCTCCAGTCCTTGACTTAGGAATGCTTTGAGTGCTGCGGTGACTTGTCCCGCTCCACCGTCGATCACGATGAGATCCGGGAAGGCTTTGCCCTCGTCGTGTAGGCGGCGGTAGCGGCGGCCCACGACCTCTTCCATCGCGCGAAAGTCGTCGTTGCCTACAAAACTTTTGATTTTAAATCGGCGGTAGTTCTTGCGGTCGGGATGTCCGTCTTTGAAGGCCACCATGGACGCCACACAGAAGCTCCCTGAAATATGAGAGATGTCGAAGCACTCCATGCGGCTGGGCTCCCGGGCGATTCCAAGCTTGGCTTGGAGGCGCTTGACGACTTGGCTGTGATTGTGAGTGCCGACTAAGTTGCGCTCAAACTTGCGCGTGCGGTCGGTGGTGCGCTCCAGCGCCTCGATGCGATCACGCAGAGCGGCAGCTTCTTCGTAGCGCCGTGCTTCGGCGGCGGCCATCATTTCAGCCTTGAGCTCGGCCAGCCATTGACGGGCTTTGCCGTCGAGGAATTCACACGCGGCTTCCATGCGTTCGGCGTATTCCTCTGTGGTGATTTCGTTGGCGTGCTCATAGATCTCGGCGCGTGCATCGTCGTAGAGTCGCCAGCGGCCGTCGGCTAGCTGGATGGGCGAGGCGTCGCTGAGTAGTATGCCAAAACGGCGTCGCAACTCCGCGAGCGTCTTACGCAGATGGGACGAATGCGCGAAGGGGCCGTAGTAGCGAGAATTGCTATCGGTTCGGTTACGGGTGAGCCGGAAGCGGGGGAGGTTTTCGCGCGGATCGATGCGCACCAGTAGGAAGCGCTTATCGTCAGTAAAATCAGTGTTGTAGCGCGGTTTGTATTTTTTGATCAGTTGCCCTTCTAACAGCAGGGCCTCCGCTTCGGATTTTACAATGATGATCTCGAAGTCATGAATTAGGTCGAGCATCGCTCTGACCTTGGGCTGTGCCACCATCATCTTACGTGAGGCTTGGAAGTAGGTGCTGACCCTTTTTTTAAGTCCTTGGCCTTGCCCACGTAGATGATTTGCCCGATGCGATCCTTCATCTGGTAGACGCCTGGTTTGTGTGGTAGGCGGCGGACTTTTTCTTTTAATTGGGCTTTGGATCCTTCAGACATAGGAGGAATGATAGATTGCGGTTGCAGTTCAGAGCAAGCTGCGCTCATTGCTAAACCATACTATGTCTAAAATGCCTATTGTCGAAGTAATCAACTTCGGAGACGAACTACTTGTCGGAATCCGGGAAAACTCGCACCTCACCTACTTAGGTGAGCAGCTTGCGCGCTATGGGCTACCCATCCATCGCAGCCGTGTGATTACAGATGAGGCGAGCGAGATCAAGCGGGCCTTCCTCGATGCTTGGCAGCATTCGGATATCGTGATCACTACTGGCGGGCTGGGGCCTACTGCCGATGATATGACGCGTGAGAATATTGCTGAAGCGTTGGGTGCGAAATTGGTGTTCGATGCCGAGATCGAAGCTTTGATATTGGCACGTTTCAAGGTGCTCGGGCGCCGCATGGCTGCCCACCATTTGAAGCAGTGTTACCGCTTTGCTGAGGGGGAAGTGCTGCATAATGAACGCGGAACTGCGCCAGGTTTGGCCTATCGCAGTGAGGGAAAGATTCTGATCATGTTGCCCGGGCCGACTCATGAGTTGACCCCGATGTTTGAGAAGCAGGCCGTTCCAATGCTGCAAGCGATGGGGGTGCTCAGTAATGAGGAAGCGTATGTGCAGCTGCGTACTTGCGGTTCCGGGGAGTCCACGGTGGAAGAGACCATGCAGCCGATCGTGAAGGCACACCCGGAGCTGACTGTCGCTTATTGTGTGCATTATGGTATTGTGGATGTGCGATTGAGCCCGCGTGAGGGGCGTATGTGTATGGATCAACTGAAGGCGATCGCGCATGAAGCACGTGTCCTGTTGGGGGAGGATTTTGTCTGTTTCGGCCACTGTTCGCTGGCAACGGTGGTGTTTCACGAGTTGCGTGCGTTGGATCGCACTTTAGCGATCGCAGAGTCTTGCACGGGAGGGATGCTGTGCGATGCGTTTACCAATCTATCCGGTGCCTCCAAGGTTTTCGTTGGTGGCGTGGTGTGTTATTGTAATGATGTTAAAGTCTCACAGGTCGGTGTGCCAGAATCGATTCTCGAACAGCATGGAGCTGTCAGCCCCGAGTGCGCAGTTGCTATGGCCTCGGGGATCGCGGAGCGTCTCTCATCCGATTACGGCCTAAGTGTGACTGGATTTGCCGGGCCTGATGGTGGTAACGAGCAAAATCCTGTCGGCACCATCCACCTCGGCTACCATTCACCGGTCGGGGTGTGGTGTAAAACTGTGCGCTATACGGGGGGGCGTTTGGATGTTAAAGCTCGTGCGGTGCATGCAGCATTGGATTGGATGCGCCGGAAATTGCGTAAATATAAGGTCGAAGAGTTTCTCTGCTGTGGCGAACGTGATTAGTCGTTGCGTCGCCAAGACGAAGTTCGGATTCAATTTCGCTCTGTTGCGCTTACGTCTTGCGCTCTTTCCGGTGGCTTCTAAGAGTGAGCATTCACATGCCAACTAAGCCATTTACATTTATCTGCGGAGACGACGATTACCTGGTTTCAGAGAAGGGTAAGTCGTGGTTTAATGAGCAGGCCAAAGATTTAATGGATGATCTCTCCAAAGAGATCGTGGATGGGCGTGCGTCGAATGTTTCCGAAGTCGAAGCTGCGATTAATCGTTTTAGCAGTGCGGCGCAGACGCTTTCGCTCTTTGGGGAGCGCAAGGTTGTGTGGCTCAAAGACGTCAATTTTCTCGCAGATAGTCCGACGGGACGGGCGCAGGGTACTCTGGATCTTTTGGACAATTTGAAAGAGGTGCTGGAAGGGCTGGATGCCAAGAGTGTGGGGGTGTTGATCACGGCTCAACCTGTCGATAAGCGGCGTAGCTTCTTTAAGTGGTGCCAGAAGAATTCTGATTTTACGGCGCTTGCCGGGGGGAAAGATTCGGCGCAAACGTGTGCGGCTCTTATTAGTGAGGAGTGCGAAAAGTCTGGAAACACGATGACTCGTGCTGCGATTGATTTATTAATCGGCAAGGTCAACGGGAACACGCGCTTGATTGTCGAGGAGACGCGAAAGTTGCTGACATTTGCCGGGGCCGGGGGCGATCCGATTGACGAGCGCTTGGTGACGGATTTGGTGCCCAATTTTGGGGATGCCGATTTCTTTGAGGCGGCCGATGCATTTTACTCGCTCAAACTGTCGTGGACCTTGGAGGCGCTTCGACGACACTTCTTCACTGTCAGTGAATCTCGTCCATTATTGGGTAGCTTGCAGTCTCGTAATCGCCTATTGATTCAACTCCGTGTATTGTTGGATGCTGGGGCGATTCGACTGGGGGGGCGGGGCATTTCTAAGAATGATCTCGAAGCTGCAGCCCAAACCTATGGGCATCATTTTGGTGCGAGCGAGGAGAAGAGTAATCTGAATGTGTTCTCCCAGAACCCATGGTACCTGGGGCGTTTGGCAGAGACCGCATCAAAGGTGCCGTTGAAGAAGCTAATCGATTTTCAAATTGCATTTACCGAGGCGTTTGAGGCCATCATTGAGCGCCCCAATGAACAAGAAGAGGTCTGCCGGGAATTGGCGGTTCGTTGTTTGAGTTAGGGCCCTGAGGGCTATTGCCTATAAGGCTTGCTGTTGGGCATTTTGCTTAGCAATATCGTTATCACGAATGAGTTCTCAGTGGTTGCAGTCAAAGGCGAATCGGAAGGCAGGATACTTTTACCTGTTTGGTGGTATTTCGGGACTGTGGGTGTATGCGCTGCAGCTGTTGGCTTTGGTTGTTGGCATATTATTCTACGATGGGCCATCTGCGCTTAGTTTATTGCTCTTGCCGTTGGTGCTGGGCTTGGCTGTCCTTGCAGGCTTGCTTTTTCAAATGGCAGGGGTCATCGCCTCAAGTGTTCTTCTATTACTCGTAAGCGGCTACGGGTTCTGTATGGAAATGGGGGTATTTGCCTCCTTGTCGGGCTTAGCAGGGATACTTTTTTTGGGCGGATTTAATGTATTGGTCGCTGTGTTTTCTTTGGGGGCGGCACTTGCCGTCGGTCTTCGTCAGCGAACAGTCGAGGTTTCGGCCCAGCGCCAGAATCTGCTGTATAAGATATTTGATGCATTGCCAATTGGCATTTGGGTGCGTGCGCGCGACGGACGGAGTTTATTTGTCAACGAGCGATGGGCAGAGTTTTCGCCATTGACGACTAAACAAATTTTTAACTCTAGCAGTAAAGAGCCGCCAGTTGATCTCGGGGATGATTGGAATCGGTCTGTGGAAGAGGTCTTGGCCTCCGACGATTCGGCAGTGAGATATCAATCCATAGAACTCACCGATCATCGTGGACAAAAGTTAAGTATGACTTTGTTGACTTTGCGGATGATGGTCGATCAGGAGGATGACTTTGGCACGCTTTCGCTGATGATCGATGAAACCGCCTTGCGCCTTTACGAAGAGAAGATCCGGCAAAGTGAGGCGAATTTGCATCTAGCTTTGAATAATGCCCGCATGGGCTTCTGGGATGAAAATTTGGAAACCAAGCAGGTGAATTGCGATGAAAACTGGTATCGCTTGCTCGGGGCGGAACAAGTCCCAGGAGAATCGCCGCTAAAGCTCTGGGAAGAGCGCTTACACCCGGATGATCGCGCTCACGTCAGTGAATTATATCATGATTATTATCATCATGGTTCAGGCTCATTGCGGGTTGATTATAGAATTCGGAATGATAAACAGCACTATGTCTGGATGCAGGACAGTGTTCGAGTTACCGAATATGATGTGGATGGTTCGCCGCGGCGAGTCATGGGCACCATGCAAGATATCACGGATCAAAAGCAGGCAGAGCTTGAACTGAAGCAAGCAAAGGAGCGTGCCGAGACGGGGAATCGGGCGAAGAGTCAATTCATCGCGACGATTTCGCATGAGATTCGTACACCTTTGAATGCGATTATTGGCCTTTCCAGCTTACTCACAGAAGGCGGGCTCGAAGACGAACAGTTGGATTTGGCTCAGACGATTCATACCAGCGGTAAGGGCTTGCTGTTACTGGTGAATGATATTTTGGACTTTTCAAAAATTGAAGCAGGCCGACTCGACTTGGAGGTGCAGGAGTTCCCCTTGGTTCTTTGTTTTGAAGACTGTGTGAAGTTATTTAAGGGGCGTGCTGCTGAGAAGAATGTAGAAATCACACTCACACTTTCCGATCAGCTCACGGAGTTTGCTGCCGGAGATATGGAGCGCTTGCGGCAGATCGTGCAAAATTTATTGTCAAATGCGCTGAAGTTTACAGATGCGGGAGAAGTCAATGTTTCGGTTCGTCCGGTCAATTTGTCTGAGCTTGATGAAGCTTATCGCCCCGATCCTCTCGAGCCGATAGGTTATTTAGATCAGCCAGATCATGATTATTTGGAAGTTCGGGTCCAAGATACTGGGATCGGTATCCCGCAGGATCGGCAGCATGTTTTGTTTGAGGCATTCAGCCAAGTGGATGCATCCACGACGCGTAAATACGGGGGCACAGGATTAGGCCTGGTTATTTGTAAACGACTCGTCGATGCGATGGGCGGGCGTATCTGGGTCGAAAGCGAAGCGGGCAAAGGGGCGACTTTCGCATTTATCGTTCGCTCTAAGTTAATCGGCGAAAACTATCCGCTTGAAGGACTGACTCGATCACCTTTCGATCCCGTAGAGCGTATCGCCGCGTCGCATCCCTGTGATATCCTCGTGGTCGGGCCTGAAGACGACACGCGCGCTCTGATCGTTTCCTGCCGTCGGCTTGGTTATACGCCACATTCTACTGAGGATTATGATTTAAGTGGATCGTCGTATCGACGTCGCCATTACAATATTATGTTTATCTGGATGGGAGATGAACTGAAGTCGCTTGAAGTCGCTCGTAAGATTTCGTCCACCACTCTGATCTCGAAACCTGAGTCCATCATCGGCTGTGCGCCACAGAATCAAAAAGTATCTAAAGATCGCTGCCGCCTCAGTGGGATGCACGACGTCGTGCAATGCCAGCTGAGGCCGCAGGTGATCAGTGATGTTATTTTGAAGGCTTTGGGTGCGCGCGATTGAAGGCGCTGACCAATGCGTGTAAGCCAGCTAGCTCGATATTTGCATTGATACCACAGCCGAAGCTGACCGTACCATCGTCGTTTTTAATCTGTATATAGGCCGCCGCTTTGGTCTTTGATCCGCCGCCAATCGAATGCTGACGGTAGTCGAGCAGTTTGAAGTCCTTCCAACCCTTGATCTGTAGAGCGTTTACAAAAGCACTGATTGGGCCATTACCTGTGCCAGCGACCAACATGGTTTCTCCTTCGATACAGATTTCTGCTTCCACTTTCACTTCCCCGGTTTTTGCAAAATCCTCGCGTTCGATAGAAAGTAATTCCAATGGAGCACTGAGGTTCACATACTTCTGCATGAAGACCTCGTGAACTTCCTGTGGGGAAAGCTCACGGCTGCCTTGGTCGGCCCGACTATTAATAGTCAAGCCCACGTCGGGGTGCATTGCTTTCGGGAGTTCCAAGCCAAAATCTCGTTCCAAAATATAAGCGACACCACCTTTGCCACTTTGACTGTTGATGCGGATGATTGCTTCGTAATCGCGTCCAATGTCCTCCGGGTCGATCGCCAAGTAGGGGACTTCCCAGCGGATGCCGTCTGTGTCAGTCACCGAGCGCAAGTCCATGCCTTTCTTAATCGCATCTTGGTGTGAACCAGAGAATGCTGTGAAGACGAGGTCGCCGGCATAAGGGTGGCGGTCGTGCACCGTCATGCGAGTGATGCGTTCATAGACGGAGCGGATGTGCTCCAATTGGCTGAAATCGAGCAATGGATCGACACCTTGTGTGTAAAGATTCAGAGCCACAGTAACAATGTCCAGGTTCCCCGTGCGCTCGCCGTTGCCAAACAGCGTGCCTTCGACGCGGTCGGCGCCAGCCAATAAGCCCAATTCGGTTGCTGCGACACCTGTGCCGCGGTCGTTATGCGTATGCAAACTGATGTAGGCCTTGTTGCGCTCTTTTAAATGTCGACAGAACCACTCGATTTGGTCCGCATGTACATTTGGCGTGGCCACTTCCACAGTCGCTGGTAAATTCAGGATGATCTTGTCACGCTCGGTGGGTTGCCATTCTGCCATAACAGCTTCGCAGACTTCCAAAGCGTAATCAACCTCGGTGTCCGAGAAACTCTCGGGAGAATATTGAAAACGGATTTTCGTATCAGGAATCGTTTGAATCAAGCTCTTAACCAAGCGTGTGCCTTCGATGGCGATCGCTTTAATTTCCTCTTTCGATTTATTAAAAGTGATGCGCCGTTGTACTGGCGAAGTTGAGTTATACAAGTGTACGATTGCCTTTGAGACTCCCTGAAGACTCTCGAAGGTTCGGCGAATCAAGTGTTCGCGGGCTTGGACCAATACTTGCAGGGTCACATCTTCAGGAATACGATTTTCGTCCACTAAGCGACGAATGAAGTTGAACTCTGTGTCGCTGGCAGAAGGAAAGCCGACTTCAATTTCTTTAAAGCCGATACCGACTAAAAGCTCAAACATTTCCAGTTTCTCGTCCACATTCATCGGAGTGGCGAGAGCTTGGTTGCCGTCACGCAGATCCACGCTCGCCCAGATCGGCGCGTGGGTAATCGTTCTACTCGGCCATTGACGGTCGGGCAAATCGATTTGTTGAAAAGGGGTGTATTTGGTGATCTTGCCAGTTTGCATGAGGATCCTTGGTAAATGAATACGAATTAAAATGCAGTTTTTCAGAAAAACGGAAGCGCATATCTTGAACGCTTGCCAGATAGGAACTCAAAGTTCCAAGAATTATTTAAGACGGGCATCATGCCCGCAGACGAGTTTTCTAATCCCCCTAGGGGAGTAGCTTCAGGAGCCAGAATCTTTTAATCGTCTTATGCATTTAGTTTGCATCGTCTATCGGCAGTCTGTGGCTGTCAAGTGTTGCTTCCCCATTTATTATTAGGGACAGGCACGAAAAAAATTTACAGGATAGTTGGTTTGTGTTTTTGTTGTTGAATGAGACAGCGGCGCGTTAAGGCGAAATCTAATTGTGATGCGATTTATCACTGCATGACTCGGACGGTCAATGGGGAGAGGCTTTTTAAATCACGTGATAAGGAGGTGCTGCGTAAGATGATTTGGCAGATCGCTGATTTTTCGGGAGTGGAAGTGCTGACTTACTGTGTGATGTCTAACCACTTCCATGTGCTGGTGCGTGTTCCATGCGCGAAAGCGGTGAGTGACCAGGAGTTGATGCGCCGTTTTCGTCTGCTCTACCCGAAGCCTACGAAGTATCAGGAGGCTTCGGCTAAGGTTCTGGAATCTAAGTTGCAGGCGGGCGGTGAGGAGGCTGTGGCGATTCGTGAACGTTTGCTGGTTCGTATGTATGATGTGTCTGAATTTATGAAGACACTGAAACAGCGTTTTTGTGTGTGGTACAATAAATCACATGAACGCTTTGGCACACTTTGGGCGGAGCGTTTTAAATCTGTGCTGGTCGAGGGAAAGGGGAATCCTTTGCAAACAATGGCCGCGTATATTGACTTGAATCCGGTGCGGGCTGGCTTGGTGGAGGATCCGAAGGATTACCGTTTTTGTGGCTACGCGGAAGCGGTGGCGAGGGTGCCTATGGCGGTTCTGGGGCTGCGGGCTGTGTGGGTGGATGTTGTGGCCGGCGCTGGAGCGGAGGATGTGCTCCGGGCACATCGGATGTTGCTATTTGGGAAGGGCGCTTGTCCTGGGAATCAGCCGGGACATGTGATTTCCCGTGAGGAAGCGGCGCATGTGATGGAGGCGGAGGAAGGAGCGTTGCCTACCTCGATTGCTCTGCGCTGTCGGGTTCGTTATTTTACGGATGGGGCGATTTTAGGTTCTGCTGAGTTTATTCGTACTTATGTGGATGCTTGGCAGTTGGAGCGTGGACGTAAGCATCCGCCTAAAGTCAACCCGGTGCGTGGGGGGCAATGGGGAGACTTGGCGGTCATTCAAGCTCTGCGAAGACAGGTCTTTGGCTAAGGCCAGAGGTCAGAAGACAGAAGACAGAGGCCAGAAGACAGAGGTCAGAAGACAGAGGTCAGAAGACAGAGGTCAGAAGACAGAGGTCAGAAGACAGAGGTCAGAAGACAGAGGTCAGAAGACAGAGGTCAGAAGACAGAGGTCAGAAGACAGAGGTCAGAAGACAGAGGACGGAGGACAGAGGTCAGCTCTGAATATCAATATGTTATAGTACTTCCTGTCTCGCCAAAATGGCGCATGTCGTGGTTTTTATAACGAACTGATTAACAGTGACTGGCTTCTGTTTTCTGAGCCCTGACTTCTGAATTAAGGATTTAGGTTTATTCGCGGCCGAAGAGAATGGCTTGCATGTGTTGGGCGATTTTAGGGTTTTCATAAATCGCCTGGATCATGTTGCTGTAGGTTTTGGTGAATGTTTTATCTTTCGCGAGTTCACCGAAGATTGACTTGAGTTTGAGGAAGGCGAGGGGGTCTCGGGCGGTAGCGGTGGCTGCTTTGTGGAGTTCGGATTTCATCTCATCGACGATGTCGAGTGGGACGCCATGCTCGTTAATACCTTTGTCACTGTAATAGCACCAGGCGGCAATGACTAAGGTGGCATATTCGATGCTGCCGCCGCTAGCGAGATTTTCCCGGATGGTCGCAATCAGGAATTTTGGTAATTTTGAGGAGCTTTCGAGGCAAATTCGGGCGAGGTTATCTTTGATGTTGGGATTGCCGAAACGTTCGATGAGGCAGTCTTTATAATCGTCGAGATGGATGCCTTCGACGGGCTCCAATACGGGGGTGACCTCAAAGTCCATAAAGCGGCGTAGATAGGTGGCGAAGAGTGTATCTGCGACGCATCCATCGATAGTCTGATGGCCGTGGAGTGAGCCGAGTATGCCAAGCACGGAATGTCCTGCATTTAATAGGCGGATTTTCATCGTCTCGTAAGGGGTGACGTCGGGGACGAATTGGGCGCCGACGTCTTCCCAAGCGGGACGACCATTGCTGAAGCTGTCTTCGATGACCCATTGGATGAAGGGTTCGCAGGTGACGGGCCATTCATCTTTTAAGCCTAGTTCTGTATCTAAGTATTGAATGTCGGCTGGGGTGGTCACGGGGGTGATGCGGTCGACCATGGCATTGGGGAAGCGCACTTCGCGTTCGATCCATGTGGCTAGTTCGGCATCTTGTTTGTGAGCGAATGCTAGTAAGACTTTACGAGCCATGTTGCCGTTGTGCTGGATGTTGTCGCAGGATTGAATCGTGAATGCGGGGAGTCCGGCCGCGCGACGTAACTTGAGGGCTGCAGTTAGAAAGCCGAAGACTGTTTGTGGTTGATCGGGGTTTAGTATGTCGTGTTTGACGCCGGGGTTCTTGCAGTCAAATTCTCCGGTGGCTGCGTTGAAGTTATAGCCACCTTCGGTGATGGTCAGAGAAACGATTTTTGTGTCGGCATGGGCCATTCGCTGGATGACGGCTGTTGGATCGTCGCAGCCTAGCATGAAGTCTACAATGGAGCCGATCACCCTGTTCTCAATTTTGCCATCAGGATGTTTGACGATGAGTGTGTAGAGGTAGTCTTGTTTGGCTAGGATATCTCCGATCTTACGATCGGCATCTCTTAGGCCGACTCCGCAGATGCCCCATTCGGAGCTGTCTGTTTCATTCATTAAGCGATCCGTGTAGTAGGCTTGGTGTGAGCGGTGAAAACCGCCTACGCCGATGTGGATAATGCCTGCTTTGACTTGGCTGCGATCATAGCGTGGGCAGTCTAATTTTTCGGTAAATAGGGGGAGGTTTTTTTGATTGAGAGCAATGGATTCTTTCATGGGATTTATGGATTGAGGTTTTATTTGAGCAGAGCTTTTTTGCGGCGTAATGCCCAGTAGGCGGCGCCGAAGTAAATGATGGTGCAGAGGAATGCGTAGCGGTAAAAGAGTTCTCGATTGAAGTCATAGGCCTCGAGATCGGGGCTGCGGAACATGGTGGATAGGGCGAGCAGGAGCGTGATGGCCAAGCTGGTGCGAGATAGAAAGTGTAGAGTTTTGGTGAAGCGGGAGGTGTCTGTAATTGGTTGTGGTGCGTCGGCGGCCTGTTGGTCTTGGTAGGCGCTTATTACTTTACTACGTTCGGCATCGGCAGCGACTTGTTCAGGATATTTTTCTGCGGCTCCGTATTTCTTCGCTAAAATTGTGTATAGGATTGCGGTGAAAAACCAGGTGGGGATGAATAGGTAATAAAAGGACATGATATCCAAGGCATTGAGCCCAAATCCGAATATCAGGCCCGCAATCCAAGATGTGACAGCTGGGGTGCTATGTGTCAATTTACGATAGGTTAGCCAGTAGCGGGTGAAGCCGATGCGTGGGAAGATTACGTGTTCGGTAAACACGATGGAGCCGACGGGCACCACTAGTAGGCCTGCGTAGGTCAATAAAGGGAGCATTTTGGTAAATACGAAGGGGAAGCAGGCGACGATTACGGTGACGATACCCACAGCTAATGTCGTTTTTTTACGTGAATGTTTGTGAAAGATTGCCTGCGCGGCCAGCCCTGCGCGATAGAGGTTGGCGTTGGCGGTGGTCCAACCGGCCACGATCACGATGACGAAGCCAGACATACCGAGTGCGTGGTAGGCGACATCGCCGGGGTCAAGTGATGCGATGGAAGATTTTACCATGACGGCAGTGCCTGCGCCCATGATTCCTGCAGAGATCCAGGCGATGTAGTGCCCGAAGAGCATGCCAGAACTGGTGCATAGTCCGTAAATGCTTTTCTTGGCATAGCGCAATAAGGCCATGTCAATGAGGCCGATATGCGTAATGGTATTGGCTGCCCAGGCGAAACCGATGACCTCGACTAGTCCGATTCCAGGTTCTCCAAAGACATTGACTCCTGTCCAGATGGATTGGTCGCCGATTGTTATGAAATCGCTCCAGCTCTGGAGCATGGTATAGCCCAGAACTGACTCGGTGAGACTGGGCATCATGACCAGCGCGCCGCTGGCAAACATGACAAAGAGCCATGGCCCGCACAGTCCTGAAAATTCGGAGACCGCGTTGAAGCCATACATGGCCACGAAGACCACGATGATTCCGACCGCGAGGACAATTGTGACAAAGGCGGCGCTATTGGGATACCAGTTGAGCTGTGCAGGAATGTTGAATAGGAATCGGACCGCGGTCGAGGAGACTGTGATCATGGCGGCCGAGATGACTGTAAATATGATTACGTTCGCCCAGTTATACAGTTTTGTCATCGAGTCGCCCGCGATCTTATGGAGATAAGTATAGAGGCTCAGGCGAGTTTGCACCGCGATTGGTGTGGTGATGAGCGTCCAGCTGAGGATGGCCAGGATGTTTCCGATCAACAGGCCTAGCAGGATATCCATGGTTTTTGCGCCGAGTGCGACAAAGGTGGCGCCGATCACAAACTCAGTTGCAGCGACGTGTTCACCGGCGTAGAGGCCTAGAAAATGCTTCCACCCGTGTAGTTTGTTTTCGGGAATGGGGAGCTGTTCTGCACTGACATTGGCCAGTGCATTGTTGGGAGTGTTTTGACTCATTGGGGTATCTGATTTCCTTACTTAATTAGTTTAAATTGATCTGGTAACACGGGGGTGGCACCTACTTGAGAGCAGACAAAGGAGGCAACTTGATTTGCGAAGATGTTAACCTGATTGAGCGGTAAGCCATGTAGCAGGCTCATGCAGATGGCGGCTGTAAAAGAATCTCCTGCGCCGACGGAGTCGATCATGTCGACGGGGTGGCAAGGGGCATCGTTGATGGCCTCAGCACTGACGAGTAGGCTGCCATGTTCGCCGCGCGTGTAAATAAGCAGGCGTAAGTCGAACTGTGTTTGAAGTTGCTGGAGTTGTTCGTTCACGTTGCCTGTAAGTCCGAAATACTTGGCCAATACTGCGAGCTCCTCATCGCTTAATTTTAAGATATTGGCTAATTGCAAAGAGCGTTCGACCACTTCTTTAGAGTGGAAGGCTTGGCGTAAATTTACATCGAATATTTTAAGTGAGTCCGCAGGCATCGCTGCTAGGAAGTCTTGAATGCTTGCACGACTTTCGGGCGAACGTTGAGCGAGTGAGCCGAAGCAGATGGCATCGGTTTTCGATGCCAATTGTTTGAGTTCGGGCGTGAGTGTTAAATGATCCCAGGCTGCGTTGAGCACGATCTCGTAGTTGGGCTTGCCGACAGGGTCGAAGGTGACCTTGGCTTGCCCCGTGGGGTAGGTCTCGTTTGTTGAGATGTAAGAGGTGTCGACGCCAGCTTTGTCGAGTTCGGTGCGCATGCGATGGCCGAAGTCGTCTTTGCCGATCGAGCTAATGGGGTAGGCCTTTGCGCCGATTTGGCTACAATGCCAGGCAAAGTTGGCAGGTGCTCCGCCGATGCGAGCTCGATGGGGGAATACATCCCAAAGTAACTCTCCAATGCCAGCTACGGTAAAATTTTTATTCATGGGTATCGTGTGGGTGAATTAACAGATGCGCCCTAGGGGCGGTGACTATTTTTAGTTTGTTGAATGTATCTATTTTGTAAATAAACTAAATAACATTTGACTAACTTTGTAATTACATTATAGTTACATTTAAAGATTATGAGTTCAGAAAAGCCGAAGTATTTGCAAGTTTACGATGCGATAAAGTATCAGATCCGCAGTCAGGTCTATCAGGTGGGGGCGCTCTTGCCGCCTGAATCTGAGCTCTGTGAGCAATTTAAGACATCGCGTCCGACGATTGCCAAAGCGCTTAATTTACTGAGTGATGAAGGCATCGTGCGCCGTCGGGCGGGCTTTGGCACCCAGGTGTTGCCGCCGCAGGTGGCTGCGTTGAGGGTAGGGTTATTGGTGCCACAACTTTCTCAGACTGAGATCTTTGAACCGATATGTGCGAGCATCACCGAGTGTGCGCATGAGTCGGGGATGCAAATTATACGCCCTCCCGAGTTGGGACGTGCGCAGGATTTTCGTAAGATGGCTGATTCTTTGGCCAGTCAGTTTATCAGTATGAAGGTCGATGGTGTTTTTTTTACGCCGATCGAGTATATACAGAATCACCAAGACTTTAATTTAGAGATACTTGAGCGTTTGAGTCGTGCGGGGATCTCTGTGGTGTTGTTGGATCGTGATATTTACCCGTGGCCACGCCAGACCCCTTATGATTTGATCGGGATTGATAATATTGAAGCTGGCTTCGTCGTTGCGGGGCATCTGATATCGAATGGTTGTCGACGGATTGGGTTTGTTTCGGAGCCCAATCCGGCGATGACGGTGCAATTACGGCAGATTGGGGTGCGTGAGGCTTTGGTGCAAAACGGCTATCGCACGGAGGACCTGCAGACTGTCAACTTTGAGGCAGAGTATCCTGAAAACGTGATTCAGTCGCTACAGCAGGGCCAAGTCGATGGTGTGGTTTGTGCTAATGATGCAACTGCGGCGCGACTCCTGCGTATATTAGTCGATCGTGGCATACGCATCCCGGGGGAGATCCAGGTTTGCGGTTTTGATGATGTCAAATACGCCTCACTGCTGGCGGTTCCATTGACGAGTTATCAGCAACCGTGCTTTGGGATCGGGAAGGTTGCGGTGAATACGATGATTGCACGTATTGAGCACCCCGATGGGCCGACGCACCGGACGACATTAAAGGGGCGGCTTGTTTTGCGTGAGTCTGCCCCGTGAATCATTCGTTCAGTGGCTGGGCATGGATACGACAAGTCAAGGTATGACTTGAGTCTTGTTTGTCTGGGTTTTTCCCTTCATTTTACATGAAGTGAAACATATGACTACTAACCTAAAAGGCCGTACCATTTTATTGGGAGTCACAGGCTCGATTGCTGCGTTTAAGGCGGCTGATATTACCAGTCGCTTGACAGAAGCGGGGGCTGATGTGTTTCCCATTTTGACCGCGGGGGCATGTAATTTTATCCAGCCACTGACTTTGCAAACGCTTGCGCGTAACCCTGTCGCCTCCGACCTTTGGAATGAGGGGGCCAGTTGGCAACCTGGGCATATCGAGTTGGCGGATCGTGCCGATCTGCTTCTGGTTGCGCCGGCGACGGCACATTGCATTGCACAGTTTGCTCAAGGGCTGGCGCCGGATCTGTTGACTTCGATCCATCTCGCGACACCGGCTCCAGTTATGATCGCACCTGCGATGAACGGTAAGATGCTCGCTCACCCAGCGACTCAGTTTAACATCAATACGTTGCAAGAGCGTGGGTGTCACTTTATCGAACCACAAAGCGGTATGCTGGCTTGTGGCTACGAAGGGCAGGGGAAACTGGCGTCAGTCGAAGAGATCGTCGATGCTGTGATGGCTTTTTTTGATCGAGGTTAGCGTTATCGCATGGAGAACCAACCCAACCCCCCGGAAAGCGTCATAGCTGCTCAGAAAAAAGAGCAGCTTAAGAACCGCGTGCTTAAATCGGGCGAAAGTTTTGGGAACTATCGGGTCGTGAAGTGTATGTGTGCGGGACTCCTCGCACATTATTACCACATGCAGCATATTCGGGATCTTCACGACGTAACGGTTGCGATCTTTCATCATCGTACGGACGGAAATGACAAGTTTCTTAAGCGTTTAGAGGTTTTGCAGAAGACGGTTTCTTCCTTCGATCATGAAGCGATTCCGAAGATTCGGGACTGTAATAAGATCGATGGTCGCATTTGCATCTTTCTGGATCCCGTCAAGGGGCAGACACTGAGTCAGTATTTTGAAGCCCACGGGGTGCCTGGTAAGCAAGGTGTAGGCGTGAAAGCAGCCGTTCGGCTGATTGCTCAATTGCTAGGTGCTCTGGGGTATGCGCATTCACAGGGAGTGGACCATCGCGACCTCGATTCGGATCTCGTATACATTCAAGAAGATGGTAGTATTCGTTTGTTAGGGCTCGGGGTGAAGGCATGTCTGGGAGTGGATTTGTTCGAGTCGATTGTTTCTGCGTCAGTTTCTCCCTTGGTTTCCAGTAAAACTCAGGGGCGTCTGAACTCTTTCGATGTGATGAGTCCCGAATATCGATCCGGGGTGTCGGAGGATTCGCGTGTCGACGTTTATGGTGTCGGCTTTGTGGGCTACTGGTTGTTGACTGGGCGCAAGGCGATACTGTCCAAATACGAACCGCCCACCGCATATGTCGAAGAGCTGTCACCAAATTGGAATGTATTTTTCGAAAACTCGCTCGAACGCGCTCAGGATAAGCGCTATCAATCCTGTAAAGTTGCCTTGCTCGGGCTGAAGGGGACGGAGAAGGAGCCGCAGTCGGAAGGGGCTGGTTTTGTTCAGCGGCAAATTGATTGCATCCCTGTGCCGAGGAAGATCGTCGAACGAGGTGAGCTTGCGGCACGAATTTACCGCCTCTTTATTATCGGTTTGATTGGTCTTACGCTGACGGCGATTTGTGCCTCCTTTTTGAATGTGAGTTATACCGAGGAAGTTGATTATAGCCGTACTGTTGCAGAGCTGGCGGAGGCGAGCGAGAGTCCTTCGCTTGTGTTGAGTGTCAAGCCGCTGGTCGCCAGGGTTGAATTCGTAGGCTACAAACAGCGTTTTTTTGCGAGTCAAGGTGCCCTTCGGCTGAATGTGCAGCCGGGGGATTATAAGTTGCGCATTTCTGCGCCGCATCATATTGAGCAAGTCCTGCGAGTGAGTATTGCTGAGGGCAAGGTCGCTACCGAGCGGGCCCGAGTCGAACTAAAGCCTGCGTGGACGAATATGACGATTCACACGGAGCCGGGGGCTTCGGTGTCTGTGGTCGATGCGCGTGATCATGAGATTGAGTTGGGCGTGGCTGATGAGACTGGTACTTTTTCGCTGAAGAAGGGGATCTTTGCTGGTACTTATCACGTGATCGTTAAGAAGGACGGCTATCAGCCAAAGGTATTGGAAAATCAGTCGATTGAGTTTGGTACACTTTCCGAAATTGATGCGCCACTGTTGCCTTTGCCGGCGACGGTGAATGTCCGCAGTGAACCCGCGGGCGCATCAATTACCATTAACGATGTTGAGTTGGGAAAAACGCCTCTGTCATTACCCGAAGTGATTCCCAATGATCAGTATTTGATATTTGCCCGATTGGATGGATATCGTCCGCTCGGACGTCGTGTCGAAGTGAAGCCAGGGGCAGAAATGTTGATTGATTTTGGTCAGTTAGTGCCACTTTCCGGGGCACTCCGTTTTCGAGTGAGTGTTTCCGGGGAGAGCCCTCCCGAGCCGGACGAAATGAACGAGGAGCTTAAAGTCATTATTGATGATGCGTCCTTTTCTTTGGGAGACCGCGCTCTTAGTTTTGTGCCCGCGGGCGAGCGTCGCATACGGCTGGAGCACCCGCTCTATATTTCACAAGAGGAAACCATAGAGGTGGAAGACGGGCAGGTGTATGATTTAGATTTTATTTTAAATCCGCGCCCGGGTGTGGTGCAGTTGGAAATTCCTGGTAATCTGAAAGCGGAGGTACGCTTGGATGGACACGCAGCTAGTCTTGTGGATGGATCTATTCAGATTCCGGCTAATCGTGAGGTCGAGTTTGAGCTACGCGTGAGAAATCACTTAACCATGCTGCGTACTTTTCAGCTATCGCCAAACGAAACTTTCGTATGGGAGGTGCAACCTGTCGCCATTCCTGGACCGACAGAAGGGCAAAGCTGGACGGTTCCATATTTCCATATTTCATTTGCATGGGTGCCTGCGGGGCAATTTGAGATGGGCAGTCCTTTGCCGGAGCATGCTCGTTTGCCTAATGAGGGGCCGCAAACGAAGGTCCGATTTACACGCGGCTTTTGGGCCGGGGTTTACGAAGTTACTCAAGCCCAGTATTATGAAATTACGGGGCGTAACCCCTCTCAATATAAGAGTGGTGCGCGTCCTGTGGAGAGTGTCAGTTGGGAAGAGGCTCAAATGTTTTGTGAGTTGCTCACCAGTTTTGAGCGCGAAGCAGAGCGACTGCCTGAGGGCTATGTCTACCGCTTGCCGAGTGAGGCCGAGTGGGAGTATGCTGCACGAGCAGGTAGCACAACGCCATTTCACTTCGGCTCAGAGGCCGATGCCACTAAAGGCCAATTTCGAGGCGTTTATCCGCGCGACCGTCAAGATGGATTGCGTGCGCCCGCGGGGCCTGGCACGTCGACTGTAGGCCGCTATCAAGCCAATGCATATGGGCTTTATGATGTGCATGGTAACGTGCGTGAATGGACACTCGATCGCTATAATGGTCGACTTGATGGTGACTCTTTAATCGATCCGCATCCGCGAACAGATGGGGCACGAGTCGTGGTACGTGGTGGTGGATGGGAAGATTCCGCGGCTCGCGTGCGTTCGGCAGTTCGTGAGGAAATTAGCCCAAACGTGAAGAGCGATGCTCTCGGTTTTAGAGTCGTTATCGCACCAGAACTATAGTTTTAGTAGCTTTTCGCTTGCTGTTCTAATTTTAGCTTAGAGCATGTTCGCACATACCCTCAAAACTCCCTAACTAATTTATTCACAAGTAAACTAGAACCTCGACCATTTAGAGCATATAATGGCTTCGGCCGTAGAAAATCCTTCGCCCAATAAACGATTACTGGGATTGCTGTGGCCGCACTGGAAGTCGGTTTCGATCGCCCTGCTTGGTTTGTTTTTGCTGACAGCGGTGAATTTAGCGACACCGATGTTGATCGGGATGGTGTTTAATGAAGTCTTTCCGCAGCGTGACTGGTCATTGCTCTGGTGGGTTTTGGGAGGCTTGCTCGGTTGTTTTTTGCTGCGTAATTTATTTTTTTACCAGAGTAAATTTACCGCGGTTCAGGTGGGGGAGAATGTTTGTTTTTCTCTGCGTAAGCGTTTGTTTGAGCGTATTCAGCAGCTGCAACTGAGTTACACGCGATTACAAAGTCCCGGGCAGATCACTAGCAAAGTGATGAACGATAGTATGCAGATACAGCAGTTCATTGCCGATGTGTTACCCAAGACCTTGCAGGCAGCTTTATTGTTTCTGGGGATTTTAGTCATTACTTATTCCCTGAATTGGCAGTTGGCGCTGGCATCGACTTTTATTCTTCCGGTGCATCTCTATGTGTTCAGCTTTTTTGGTCGACGGATTAAACGCAGCAGTCGTGAGTCACAGGAGCGGATCGATTTTGCGACTGGTAGTATCATTGAAACCTTGCTTGGGGTGGAAGTCGTCAAAGGCTTTACCGGAGAGGAACGAGGAAATCGTGCCTTTAATGCCGCGATGGAAGATTCGCGTGTGAGCCATCTAAATAGTTATCGCTACGTCGTGCTGCAGAAGGTCTGCGCCGATTTGTTGGTAGGATTTGGTATGTTGGCTTTGATCGGGCTTGGTGCCTACCAAGTGATCGGCCGCCCCTCAGAGAGCGCCATGGGGGCGGGCGACTTTATAGCCTTTTTCTGGTACATCCGCTTACTCTATCCCACCGTGATTGATCTGATGAGTAGCGGTGCAAAACTTTCAAAGGTGGGTGCAAGTGTGGATCGTGTCTATGAGCTACTCGATGTCGATGAGGCCGCGACTGAGGGGGAAGGTGTGGCGATGTCCGATATGCGCGGCGACATACGTTTTGATCAAGTCGGTTTTTCCTTTGATGGAAAATCCAATATTTTGGAGAATGTTTCGTTTAAAGTTAAGGCGGGCCAAGTCTGCGCTCTCACGGGGCATTCGGGAGCTGGTAAGTCGACACTCGTTAGCCTGGTGCCCATGTTGCTACGTCCTACGGCCGGTCGTATCGTAATTGACGGCGTCAACACTCGCGATATCTCGACTCGTGATCTGCGCCGAAATATTGGCGTCGTCTTTCAAGAGTGTTTTCTCTTTAAGGCATCGATCCAAGAAAACTTACGCTACGCGAAAGCTCGGGCTAGCGAAAAAGAGATTCGACAGATTTGTGTATTAACCGGAGCCGATAAATTTATCCAGCGCTTGCCTAATGGTTACCATACGGTCGTTGGTGACGGTGGGCTTGCGCTTTCGCGCGGACAAAAGCAGCTGATCACTATCACACGCGCAGTGATTAAGGATCCCAAAATTCTCATACTGGACGAAGCCACCGCATCGCTCGATACAGAGCTTGAAGATGCTGTGATTCCCACCATCTTGAATCTCATGCAAGGGCGCACAACACTGATGATTACCCACAACCCCAAACTATTAAAGCACGCCGATATGGAAATTGAATTGAGTCAAGGTCGCCTGACTTCGCAACGTAGCTTCGCAAAATCCGTTGCCGCATCGGTTCCCGCTGGACGAGCCGCGCTCTCGACGTGGTTACTTATGCTAGGTCTCACATTGGGTGCATTGTTATCGTTGCCAGCTTCGCTGAGTGCACAAGCTGAGACAGTGTTGGAGGAGATCGAGACCCAGCGTATGCGCCTGAGCTACACAGATCCGAAGCGTTGTTTGGATGTGCTTAAAATCTATGGTATCAGTACGGGAATTACTGGCGACGCCATTAAAAAAGCTCAACTTCCTGTCGTTGTGGCGATGCCTTCGACGGCGCAGCATAACACGATTCCGAATACGGATAAGAGCTTCCCGTTGACCGATGCGGACCCGCTCAATGAACTATTGATCTTCTATGATCGTTCGAAGCCTTCGCAGTTGAGTCGTGTGGTCAGGATGATCCGCGAAGAGATCGATGTGCCAGCCCGTCAAATCATGATCGAAGCCATGGTGCTGGAGATCTCGGAGACGGGGCTCGAGCGGCTTGGAGTCGAGTGGAATCTCGCTGGGCCGAGTTCTAATTTGACCGCTCTGCAGATGGGCGATGTGACACCGAATTTGGACAATATCAATGATCAGTTCGTGGTCGGCACCCCTAACATTTTCGGTGAGTTCGATGTCGATATACGTGCACTTATGACTGATGGTGAGGCCGAAGTTCTATCCCGCCCGAGCGTCCTGACTCTTGATAACCGGATGGCCTATATTAACGTCGCTCGCAAGATCCCGATCGCAGAGACTAAGTTTCAAGGGAACAATAATGTTTCAACTGTAAGCTTTAGGAGTGAAACTGTAGGGATTCAGCTCGCCGTGCGCCCCCGAATCAACGAAGAGGGGCAGGAGGTCAGCATGCAGGTAAATGCGACGGTCTCGGCAAAAGTGCCTAATGAGGACGTGGTGGTGCTTGATAGCCAAGGACGTGAAGTCGCTGTCGCGCCCACTATTTCTATACGCGAAGTCAAAACATACGCCCGTATTGCGAATAATACGCCTTTTATTATTGGTGGTTTAATTGCCAAGGATGATTTGCGCATCAAGCGTTCTGTTCCCTTGCTTGGTTCGTTGCCATATATTGGCCGTGCCTTCGGTAGTGAACAAGCAGAGCAACTCAAGCGCGAGGTGATTATTGTGATTACTCCTTATGTCTTGCCTGATGAGATGAATAATCAGACTGAGGCATTGGATAAGATTGTGGGGCGCTTCCTGCCCAAGGGCGAAGACACTTTCGATTCATTTGGTAACGAGCTCTTTCGTGATGCCTATCGAATTCGTGATGAAGATGTCTTCGAATTGAACTTTTTGATCGAGAATGAACACCTGAATGAACTGCAGGCTCAAGCCGAGCGAGCGGTTGATGAGGACTATTCACTTCGTTCCAAATATCCCTTCTCCAGTTTCGCGAATGGCCGCGTGCCTGGTGAGAATATTCTCGTTTACCGTCAGATGTATGAGGTGATCAAGCGGATTAAGATGGATGAACGCGTCGATGCTTTGCGTTCTTTGGTTTTCGAGCCTAAGGCTGGAGCCAGCGAAGGCTTCGAAGTTAATTTCCTTGAGAAGCTATTGATTGAGCGCGCGCAGCAACACGCTGCGGGGCAATCTGTGCAGAGGAGAATTAAATCCATTGATGATGTCTGGGATTATTTTGAGGATAAGGCACTGACTATTACCTACCGTGATTATGGGCAGAGTGAAGATCTCAGTCGTGCGCTGGAGTCGCCGGTGCCTGTTATTGAGATTGTCGATGTGCCAGATCGTGCCGCTTATGAAGATCTCTTCTGGGAATTGAACCAGCCCGATGCAGAGGGGCGTCTGCGTAACAGCATCATACTACATGATGCGGATGACATGCGACGTCTGAAGCGTGCAATTGTCTTGCGCGATACTGTCACACTCAATGCGGTCGACCGCACCTTAACCCTGGATAACTTCTCGGTCGGGCGCTTCCTATTGCTGCCGACTCGCGATATCAGCAAAATCGATCTAGTCGATGGCGAGGTCGCTCGTCTATTTTTCCTGACTGAGCGTTATTATGATGCGTTGCGCCAAGCGCTGCGTGATGCGTCGAGCGAGCTGGAATCTGAGCTCAAGGCTATGGGGATTGAGTAGACAGAAGACAGAGGGCAGAAGACAGAGGACAGAGGCCAGAAGGCAGAGGGCGGAGGTCAGAAATGAATATCAATCAGTTCTGGCACTTCCTGTCTCGCCAAAATGGCGCATGCCGTGCTTTTTATAACTAACTGATTATGTCGTGACTGTCCTCTGTCCTCTGACTTCTGAACTAGTTCTAGGTAAGTGGACACAAAAAAGCCCCAGCGAGCTGGGGCTTTTTATAAAGTTGTCGGAAGCTTTAAGCCTTTGTGACTAAGCCTGCTTTGATCGCCTTAACGGAGACCCACATGCGCTTGACTTCGCCGCTAGGCAGTTTGACGCGGATGCGTTGAACATTTGGACGGAATTTCCGGCGTGTGTTCTTGACTAGTGATGTACCGATACCACCGCTTTTCTTGGTGAGACCTTTACGGATGATACGGCCGCCTTTAGTAGGGCGTTTACCTGTGATTGCGCAAATTCGTGACATAGGAGTTCCTTCGTTGAAAAATTTAAAGGCTGGAAGGTAGGGGGGATCGTGTTCCAAGCAAGCGTTTTCTTTGAAAATTTTTAGCGGCTGATTCTGGGCCTCAATCGACTCGCAGCCCCCATAAAACCTGGAATCGTTGCCCCATATTGGCTGGGTGGATCAATTCCATCAGAGTTTGGCGGTCGTGACTGAAGCTGCCCGCGCTGCCGGAAACGATGGCTTCGGCCGCCCGTTGCGCCCGTTTTACCAAGAAGGATTCCTGGCTTTCCAGCGCGACAGATTGCAGACCTGCGGCTTTCATTTGTGCCACGAGTGGCGTCCAGTTGATGTCGCAAGTGATGTTGCAAGCGCCGGGTGTTTCCAGTAAATCATTACCTTGAGCATGCTGCTTGTAGGTGCGCGCGGTGCCTGAGGGGTGATCCTGTAATAGGGCCGTCCAGGTGCGGCCGTAGTCAAAGAAGAGCAAGAGCCCTTTCCAGTCTTGGGCTAATAGTGCAGCCAGTGCGCTTTCCGCTTCCAAGGGCAGGTCGAGCTCGTAGCCATCCTCGATGTGTGTGGGTAGACGCTGGGCCACCGCGGCGACCGCAGGTGTGAGCTGATCCAGTAGCACTTCTACCAGTGTGCCGTCGCTGTCGAGGCCGACGCCGCGTTCACGCCAAGCTCCGTTGCGGAAGATTAAGCGATGAAAGGGCAAGGCATCTAGCCACTCGTTGGCAAAAATGACGGCTTGGCCTTCGATTTGTATGGCTTCTCCTTGGCGGATGACTCGTTCGGCGCGAAAGGGGTGTTGGGCTAATTGACTCAGTAGTGAGCAGCCCGGTTCGGCGGCGATTTCGACGAATGTGCTTTCAGCAGCGGTGCCTGCGGGGAGTAGGTCGGCGGCGGCAGTGCTCACGAGCGTGGCGAAGACTCGTCCCAGGCTCTCGGCGGTATAAAAATCATGCTGTGGGCTGCGTCCGACTCGTTGCGCTAACTGTGTGTAGTAGCCGTAGTCTTCACTGTAGAGGGCGATTTCTATATAGTCGCGGTAGCTGATTGGTGCGGATTGGCAGCGTGTGCGTAATATGTCTTCAACTGTCGTCTGGGCTTTTTTCATAGGAGGCAGACGGAATCTATGTGGAATCATTCGGACTATGAAACCACTAAATGCAATCGCTGGGGAATTCTTATTTGAGTGCTTAAATGCTTGAGGCATCGTCACACGCGCATACTTAGAGTGAGATGATTTTGGCGATTGAAAGTTCTTGTGACGAGTCGGCACTGGCTCGGTTGGATCCCGCCCGTGGGATAGTGGGCGAGTGGGTGCACAGTCAGATCGATTTGCACAAGGAATATGGCGGAGTGGTGCCGGATCTCGCCAGTCGTGAGCATTTGAAGAATTTTTTTCCGCTGCTTTCTGCCGCTGGCTTAAGCGCGGATCGTGGTGAGATTACGCAGATCGCGGTCACGCACGGGCCGGGGTTGGCTGGTTGCCTGGCCTTGGGCATCGCATTTGCGCGAAGTCTTGCGGTGGCATGGGAGCTGCCAGTGGTCGGAGTGAATCATCTGCGCGGTCATGCCTACTCGCCCTTTATCGCATTGCACGAGCAAGCCCCGGCGGAGTACCCGCAGGCCTTTCAGGCGCTCTTGCCGCACCTTGGGCTCATTGTCTCGGGGGGGAATACTATACTTTTTGAGATTGATACGAATCAACAGCTGACAGTGTTGGCGGAGACTGTGGATGACGCCGCGGGCGAGGCATTGGATAAAGGTGCGAAGCTGCTGGGTTTGCCCTATCCGGGCGGACCTCAAGTGGAGCGATTGGCAGCAGCCGGAAATGCTAAGATATACGATTTCCCCAAAGCAATCGCGCCGCGAAATGAGCGCCGCTTTAGTTTTTCCGGGCTAAAAACCAGCTTGCGCTATCGACTTGAGAAAATGGGCGATGCCGAACTCGAAGCGGCGATGCCGGATATTTGCGCGGGCTACCAAGCTGCGGTGATTGATCAACTCGTGGGGAAAACCAAGCATTTGATTCAGGCCGGTCAGGACCGCAGCCTGGGACTTTCCGGAGGTGTCTCCAATAATAAGGCGCTTCGCGCGGCAGTGGAGCGGCTGGCTAAGCGCTTTCGCTTGTCGTGTCATATTGCGCAGCCCAAGCACACCGGCGATAATGCTGCTATGATTGCATTTGCGGCTTTTGCGGATCCTGCGGGACTGGCGCAGGGGGCGTTTAGCATCGAGCCTGCTTTGCGCTTGGCAGGGCAGTAGGTCGCAGAGTTGTTTATTACGTTTTTTTGACGAAACGGGTCGTTGCCAATGTGTCTGTGGGTGGTTTGATTACGCGGGATGTTCAGACGCTGTGCTATATTTGGTGCGGGGCAGAGTGCTCTCGCGGCGCGCCGCCTCGCCAATCACCATGATCTTGAGACCGTGCTCATTGATGAGGCCGGGCAAGGAGATCGGGCGACTTTTGGAGCCGATGATTTGGCTGAGTTTGATGCTTTTGTTTTCAGTCCCGGCTTCGCGCAGGAGCATCCTTGGCGGGTCTTGGCCGAAGCTTCGGGGCGGCCCTGCTTGAGTGAACTTGCCTTTGCTGCTCGCTACTGGCAAGGCAAGGTCATTGGGGTCACGGGAACCAATGGTAAGACCACGTTGACCGGGCTGATTGATGCCGCGCTTAAAGTCGCGGGAGAGGTGAGTGTCGCTGCAGGGAATATTGGTTATACCTTTTCGGATGCAGTGCTTTCGAGCGCAAATCAGCCTGGTGCGTATGTGGTACTTGAGATTAGTTCGTTTCAGGCGGAACTCGCGGACGGATTGCAGTTAGACGCACTACTCTGGACAAATTTCGCCGAAGATCATTTGGATCGTTACGGGTCGATGATTCAGTATTTTAATGCCAAAGCTCTGCTGTTTGATTGTTTGAAAAAGAATGGGATCTGCGTGGTCGGGAAGCAGGTCGCCCAAACTATGGAGAGCATGCGCAAGGTGTATGACGCTTGCTGTGTGGCCGATGAAGACAGCGCTCTGCTCTTCAAGTTGGATCGGGCCTCCGTATTTCATCGTTATCCGAATTCGGAGAACTTCTCGCTGGCAGCGGAGATGTGGTGGTTGCTAGGTAAGTCGTCAGCTCAGCTGATCGAGGCCGCCAATGCATTTACGCTTGCGCCGCACCGCCTTGCGATGGTGGCGGAGTATGATGGTGTTTACTATTGGGATGACTCCAAAGCCACGAATTTTCATGCGACATTGGCGGGGCTGGAGTCGGTGGGGCCACCTGTGGTGTGGATCGGAGGCGGACGTGCCAAGGGGGGCGATGTTGAAGCTTTTGCGCATGAGTTGTCCAACTATGTGAATGCCGCCGTCGTCTATGGGGAGGTCGCTGAACGATTGGCCCAGGCTTTGCAAGGCTCGCTCGATTCTGTTCACGTGCATCCATGCTTTGCTGACGCCGTCTACGCTGCAGTAGAGCTTGCGAAGGGCATTCCCGAGGCAAATGTCTTGTTGAGTCCCGGCTTCAGTAGTTTCGATCAATTTAGCTCCTATGCCGACCGTGGAAAAAGCTTCACTGACATGGTTTTAAGTTTGAAGAATACACGCAATGCTAGCTAGTATGCTGGATTGCAGGCATTATCTCCATTTTATCATGAAAGTATCTAAAGTTTTCGGTTGTGTTCTCGGTCTTCATTTCGGTGTGATCGCAGTGTTATTGGTTCAGCCCGGTTGCCGTAGTCAGCAACCGCCCACGCGGACTTATACTCAAACATCGACTCAGGTATCGACACCTTCGCGCACTTTAGCTAGCACACCGAGTAGTGGTTCTGAGCGCACCATGGCTTATAATCAGGGGCGCACTATTAAAACCTCTGTGGAAGGTGCATCTCGTCACACTGAAGGATTGATTGTGGCGAAGCGTGTGGACTCTGAGGTTACTGGTTTGGATGCTGCCTTTAACGCTGGCTTTGATGATGGCCGTTATGCCCCCGATAGCTCGGGCAGTGAATTTGGTGAGTTCGATGATATCGCACCGATCGCACCACTCAGCACTGGTGGTCAGACTGTCCAAGTCGCTGGCGATTCTTTTGAGACCTATACTGTGAAAAAGGGCGATAACCTTTGGTCGATCGCCAAGCGTTACAATATCTCACTCAATGAACTTTATGCAGCCAATGGTTTGAATAAAAATTCTATTTTGAAGATCGGTCAGCAAATCCAGATTCCGGTCGAAGGGGGCACTGCGACTGTGAAAACTGTTAGCGCTGACACCTATCAGCCATCCTCTTTCAATCAGGCCAGCACGAGTTACACCGTGAAGCGTGGTGACTCCCTCTCGAAGATTGCTAGCCAACACAACACTTCTGTGCGTGCGATCAAAGCTGCTAACAATATGACTTCAGACCTGATTCGGGTAGGGGATACGCTTATCCTGCCGGTCGAGGGGAGCAGTCGTGCTGCAGCGACGCCTGCCGCACCATCAACTTCCAGTAGCCGCAGCACGCCCGCTGTCACTTACGTGGCCACGACCAACAATGTTGCTGGTGGTCGCACACACACGGTTAAAGCTGGAGAGTATCCCGCGACGATTGCGCGTAAATACGGTATGACCTCCGGCGAACTCTTAGCACTCAATGGCATTACAGACCCCCGCAAGTTGCAAGTTGGTCAAGTGCTTAAAGTCAGTGGATCGGGTTCGGCTAACAATGTGGACTCACGCACAGAGACGGTGGTCGCACCCACCGCTGCTGTGAATACATCTGCATCGGTTACGCGTCCGACAACTGTTTCGACTGTGCCGGCCGCACCGATTACGACATCTTCCTTTCGACCTGCGGCCAGCACGGGCCCAGTGGAGATTACTGTGATCGAAGCCGATCCTCTGGTTGAAGGGGAAGTGACTGATATTCAGTCTGACGATTTGTTCGACGGTGCAGTCGAGATCCCTGTCATCCGCCTGGAAGAGTAATCTTCCTCGCTGACTTCCTGGAGCTGAGAGACTTCTGTATTCATAATGAGCGCCCGTACGGCTTCGCCTAATTCCTCGTGGCGTATCCCGCCGATTGGGCTCTTTATTATCTTTATAGTCGTAGGGCTTACTTTTTTAGGCTTAGTCATACTGTTTAGTGCATCGCAATCGATGCACGATGACCCGACGGTCTTGCTGCGTAAGCAACTCATTTGGTTGGCGCTGGCCACAGTGGCTGGAGGCATTGCGATGATGGTCAATTTGGAGGCCTTGCGGCAGTATGCCTATTTACTCGCAGCTGCTTCGATCATTTTATTGGGGCTGGTGCTCGTGCCCGGTATTGGGGTGGAAGTGAATGGCGCACGTCGTTGGATGGATTTTGGTTTCATGCGCTTGCAGGTATCTGAGATTGGGAAGTTGGGGCTGCTCTTTGCGATGGCGCATTATTTGACCAGCCATCGCCGCGACTTGGGGCACTTCTTGAAGGGCTATGTGTATCCTTGTTGTCTGCTAGGTATTTTTTGTGGTTGTATCATTTTGGAGCCCGACTTTGGCACTGCGTTTCTATGTGGTGCTGTCGGAGGCTGTATGCTCTTTTTGGCAGGCGTGCACCTGAAGTATTTAATTCCAACAGCGGTGCTTGCGTTGACGGGGTTTTCGGTCGCCGTTTACTTAGATCCGGTGCGATTGCAGCGCATTACTTCTTTTTTGGATGTGGAAGGTAATCGCAGCGATAGCGCCTACCAATTGTGGCAAGGTATACTCGCATTTGGTGCGGGAGGGATTCAGGGAGTGGGGCTCGGGGCCGGGCGCCAGCAAATGTCTTTTCTTCCCGAGGCACATACCGATTTCATCTTCGCGATTGTGGGTGAGGAGCTCGGCTTCGTATTTACCGCAGGTGTCGTAGTTCTGTTTATGACGCTTTTCTTTATCGGTATCTTACAGCTCAAGCGTGCGCCCAACTTGTATCAGGACCTACTCGTGATGGGCGCCTTGCTGTTCATTACTTTTCAGGCTTTAATCAATATCGGGGTTGTCACTGGTTGTCTTCCGACTAAGGGTATGTCGCTTCCATTTATCTCTTATGGTGGCTCCAATCTCGTATTTATGTTCGTCCTCACTGGTATTATTCTCAACGGCTTCCGATCCTGGGAGCTGCCAGCACTGCGTAAGCAGCGTGATCTATGAGTAAAATTATTATAGCATGTGGCGGCACGGGGGGGCATCTCGCGCCAGGGATCGCGGTGGCTGAAGTGCTTCAAGAGCGCGGCCATGAGTGTTTGTTGTTGATTAGTCATAAGCAGGTTGATTCCGCGTTGGTGGAAAAATATAGCCACCTCGACTTTATCAAAACGCCCGGCCGTGCTTTTTCCGGTGGGCTAGTGCAGCGGCTCGCTTTTTTGGCGAGTCTGGTTTCCAGTTTTTTTGCCTCACGTCGTATGTTGCGTGAGCGCGATCCGGACCTGGTGCTTCTTTTCGGAGGTTTTCTTTCGTTGGGGCTCGGACTGGCCGCGCAAATTAAGGGGATTCCAGTGGCTTTGCACGAAGCCAATTGTCAACCGGGTAAGGCGGTGCGCCTGATTAAGCATCTGTCGACACGTGTCTACCTGCCCGATGGAGTGCGCCTGCGTGGGGTGCCGCCGGAGTGTATTCGCTATTTCGGTTATCCCGTGCGCAAAGAAATCAAGCATGCGCTCAAAGCCGATGCCTGGAAGCGATTGAAGATTAAAGTGCCGAATAAACTGCTGGTGATTCTCGGCGGTAGCCAGGGGGCCACTGCGCTCAATCATTGGGTGACGCACAATTTCGAGAAATTAGCCAAAGCGGGCATTTCGGTCTATTGCGTTACGGGCCTGGGGAATAGTTCGGCCAGTACCATCCACGAGATCGGCAAGGGCGGCGTCGATGTGACTGCGACCTTGGTGCCGTTTTCCGGCCAGATGGGGGATGTGATTTCAGCGGCCGATTTAGTGGTATCCCGTGCTGGAGCGGGATCGATTGCGGAGATCATTCGTTGTCGCGCGCCCTCGATCCTGATCCCTTATCCTTATGCGGCGGATAACCATCAGCATGCCAATGCTCTGGCCCATGAACAACATGGCGCCGGTGTTCTATTGCCCCAAGATCAGCTCAATGATCTCACGGCGGAAGTCATTGAGCTCATGTTTAACGATTGGCTATTGGGCAAATTTAAGTCCAACCTGGAGCGCTTGGATCGCTTTGAATCCAGTGAGCGCATCGCCGACGATTTGATCGCTTTGTGTGATGCGCGCAGCATCGCCAATGCCCAAAAACTGGAGCGCGTCACGTGATGGACTCGAAGCACGATTATTTATTCATCGGCGCAGGCGGGATGGGTATGGCACCGCTTGCATGCTGGATGTCACAGGCAGGCTATTCCGTATGTGGCTACGACGCGCATCTGCAAGAGCGCGTGCGCCACTGGTTGGTAAACGCGGGCGTGACGCTTGAAGATTTTATTTTTCCCGAGCAGATCACCTGCTTCAGCACTGTCGTGTATTCCAGTGCAGTCAAACAATCGCATCCGCTATTATTGGCCGCTCGCGAAGCCGGCCTGCGCTGTTTGCGGCGCGGTGAAATGCTCGCCGAAGTCGCACGGCACAAGCGCTTTGTCGCGGTTGCCGGAAGTCATGGTAAGACCACAACTTCCGGTATGATTGCACATGGCCTGCGGCGGGCTGGAATTCAGGCAGACTACATTTTGGGTGGACTTTCGGCGGATGCGAGTATGCCTCCGGCTCACTATTGCGCGAGTGACTGGCTGGTGGCCGAAGTGGATGAGAGCGATGGCACCATTGATGGTTTCGCGCCGGCGGTGACTCTGGTGCTGAATGTAGATTGGGACCATGCCGATCGCTATGGTGATGCGGGTAAACTTGACGAGGCCTTTACCGGGCTGCTCAGTCGCACCGCGGAAACGATCTTGCTGCCACAAAACTTGCATTTGCAGCCGAGTGGGGGAGCGGTTGTGCAGCGCTTCGATGGTGCCGCGCAACGAGTGCATTTACAGTCTCCACCGCGGGGACGTTTTAATCAGAGTAATGGCGATGCCGCAGCCGCAGTGTTGGCTCTGTTTGAGCAAAGCTTACCCAGCGATACGCTCTCTTCTTTTCCAGGCATGGCGCGGCGTCAATCGATTCTGCATCGCGACCAGCAACTGACGATCGTCGAAGACTACGCGCATCATCCGACTGAGGTCGACGCATTGATCGAGTGCCTGCGCAGTAATGAGCCAGAAAAGCGATTGGTCGTGGTATTTCAGCCGCATCGCTATTCCAGAACGCGCCAGTTTAAGGCGGCCTTTGCGGAATCACTGCAGGCGGCCGATGCTGTTAACCTTTTGCCCGTCTATGCCGCCCACGAGCCTGTTTTGGCAGGTGGTGAAACTGTGGATTTGGCCAATGCCTTTGTCGGTGACACTCCAACAGTGCTGTCGATGGCATTGGACGGCGTGCAGGCGTTGGCAGCTGCTATCGGAGAGGTTCCCACGCAATTGGCCTTCGTCGGCGCGGGGGATATCGAAGAATTTGCCGGTGCATTTACGAGTTGGATACGGGCGCAAGCGGCATCAGAGCTGCCGCGTACAGATGCCGCGTTTGTGGATTACCTGCGTGCGCGGCTTTCGCCAGATTGTCGTTTAAAATGCCGCGAAGCACTCGCAAACAAAACCACGATTCGCATCGGTGGTGCGGCTCGTTTCTATGCGGAGCCGGCTAATTTGAGTGACTTACGTGTGTTATTGCGCAGTGCTGCGCTTTTTCAGATCAAAACTTTTTGTATTGGTCGTGGTTCGAACTTACTGGTGTCTGATGCCGGGTTCGATGGTTTGGTCATTCGTTTTTCGGCAGCCGCGTGGCGTCGTGTCGAAACTCTGGGGCCAGGGCGTATTTGGGCGGCAGCCGGCGGGCGCTTGAAAGAGATCTGCGGGTTTGCTGCAAAAAACGGCTTGGGCGGTTTTGAGTTTCTAGAAGGCATTCCCGGTGCAGTCGGTGGTGCCTTGCGCATGAATGCGGGAGCCATGGGAAGTTGGATGTTTGATGTCGTCGAGCGTGTGCAGTTCATCGATGAGCAGGGTCAATATCAGGATTTACCTAAGTCCGCCTTTCACTTTGGCTATCGCAAGGTGGAAGAGATCAGTCGTGGAATCGCGCTGGGAGCGGTGCTCTGCAGTGTGGATGCCGATACCGAGGACTCGATTCGCACGCGTATCGACGGCTACTCCAGCTCACGTAAAGAAAGCCAGCCACGTGGTGCCAGTGCGGGCTGTATTTTTAAAAATCCTGAGGGTAATTATGCCGGTAAACTGATCGACGAGCACGGGATCAAGGGGCTGCGAGTCGGTGGGGCCGAAGTCTCCGAAGTGCATGGCAATTTCATCGTCAACCACGGAGGGGCCTCTGCGGAGGATGTGATCGAACTGGTGCGTCAAATCCGTGCAAAGGTAAAAGCACAATCCGGCTATATTTTAGAACCCGAGGTCTTGCTAGTTGGTCAATCTTGGGATGAAGTTTTGAGCGAATGATTCCAAGTCCAACAGTTATCGTCCTCTATGGCGGCGTCGGTTCCGAACGCGAAGTTTCGCTGCGAAGTGGCGAAGCGGTTGCGCAGGCGCTGCGCGCGCGCTTTGCTGTGGAGGCATGGGTGCTGGATCAAGAGTCTCTGCCGGCAGCCTTGCGACCGGATGCGCACATCGTGTTTCCCGCACTGCATGGGAGTTTTGGCGAGGACGGGCAATTGCAAGCCCTGTTGGAATCTGCGGGTATTCACTACTGCGGTAGCGATGCCGCGGCCAGTCGCCTGTGCATGGATAAAGCCGCCACCAAAGCCATCGCACGCGAGCGGCGTATTGCGGTGCCTGAGGCGATGTGTTTCGACGGCGCGCAAGCTCCCTTGGCAGACACCGTGATCGAGCAGCTCGGTGCTTCGCTGGTGATCAAGCCTGCGGATCAGGGCAGTAGCGTCGGTCTTCATTTTACCGAGCACCGTTCGGCGCTCGGCCTCACGCTTTCTGGCATCCGCTCGGGCAATTGGCTGATCGAGCAGCGCATTCGCGGACGCGAACTCACCGTGGGCGTGCTGCACGGAGCAGCCATGGGAATTGTCGAAATCGTTAGTCAGAGTGGGGTGTATGATTATCAGGCGAAGTATACGCCTGGCTCCACGGAGTATCATTTCCCTGCCGATCTCGAGGCTGCGGTGGAGGCCAAGATCAAAGATCATGCCGAGCAACTCTTCGATGCCTGTGGTTGTCGTGACTTTGCCCGAATTGATTTTTTATTGGACGGCGCACGTCCTTACTTTCTAGAGATCAACACCTTGCCTGGGCTAACCGCTACCAGTTTACTCCCCAAGAGCGCTTCTTGTGTCGGTTACGACTTTGAACAACTCGCAGCGGAACTGGTCGCGCCAGCGATTGCACGTTTTCAATCGGGAGGTGAAGTATGATCGGCGATGGCAGGCACAAAGGCAGCACTTCGGCCAGCGGTCAGCAGAGCTGGCGTTCACTCGCCGGGGCGCAACGCAGTACGCGCATAAAGTCGCCGCAGGCCCGTAAGAGGCGTCAAACGCAGCTCTTAAAATTGTTCTCTGCCCTTTTTCTGTTCTTCCTGCTGGTAGGTTTGGTGATGTGGGCGGTCATCGCATTTAAGAATCGCAAAGAGCCAATTCAGATTACCACGCCCTCCAAGCCCGTGGAAAAAGTGCTTTTCGATACCAATGGGGTGCTACCTTCCTCATGGTTGGGCACAGTCATTGAATTGCGACGGGATACCACCATGATGGAGATCGATATCTACACCATGAAGCAGCAACTCGAGGCGCATGGTCAGGTGAAGTCAGCCTCGGTTGAGCGACAGTTTCCCAATGCGCTAAAGATCGAGATCAAAGAGCATGAGCCAGTCATGCGTATGCGGGTCGTCGGCAGTCAAGGCGAGCCTGAGTTACGCATCGTTTCGCGAGACGGCACCATCTACAAGGGAGTCGGATATCCCAAGGCCACGTTGAGTAAGCTACCTTACGTTGTTCCCTATCGACATCCGGAAGGCGGCTTTAAGCCCTTGCGAGGTATTGATAAAGTGGCCGACTTATTAGAAGTGGCGCGTCGCACGCAGCCCAATTTTTATAAGACTTGGCAATTGGTCTCCTTAGAGCACTACTCTGGCGACTCCGAAATGCCAGGCCAAGTGATCGAGGTGCGCACCCCCATGGTGCCCCGGCTAATTTTCGGGTTTAACACTAGCTTCGAACAACAGCTCGACCGACTGTCTGTCATTCTAAATTATGTCCAAAGCCGTGGTAATCCTGGTCTCAAGCGCATTGACCTCTCCCTACAAGGCTCCGCGGCGGTGCAGTTTGTGAGTGGACGTATCAGGACCTTCTAGCATCCATGGCGGGGCAGAGCGGGGCTGATGGTCATGCTCACTGGGAGCTGAAGCTTGCCTCATCTTTGTCGTTCGCGAGTGTCCACGATAGCTGGGTTTGCCAGCTGGCGCCGGCTGCTATTTTGAGGCCTGGCCGTGTTTTAAGTTCTACATTGTAGCTGCCCTGTCCGAACCAGACGCGTGGTTGAGCCCAGGCGCTTGCATCGAGTGTCTGTTCTAGGCTTAGCTTCGACACTAAGTCTAGCGCGGCCCACCAATTTGCAGTCAAGTCGCCCGTCTTGTGATGGCCGAGTCCGCTCCAGAAAGGAAGGCGTTCCACTCCTTGGCTGAGCGGGAAAAACAACACATCGGTCACGGACTCACCGGCGCCGCCTACAGTGTATTCGGGATGGATTTCGACTTTGAATTCACTGTCTGTGCTGCCTACATTCGCGAGTTTGATCGTGTGGTCCAAGGTGGAGCCATTCAGTTTCCATTCTTGCGTGATGTTAAGGCTGCCCACGCTTGCTTGGACGATGAGTTGCTCGTCCTTGAATTCGACGAGTTGCATGGGGGCGTTTTTCAGTTTGCCGTTGAACGTGCTCCAGATCCCGTAGGCAAAGGGGATGCTGGGCAAGTTGGGCATCATGGAGTAGTCCATGTTGATTTGATTGCTGAGTGTATGATTGTCGATGAGCTCCAAGACACGAGCTCCGCGGGCGACATCGATGCTGACGGTGATGTCCTCATTGCTTAGGATGCAGACTGGCTCCTCCATATCAGGGAACTGTACCTGCGCTCCCTTGCCTTGTAAGCGGCGCAGATAGAAGGGGTATTCTTTGGATGTGGATAGGCCGTTGATTTGTTGAACAATCTGTATTTTGAGTTTTTGCAAGGGGGCATTGAGCTGATCGAGCGCAATATCGATGCTGAACTCTTTTTGGCTATCATTGATGGTCATATGGTCGTCGAGAATGACCCCTGCACTTGGCTCGCTGACGATGACACGAATGTCCTTTGCAGTGCTGATTTTTCCATCCAGTTGAAGGGGGAGTTTGAATGAGCTCTGCGCTTGGTTGACGATTTGGCGTTGGGCCGCCGGGCGTAGTGTCCAATCGCTCTGTGACTGAATGATTTGAGCCTTTTCGGAGCCGACGAACTCCAGCGCCTGCTCGGCGCTCAAATAGATGGGCGAAGATCCGTAGGGCGCGGTGATCAGTCCTTCCTTGCTGGGGATCAGTGTCAATTGCTCGCCCAGTAGGGTTGTCAGGGTGACTTCGCTGGCAGCGGTCTTGAAACTGGCTACTTTGTCGGTGGTGCCATCCCAGAGGACGATCGTTTGCATTTCGGACTCACGGTGCTGAAAGCTGTATCCGATCGATGGCATTTCCAATCCTCCCAGTGGCTGTTCATAGACAGCATCGCCCAGAGTGTCCATGAGGGTTTTTACAGCGAAGAAAGCTGGTTTCTTTTGTAGGTCGTAGTCGATTAGCCCGAAGGTATGCTCGGTGAAGTTTAGATCATTGCCTTCGTCGAAGAAGGAGTAAAGGAAGACGCGCTTGAACCCGAGCACGTGGTGGATGATTAAGCCGCGCACCAAGTAGTCGGCTTTGACTAGAGGCGAGATCGGACCGGATGGATTGTTGGCGGGTGCTTCGCTATAGCCGAATTCGGTGGAGATCATCGGTTTGCCCCAGTCGCCGTGCTTTTTCATGACCTCTCGAATCTTGCGCATATTATCATACATGGCTTCCGGTGCGCCCAGCGGGTAGCCTTCGGGCTGTTGGTGGCCGCCGGCGATTTTGCAATAAGAGTGTAGGTCGAGGACGTCGAAATAGTCCTTGCCGCCGAGTTCGTAAAACTTGTCCAGCCACTCGATCGAATGGTCTTCCAGGCCGCTGGAAGGGGCGCAAATTACGGCATCTGGAATTAGCTCATCGCGCTTTTGGCTCACTTTCTTGAGCGAGTCGACATAATGCTGGATCGGTCTTGTCTTTAAGTCGGGCTCATTGCCTGGGCCGGAATAGGCATAGATTCCTAGCTTCCCGCCTGTTTCCATGTTGTTGCCATGTGGGTAGGTGTAGACTCCGATGCCTTTTTGGTAGAATTTCTGCACAATTTTCGGACTGCACTCCCACCAGCGAATTTGTGAGATGCCGGTTTCGGCGAGCAGATCCAAGGCAACGGTTTCATAAGCGACATGATCGCGTTGTTCGTTTTTTTGACGATTACCACCACCGCCCCAGAAGTGATTGATGGCAACCATGTCAGAGAAGGTGTCCATCGCCAGAGGTTGGGGCATTTGGCAGGCTTGTGATTTTACTTTTGGATTTTCGCCGGCATCAAATACGGCATTAACCGCGAAGTAGTAGTTTTGATTGGGCGTGAGTGGGTAGAGCGTAGTCCCGTCTTCCTTGCCGCTGACTTTCTTTAATAATTCGACGCCGGGGTCTCCAGGGGAACTAAAGGAGCTGGAGCTGGTGTAGATTTTCCAGCTTTGTACGTCCGGGGTGAGCTTTTTGAATGCGCTCCAGTCTAGCTTGGCGACACCAGCTTGAATCTTTTCGATCGTGAATTCGACCTCGGGCCGGTCAGTGGCATTTAGGTAGGTCTGTCCTTCCTCGGGTTGGCTGCCCCATACTGCGATTTCTGATATTTGCTGCTGTCGAGCACTTTTGACCCGGGCGATGCGCATTTGCATGTGCTGCGCCAGTACGGGCTCGTCTAGGCGCAGGGGGATTTTGACAAAATTCTTGGATTCGTGGGGCACCGCTGGCATCGCGCTACGTTGGTGTGGAATGTAGTTTATCCCATCCTCACTGAAGAGGATTTCTACAAAATCGGAGTCGCGCGTCTTTTCATGCACCGCCCAGACGTCGACAGCTTGAATCAAATACGGTTGTTCAAAGCTCAGGTTTAAGCTCACCCAGTGTCCGCTATTCCACTTCGTGAAGGCGATGCTTTTCCAGTTGCTACCAGTATTTCCATCGAAGAGCACTTTAGCATTCTCGCCGCCAGTGCGCATCGTTTCATCGTCATTCGCGAACTCACCATCGACCACCCATTGAGCATTCATTTGCGTGGCCAGTGATTGAGGCCATTCGCTGAAGTCCTGAATCTGCTTTTTTTGCCCGACAAGGTTGTTGCTTAGCAAGTAAGTCTCGGTCGAAGCCCATATTGTGCTGCTGCCGATTAAGCTAAACGTGGCCGCTGTCATGGTTCTTTGGAGTGTATTCATAGGTGTACTGTATACTTTGGGGTTAGATTGCACAGAATAAGTGACTGTGGGAAAGGTGGCGGTCACTATGTTCAACGGCTTTCCGGAGGCCTTTCTTTTGGGGCCAATTCCGCGAACTAGAGTATTTAATTGTTAAAAAATAAAAGTCGAAACATAAATGCGTAAGTTACGAAACAAAAGGATTTTTTGTTTCATGAGTCGCTTGCATGTTGGATCTGCGAGGGGGGCTTTCAGATGTTTTATTTTTGCTGATTGCAAGGGTGACTGCTTGCATGGCTATCGCAGATTTGGGAACAAAAAATGCCATCACGATCGTCGCTCGTGATGGCATTGGTTATAAGACCTTGTTGTTTTCGCTTCGCTGCGCTTTCTTGAGAGAGCGAGGCGTGGGCGGTTGGACTTATCGGCGTCGACGTTTGCCAGCCAGTGCCATTGCAACGCCACCGAAGATGAGTGCGCTGATCGATGGTTCGGGCACGGTGTAAGTCAGCTCGCCGGTTAGTTCGGAGAATGTGAATCCGTCTTTAGACCAAATGCCTGAATCTTCCGTGAATCCAGTGACGTCGAAAGTCGTTCCGTAGATTGCGGTACTGGAGGTGACGATTGTCCATGAGTTGCCGTCATTTGAGTCGGCTCCGCTCAGGTCAAAGTTGAAGCTGCCGTCGAATGTCACATCAGTGCTGGCGCCGTTGACTTGATTGTTTTCTCCATTGGCCCCGATTGTGAATTGTAGAGATCCAGTGTCCGTGAGGGTGAATGCGCCACTGTCGATTGTGAGGTCGCCGGACAGGGTGTTGCTGCCGCTAAAATAGAGGTCGGCATTTCCCGTTTTGGTGAGGTCGCCTGTGCCGGATATGGATCCGTTGAATGTTGCGTCTGTAGAAGCTAGGACTGTGAGGTTGTCGTTCAGGGTTAATGCTCCGTTGAGGGTGACACCGCCGCTTTGATTTGTGTTGAGTGTTTTGGTGCCACTGCTTCCTGAGCGGACGGTGATGTCGCTAGTGAATGCGGCAGAAGCGCGAACATTGAGTCTCGCATCGCCGCTGCCACTGGTGTCGCCAAGTAGGACGGTCGTCGAGCCGAGATTTCCATAGGCTTGTAGTGTGCCTTGGTTGATGGTTGTGCCTCCTCTTATTGAGTTTGAAGATCCATACATGGAGACTAGGCCTGAGCCTGATGAGTTGATCACAATGGCGAGTGGATCGGCGGCGCTGTCTTCGATGTTTTGTGAAAAGTTAATTTTCCCGTCTCCTGAATCTAGTGTTAGGGTGGTGGCGCCTGCGGAATCATTGGTTGAAAGACTGCGGACGGTTAGCGTGTTAGTGGAGTTGTTTGTCCAGCTTTGAGAGCCCGTGAGTCGTGTGTTGAGGAAGTTTCCTGTGCCTAGGGTTACATTGCCAGAGCTGGCTCCCAAGCTGATGCCACCTGTGCCGAGGCTTAATGTGGGGCTGCCGCTTTGCACTAGGCGGGTGTGGCTGCTCGTATTAAAGGTGAGCGAGTTGGCTGCAAAGTCTGTATCCACGCTGATGTCGCCTCCGGCGGTGTTGGCGGGGGTGGTGTTGAAGATTAGGTCTTCTCCGCTTGGGGCAGTCGCAGAGACTGCGGTGCCAGCTGCATCAGTGAACCAGCTGGACGCGGTTGATGAGCTGCTGGTGTAGGTGGCATCTCCCCAGTAAAGTTGGGCGGTTCCTGTTAGTGGAAATACAAATGATGCTGAAATGGCGGTTAGTAGTGCTTTGTTGAGGGTGGATGGGTGTTTGTTATCTTTTTTCATATTAGTTGTGTGTTGGTTATGAGGTAATTGAAGTGATTTTTACTATAGTTCCGTAACATGTCAAATGTATAGTTTTTTACATCTATGAGGCGTGCCAGCCTCTGATATTGCACTGTTAGATGTGTTAATGGCCATGCGGGGAGGAGACTCTGTTTTCTCTTTTAGCTTGTTATCTCAGATGTATTGTGAATATGTTACGAAACATATAGATTGCTGCTTGTGTATTCGGCTGTCTATTGGCTTCGCGCGCTTTAGGGCTGTGCGTGGCTTGAGTCTGCAAAACATTAATTATTAACCCCCGCTTCTTATTACTTATGAATCTTCATTATATTGCTGTTTTAGGTCTACTCGCTCTGCTGCCATCGCATGGCTACTCTGCGAAATTGCTGACTGATAATCTTGAAAAAACGGGCGTCGCCTCGTATCCGGGCTCGACTTCTCAAGTTGTTTCAGAGGGGCGTATCCAAACTGGGGCCAGTGCGAAATTTTTAGTCGATGCGACTGTCGGTCAGGGCTTCGGTACTACGGACCCAGACTTGCAGGAGTTTGGCACTCAGAGACTTTTTGATGGTTATAATGAGCGTGTGGGGAATACCGCTGTGTATGGAGCGTGGCATAGTAGCTTGGGTGCAACTGTTCTGATTGATTTGAAGGCGGTCTACGATGTGGCAGCAGTTTCAGCTTCACTGCGCACCAGTGGACGTCGCGGCGCGACGACTTTTATTGCACAAATTAGTCAGGATGGTCAGTCCTTCGAGCCGCTGGGTGTTTGGGATCGTAGCAAGGCGGTTTTGGATTCCAGTGAGGAGGATGCGGGCCGCAATGTTGAGGTGACGATACAAGCAGAGGCGCCTGTGTCGGGGCGCTATTTGAAGGTTTTTCTGAGCCATTGGGATGAGACGCACTCCGACCGTTTGTTGAATCAGTTGGTCATTGGTGAGCTTGCGGTCTGGGGGGACGAGTTGTCTGAATAAGCTTAAAGGCTGTAGTTTGCGTGGGCGCTTGCGTTGAGCTGATCTGCGTTCGATGTGCATTTGAGCATTTATTAATGAATTATTTGAAGGGGGAATTCCGATGACTTGGATTGATTGGTTGATCGCTGTGCTGCCAGTTTGTTTCGTATTGTATATTGCGGTATACAGTCGCAGGTATGTTCGCGGTGTCGTGGATTTCCTGGCTGCAGGGCGTGTTGCGGGACGATATGTGATCACTGCTGGTGACATGACGGCTGCGTTGAGTGTGATTACGTTGGTGGCTTTGGTTGAGTCGAAATACCAGGTCGGGTATGCGCTCACTTTTTGGGAATATCTGATGGTGCCGGTGGGCATTCTCATGGGCTTGACGGGCTATTGTGTGTATCGTTTTCGTGAAACGCGCTCGCTTTCTATGGGCCAATTTCTCGAGATGCGCTACAATCGGCCATTTCGTATTGTCGCGGCGTCTTTACGCACGATTTCAGAAATGATTACGAATGCCATCGGTCCGGCGGTGGCGGCCAATTTCTTCATCTATTACCTAGGACTGCCTCATAGCGTAATGATTATGGGGATCAACCTGCCGACTTTTGCGATCATAGTCACACTGTCGTTGTCGATGTGTATGGTCGTCCTTTGGCCGGGCGGCCGTATTTCCTTGCTCATCACCGATGCTTTTCAAGGGATTATGAGCTATCCGATCTTTGTGATCATCGTCGGATACATTTTGCTCAACTTTGGTTGGTTTGATACGGTTGGGCCGGTTATGATGGATCGTGTGCCAGGGGAGAGTTTTATCAATCCCTTCGATATCGAGGAACTGCGAGATTTTAATATCTTTGCCTTGATGGTTACGGTGCTTGGAAGCGTTTTGAATCGAGCGAGTTGGATCGGCAATGATACGACAAACTGCGGGCGCACGCCACATGAGCAGAAGATGGGGGCGATCGTCGGCACGTTGAGGTCGCTCTACTCGGTCCTGATGCTGCTGTTGGTTGCTGTCATGGTGATTGCCGTCATGACGCATGCGAAATATGCGGATACCAGTCATGCGATTCGGCAGGAGCTATCCGCTCAAGTGGCTTCTGAGGTGGTTGAGGATGTTCAGCAGCAACAGGCGCTTCAATCTGTGATGGCATCGATTCCTGTGCAACGGCATCAGATCGGTGTGGATGCTCCTTTGTCGCAGGAAAATAATATCGATCGGGTCTACATGGATGCTGCCTATGATCGTTTGGGGGGCACACCCGAGGGGAATTTGAAATTTCAAACCTTCAAGACCTTGTATCACCAGATGATGCTGCCTGTGGCACTAAAGAACCTACTGCCGACTGGGTTATTGGGCCTCTTTTGCTTGTTGATGATTATGTTACTGATTTCGACGGATGATTCACGGGTCTTTAATGCCTCATCCACAATTGTGCAGGATATCATTATTCCTTTTCTGAAGGAGCCACTGACGCCAGAGGCGCATGTGCGCTTGCTGCGATTGTCGTCGTTATGCGTGTGTATATTCTTTTTCGTGGTCTCCATCTTCTTTATCCAAATTGATTATATCATCATGTTCACCACGATCATGACGGCCATCTGGCTCGGAGGTGCCGGGCCGATTATGATTTTTGGTTTGTATAGTCGTTTCGGAAACACGGTGGGGGCCTTTAGCTCGCTGGTCTTTGGTTCCGGCCTTTCGATTGCGGGACTTTTCTTGCAACGTAATTGGGCGGATCGTGTGTATCCTTGGTTGGAAAATCATGGCTGGGCAGACTCGGTTGGGTATTATCTACATGCGCTATCTAGTCCATTCAATCCGTATGTAGTGTGGGAAATGGATGCAGTGAAATTTCCGATTAATTCGTATGAACTGTATTTTCTATCGATGGTCGCAGGGGTGTTGGCTTATGTCGTCGGCTCCGCAGCTACGCAGCGTAAACCATACAATTTGGACCGTTTGCTCCACCGTGGTGAATATGATGTCGCACATGAATATAAAGAGCCCTTTAGCTGGTCCTTGGGGAATGTATGTAAGAAGTTGATTGGTATTACGCCGGAATACACCTTGGGAGATCGGGTGATTGCATGGTCTGTTTTTGGCTATGCGATTGTATATCAATTCGGGTTTTGCTTTTTGGGCGTGCTTATTTGGAATTGGATCTCTCCTTGGCCATTGGAGTGGTGGAGTCGCTATTTTTTCATAACGAGTCTATGCGTGACTGGGGTAATTGGAATTATTTCGACGGTCTGGTTTTTGGTCGGTGGCGTCGTGCATTTGAAACAACTGTTTGTTGACTTGGCGGCACGTGTCGATGACCCGCTGGATAATGGCATGGTCGAGGATCATGTCTCACTGTCAGATAAGGCAGCTTTCCAAGCGAAAGGAATTGAGATTAAGGATGAGGACTAAGCTAACATGAAGATTTTGAATCAAGCGGACTGGGTATTTACAGTCAATCAGTTGAACCAGGAGGATGTCGCGCTGGTCGGAAACCAATGCATGTTGGGCAATGGATACATGGGCTATCGCGGCACTTTGGAAGAGTATCGCAGTGAGCAGTTAGTCGCTTGCATGCTGAATGGCGTCTATGATCAGCTGCCTGGAAAGTGGCGCGAGCCTGTGAATGCACCTAATGCTCTGTTCGCTCGTGTCTTGCATGCGGGCGAAGTGGCGCAGCACCGTCAGGACTTGAATCTGCGGCGTGGACGATTGGCTCGTTGGTCGACACGTTCCATGCCTAATGGTGTGGTGCAAATTAAGAGCGAACGCTTTGTTTCACAGAGCAATGTGCATCTGATTTGTATGCGTTATGCGGTATGCCCGAGTCAGTCGGGACAGTTGTTGATTGAGACGGGGATCGATGCGGACGTTTGGGATATAAATGGACCGCACCTTGATGCGCTTCAGATTTATGAAAGCGATGGAGTGCTCTGCACGACGTCCAGGACGCAGGAACTCGGAATCACCGTTGCTGTGTGTGAGACGATTGACTGTGATTATGAGCAAAGCGTTGAGGGTTCAATGCGATACATCACGATCGATGCTGAAGCAAATAAATGGTATTCATTTGATAAATACGTGAGCATTTATACCTCATGTGATTCAGAGACGCCCGCCGAAGATGCATATCGTCATTGCCTGCAGGCTAGGCAAGATGGTTACGAATTGCTTGGTCGTGAGCATGATCAGCACTGGGAAGTCATTTGGAACGATTGCGATGTGGAGATTGACGGCGACGATGCGGCGCAATTTGCGCTGCGCTATAGTCTCTACCATTTACAGTTGGCTGCTCCACGGCATAGTTCAAAAGTCTCGATTCCAGCTCGCGCTTTATCCGGACAAGTTTACAAAGGTGCTGTCTTCTGGGATACGGAAATGTTTATGACACCGGTGTTCACGCTGACGAATCCCGCGGTGGCTCGTAACTTGATTTTATACCGCTATCATAGTTTGCCGGGCGCTTTGGCTAAAGCCAAAGAGTATGGCTACCGAGGAGCCTTTTACGCATGGGAAGGCCAGGAAGAAGGAAAGGAAGCATGTACGCATTTTAACGTCACGGATGTTTTCACTCAGCGGCCGATGCGCACTTACTTTCGTGACAAACAGATACACGTCAGCGCAGATATCGTGTATGCGATCTGGCAGTATGTGCAGATTACCGGCGATTTCACTGTGCTGGCCGATGGGGCGGCTGAGGTCATGGTGGAGTGCACACGCTTTTTCTATTCTTACGCCTACTACAAAGAAGATAAAGATCGCTACGAACTGGTCGATGTGACGGGCCCGGATGAATATCATGAGCGTGTGGCTAACAATGCCTATACCAATCGTATGGTGAAATTTTGTGTTGAAGCAAGCATGCAGGGGCTAGCGAAATTGAAAATCTTGGATATCTGCGCATATGAGCGTTTGCAAGAGCGCCTTCAGTTTGAGTGTGAACTAGAAGCATGGGCGCGTTTTGCCGCAAAATTATATGTGCCCACACCGGATGCGACGAGTGAAGTGATTCCTCAGTTTGATGCTTACGAGAGTTTGGAAGATGTATCGCTCGACGCTTTGAAGCAGCGGGTGCTCGACCCGAATGAATATTGGGGTGGGGGTAATGGGCTCGCGACGACGACCAAAATCCTGAAGCAGGCGGACGTTTTGTTGATGTTACACTTATTCAAACAGGAGTATACACGTGAAGTACTTCGAAAAAATTGGGAATACTACGAGCCTCGTACGGAACACGGCTCTAGTTTGAGTGCCTGTGCTTATGCCATGGTGGCCGCTGAAATCGGTAAGGCCGACTGGGCTTATGACTATTTTATGAAGACGGCGACGGTGGACCTGACGGGCAAGTCGAAATTATATGTGGGCACGCTCTACATCGGTGGCACTCACCCTGCCGCCAATGGCGGTGCATGGCTCTCAGCTGTTTATGGTTTCGCTGGGCTTCGTGTGGAGGGGGACCGTATCACCTGTAAATCGCAATTGCCGAGCAAGTGGAAGTCTCTGCGTTTCCATGTCCAGTGGCAGGGCGCGCGTTACGAGCTGAAAGTTACCCACGACGATGTGGAGATTAAGGAATGCAAGGAACCAATAATTTTATGATAAAGGCGGTTATTTTTGATCTCGATGGAGTCATCGTATCTACGGATGAGTATCACTACTTGGCTTGGAAGCAATTGGCTGATGAGAAAGGCTATTCTTTTACCCGCCAAGATAATGAGCGCTTACGTGGTGTCAGCCGAATGGAGTCACTGGAGCTTATTTTGCGTGATGCGAGTCAGCGCTACAGTCAGGCTGAAAAGTTAGCCATGGCTGAGACTAAGAATGTGATCTATCGGCAATTGCTGTCGAAGCTACAGGCGGATGCTGTCCTGCCCGGCGTGTTGGATTGTCTGGTCGATTTGAAGGCGCGAGGCGTCAAAGTAGCGATTGGGTCATCCAGTAAGAATGCTGCCTATATTTTGCAGGCAATTGGTTTAGATCGGACCTTTGATACGGTCGTGGATGGCACTTGTATCACACGTTCGAAGCCAGACCCTGAAGTCTTTTCTCAGGCCGCTCAGCAGTTGGGCATGGCGCCTGAGTCATGCTTGGTGGTGGAAGATGCGGCAGCTGGAATTGAGGCCGCACTCGCCGCTGGCATGGCGGTGTTGGCGGTTGGCACTGCTGCCGATGATCCACGTGCTCATTTAGCGGTGAGTAATCTTTCGCAGATAACGACGGAGTCGATGTTACAGTTGCAGCTTCCTTCTGTAGCGGCAGATGCTGCGCTTATTCGTAGTAAAATAGTGGATACATATGTTGAAAATATGTTAGCGGAGCTTAGTCTGGAAGAGAAGATTTCACTTTGTCATGCTGGCAGTAAATTTGCGACCAACCCTGTCGCGCGCCTAAATATTCCAGCCTTTGTAATGTCGGACGGACCGCATGGGGTTCGGCATGAAATTAGTTCAACACGTTGGGAGCCTGCGGGCTGGGACAATGATCACTCAACCTACCTGCCCTGTGGGACTGCGCAGGCTTCTACCTGGAATCGCGAACTGATGGCCCGTTGCGGTGCGGTCTTGGGGGCCGAGGCGAGGCACCGGGAGAAGGATGTCATTCTCGGGCCCGGGATTAATTTGATTCGAACTCCGTTGTGTGGACGCAATTTTGAATATTACAGTGAAGATCCCTTTTTGACCGCTGAACTGGTGGTTCCTGCAGTTCGGGCGATACAAGCTCAGGATGTGGCTGCTTGTGTGAAGCACTTCGCGGCGAATAATCAGGAATGGAATCGCTTTGAGACAGACGTCGAAATGGATGAACAGGTCCTGCGGGAATTGTACCTGCCAGGCTTTGAGGCAGCAGTTAAAGAGGCCGGTGTGGCCACGGTGATGGGGGCTTATAACCAGTTTCGTGGACAGTGTTGCTGTCACAACGACTTTCTGGTGAATGGTATTCTTAAAGATGAGTGGGGCTTTCAGGGAGCTTTCATCAGTGACTGGGCGGGAGCCCAGAATACGGAGGAGTCCGTGCGTGGTGGTCTGGACGTTGAAATGGGAACGGATCGGCCCTTTGAAGACTATTACTTGGCCAAGGAGTTTTTGGCAGGCATCCGATCTGGGAAATATGCTGTATCGGAATTGGACGACAAAGTTCGTCGAGTATTGCGGGTCATGTATCTTGTGGGCGCAATGGATCCGAAGCGGAGTCCAGGCGCACGAAATACCAGAGCGCATCAACTGACTGCACTCGAGGCGGCGCGCGAAGCGATCGTATTGCTGAAGAACGAAGCGTCGCTGCTTCCACTGCGTGCTGCATCGATTCGCAAGCTCGCTGTGATCGGTGAGAACGCCGTCGTGAAGCATGCCTCGGGAGGCAATAGCTCTGCGGTGAAGACGCTCTATGAAATTTCGCCTCTTGAAGGTATTCAAAAGCTGTTGGGCGACTCCGTCGAGGTGATGTATGCTCCGGGCTATCCGAGTGAATCGAATGGTTTGGCTCCGATTCCTACGGAACTTTTATACACCGCTGATTCAGGCTCTGGAGTGAAAGGGTGGAAAGCCTTTTATCATAATGGGCGCAGCTTTGAGGGGGTGGCGACTTTTGAATACGCGGAGAATGCGGCTTACGAAAGTTTGCATGATCAATTGCCAGCAGCTGTGCACGCTCAGAATTTCAGTGTGATTTGGGAGACGGAATTGACTGCCCCAGAGCGGGGGATGTATGAATTCGGTTTCATTACTGATGGACTGGTTGAGCTCTTGTTGAATGGGGAAACGGTGTGCCAGACTGATTGTGATGCGCATCGTCATGTGGCAAATCACGAGTTGTTTCTGGAGGCTGGTGAAGTGCTCTCGATTCGTTTATGCTTTGCTATGAGTGATAATGCGACCTACGTGAAATTTGGCTGGCAACGTCCGGTCCTCGCAGGGGTGGATGCGAATGGAAGCTCTGCGCATGACGCAGCCCTGCGTATTGCCAAAGAAGCCGATACGGTGATCTTTGTCGGCGGGCTATCACACATGCAGGATATTGAAGGACGTGACCGCAAGGACATGAAACTGCCCGATGGCCAGGATGCTTTGATTGAGGCACTGTTGAATGTCGTGCCGGATCTGGTGCTTTGCTTCATTAGCGGTTCTGCGCTTGAAATGCCATGGGCTGCGCGTGCGAAGTCGATCCTGTGGACATCGTATGCCGGGATGGAAGGTGGGCACGCTTTTGCGGAAGTGCTCTTCGGTGTCAGCAATCCTAGTGGTAAATTACCCTTCACCTTTCCGAATAATTTGGAAGAGCTGGCAGTGCACCAAGACCCAGAGCGCTATCAAGCCGATTGCAGTCGCTACAGCGAGGGCATGCGGGTGGGCTATCGAGATTATACTAGCCAGGGAAAGCAGGCCCTCTTTGCTTTCGGGCATGGCCTCTCTTACAGCTCTTTCGATTTGAGTGATTTGCAGCAAGAGGCTTTAGAAGGTTCTGATGTAATTCTGCTCAGTGTGAGTGTCGCGAATACGGGGCAGTGTGAGGGCAAGGAAGTGATTCAACTCTACGTCGAAGGCCGTTGCAGACAGCATCCTCCCGGAATGCTAGAGCTAAGAGGCTTTGAGAAAGTAAGCCTTAAGGCCGGTGAAAGTCAGCGTGTCTATTTCCGACTAGCGCCCGCTCAACTCGCGTATTACTCGGTTTCAGAAAGCAAATGGGTCAATCATGATCAAGGCTACCGCGTCTGGATCGGCACCTCATCTCAGTCATTGCCGCTCTCGTGTGAGGTCCAGTCGAAACAAGCTCTTTTGCTATAGCGGCCGCGAATGAATTTCTATCTACCCAAACATCATACCCACACCCCTATGTTAAATAAAGCTCCATTGTCTATCGCTCACACACGCAGTTCCTTTACGCGATCAATATTTGTATTCGGATTTGTGTTACTTTATATGTGCGCTGCTTCGCTAGCGGCTCAATCGTTGTCGATACTGAGTGGAAATCAATTTTCGTCGACTGAAGATTTTCAGAAATATGGTGGCTACGAGTATTATGCTAGTCCCAGAGCTGGGGTGAGTTACGTCTACGGAGATCAGGTGTATACCGGAGGCGATGAGATGACAAACGATGCGTCGAAGACCAAGCTTTCGTCGGGAAAAGTGAGCAGTGTCGATGCTGATCAGATGCTGTATGTGGGGAATACTTCTGGAGTTACCGTATTTACTGTTACCTACGATCTAAGATCTGTGTGCGCAGTGGATCGGGTTGATGTCTGGGCCTTGTGTGGACTCGATACGCAAATTAAGAAGCTTACGTTTTCAATTAGTGAAGATGGATCGAACTATACAAATGTTGGAACGATATTACCAGAGTATCCATCTGGAGACAGCGTGATGCAGATACAGCAGGATTTGAGCACACCGCAACATGGACGCTATGTGAAGATTCTGGTCGAAGAGCAATCTTTGGATTATACCGGAGATTGGTCGTATCGGGTCTCACTCGGTGAGGTTGTGATTCTCGGGTCAACACTCTCTATTGAGCCCGATCCGGAAGACCCTCCCTTAGGGCCTCGGGGAGTCTTAAGTGGTAATGTATTTGCATCTAATGCGGATGCCCAGAGCTATGGAAGTCTCGAGTATTTCAGCAGCCCGCGAACCGGAGTGAGCTATAGTTATGAGGATGCGGTTTATACAGGTGGGGGTGAGCTTGTGCAGGACCCGTATCATGCGATATTAAACTCTGGCTGCGTCGAAAGTACTGATGCATCGGAGATGCTTTACTTGGGGGATACTTCTGGGGTGACTCAAATCGCTGTGGTCTATGATCTGGGAGTCGAGTGTGAGGTGGATACTGTCGATGCTTGGGTCTTTTGCGGTGCGGGCACGCAGATCAAGAAGGTCACCTCGTACATTAGTTCCAATGGTCAGTCCTATGCCTCAATGGATTCATCTATTGTGGCATATCCGAATGGTGATGGCATGGTTCAGGTTTCACAGAGCCCTGATGAGCCAATGACGGGGCGCTATGTCAAAGTGGTCATCGAGGAGCGGTCTCTGGACTATCTTGGAGATTGGTCTTACACCGCTTCGATAGGAGAGATTGTAGTTATCGGTCGCGCGCCAGATGTATATGGGCCAGTTTTTCTTTTGAGTGATAATGCGCTGCGCGCCACGGGTAGCTATAATACCTCGATGTTACAGATCGATACGGGAGCCAGTTATCAATGGATGACCCAGGAACCTTTTGCGACGGATAGTAGTCTGATTGCCAGCGACGAAGACGACGCGAATGACGCTGTGGGGGGACAACCTGATTTGACAGATGGCTCGGATATTCAGACTGATGCTTCAATGGTGTGTAGTAGTGCAACAGGCCTGCCGGGGACGTATGCTGCGGTTCGCTTTGACTTGAAAGACGTTTATGAGATTAGTGAAATTGATGTGTGGACGCTGGCTGATTCCAACAGTTATATGGATGGTTACGAAGTGCTGCTTAGTAACGATGGGAGTCATTACACTTCACTCGGATTTACTGTGAATGCAAACCCGCGCAATTCCGATGCAATTGTCAATACGTGGACAGGAGGGGTGATTGGGCAGAATGCACGCTACGTTAAAATCGTTCTGCATAATGCCAATGATTCACAACAATTGACGGTTGGGGAAATCGCGATTTGGGGCACGCGTCCCTATGATGTTACTTTGCCTGTGAATGCGGTTCCAGAGCAGGTGACTGTTCAGGCCAGCTTGAAAAATTATAGTAAGCTTTTCCTCGATTGGTCGGATTACAACCATGTGGTCAATGATGTGAATCAATATAAAGTTTATATCGAAACGCAGGACTTCAGGACCGTGTCTGGACTGAGCCCCGTTATTGCATTAAGCACTGGCTCTAAAGGACAGATTGGTAAAGTCGCGAGCTACTTTGCATTGGAGCCGGAGACTACCTATTATATTGCCGTTTCGCCAATCTCGATTGGTGGAATTGAGCGAGAGGATGTGACTCCGTTGATTCTCGTCACGCCCGGTGTGATGGATACGACAGGCAAAATGAAGCATTTGTTTAACATTAATGACCCTGCATATGGTGCCGGCCAGTATACACAACATGCCGACGAGTGGAGCAATATGTTGATGAAGGCTGATCTGTTGAAAGAGCTGGAGCATATACAAAAGAACCGCTGGTTTAATCATGATAATGTTGTGATGGATCAATACGGTCGTCGAGATTTTGCATTTCATCTGTTTTATAACGATCCGAGTAAGCTCAGTTTTGATAACAGTTGGGGTGTGTGGTCCTTTTCCAGTTATAATGAGCCGGATCTGGCGAATCGTGATGTTAATGTTGTGAGAGCTACATTAAGTTCCAATTATTCTGCTTTAAAAGCGGCGGACAGTCGAAACATCCTGTTTGAACCGGCTCTCGGAGACACCAATACCGCGGGTTTGAGCTGGTTGGAGGATCTATACAATTCAGATGGGCAAAACGGGGCAGAGCTACGAACTTACTTTGATGTCATGGATGTGCACGCCTATTGTAAGTATGCGGATCCTTATCCCGCTGGCTTGACGCATGGGGTGCCTGAAGCGCTGATTGGGAAGATTGATGCACTGCGGACACTTATGGCCAGTCATGGCGACGGCAATAAGCCTATCGTGTTTACAGAGCTTGGCTGGAGCACGTATACGGGCGGGGCTTATTTGAAAGCCGTAGATAAGCCGACACAGCGCAATTATCTCGTTCGCTCGCATGTTATTTCAGCGGCCAAAGATATTAAAGCCATTTGGTGGCACAATTTTCAAGACAACGGAACGAGTGCGGGGAGTATTGAACATCAGTTTGGAATCATCGACTGGTATGGGAAGCCGAAGCCCGCATATTACGGGTATTATATCATGTCTAAAGTTCTGGCCGAAGCGGTCTATGATGATGTGTTGAATGGGGTCAATCATCCCAATTATGGTTATCAGTTTCGAGACGAGGCCGCAGGTGTGTATATTACCGCATTGTGGGCAGCCGACGAGGTCAATCGCGTCGCCAGCCTTTCTACTTCAGATTCGGGACTCAAAGTTGTAGGTGTCGATGGTAGTTTTACATACGTTCAAGCGCATGCTGGGCTTGCCGACGTCGCTCTTTCAGGGGCGCCTGTTTTTATCTATTCCACGAGCCCCCTGTTCCTCTATGCAGTTAATTAGAGCTATTTTTCGTTGCAGTTATGTAATACTTATCTGAATGTTACGAAAGAAATGTTTCTTTGTTTCATTTTAACTCATTCATGAATATTCGATCCATCGCAAAAGAATCCGGCTTGTCAGTGGCTACTGTCTCGCGAGTGCTGAATAATGAAAGTGGGGTGAGTGATGAGGCACGGCAGAAGGCGTTGAAAGTCATTGAGCGCTCTGGTTACAAGCCGCGGAACTATTCGCAGCGTAGAGGCACACGCATCGCGATTGTCGTCGAAGCGGGCGCGCCTTCCTTCGATAGTTTCTATTCTTTGGTGTTCACTGGCATCTCTCGATACGCGTGGGAGTGTGGATTTGAGGCAACTTTAGTCTATTATTCGCCAGATCATGAAAGAAACTCGGGTGGTGAACTGGTTGATTTGCTACGCAAGAAGCGTTGCAATGGGGCTGTGCTGATCGCGCCCATCAGTGAGAGTGAAGGGCAGAATTTGATCGATGCCCGAATACCCTCGGTGCTTGTGGCTCATCGTTTGAGTTTAGATGGTATCGGCTACATCGATTGTAATAACTTTCAAGGTGCTAGTGACCTGACCGAATACTTACTACATCTGGGGCATCGCAAGATCGGCTATCTGTGTGGCAATCTGGAGAATGGGAACAATAGTGACCGTCTGAATGGGTATCTGAAGGCGATGGAAAGTGTCGGCGTCGAGGTGGATGATGGCTGGATGATTGAACATCATCCGACGGATGTGACCGAACAGGCCGGATACGATCAAGCGCTCTTCTTGTTGGAGCGTTATCCGGATATTACGGCGATTTTTGCCAACAATGACTCGATGGCCTATGGTGCCGTGACCGCGTGTATGGAAACGGGCTTACGGGTTCCAGAAGATATTTCCGTGGTCGGTTATGACGATTATCTATCCAGCCGATACTATAACCCGTCACTCACCACGATGCGGCAGCCATTGATGGAAATGGGAGCGTCTGCAGCCCGATGGGTTGACGAGAAGTTGAAGAATAAAATCAGCGATTTGCCGCATCGCGTTTTCCGCGGTGAGCTAATTGTGCGAAAATCCTGCGCACTCCCTAGGGCTGACTCATAACGATTGCACTGTCTTTGATGCCTCAAACCGGAGGCCTCTTTCTACAAACTTACGCATCTGAACACTGCTCTGGTCATTGGGGGCGGGGAGGACGAAGACCGAAGCTCGGCTTTGATTGTCGAATCTCCAGGTGGACCGATAGACCACACGTGCGGCTTCCTTGCCCTGTTGTGCGAGTTGCACCTTGACCATCTTGTTTTGGTCGGCGAGCTCATCTTGTTTGATGACAACCGTTTCATTCGGAGCGATCGCTTGGATGATCGGTTGATCTCCCAGGGCAAATACGATATCGAGTCCCGAGTAATTGAAAATGCGGCAACTGTTAGTTGGGAAGCTTTCCTGTGAGAAGTCGTGAATGAGAATTTCAAATTGCTCTTTCGACTTTGGTAGAAAAATCATCAGACTGTGTTTCATTGTGGGATCTAATTTAGCGATGCCGTTTGGAAGTGGGCGCTCTTCCGGAGGCAGGGTGAGCGATTCTTTATTTGTATAAAAACGAATGATCGGTACACCCTGGTAGTCAATTGGCATACTGAAGCCACCGCTGTAAGCCTTCAGTTCCTGAACTTCGCCACCATTTATGTAGTAGAGTCCTTTGATTGGATGCTGCCACGCTAAGGTTGTTAGCTCGAGACGTACATCGCTGGGCATTTCCTGCTCGGATGCCGATAGGCTCGCGGCTAAAAGAAGCATGACTGCACAGCGGTGGAGAAGGGTTCTGTAATTACTCATAGCTCATCCTCGCTCAACCATCGGAAAGCGATGATTTGAAATTTACGTCCGAATGCTTGATTGGTTGGATTGGTTAGTGCGTCGCTTTCAGCGATGAATTCATTGAGGGAACCGTCCGATAGGTCGTTTCCGGTGCCAGTCATGTCAGGGAAGCGTTGGACGACAGCTTCGCACCATGCTTCGTCCGATTCGCCAGTGATGCTGTCTGCGCTGCCGTAGGCGCGGATCACGAAAGTGTCTGACCGTGGGCTTAGAATGGGGGCCAAGGGCTGTAATAAATCACCTTGTAGAACGTAGCCGCTGTGACCAGTTGCTTGAGAGTCTGGGTGTTCGTTAGACAGAACGGCATTATAGGTGGAGCCGCTTAGGTTGATGGCCTCGGAGGCTATGCTTGCATGGATGTTTTGATTAATCGTCCGGTCGAGTGCAGCCTGCAGTGTGCCTCGTGTTTGTGCTTCCGCGTTTGTCGCGTTGAGTCGGCGGTTAATGAAGTCTGCTAGGGAGAGGAAGGGGCCGCGGCTTTTGACTTCTTCAACCGTGGCTTCAGCCAGTGCGTCCAATTCGCTGTCGGAGAGCTTGCGGTAGCCTTTGAAGAATGCCTTGAACGCGTCGCTGTCGGCGGCGTTTGCTGAGTAGCCTGATTCGTAGATCGGCAAACTGGTGCGGCTCACGTAAACGCCGTCCGGATCGGTTAGGCTTAGGTCTTGAGCGTCTGTTCCGCTTACATCTATTCGTAGGAAAGGTTGATCCATACTGCTGAACAAGGCTTTCCATGCTTTGACTGAAGTTGAATTGATGTTGAATCCGCCTTGTACGATAATGCGGCCGCCCCAGGCCAGCATGGCGCGCGTATCGTTAAGGTCGAGTAGCTCACTTCGGGTCGAAGCTGAAGGAACGATGACACGGTGGCGCGCATTGTAGGGGCTCTTTTCTCCTGCCACGAGTGCGGACCAGTTTGCATCGCTGATCTTCGGTGATACTGTGGACAGGAAGTATTCGTCAAAGATCTGATCGTTCACCATGTAGGCCGTGTCGAAGAGATTTAGCCCATAGTTGTCTTCGAAGGATGTTTTATAGGTGCTGTCGAGAGGGATGCGTGTGTTGGCATAAGAGTTTCCCACCAGATAACTGGGTTCGAAATTGTAGCGAGATAGGTTTGCGTGCTGAAATTGTCCGATTGAAACTGCAGGGAAGCGGGGCACATCGAATAAGATAATCTGTGACTGTCCCAGGCTACTATCACTGATCGAGGGGCCATTCAGCCCGGTGTATCTGGAGAAATCACCGATGGAAGGTTCTGGGACGGAGCCTGCTGCGAGGTAGCCGTTTTGCTGATCACCGCCACCTTGAAAGGCACCCTGCGCAAAGAGGCCGGGGCCGTCCCAACGTGGTGCCGAGTAGAGTGCGCGCGGATTCGAGTCGATCAGATTGCGCAATCCATTATTTGCTTCGTTGGTTGTGCGGAGGTGAAATAGCCATGTGCCGATGTCCAGGTAGTTGGAGCCGAGTCGCTGGCTAGGCAGGAAGGGAGGAATGGTGCCGTCTTCGAGAGTGCCGGGAGATAGCTCTGCGTCGGGGTGCTCGCTGGCGTAAACGGGGTCTTTCCAGAAACCGCTCGAACTTTGCATGATCAAGTTAGAGTTGTTCTTATTGGTATCAGATGGCGTTTCGTGAATGAGTTGCCAATACGCTCCACTGAGTTGGTCGCCCTTGGAGCCTCCAACAAACCAATCGTCGTTGCGCTCCTTGATTTGGACGCTGTGAACGGTGACTGCCTTATCGGCTACGTATTTGTCCACATACGAACTGTGTGAATACTTGAATGGCCAATCGAAGTAAAAGCCTTCGGAATCTTGCCATCCGTAATCTAATTCATTTTCACGAAAATTGCCGCTTGCATCGGCAGTTGCTGACAGGATGCGAATTTCGCCGGGCATGAATTCGAGGTCTGCTGGTGCCAGCGCTGCCCAGACCCCCTGCGTGTATTGATTGTTACCTTCCCCCTTCATGTAGGCGTTGGCAATATTAATGGTTTCGTTGAATGGCGTGCCGTCGTCGAATTCTCCTGAAATGACTAACTCGGGGGCTGCTTCAAATGAGAACCGATACTGCGGATAGAAGTTGTTTTGGTCGATGTTGGGGTAGGCGCGCTTGAGTTTTACATTGTAGGGGTTCCACATCGCTAACATCGGTTGTAAGTAGAAGCGGAGTTTGTATTTGTCGACACCATCGACTTCTTCGCTTGTAGAGCCTACACGTATGTGAAGTTGGAATCGCTCCAGGATTGGAGTGATCGGACTGTTGGTGTGTTGTTCATCGGGATGATAGTATTTTTGGTAGTTTTTATATGGAAGCGCATCGGGCACTTCGTTTGGCCCTCCGGCGACTGGATAAGCTAGGATGGGCTTGATCGCTCCATCCGTGGCTAAGTCGTCCAACTTGTAGAGATTGTAGTAGCTGTAAAGACTGCCCCAGTTGGGCCCCACGTCGGTCAGCTTATTGATTCTTTGAAGTTCAGGACAGAGATAGAATTCGCTGGGAGGCTCTGCAACTTCGGCGACTGGGAATTCCATGACACCCTGAAATAGCTGATCCTCTTCGCGATCCGTTCTGGTAAAGGATAGGTTTGTCGCTTGCACCCCAAAGAAATGCTCAAATACGGTCGGGCTTTCAAAAGCCATCGTGAGATCTTTTTTGAAACCACCTTTTCGCGTGTCGGTTTGCAAGCTTTGCGAATAGACTGTGAGGTCATGTTTGTAAGCGTTGAATAGACTCGCTTCAGCTTCTGAGCTTAGCTTGAGTAATGCCCGTAGGCTTTCATAGCTGAATGCTTTGTTAAATAACTCCAGTTCGCTCTCGGTCAACTGCCCCCAAGGCCCTCCGAGCTGTTGGATGCCGGGAGTGAGCGCGAGGCTGGAGTCGAGTAGCGTAGTTTTTTGCGCTTCATTTATCAGATTAAAGCTGGGGCCCACAAAATGCTCTATCGACTGGTTTTCATCGCGGAAGGGGTCGCTCACGTTGATCCTCGCCTTCACTCCCTCGTCGCCGACCCACCAGGCATAAGACCCATTCGCTCCGCCAGAGTTCGATGTGATCGATTTCTTTCCGACGATGACTGGCGGTGTGCTGATCGTGGTTTCAGCGGAGAGCATGAGGACCTGTCGATCGCTGGGTATGTTTGGATTCGTAGGATCTATGTTGGCGGGAGAGCTTCCATCTATGCCTGAGGCTAACCAGGCTAGTGGAGGCGGTTTTGCTTCACCGTTAGTGGCTTGATAAGCGCGTCTGAGGGTGTGGTCGCTCCTTGCTGCGGCCGGGGAGGGGTCCTGACTATCCCAGACTCCTGTCCAAGCCCAACAAGGGCTGGTGTCGGAGGTTCCGTAGATATCGGCTCGGGCGGTCACGCGCGTGTCTGGGCCGGCAAAGTTTTGAAGTTCTCCAAGTGCAACTTGTAGACCCAGTAATGCGTTGGTTTGAGCTTTTTGTGTACGGGCCGCGGATTCGGCCGCACGGATATCCACCTGAATCATTGTGCTCAAACTGAGCATCAGCAGGACCACAAAGGACATCAGCGTCAGTGCCAATAGCAGAGCGAATCCTTTCGCTGTTTGGGCAGAGTGGGCGGGGTGCATGGTTTCTCTAAATTAAGTATCTGAAAGGGACTGGAGCGGATGTCGATCTTCTATCTTTGAGGGGGTATAATCACTTCAAAAAGACGATGAACATCTTCGTGGTAGGAGTAGAGCCAGATATTTGCATAAACGAGTATACAGAAATGAGTATGTTGAATTGTTACGTAACATATTTAGTATATTACGTAACTTCAAGCTGAAACTTGATTCGTATGAGTGAATACAGTGTAGAGTCATGCGTTTTCGCTTTATCTACCTGTCAGCGAGTTCAAGTCGACTGCGTAACTTGATGGATTCATCATGCATGTGTGAGCTTGCCGAGGAGGTCTGGGACGTTTTTGCTGGAATGCATGACTCGACGACTTTGCTATAGCTTTCTGCTATATCTATACACTCAGCTCGGCCTTCTGTCTGCAACAGTTGATGTTTATTTTGGCACCGGTGGGGGGCAGGCCCACGGCATCTACCATGCCGTGCTGGATGTCGACAAAGGTAAACTTTCCGAGGCGACTCTAGTCGCAGCGGTGCAGGCGCCTGAGTTTCTGGCCTTCCACCCTGATCGTACGAAACTCTATGCGGTCGCTAAACTTGATGGACAGCCCTCGGTTGTCGCATATGCCATCGCGGCGGATGGTTCGCTCTCTTTACTCAATTCCGAGCCTATCGTGAGTGGCGGTGCCGCGCATATCAGCGTGCATCCGTCCGGTCGTTTTTTGCTGACGGCGCAGTATGGTGCAGGCTCGGTTGAGCTCTTCCCACTGGCTGTGGATGGCCATGTGCAAGCGAGTCGGCAGGTTCTAAAACATGTGGGCGGCTCTGGCGTGGTGGCGAAACGCCAAAATGCACCACATCCGCATTGGACCGGTTTCTCTCCGGATGGACGTTTTGCTTTTGTGCCTGACCTCGGGCTTGATCAGATCGTTATTTATAAGGTTCAAAGCGATGCTGCGTCGATCCAGCAAGTCGGTCATGCGGACTCGATCCCCGGAGGGGGGCCGCGCCATATGAGGTTCTCGGTTGATGGCCAATATATCTTCTTGCTCAATGAGTTGAGCCTGACTGTTTCGACCTTCGCATACGACGCCGCTGCTGGGACTGCTAAGCTGCTGTCGTCTGCGCCGACATTGAGCGACGTGGTGAAGGCCAAAGAGAATTCCAATTCCGGCTCCGAGATTCTGGTGCATCCAAACGGGCAGTTTGTCTATGCTGCCAATCGCGGACACGACAGCGTGACTGCCTTTAAAATCGAGCCCGCCAGCGGGCAGCTGCAGGTCGTTGACGTTGAGCCCATCCGCGGTGCGTGGCCACGCAGTATCAACATAGACTCCAGCGGCCGTTGGCTGCTGGCCGCCGGTGCGCATTCTGGCACAGTGACCGTTTTGGCAGTGGACCCAGACACCGGTGAGCTCAGTTACCGCAGCAAGAGTGTCATCCAGGTGCCAAATGCAATCTGCGTGTTGTTGAATTAATTCAGAAGCCAGAGTGAGCAGTGGAACTACCTGCCTTTTAAAAAGTCACGAGTTTCACGTTTCAGCTTTTTGATTTTGGTCTCATTCTTCTTGAGATCCCGTTTGTACATGATGTCGATGAAGAGCTTGCCCTGGAGGTGGTCGACTTCATGTAAAATGCAGCGCCCTAGTAATCCGTCTGCTTCGATCACGTGTGAGTTGCCTTCAGTGTCTTGAAATTCACAACGCACGCCGATCGGTCGGTCCACTCGACCATTGACGCCTGGGAAGGAGAGGCAGCCTTCCTCGTAAACTTCTTCCGTCGCATCCAGGATCGTGATTTTAGGGTTAGCGATGGCCATGGGCATGATCAGGTCCAGCGGCGGCTGCTTGCCGTCGAAGCTATAGTTAAAAGGAACTTCGGCACCTTCCGGCGGACGCACATCCACCACGCAGAGTTGTAGTGCTTGGTCGATCTGCTGAGCGGCCAGTCCAATACCTTCCTCGTCATACATCGTATCCACCATGTCGTTGGCCAGTTTAGCCAGCTCGGCGTTGAATTCAGTGATCGGTTTGCCGACTTTGCGGAGAATCGGTTCGCCGTATTTGGTGACTCGTAAAATCATGATTGTTTAAATGGTATATTTTTTTCTGAGGTCTTAGTTTATAGGCTAACGCTGTCCAGATGCGCGGGCAGGGAGGGGAGCTGCGTTGCTCATCGTGGTGTTGACGATGACTTCATGTTGGGCGGCGACTGTTTCATAGGCCGATTGTAGCGCTGACCATACTTGAGCGGCTTCGCCCCACACGACCGTGGACATGCTGCCTGTTTCACGTTGGATCCCCGTGGCATCCAGGGCGTCCAGATAGCAATGCACCGCTTCGCGCACTTTGCCGTCGAGTGCGTAAACAGAGATTTGAATCGAAATCAGTGGATCGGTTTTTTCCATCATGTATGGTTTAGGCACCCATTCGCCGCTTGTCACGGCGGAATATACTCTAGGTTCTGGTGCTAGGGCATTGTTTTTAACTGCCAGCAAAAAACGCTAGCCGTCGGCTGTGAATGCGCTACTTGTTCATGCTTAGATACGATGGCTTATAATGTTGCACATTTCCTAGCTCAGCAAGCAGTCGCCCAACCCGAGGCTGCGGCTGTGCGTGCGCCAGTCGGGCATGCTCCCGATGGTACGATTCGCTATGCGGAGCGCAGCTTTGCGGAGTTGGAGGCGGAGGCTGCCTCAACGGCGCATTATTTCGCCGCTGCGGGGATTCGGCGTGGCTCACGGGTGTTACTCATGGTGCGGCCGGGGCTGGATTTGATCCGTATTGTCTTTGCTTTGTTTAAAATGGGCGCGGTGCCGATTGTGATCGACCCTGGTATGGGGCTGAGGAAGTTTCTGCGTTGTGTGCGTCACTCGCAGCCGAGTGCGCTGGTGGGCATCGCGCCGGCGATATGGATCGCGCGATTATTTCGTCCGAGTTTTCGTGGGGTCGGTATTAAGATTGGTGTTGGAGCTGGTTTTGAAAAAGAGATTGGCCGGTTCAAGCGTCAGGGGGCCTTCGAGGTGGTGGATTCCGCGGCCGATGAGTTGGCGGCGATTCTTTTTACATCTGGATCGACCGGGCCCGCGAAAGGGGTCTGTTATGCGCATGGAATGTTTCTGGCGCAAGTGGAGGCGATACGGCGACAATATGGCATTCAGCCGGGCGAGGTGGATCTGCCGATGTTGCCAGTATTTGCATTATTTAATCCTGCGCTGGGTATGTGTACGGTGGTTCCGGACATGAATCCGAGTCGTCCCGCGACAGTGGAACCGGCGCAAATCGTGCGTGCGATCCAGCAGAATTTAGTGACCAACAGCTTTGGCTCGCCGGCCTTGTGGACCAAGATTGCGCGCTATTGTGAGCGCGAGTCCATTACACTGCCAAGTGTGCGGCGTATCCTGATGGCGGGCGCACCTGTGCCGCCCGCACTGATGGCGCAGATGCGGGCGATCATTCCTCAGGGGGAAATTCACACGCCCTATGGCGCAACGGAGGCTTTGCCAGTGAGTTCGATTTCGGCTTCGGAGGTGCTGGAGCAGACTGCGGCGCGCACGCAATTGGGCGAGGGGACTTGCGTGGGGTGTCCTTTGCCGGAGGTTTCGGTGCGGATTATAGAACCTGTGGAGGCTGCGATTGCTGATATCGCAGATGTGCGGGACTTGCCGCAGGGGGCGATAGGTGAAATCATTGCACGGGGGCCGTCAGTGACCCGGGGCTATGATCAATTACCACAAGCGGATGCGAGTTCGAAAATTGCGGATGGTGCGGCGCATTGGCACCGGATGGGGGATATGGGCTGGTTGGATGGCGAGGGGCGTTTGTGGTTCTGTGGCCGTAAGGTGGAGCGCGTGCTGACTGAGACGGGAGCGATGTATACGGATTGTTGTGAGGCCATCTTTAACGCGCACCCGCAGGTGTTTCGTTCGGCATTGATCGATCTTGGGGCGGGCGCCCGGGAATTGTGGTCGAGCCGGAAAAGTCTGCATTTCCCCGGACGGCGGCTGCGCGCGCGCAGTTTGTCAGCTCGCTGGAGCAGCTGGCGCAGAGCCATGCGATGACTCATAAGATTCGGGATTTCTTTTTTGAAGCCAAGTTTCCGGTTGATGTACGGCACAACGCGAAGATTCATCGTTTGTCGCTTGCGCGTAAATTTGCTCTGAAATAATTTCACGCAATGAATGTCTTAGTCACTGGAGGAGGAGGGTTTGTCGGCAGTTATGTGATCGAGCGATTGCTGGCTCGTGGCTATGCTGTGCGTTCCTTCGGGCGTTCGCCGCAAGCAGGATTGGTGGCGAAAGGAGTGGACGTTGTTTGTGGTGATCTAGCGAGTGAAGAGGATGTGCGCGCAGCATGCGTGGGCGTGGATGCGGTCTTTCATGTTGCGGCGAAGGCAGGCGTCTGGGGCAGTTGGGATCGCTTTTATCAGCCGAATGTTGTCGGCACGCGTAACGTGGTGGCAGCTTGTCAGGCCGAAGGCGTGGGGCGTCTCGTTTACACCAGCACGCCGAGTGTGGTATTTAATGGGCAAGCGATTCGAGGCGGTGGGCAAGAGTTGCCCTATGGGCGCAATTGGTTGTGTCACTATGCACATACCAAGGCGATCGCCGAGCAGGAGGCTTTAGCAGCAAACAGTGAATCTTTGCGAGTCGTGGCGCTGCGGCCACATCTCATTTTTGGCCCAGGTGATCCGCACTTGCTACCGCGGGTGATCGAGAGCGTAAAGGCTGGACGTTTAAAGATCGTGGGCGATGGCAATAACCAAGTCGATGTCTCCTATGTCGAAGACGTCGCGGCAGCGCATGTGAATGCGCTGGATGCTTTGTCGCTGGGGCAATGTGCCGGCAAAGCTTACTTTATCTCGCAAGGCACGCCCGTGGCGCTTTGGCCTTGGCTGAATGAGGTGCTCGCGGGGCTCGGACATCCGCCGCTTAGTCAGCGTATTCCTATGCGGCTCGCTTATGCCGCGGGAGCAGTGGCCGAATGTGCCTGGAAATTGTTGGCTAAGCCGGGAGAGCCTCCGATTACACGCTTTGTTGCGGTGGAACTGGCGAAGGATCACTACTTTGACCTCCAGGCCGCTCGACGGGATCTTGCTTTTGAGCCCGCATACGATATGCAAGCGGCTTTAGTTGAGACCATTAAAGACCTTAAAATACGCGGTTTTTGAGTGTTCTTTGCTGTATAAGTATTTGACCCCACGTTTAATTATTCTTGCTGTGGCAAGGTGTCTTTCATCGGTCCTATCATCAGTCTTATCATTATCGTTTTTTTGCTGGTAATTGTCTTTCGGCAGCGGCGACAAATTAAAGAGCTTAATCGTGTCGAAGCACCGGTAGAGGAAACGAAACTGGTCGACGATAAAGTTGAAGCGGACGCGGGGGCCGTCGCGCTTTTTGCCACCCTTTCGCATGAGTTGCGCACGCCGTTAAATGGCTTGTTGGGAATCGTTCAGATGATGAACGAGGAGAAACAGGATGAGGACCTTGAGGCGATTGAGGGGTGTGCGCGGCATATGTTAGCTGTGATTAGCACCTTGGTGAATCACTCGAAAATTAAGTCGGAATGGGCCGATTTGCCAGAGTATCGTGAGTGGGTCAGTCCCTATGAACTTTTCGAGCAAATCGTAGCGCATCTCAGTTTTCGTGCGGGTTTACGGGGACTGAATCTAAAGTTGGAGCATCAGGATAAGACCCTTCGTCTACGTGTCGATTACGACCATTTGCGTAATATTATTGAAAACACGATTTTAGGCTCACTGGAGGCGATTTCGCTGGTGGAAATTCCTGTGGAGAAGAAGACGCTGACCATTAGCTGGGTGGCCAGCGATGGAGAGATGCGTGTTAGCATTTACAATCCCTTGGAAACCTACGCGGAGGATCGCCGGCGGCAGGTCAATACCGCGGGCGGCTTGACGACCGGCGAGCGTTTGCCACGGGTGAAGATGGAGTATGTTTACTGGTCGGTCGCTTCGATGCTGTTAGAGAAATACAATGGCGCACTCTTTTCCAAACCGCACCCTGAACTCGGAGGGGTCACTTCTCTGCTTTCCTTTGAAATGGAGCAGATGCAGGCCTCGCCTACTGAAAAGCTGCCCATCGGCGGTCTAAGTTTGGATGCACAAAAACTTTCCACGAAGTTTGTAAAGCAACTGCCCTTTAAATTATCGATACTCGTGGCTGAGGATGACCCTGTCGCTCGTAGCCTGATGGCGACTGTGCTCAAACACATGGGGCAGGAGAGTCGTTTTGCTACCAATGGGCGCGAGGTGTTGGACCTCGTGAGCCAATCGAAGAGTTACGATTTGATTCTGATGGACATTGATATGCCAATCATGGACGGCTTGAGTGCCGCGATTGCGCTGCGAAATGGCGAAGCCGGTGAATTTGGTACCAAGATCCCGATCGTCGCAGTGACTGCTTTCAATACCTTGTCCGATGAGAGCCGATTCAGAAAAGCGGGCATGAATTATTTCTTGCCTAAGCCAGTTAAAATAAAGCATTTGCGTAATGTATTACTTGAAGTCGTTCGTTCCGAATAGAGTCATTCTATAAAAAAATAGCTGGAATCGGTCTTGATGGATTGCCAGCGCGAAACGGACGCGCCATCTCCTTGAGTATGGAGATCATCTTTTTAGGAACAGGCACCTCGCAGGGGGTGCCTATGATTGCGCAGCCTGAGGGCGAAGGCTGCGATATGAACAACCCGAAGAATTGGCGCACACGTACCTCGATTCATGTAGAGATGGGGGGGCATCACATTCAAGTCGATGCTGCACCAGAGTTTCGTATGCAATGTATCCAGCATGGTTTGGACCAAATCGATACCTTCATCCTCACGCATGGCCACGCAGACCATATTCTCGGTATGGATGATCTGCGCCGTTTCTGTGATCTGAATGGGGGCGAGGCTTTGCCCGTTTATAGTAGTGAGGAGGGCTTGACGCGTATTCAGCAAATTTTCCCTTATGCAATTTTGGATAAGCCGTTGGTGAAGGGCTATCCCGCGTTTAAATTAGCGCGTATGCCTAAAACTTTGGAGTTACCCGGCGGCACTGTGGAGTCCGTGTCTCTGCCACATGGAGCGATCAAAGTGCTGGGGCTCGTCTTCACGGAGGCTGAGACCGGTAAGCAATTTACCTATTTCACTGATTGCAAAGAAGTGGGGGAAGAGGCACGCCTGATCGCTGAGGGCTCGGATGTCGTGATCCTCGATGGCTTGCGCCCGAATCCGCATCCCTCACACATGACGATTGATGAGGCCACTAAGACGGCGCAGGAGATGGATGCCCCGATTTCATTTTTGACCCATATGACTTACATGGTCGACCATGATACGACCGAAGCCTCGCTACCTGAAAATATCCACTTGGCCTACGATGGCCTGCGGGTGAGCTGGTAGCGCGTCCTGCGTTACTTACAGCAGCACTAAATGGTCGCGGTGCACCACGACGTTGTCTTCGAGTTCGGGCAGTTCCGCGCTGAGGCGCTCCATGTCGTAGTTGACTATGCCGTGGGCGATGGTTTTCCCATTGGGCTCGCAGATGTGCACGACATCGCCACTTTCGAAGTTACCTTCACAGGCGACGACGCCTGCGAGTAACAGGCTCTTGCCGCGTTCGACTAGGGCCGAAACTGCGCCTGCGTCTACCGTGATCGAGCCGTGGGTTGCGTCCTGAATCGCGATCCAGCGCTTGTGAGATTTGACCGGAACTTCGCTAGGCACGAAGTAGGTGCCCACGCTTTCGCCGTTTAGAAGTTTGTTGAATAGTTCCGAGTCGCTGCCGCTGCCGATAATGACGCCGCATCCGGCCCGATGTGCGATTTTGGCAGCCGAGAGTTTACTGATCATTCCGCCTACTGATGTGGTATGCTTGGTGCCCTGCGCCATGGCCTCGATCTCGGGGGTGATCGCTTGCACGGTGGGCACGACTTTGCCGCTGCCTTCCATATCAATCAGACCAGGTATATTAGACAGGATGAAGAGCATGTCCGCGTTGGTCACGCTGGCCACCAGGGCGGAAAGTGTGTCGTTGTCGCCGAATTTGATTTCGGCGGCGCTGACAGTGTCGTTTTCGTTGACGATGGGTACCGCGCCGTTGGCCAGTAGGCGCTCGATGGTGTTAAAGACTGCGTTGTGGCGGTGGCGTGCGCGTAAGTCTTCGCGAGTGAGCAATATCTGAGCGACGGTGAGATTATGCGGGTCGAAGCACTTTTGCCAAGTGTTGATCAGGATGCTTTGGCCGACTGCGGCGCATGCCTGTAGCGTCGCCAGGTCTTTGGGGCGCTTCTCCAGTTTCAGTTTTCCCATGCCTAGACCCACCGCGCCAGAGCTGACCAGGATGACTTCGATCCCGCGCTGACGCAAGGTGCTGACCTGCGAGCACAATGTCGTGATGCGAGCCGTATCCAAATTTCCGATACCTGACGTGAGGACGCCGGTGCCGAGTTTGATGACAATACGTTTGGCTTGATTCAGCATTTTCAGAGGACAGAGGACAGAGGACAGAGGACAGAGGACAGGTTGAGTCTGGCTTCTGTTCTCTGACCTCAGGTCTCTGGACTAGACCTTTTTCAGGTCCGCTTCCTTGTGAGCGAGGTGCTGGTTGATTTCGGCGATATAATCGTCGTGCGCCTTTTGCACTTCTTTTTCGTAGCGCTTAAAATCGTCTTCCGGCAAGCCGTCGTCGTTTTTGGCTGTTTTCAACAAGCTGAGAGCATCGCGACGTCCTTGGCGCACGCGCACGCGACCGTCTTCGGCCATGCTGCCCGCGGTCTTGGCGAGTTCTTGTCGGCGTTGACCGGTCAGTTCGGGCACGGGCACGCGGAGGATGCCGCCGTCAATGATCGGGTTTAGGCCGAGATTGGCTTCCTGGATGCCTTTTTCGACGTCTTTGAGCACGCTCTTGTCCCATGGCTGCACCATGATTGTTCGGGCATCAGGAGTGGTGACTGCGGCGACTTCTTTAAGAGTCACCGTGCTGCCGTAGGCGTTGACGCGAACGCCGTCGAGCATCGCGGGCGTGGCCTTGCCAGTGTGCAGGCTACTAAACTCGTGAAGTGTGTGGTCGACCGCCTTCTTCATGTCGGCGTGCATGGATTTGAGGATTTCTTTGGGCATGATATTAAATTATTTAATGTTAGGAAAATTAGGCAGGACTTTAATCGACCAAGGTGCCGATTTCTTCACCCATGACGGCGCGATAGATCGAGCCAGGCTCCCGCATACTGAATACGAGAATAGGAAGCTTGTTTTCCATGCAAAGCGAAAATGCAGTCGAGTCCATAATCTTAAGGCGATCACGGAGAGCATCGATGTAGGGCACATGATCATATTTGACCGCGTCGGCATGCTTTTCGGGGTCTTTGTTGTAGATGCCATCCACTTTGGTGGCTTTCATCAGCATGTTGGCACCTGTTTCGCTGGCGCGGAGTGCAGCAGCGGTGTCAGTTGAAAAGTAGGGGTTGCCGGTGCCGCCAGCAAAGATCACGACGCGTCCGCGCTCCAAGTGGCGAGTGGCACGGCGCAGGATAAATGGCTCGGCCAGCTTGTCCATCGGGATGGCGCTTTGTAGGCGCACGGTGACACCGAGCTTTTCGAGGCAATCCATCAAGGCCAGGCCGTTAATTACAGTGGCCAGCATGCCCATGTAGTCGCCCGTGGTACGATCGACGCCCTTCATCTCGGCGCCGCTGAGCCCGCGGAAGATGTTGCCACCGCCGATTACGAGGCCCACTTGCACCCCGATATCGTAGACTTTTTTCACTTCCTCGCAGATCGCTCTGAGCGTATTTGGGTCGATGGGTTCGCCATCTTCAGTATTGCGGAGCACTTCCCCACTTAACTTGAGGATGATGCGTTTATATTTCGGGTTTGGTTCCGATTGGTCAGATACAGTCATGAAAAAGTTCTTAAACGCTCTTTTACCCACCTCGTCAATCTATGTCTTTATATCAGAGAATCTTTCCTTGAAACTTCTGGTGGCTAGTATTGCGTAGGCGGTTCTATTCTAATCGTTTCGGTTTATAATTTATGCGCCTCTTGCGCTACATCAGCTTTTAAATAACATGGCACTCATCGTTCAGAAATACGGCGGCACCTCGGTCGGAGATGTTGACCGGATCAAAAATGTCGCGCAACGGGTCAAAGAGACTCACGACGCTGGCAACCAAGTGGTGGTGGTCGTTTCCGCACGCTCAGGTGTCACCAATGAGCTGATTGGCCGTGCTAAGGCGCTCAATCCGCATCCCGACGAGCGTGAGATGGACATGCTCTTGACGGTTGGCGAGCAGGAAACCATTGCGCTCACAGCGATGGCGCTACATGCGCTCGGTATACCTGCGGTCTCTCGCACTGGTTCGCAAGCGGGCATCTTGACCGATCCTTCGCATACCCGCGCGCGGATCACCAGTATTTCGGGGGGCGATATTAAGGAGCAGTTGGCTGCTGGCCGAGTTGTCATCCTGGCCGGATTTCAAGGGCAGACTGCAGACGGTCAGATCACCACACTCGGTCGTGGCGGCTCTGATTTGAGCGCGATCGCCATCGCGGCAGCCTTACAGGCTGATCTATGTCAAATTTGCACCGATGTGGATGGCGTATACACGGCTGACCCACGCCTGGTGCCTGATGCGAAGAAGCTGGACGAAATTTCTTACGAGGAAATGCTCGAACTCGCCAGCTCAGGCTCGAAAGTTATGCAAAATCGCGCGGTCGAGTTCGCGCAAAAATTCAATGTCGTTTTTGAAGTTCGTTCCAGTTTTAATAACAACCCCGGTACTATTGTGAAAGAAGAAGTCGCCTCTATGGAAGATGTCGTTGTGAGCGGCGTCGCTCTCGATAAAAACCAAGCCAAGATCGTAGTCAGCGATTTGCCCGACCGTCCCGGCACTGCCGCCAAGCTTTTTCAAGTGCTGGGCTCCGCAGGCATCAGCGTCGATATGATCGTGCAAAATATCGGCCGCGATGGTAAGGCGAATATGACTTTTACCGTGCCACGTGAAGATATCTATCGCGCTGAAAAGGCGGTTAAAGAGTCCTTCCCCGACGAGGCTGCAGGCAAACTTTTTGAAGCCAGCGACATCGCAAAAGTGTCTGTGGTCGGCGTCGGCATGCGCTCGCATTCGGGGGTAGCGGCCACGCTCTTCGATGCCTTGGCCAAAGGGAGTGTCAATATTCAGCTGATTAGCACTTCCGAGATTAAAATATCCGTCGGTATCGATCCTGAAGATGCCGAGGAGGCCACACGCCTCGTCCACGCAGCTTTCGGCTTGGGACAGTAGTCGGAAGCCTGGGGGGTGTGCTGTGGGCATTGCATTGGAGTGAAACACGTTTCGACATTGCTGGCCTCAGCAGCTGCCTTGCCGCGTCATGAAGATCTGAGCGATTGTATCGAGGACATTCAGCAGGCTGAGCAGCGAGGCTATTTTTTGCCCAATGAAGACGAACGAATTCGCGCCATTTATGTGCGCTATCTAGCGGTGCGTACTTCTTTGTTGCAAAGCTTAAGTGATGCGACCGGCGGGCAATGGGCCCATCGTGAAGTTGCTGATTTGCGTGAATTCGCTGTGGCTTATGCGGCCGCGTGCTTGTTAGTGCGTGCGGCTTCTTATTTGGTCGACCTGACTGAGCATGCACCCGTGACTCGGAGGAAATTGGATGAGCCGGAGTCTCGCTTTCAATTACCAGCAAAGAGTTTCACCAAAATTTATAAAAGCCTGACATCGCCCCGTCGTTGGTGGGCATTTTTTGACGCCAGCACTTACTATCGCACGCATCGTGCAGCGATTCACGACTTGCGGGGGGAGTCCGGGATGCGGGCAGTGGTTGACTTATTGCAAGCTGAAGAGGGGCAGGTTCAGATCTGCCGCCAAGATTTACTGAAAAAACGTTTCAGTTATCGCGTACATTCCTTTTTGCGGCGTCGGAATTCTGGCTACCGCAAAGTTATGTTTGGGCTGTTTGAGTTGAGTGGTTCAAGTATTGCAGAGTTAAAGCAACCATTTGTAAAGCCATTGGGGGCTCCCAGGCGTGTCGATGAGAGCATCCGCGGGCGTTTGGAGCGTTTTTTACAGCCAGGAGATGTTTTGATTACACGGCATGATGACGCCTTGAGTAATTTGTTTCTGCCAGGCTACTGGCCGCATGCGGCATTTTATATCGGTAGCGCGGCGCAACGTGATGCGCTTGGAGTGGAGGCCTCTTCAGATGATCCGGAGCTGTGTTTTCTAGAGTCGAAACGAGACGGTGTGCGTTTGCGGCCGATCTCGGATACATTGCAGGTCGACGCCTTGGTTGTATTGCGGCCCTGTTTGAGTTCAGGTGATGTCGCCGATGCAATCACACGCGGGTTGCAACATGCTGGGAAGCTCTACGATTTTATTTTTGATTTTACCAGTTCCGATCGCTTGGCGTGCACGGAGTTGATTTACCGTTCTTATCATGGAGTGGGGCCGATTCAATTTCAGCTGCAGTCCTATGCCGGGCGAAATTGTCTGTCGGCCGAAGAGTTAATGAATCAAGCCGTCGGGGCTGGATATTTTCAGCCAGTTCTCGTCTATGGTGTGCGGGGCAATGAGTGGACGGCAGGAGAGGCAGCCGGTAAAGTTTTGCGGGAAAGTTTCGCATCCACATTTTGAATGGCTAATTGTTGATTGACTCTATTACTGAGCATACAAACTGAATCCTATTATGCAATTTATCAGCACACGTGGCCAAGTGCCCCCCGTTTCTTTTTCCACTGCGGTGGCGCAAGGTCTCGCGCCCGATGGCGGACTGTATCTTCCCGAGCAGCTTCCCGACTTAAAGCCTTACTTGGCTGAGTGGTCGAAGCTTAGCTACGCCGAGCTGTGTGAAGTCTTCTTTGCCATCTTCGCCACCGATATCGAGGCGGACGAATTAAAGAAGATCGTGACCCGCAGCTATACTAAGTTTGACCATGCCGACATCGCGCCTATCGTAAAACTCGACGATGATCGCTATGTGCTGGAGCTATTCCACGGGCCGACTCTCGCCTTTAAAGACTTTGCCCTGCAACTACTGGGCAATCTGTATGAGTCGCAGATCGCTCGCACGGGCAATCGTATCTCTGTGTTGGGAGCCACCTCCGGTGATACGGGGGCAGCCGCGATTCACGGCCTTTTAGGAAAAGAGGGCGTCACTACATTTATTCTCTATCCCGATGGCCGAATTTCGCCTTTGCAAGAGCGTCAAATGACGTGCACCGGGGCTGACAACGTGTTTCCGCTGGCGATCAAAGGTAGCTTCGACGATGCGCAGACCGCGATGAAGACTGTTTTTGAAGACCGCGAATTCGCCGCAGAAGTGGGGCTTTCTGCAGTCAATTCGATTAACCTCGCCCGTATTTTAGCTCAGTGTGTTTACTATCTCTCAGCTTACTTTCGTTTGCCGGAGGATGTGCGTGACGACATCACCTTTGTGGTGCCGACTGGTAATTTTGGCAATGTGCTGGCTGGTTGGCTGGTGCAGCGTATGGGCTTGCCGATCAAAGGCTTTCGTGTCGCAACCAATCAAAACGATATCCTGCATCGACTGTTTGAAAGTGGCACTTATCAGCTCGATGAGGTGGCACCTAGCGTTGCGCCGTCGATGGATATCCAAGTCGCGTCCAACTTCGAGCGCTTTCTTTACTATGCAGAAGGCCAGGATTCGGAGAAGGTGCGTGAGATCATTCAGACCTTTAAGGAGACTGGGAAATACGTCTTTGAAAACTTTGACCGGGCAGGCTTCAGCAGTTCGCGAACCGATGATGCTCAAATTGCCGCAATCATCAAGGATGTGTATGCGAAGTATGGATACGTCGCCGATCCGCACACAGCCTGTGGTTTTTCCGATGGATTTGAAGGCAAGGAGATCATACTTTCCACCGCGCATCCGGCTAAATTTCCCGATACGATTCAGGATGCCATCGGCGAAGACTCCACGCACCCTTCGCTTGAGGAATTAAAGTCGCGCGAGATTGTAAAATACAGTGTCGAGCCGACGCCCGAAGCAATCAAGGCTTTCATGCGTGCAAGGGTGTAGGCGGATGTCAGTCGCTTTGGGTATCCGAGCCTGATGAGGCAATCGCGAGTGGAAATAAGTCGCGGGGGCTAAAGATCTTTGCTACTTTGACTGCTGTTGGTGCGTCTTTAACCATTCTGTCGGCGAGCTGCCGAAGGCGCGTTTAAAGGCTCTGGAAAAATAATAGACTGAATTAAAGCCCAATGCGTCGGCGGTTTCAGAGACGCTTAAGTGATGGTGCTGCAATAAATCGCGCGAGCGGTTGAGTTTTATGTGGTTTTCAAACTCGCGCGGCGCGTGGCCTGTTTCGCGTTTGAAGGCGAAGCGGAAGCGGGAATAACTGCAACCGAGCTGCTGGGCTAAGGCAGTCAGATCGCTACGTTTGTCCAGTTGTTGCAGCATCGCCGCTTTGGCGCGCTGAACAATGGCGGCGTCGCTGTTGTGCGGCTGTGTGAGCTCGGCTTGATCGGCTTTCAAAAAAGCTAAAATGAGTGGTATATGACTGGCTGCGATTTGATCGCGCCCTGCTATTTCCTGATGGGCCCAGTGCAACAGGCGGTCGAAAAGTCCGGTGATCTCTTGTGGGTGTTGTGTCTGTAATACTGCCCGCTTGGATTGGAAAAACTGGTGCATGACGCGGGTAGCATCTGCGCCGCGAAAACCGACCCATGCTTCGCGCCAGCCAGTGTTCGGCGTGGGGTGGTAGCGGTGCCATTCGCCCGGGAAGATCAAGAGGACGCTACCCGCGGAGACCTGCATTTTAGGGATTTTTTCGGATTCGAATATACCGGAGCCTGCTTCGATGAAGACGATCTGAAACTCGTCCAAGCTTCGGCGTCCATCGCTATCGAATAGATAGCTGAGTGGGTGTTCGGCATCGGGGTATTTTGCCTGTGGAGCGATCTGTTGTCGGCCTGTATCTAAGATGCGCCACCCCCAGCCCGATGCTGCGGGGTCGGAGGGGAAATATCGACTGTAGCTTTGCATGAGTGAGGAGAATGGTAGATGGAATTCGTATTTTTACGATGTCAAAAAGTGCAAATAATCTATCAGCCCGTGTATTCACAGAATCGAGAGGATCGGCTATGCTAGGCTTTTCTCTCTAAACTATAGCCCATTCTGATTTATCCTATGTACCAAGAAGCCAAAGAAATGTACGCCTCGATCGGCGTTGATGTTGAACAAGCTCTGACTGCTCTCGCGAGCACTCCGATCTCCTTGCACTGTTGGCAGGGGGACGATGTGGTGGGCTTTGAATCCGGCGCGGGGGCGCTTGGTAGTGGACTGGCAGTGACTGGTAATTACCCTGGCAAGGCGCGTAGCATTGACGAGTTGCGCCAAGACTTGGAGCAAGTCTTGAGTTTATTGCCGGGGAAGCATCGTTTGAACCTACACGCAATCTATGGTGATTTTGGTGGTCAGAAAATCGATCGCGACGCGATTGAGCTGGCGCATTTTCAAACTTGGATCGATTGGGCTCAGGCGCAGGGCATCGGGATGGACTTCAATCCATCTAATTTTTCTCACGCTAAGGCGGACGATGGTTTCACTCTGAGCCACCCGGATGCAGGCATTCGTGATTTTTGGATCGAGCACTGTAAGCGTAGCCGTGCCATCGCTGCGGAAATGGGCAAGCAACTTGGGAGCGCTGCAGTCACAAATGTGTGGGTTCCGGACGGTATGAAAGATTTGCCGGCTGATCGCCAAGGCTTTCGCCAACGTCTATCCGATAGTCTCGATGCGGTTTTCGCGGACAAACTGGATGCTGCTCACAACATCGATGCTGTTGAGTGTAAGCTCTTCGGCATTGGCTCTGAGAGTTTTGTCGTGGGCTCGCACGAATTTTATATGGGCTATGCGCAAAAGCAGCAAACTGCGCTCTGCTTGGATGCCGGCCACTTTCATCCCACCGAAAGTATTGCGGATAAGATCTCATCCGTATTGATGTATGTGCCCGAGCTCTTGTTACATGTCTCGCGCGGTGTGCGTTGGGACAGTGATCATGTGGTGCTCTTTGATGATGCCACGCAGCAGATTATGCAGGAGCTCGTTCGCTGCGATGCGCTGCCACGCACCCATATCGGGCTTGATTTCTTCGATGCCTCGATCAATCGCATCGCAGCTTGGGCGATCGGTACACGCGCGGCGCAAAAGTCGCTATTACTCGCCTTACTCGAGCCGCGCGCTGCATTACTCGAAGCCGAACTTTCCGGTGATTACACCACGCGTTTGGCCCTCTTGGAACAAGCCAAGGCCTTACCATGGTCCGCGGTGTGGGCTGAGTTTTGCCAGCGTAATGATGTGCCAGATGAGCTGGGTTTGCTGGCTAAGGTGAAAGATTATGAGAAAACGGTGTTGTCCGCTAGAAACTAGGCGTGGCCGAAAGCGTCCTTCAGGGTAATTGTATTCGGTGTTTGAGCACCAGTTTGATGAGTTCCGAAGTGCTTTCGATATTGAGCTTTTTCATGATCCGGTAGCGATGGTTTTCGACGGTTCGTGGGCTGAGCTTGAGTGTGTCTGATATGCTTTGGCTGGTGAGTCCTTCGCCGACCCAATAGAGTATTTCCTGTTCGCGGGGGCTGAGGATCTTATGCAGTGCGTTGGGATCGGATGCGATCTTGTAGCGATTTTCACGCACTAGTTTGGTGTAGTAGAGTCCACCTTCGGCTACGGTGAGCATCGCTTCTTGCAGTGTTTCGATCGGCTGTTCTTTTTCTACGTAGCCTTGGAAGCCGATGTCGTGTATTTGAGTCGTCGTTTGCTCATCCATTTGGGAAGTGATGGCCAGTAGGCGGGCTTGTGGATCATGCTTAAGGATTTGCTTGGCGAGCTCCAGTCCGTTGAGTTTCGGTATGACGATGTCCAGCAGCACCAGGTCCGGTTGTAGTTCGAGGTAGCAGGTAAGCCCCATCTCTCCGTCGGTGGCTTGACCCACGAGCGCGAAGTCTTCGCTTTGCTCGATGTGGTTGGCGAGCAGGTTGAGAAACAGCCGGTGGTCTTCGATGAGTAGGGTGCGATAGGCCATGATGAAGCGCTTAGTCTTGGGTATATTGGATCGGGCGGTAGTGTTCGTTACGAGTCGGAAAGAAGGGGGCGTCTGCTTCTGGTGCTGCGACTTTTTCCACGCCTTCCAGTAGGATGGGCAGGCTGCTAACTTGGGGGCTGAAAATGTCGGGTGATGTTGTGGCGACGAGCAGTAGCACCGGTTCGCTGAACATGCCCGACTTTCCAATCGCCGCCAGAGGCTCACCTGCTTGTATCCGCTCTCCCGTTTCAGGGCGGATGCTATTTTGCTGTAGATTGGCGAAGATCAAATAATGTTGTTGGTCGATTTGCAGTAGCAGGTAGTTGCCAGGGCCTGTGTCTGGATGAATCTGTCCCATGGGGAGGTCGGGAATGCTCTCATTGGCTGTGATGACGGTGCCTGTTGCCGGAGCGAGGATGGTGGCGCCAAAGGCTTCAGGGTAGGGACGATTGCGCTCGGAATCATTGAGAAAAGTCCTCGCCGCCGGGCGCATATGCACGCCGAATGCGCGCGGGGATCGGCTGCTGGATTGCAGCATGTTGTTGAGTAGTGAGTAGCCACCATTCATCACGCAGAATTCCTCTGCAAATGGAGCTTTCAGCAGCACCGATTCTTCAAGGCGGGGCTCCCGTTGGGTTAGCAGGAGCTGGTAGCTGAGTAGTGCGGAAATCGCTAGTATAAATAGATTGGAAAGGCGGTCGATACGTGGGCGCAGGGGCAGCAGGATCATTGCAAAGACTGCGGCGAATATCCAATTCGTCTGTATCCACTGGTAGTATTCAGTTTCAGTGTTTTCCAGTTTGATGGCCACTATTTGTAGAGCGAATGCGGTCAGTGCTAAGCAGACCCATTTATTGAAAATGCTTAGCCAATACTTTATTTGTTTCTTTTGGAAGGGAGTTTTTAGGTGCTCCCAATACAGCTGTCCACGTGCTAAAAAGATGGATTGTATGACGAGCATGGTGGGTGTGCCGTAGCGTAGGCATAGTTCCATTAGCTTGGGCAAGGTGGCATCTTCACAGTGTCTCCATAGAATGGAGGCCAAGAGAATATAGATGAAAGCTTTGATCAGAGATTTGTTCATTGGGATGCCTGATTCCAAGTTCTGAGGTAAAAGTAGCAATGCGTGCCCTGTTGGACTTGGCTGGTGATGTGTAAGTTGGACTTGTGCGCTTTGAGAATGTCGTAGCAGATCTGTAGGCCAATGCCGGTTCCGGGCTCACCGTTGACACCTTTGGTGCTTTCGAGTGCCCGTTGTTTACGCAGACGTTGCAGGCGTTCGGGCGTGATGCCGACTCCCCAGTCTTTGACAGATAGTTTTATCCGCTCGGAATCCACCTCGGCACTGATCCGGACACGACTCTCGGGGTGGCTGTATTTTAGGGCGTTGATGGTTAGATTGCGTAGCACAGATGCGATACTTTCGAAGTCAAAACGCGCAAAGGTCTGTGGCGGAATCTCCCAGTCCAAATGAATTGCCTTGGTTTTGGCCAGCATGGTGAGTGCGGGAGTGATGGCGTCTTGCAAGTCGCTCAGCAGGTAGGGTTGGAGCCCGACTGAATGTTTGCCAGTTTGTAATTGTCCCCATAGCAGCAGGCTTTTAGTGAGCTCAGATAGGTGGGCTGCGCTTCCTTCGATATCTTTTGTATATTCTTTGATGAGTGCCGGCTCGAGACTTTGCGGTGAATCTGCGAGCATACGTGCAAGGCTGCTGACGCCGTCGATGGGGGCTTTAATGTCGTGAGCGATAATGCGCAATAGCTCGCTCTTTTGCTGGTCGGAGGCCGCTAACTCGCTGGTGCGGGCGGCGACGTCGTGTTCCAGTTGGTTGTTATACTGTTCCTGTAGCTCTGCCCGTTTCTCTGCTTCAGATAAGGCATTGGCTTGTGCGGCCTCTCTTTGGTCATTGACCATGCGTATGCGCTCACTCAATCCCACGGCCAAGACGCCCATTTCGATGCCAGATGCGTAGAGCCACTGAAGCAGCAGCTCGGATGTGGGGATGCCACCGGTCATTAAAATACTGGTATACTGCCAGGATACGATGAGTAATAAGAATGTGGCTGGTATGAAAAAGTAAGTTTGCGGTACCTTTTTGAATACACCGTATAAAGCAAGTGAGAGGGCGATTAAGTGACTGCAGGCCCAGATGCTGACGATGATGCTAATGATGGAGCGCCCAAATAGTGTGGCTGGACCGAACATGAAGATCGGCGAGGCCAGAACCAGTGCATTGGCGAGATAAAGCACCGGGCGATAGGCGCGCGGGCAGTAGTGCCTAGTCTGTAGAAATTCCAGTGCGAAACGTAGGAAGAGCCCGGCGGTGAGGACCAATAGGCCGCTGTAGAGGAAGAAATTGACCCCCGCGGGCAGCCAGGCTAGCTGGCCCATTTCGATTCGACTCAGCAGTGTGGTATGTAGATTGAAGTGGACAATGTGCAGTGCACAGGCGGCTAATAAGAAAAGTATATAGTAGAGTGTGTCTTGATCCCGCAGGGCTAAGTAGATGCACCCGTTCATTAAAATAAGTCCGGTCAGGAGACCCATGTAGAGGAAGACCACGTTTTGCTCTGTGTGCGCACGTTCTACATAAACTGCGGGGCTCTCCCACATGGTGATGGCCGGGAGTAGCCAATGGTAGTCCCTCAGGTAGAGGAAGTATGTTTTACTTTCATGCGCGGCGAACTCGATCTGAAAGGCATGCGTCGCGAAGGGGAGTCCTTTTTGAGCGGAAGGAATGTTCTCGCCGTTCTGATACATCGTATAGCTGCCGTCCGGGTGGATCTCGTAAAGTTGCGCGATGTCTACCCAACGGTAATCGATTTCCAGAACACGTTCGAGTGGACGGTCTTCATAGTTGCTCAGTGGTAATTGTATCCAGCAACTCACGAAAATATCGGAGGAGGTCCGCGAGGTGTTCGGATTGTAGGCGGTGAAGCGATCTGGCTGTTGAGCGATTTCTAAAATTTCCTCAATATTGCCTAATGTTTGATCTTTTAGGATAGAGATTTGTGCCCCTTCCGTTACCGGCAGTGCTACGGTTCTTTCTTCCGGATATCGAAAAGCCCGTAAGCCGACGATTAAGGTCAGTATAAAAAATAGGAGGAATAGTGTATAGCGGTGGCTTTTTTTCACAGTAAACACGGATGAGCGGCATGGTCAGCTTCACGCTGCTCCCAATAGTAGTGTGCGGAAATGACTCAAAAAGCAACAGTGCGCTCTTTGAGTAATTTTACTCAAACGTACGATTTGCCCCGCATAACTAGTCGAAGCTAGTGTGATAGTATCTACCTACCAGCTATGAGAGATCTCCAATCGTCCCTTCCCTTTAGTCAATTACTACTCCTTGCGTTTTTCACTGCCGTTTTGGCTGTACCGCCCAGCTCCCTGCAGGCGGCGCTGCCGAGTGGCCTGGAAGTGAGTCATGGTGACATTCGCTTGTCCGGGGATGGGGCGCTTTTAAATATTCATCAGCTCACGCCACAGGCGATCGCCAATTGGCAGAGCTTTTCGATCGATGCGAATAGTGTGGTGAATATTCAGCAATTGGACGAAAATTCGGTCCTGTTAAATCGAGTGATGGGGGCCGATCCTTCCAGTCTGATGGGGCAGTTAAGTGCCAATGGACGTGTATATTTGATCAATCCCAATGGTATCGTGGTCGGGCCAGACGCATCGATTAATACTGCCGATTTTATTGCCTCGGCATTGGATCTTTCGGATAGCGATTTTCTGAATGGAGGCGACTTGTCTTTTGTGGGCGAATCCGCTGCCAGTGTGGTGAATTTGGGGCAGATCACCGCAGCCAATGGAGATGTCATACTTATTGCCCACCAAGTGTCTAATGCAGGTGAGCTACATGCACCGAAGGGGATGGTCGGACTGGCTGCAGGGCAAGAGGTCTTACTGATGGCTGAGGGCGATCCGCGTATAATGGTGAAAACTTCGCTTGCAGGACACAGTTCCGAGCTTGGCGTGGATAACAGCGGTGTGATCCAAGCTGCGGAGGCAGAGCTCGTGGCTGCGGGTGGAAATCTGTATGAGTTAGCGATCAATCAGACAGGCTACATTCAGGCGACTGGGGCCGAAGTGCGCAATGGGCGCGTGTTGCTTACCGCTGAGGATGGCGTGATCGCACATAGCGGGCAAATTCTCGCCAATAACGTCGACGGTAGTGGTGGCGAAGTCCTGATTGGGGGGGATTATCGCGGGCAGAATACAGCCATCGCCAATGCGGCGCGGACCGTAGTGACTGAGGAGGCCGTGATCGATGTGAGTGCCAGCAGTGAGCATGCAGATGCGGGGCGTGTGATCGTGTGGGCAGACGAAGCGACTCGCTTCTGGGGGAATATTTATGGCCAAGGAGGGGCGCAAGCTGGTGCGGGTGCCTTTGTGGAAGTGTCTGGTAAGCAGTATTTGGACTTTGCTGGTTTGGTGGATTTGTCCGCTGCAAATGGGGCAGCGGGCAGCTTGTTGCTCGACCCGGCTTCGTTGACTATTCAGCTGGCGGGCGGCGATAGTGCATCTTCATTGGGAGGCGACCCCTATGTATTTGGAGATGAGTTGGATTCGGGGTCGATCTTACAGGTGTCGACGCTGGAGTCGCAACTGGCTCTCAGTGATGTGACCTTGCTGGCCAGTTTGGCTGATGATGGAGCGAGTTCGTCAATCGTGGTCAATGATGCCGTTAGCTGGACCTCGGGGAATCATCTGACATTTGAATCGGCCAATGATATTTGGATCAATGCCGATTTAAATGCTGGCAGTGGTCATGTAGTTTTCGGCTTAGGTTTTGCCTATGATGGCGAAGTGCTCGGCGGGCCTACACTGACGGGTGATTTTATTGTCGATGGCGCGGCGTCGATTGTTGCGGATACGATCACCATCCGCAATAGCACCGTGGATTCCCATGTCGGGAATTCGAATTTTGGGCCAATGGGGGCGATTGACATCAATGGGGCGCTCACGGTGAATACCTTGGATTTTCAGTATCCCAATCGTCTACCAGGTCGAAACGGAGCTGAAGGCGGTATTCGCGGAGGAATCTCAATCGATCATGCAGCCAATCAAATTGGAACGATCACTACCAGTGAGGCGGACGGGATGATTTATGATGATGTGGTGATTGTCGACAGTGCGGGCGGTCTCGTGCTGGATGGGTTTTTTAATGTGACGGGCGGGGATGTGAGGATTTCCACCGTGGGAGATTTAACCTTAAGCGCCGGCACTCAGCTCGCGGTCAATTCAGGTTATCCGGAACTGGATGGAGACGGGATGATTGGGGGGGACCTCTTTCTCGCGGCGCAAGCAGGTGCCTTTATTAATCAGAGTGATGCGAATGCTCTAATGCCAGATGGCATGGGCCGTTTTCTGGTTTATTCAGATAATCCCAGCGACACGGTAAAAGGTGGCCTGCTGGGGGCACCCGTTTATAATAAGACTTTCTCTGCCAACGCGCCGGACTCAATTACCCAGACCGGCAATCGTTTCCTATACAGTCTCGCTCCGACCTTAACTTTGACTGCGAATAACCTCTCCAAAACAGTCGGAGAGGCGAACCCCATTCTTAGTTTCAATGTGTCCGGATTGGTCGCTGGTGATACGGCTGCTGATGTCTTCAGCGGGGCACCAGCTTTGAGCACGAGTGCAGATATTACCAGTGCGATTGGCGAATACTCCATCGATCTCGCAACGGGCACTGTGGTTTTGTCGGATTATGATTATGGCCTGAACTTGGTAGACGGCATTTTATCGGTAGAAGCCGCAGCCTTAGTTGAGCTCTTGATCACAGCAGATGATATGTTTCGTTATTACGGTGATCACAATCCCGACTTCACTGCTAGCTTTGATGGCCTCATCGACGGCGACGATGCCAGCGTAGTGAATGGATTACAGTTTAGCACAAGCGCGGACTTAACTTCCCCCGTAGGTAACTATACCATCACTCCCTTCGGCGCCACGGCAGAGGCTTACAATATTAGCTATGCCAATGGCACATTGACAGTGAACCCACGCCTTTTAACGATCACTGCATTAGACTTGGAGAAAACCTACGGGGATGCCTTACCCGCATTTGCTAGTTCGGTCAGCGGTTTGGCATCTTTTGATGATGAATCCGACCTTGGAAGTATCAGCTATAGCAGCACTGCCAGTTTGACCACCGCAGATGTGGGCGCCTATGCGATCACCCCTTCCGGTGGTAGCAACGCCAATTACAGTATTAGTTATGTGGCGGGCACTGCTACGGTAACTCCGCGCGCTGCCACAATTACTGCGCCCACGCTCAGTCGTGAATATGGTCTAAATAATCCGACTTACAATGCCACAGGCTCGGGCTTCCTCAGTGGCGAATTTAATCGCAGTCTGGTCGAGTATAATGAGATTTCTGTGTTAGCTGGTATCGGTCACTATACTTTGACTCCGTCCGCTTATGTCGACCCCAACTATAGTATCAGCTATGTCGATGGCTCTTTAGAAATTACCAAAGCGCCCCTGACTTTGACGGCGAATAGTTTTAGCCGTGAGTATGGTTTGGAAAATCCGAGCTTTAGCTTCTACGATTCGGAGTATCGCTTGGGGCATAGCAGTTCGGATGTCTTTAGCGATATTCAGCTATCGTCAACGGCTGCGGTGACTTCCTCCGTCGGCACGTATTCGATCGATTTGGACGTCACCCAAACGAATGAGAATTACGATGTGACGCTACAGAGCGGGAAGTTAACGATTACCAAAGCGCCGCTCCTGGTGGCGCCTACATTAGCTACAAAAATCTATGGTGAGGCGAACCCCGACTTTAGTGTGACCGCTTATGGTCTGCGTAATGGAGATACTGCAAATGTTGTGACTTCAGAGCGGTTCCAAGTATTTGCCAATGAATACTCTGAGGTCGGTAGCTACGAATTGAGCTTATTGGCGGCTACTGCTCAGAACTATAGCCTGAGTTTTAATCCGAGTTTTCTGAATATTACACCACGAGAGCTGACTATTACGGCGAACGATGCGACTCGTGAGTATGGCGATGCCAATCCCATCTTTAGTGCAAGTTTTGATGGCTTAGCGAGTTTTGATGATGAGTCGGTCATTTCTAATCTGCGCTTGTCAACCTCGGCTACGCCCGCCTCGAATGCACTCCAGTATGGCATCCATGTGAGCTCCGATTCAAATCGAAATTATCAGATCAGCTACGAGCCAGGATTTCTAACTGTTACGAAGGCACCGTTGGATATTTCATTGAGTTGGGTCAGTCGCCTTTATGGTGATGGTAATGCCTCCGCGCTCTCGGCTGTTGAGATCGAGGAAGCGTATGGTTTTAAATTAGATGACGATCTCAGTGATATACGGCTCAGTGATCTCACGACTACAGCCACACAGTTTTCGGATGTCGGTAACTACCTGGTCAATGGGAGCATCGACTCTGAGAAATATGAAGTCAGAAGTCTAAACCCCGGTTTGCTCACTGTGACGCCACGACCTTTAACTGTTTTGATCGATATGGATGCCAGCGAACGTGTGCGCAGTTATGGTGATGCAGGCCTTGATGTGAGTGATCACTTGATTGTAGCCAACCTGACTGCATGGGACACAGTTGAGACTGTGTTCGAAGTTGAGGATCCGACTCAGACATTCACGCCCATCGGAGAATATAATTTTACGGGCAAGGTGCTGGATTCGAACTATACGTTGAGCAGTTTTGCCAATACCAGCTTTACCATTCAGCAGCTCGCTTTGGATCTGGTTTTTGATGGTGCGACTCGCGTGTATGGTGGCGATGCGATCAACCTGTGGCATTATTTAGAGACCGACGAGCTCTTTGTTGCCGGAGATACGCCCGAGAGCGTTCTGAGCACGCCGACTGCAGATGTTTCTGTTAGCAGTGATGTGGGGGAATACCCCATTTCCGTCGCTAGCATTAATAGCAACTACACTGTAAACTCTATTACGGGTAAGTTCAGTATCACGCCGCGTCCGTTATTTGTCTATTTAAATGAGATCGAGCGCGTGTTTGGTAATGCGAATCCGTCTGGATACGCGAGCTATCGCATCGCCGGAGGCGCGAACGATCTGCTTAGTTTTGATTCGCTCGATAGCGTGTTACAGGTCAATGCACCTGAGGTGACGGCCGATGTCGGGACTTATTCGCTGACACCTACGATGCTTACAGATAACTATGAGCTACTTTCGTTTGAGGGCAGTATGACTATCAACCCACGCCAGATCACATTGCAACTGCCAGATTCCGTGCGACGTGTTTATGGTGATGCTAATCCCACACTCGATCCCATTGAGGTCTTAACTCCCAGTGGATTGGCCAATTCGGGATTAGCAAGTTTCCACACCGTGGCCGATGTGATTCACGCGGATTTACCTGCCATCGATGCGAGTCCGCAGGTTCTCTATTGGAGTGATGTCTTTTCCTTAAATAGTAATTACAATGTTGATTTTTCCGATGAGTTTCAGTTCCGAATTGATCCACGGCCGATCACGTTGGAACTACCATCTTTTACACGATTGTATGGTGATCTCAATCCAGATGTGACTATCGTCGAGCGCAGCTCGACTGGCAATAGCCAAGGCTTGGCATCCTTTGATACCCTAGAGTCTGCTTTTCCTCTGAGCCTGCCAGATGAGTCTGCTAACGTGGGCAGTTACATGGCGAGCGTCAGCAATTCTAATTACGATATCACGAGCTACGGAGGTGAGATTCAAATCGACCCACGGGTGCTCAAGGTCGACGCGATGAATAAAAGCAGCATCTATGGCGAAGATCATGGCTCTTTCTCTGTCACTACCGTCGAGGGTTCGGACGGCTTTGCATGGTTTGATGATTCTCTTGAGCGACGTATCGAAATTTTGCTGCGCAGCGATCTGGATGAAACGACCGAGGTGGGGACTTATCAATTTGTGAATGAGAGTTTTGAGAACTATATCATTGATCTCCGTTATGGTGGCATCTTGACGGTGAATCCACGTCCAGTGACGATACAATTGCCCGGATTCACGCGTGTGTATGGAAGTGAGAATCCCGAGGATTCAATTTTTGCAGTGGCTGATGGTTCTGCGTATGGCCTCGCTTCGTTTGATCGTCTGGAGGATGTCATCTCATTGGGAGTGGAGACGCCAAGCATACAAACGGATGCAGGCACATACGCCTTCGATATCACTAGCGACCCAAATTACAATTTTAGTTATGTCGGAGAGTCGGCGTATACCATCACTCAGCGGTCCTTGTTTTACCGGATCTCAAATGTCCTCAGGTCCTACGGCGATGATGCTGGGCAGTTGCCCTACCAGGAACTCTTTGCCAGCGACAACTCTGGTATCGCTTCTTTTGATACCTTTGAAGAAGTGGTTCATTTTAATGTGCCTGGAGCGGAAGCAAATGTCGGGCGCTACACTGTGACCGCGGATGTGGATGATAATTATCAAATCACACTGTTCGGTCCCACCGAAGGGCAGGCGCCTTATGTGCAGATCGAACCACGCTATCTATGGGTCGATTTGATGGGCTATGATCGCCTATACGGTGACGAAAATCAGCAAGATGGAGTTATTATTACACAAGGAAGCCTACCATCATTCGCGCAGATGAGTGATGTCTTCGAACTCTTTACACCGTCTGTCAATACGCCTGCTGGGGAGTATGTGGTGAGTCGAGTGCTGGATAATCGCAATTATACTGTGACTGTGAACCGTGGGAGCGAGTCGATGATCATCAGCCCGCGCACTCTCACACTGAGCCTGAATAGTCATCCTTTCGGCTACTATGGTGATGAAAACTTTTTCGCAGATTTTGTGATCGGCGGAGATGGCCTCGCGGCACATGATACTTATAGCGATGTGATTTCGGTGCCCTTGTTGGATCAGTTGAATGCGAACTCGGATGTCGGTTATTATCTCTTGGATTCAGTCGAGCTTGATCCCACTCGTTATACCTTGCAGGACTTTAGCGCTTCGGTGTTCACGCTCTTGCCGCGTCAATTACAGCTCAGCATTCAGGATTTGTCTCTGGATTTTGATAGCATCGATGAGTTGATTGCATACTTAAACGATGAATACCTGGTGGTCGCCGCCGATGTGACAGGCCTACCTGCTGGTGAGAGTATTGATGACGCCTTTCCAGTCATACGTTATCAAGTTGTGGACGATGAGCGTGTTCCACAGTTGCCGGTGATACCGACTATGAACAATGTCGTTATCCCCGAGGTGTCTGAACTGGCAGCAGACTCTAGTTTAATCGGGAATGGGCTCACTTTGATCGCTGGCACCAGTGCACCACCATCGACGGGGGTAAGTCGCAGCTCCAGTGCGATTACAGAGGAGGGTGAAATCAACTTGAGTCAATATCTCACAGTTTACGATGGCTATGACACCGAGGAAAATTACGTGCTGACTGCGGTCCATAATGGCAGCATTCAATTGACCGTGCCGAACACCTTGTCCGATACATTAGTACAGTCTTATACGGGGACGAGCATCACTATCAATGGCACAGATTTCTCGCTCACAGATTTGATGGATCTGGCCAATCAGTCGAGCAACCAAGAGCTGACAGTGGTGAGTGGTAATCAGCCAGCGCCGACACTGGATAGTCTTTTTGCCGGAGGCGATTACAGTCTGGGGATTGATATGATGATGGCATTATTCGAGAGTCTTTTTTCGGATGGAGAGCGTCTGACTTTCGAGGAAGGGAGTTTGTTTTATGAAATTACCCGTAGCACCACAGGAAGCTTAGACGACCTTAGCCCATTCTTGATCCAGCGTTGGTTTGAGCGAAATGCCGACAGTCCGGATTTTATGACGATGCTGGCCGAGCCTTTGGCCGTGTATAGCCAGTCATTTTTAGATAAAGATCCTACGACATACAGTGCTGCAGAGCAGCAGTTCGCAGATTTATTAGGCGAGCATTTAGGCGATGCACGCGACGATGTGGCGGCACGTATGGTTGAGAAGCGAGATGCCTGGATCGCAGTCGAGGAGGCGAAAGGATCCAATTTAGCGGACTTGTTTGGTAAGGATGTACCATGGTCAGACTTTATGAGCGAAGCCGCAGGCGAATTTGTAACGGATAATTTAGAAGGTAAAATCGTCGGCACTGCGATTGCGGCCGGAGCCTCCGGAGCGGGCGTTGCCACTGGTGTGGCGGTGTTAACCTCTTTTGTGATGCCCTACGCCTTCGGTAAAGTCGCTGCCGGTGTTGGCACTTCGATCGCTGCGGGAACGTCTTTGGCGGGGGCGAGTGCCGCCGCGCTTGTGGCCGTGCCAGCAGTCATTGTGGCGGGTGCCGTTGTTGGCAGTGTCGCACGTGGAATACAGGTATTCGACAATGCGGATCAAAAAGTCATCTTTGATGGTATTCAGAGTGAAGTCGGGCGAGACATGAATCCCGCAAACTTTGATTTAACAAATAGTGCAGGTGAGGACCATACGCTCAATCAGTCCATCCTGGCTGGGGCGCTGGCGAGTATGCTGTTCGGCGGGTAGCCAGGCAGATTATATATAAAAACTACTACTACCGATATTAGAATGAGCGTTAAAAATACTTCATCTTTCATACATCTGTCATCACGGCTCTTGTTAGCTCCACTCATGATTGCTGCAGCTGCAAATCCGCTGCATGCACAGAACCTGGAGAAGATACAGCCAGAGCCCGTGCCACAATTAGTCGAGCCATTGGTCTCAGACTCGCCAACGCTGGATATTCAGCAGTTAAGAACCGATTTGATTGGCGCGAATCAGGGGGAGCAGATATTACTCCAAGAGCTGAAGCAGTTGATCATTTTAAAGGATCCTGCTCAGTTGGATACTTTGCAATTGCAGCCCGGGCGGACGACTAACTTGGCCGAGTATCCCGAGCTCGACAGCGAGGGCATGAGAGGAGTGATCGAATTATATCTCGGTTTGCCAGTCTCCCAAGAATCGCTGCAGCGCTTACGGTATTCGATCAAATTGATCCTGAGTCAGGACGGCAAACCCTTTTCATCGGTGTATATTCCGCCGCAGGATATTACGGCAGGCGCGGTGCAAATTGTGGTGCGCCCGAGTACAGTCGGTGAGTTGCGAGTCGAGGGGGCGCAGTATTTTTCTGAGGCGAGCTATCTTTCGCGCCTACAATTAAAAGCGGACGGCCAGATTGATCCGAAAACTATACGCACAGGCATCGATCGTATGAATCAAAATTCCTTTCGTTCCGCAGCTGTGCGCGTCGAAAAAGGGGAGGCGCCCGGCACTACGGATGTCGTGCTGCAAGTGCGCGAGCGTAAGCCATATCGTGTGTTTGCCGGATACAATAACACCGGCAGTTTGAGCACCACTGAAGACCGTATGTTTGTCGGCTTCACCTTGGGCAATGTATTTGGCCGCGCGCATCAAATGACCATGCAAGCGACCAGCGATTTGGATATCGAGCACTCCAAGTCAGTGTCGGGAAATTATACTATGGATCTACCCTATAATCACACGGCGACATTTTTCGGAGCTTATTCTGAAATCGTGAGCTTGCCCAGTGGCGGTTTTGATCAGGCGGGCACCAGTTGGCAATTAGGGCTAAATTATCAGATTCCGCTGCCCCCCATCGGACAGGCCTACAGTCATCGTGTGAATCTGGGGCTGGATTATAAATCCAGTGATAACAATCTAGAGCTGAACTTAGCGCCCTTTATCATTCCTATTTATGATAATCTGACGCATGTCGCACAGTTTCGTGCGCAGTATCAGGGCAGCCTGACAGATCGTTTTGGCAGCACCAGTTTTGCAGCCAAATTAACTTATTCGCCCGGTAATTTAGGCTCCAAAAATGAAGACGATGCCTTCGGGCAGTCGCGGGCATTTGCGACCGCTGACTATATCTATACCAATTTGGAATTATCGCGTAGCACTCATTTCACAGGCATCATGGATGGCTGGACATGGTTATTGCGCGGGGAGCTGCAGCTTTCGGACAGCAATCTACTCAGTAGTGAGCAGTTTAGTGCCGGCGGCAGCAATTCCGTGCGTGGTTATGAAGAGAGCGAAGTGGTGGGTGACAATGCCTATTTCATCTCGCAGGAACTACAATTGCCGATCATTCCAACCAAGCTGCGGCTGCCTGGATATGAACGTGATGGAGCGCTGCGCCTCTTTGTGTTCGAGGATTACGCCAAGACCTGGAATACCGATAAGCTGAGCGGGGAAGAGGGCTTTTCTTTACATAGTGTCGGAGCAGGCTTGCGTTATCAAGTGGCGCAGGATTTGACCTTTAACCTGTCCCATGGTTGGCAACTGCGTGACAGCGGTAGCAGCAGCACCGGGGATAACTATCGCAGCCACGTCTCCATTCAGTTCAGCTATTAGTGCTGTGTGTGTGCACTTTAGTTGGCTGTATCCAAGAGCGTCTGCACTGAAGTTAGCGGCCCCGCGAGCGTGAGCTCGTCGCCTACTTGCAGTTGCTCCGCAGCGGAGAAACTAACTTGTAGCTTGCTGCCTCTTCGAATGCCGACGACTTGTATCCCAAAACGCGCAGGCCAGTTTAACTCACTTAAGCTACGGCCTGACCATGGGGAGGATTGGGCAATGACCAATTTAGTTAGAATTGCGCTGCTTAAATTCGCCTCTGCGGGCTCTTCATGTTCGGTTTCCCGCGTGAGCATCGCGAGTGCTTGCTCTAGATTTTCTGCACTGCCGACTAAGTAGAGTTGGTCACCTGTGTAGAGCGACTCGGATGCAGACACTCTATTGAGTGAATAGCCCTGCCGGTCGATTGAAATGACGGTGACGCCGAATCTTTTGCGTAAATTCAGTTCGCCCATGCTTTGGCCGATCACTTGAGCGCGCAATGGCACTTCGACCTCGATGATGTTTAAGCCGAGTTCTTCGCGGACTTTTTTAGACAATTCCGCCACTTTGGAGTCGGGGTTGAGCTCTTCGGCAAATGCGGATTTGATGGAATGCTCGGCATGGCTATGCCAGCGTACCCAATTTCGCCAGCCGTAGTGGAGTGTGATGCCTAAGACCACCAGTAGAATAATCCATTCGCCAGTGTCGATGCTGCCGATTGGTAGCAGGTTGAACAGCCATAAGCTCAGTAGAATGAGGCCTGCCCAGCGCAGTAGGATGTCGATCCGACTCATACTGTCGGTCGATTTCTTGAGCTTGCTAGTCATGTAGTCCGCCAGGATCATGGCTATGGCCGAAATATTGCGATAGAGTGCAATCAGTGGCCCGAAAATTAGTAGTGAAACACCCAACCAATAAAACAGATCGCTCATGGGTAACCAGCCCAGTGTTTCGTCGGCCCAAGCGGTGAATTTCGCTTCCAGAGGACGCGCAAAAAGTAGTACCGCCGTCACCAATAACCACTCTGCGCCGACTTGCCACAGGCGCGGGCGTAGTAGGCGCCATAGGATACTACGATCTGAGGTTCGCATTACCTTGGCCCACGAATTTTGATAACTGGTCAGCCAGGTGCCGATCCATCCAATCCGCGAAGGTCGAAACCACCTCACCCAGGTATCGCTTTTCTTGACTGTCATCGGTGCGAGCAGGGAGGTGACAAATGAGATCCCCACGGCGGCCACTTGCATGGTGTCGTCCAAGATGCCGGATGCGACGCCCAGACCTGCGATGACGAATGAAAATTCACCGATCGGGGTGACACAGAAAGCAGCTTTCATTGCGACCTCTTCATCTTCGCAGACTGAAAGGAAACCTAAAGTTGCGGCGATCGGACGCACTAAAAACGCCAGAGTGACGCCTAAAGCGATGATTCCCAGTGCTTCCGGGAAGCGGGTGACATCGATTGCCATGCCGATCGCGGTGAAGAACAGTGCCACAAATATATCCTTCAGTCCGGAGAAGGAGCGCTCAATGGCTTGCACGCGTTTGGTTTCTGCCAAAATCACGCCACAGAGAAAGGCGCCCAAAGCGATCGAGTAGCCCGCACTGAGTGCAAGCCAAGCCATGGCAAAGAGTAGGCCAGCTACGATTAAGGTCTCTAGCTCGATTCCACCCCGTTTCTCAAAGCGATTTAGCCAGCGTGGTAACACCACGATGCCAGGAAGAATGATGAGTGCAACAAATGCGATTAATAGAGCGACCGTGCCGAATATCTCGCCCATGCCTGCGTTGCCGCTGGCTTGCTCCATCGCCACATAGGAGCCTAGGTAGCCTAGCATGACAATGGCTACGATATCTTCGAGTAGAGTCATCGCCAGTGCCAATTGCCCCGCCCTGCGGTGCATGAGTTGGTTGTCGTAAATGAGCTTACCCACTATGGCCGAGCTGCTGCCCATCAGCATGGCCGCTAGAAATAAGGCCGTGGTCTCATCAAAGCCTAGGAGTAAGGCGCTGCAGCGCGCGAGTGTGAGCGTACCGAGCGCCGTGATCACTGTGGCCAGCATCACTCCGAGCCCCACTTGACGGAGCTTGCGCAGGCGTAAGCCCAAGCCGATGAAGAACATTAAAAAGACCAGTCCCAATTGGGAGAGTAATTGAATGCGCACCACGTCGGTGACGTAGGGGAAGGTGATTTGCGGGGTGCCCACGATGATGCCCGCGGCTAGATAACCAACGATCACCGAGATGCCCAGACGTTTGCAAAGCCATCCGCTCAGGCCCGCTGCTAATAGGACGACTGCCAGGTCCTGGATTAGAAATTCAACTAAATTAACTGTGGAATTCATTATGGAGGAAACGAAGCCTAGTTCAGGTAATCAACGTTTCCCCCATCTCAATTCAGCGCGAAGTTATTTGCAAGCCACGTGTGAAGATGGGTGCTTTTTAGGCTGTGGGCAGTGTGATCTGTGCTCCGATTCTATTTAGTCGGCTAAGCGTAGGCTTTCAGCTTGAATGACGAGTTGGCCGTGGCTGTCGGGCAGTGGATAGATCTGCCCGCGCAGGTAGACCTTTTGTTCGAGGTAGGGGGCCAGATCGTTGATGTAGATTTTTGAGAAGTCCACATAGGCGATCAGTCTGCCTTCCGGTGATTTGAGGCGAATCGGATAGTCGGGGCCCTTGGCGTTGATTTCACGCACCAGTGTGCCCGTGAGTAGACGAGGGGCTTTGGCCGGACCGAGTTCAGGTTTGGCCTCATAGGCCTGCGTTTGGTCGGGAGAGACCATGATGGGATCTGTGATCGCGGGGACGGGGGCAGCTGCCGTGCCAGTGGGAAGTGGAGAGTGAGGCACGGAGCCTGAGTGCCGCTGCGCTGTTGCAGGCTGCCAGGCGACATTTTCGGGGGGCAGGGTATTCGGGTCCAGTTGAGCGATAGGCTGGTCGGGGTTGACTTGTGCGCGTGGCGCTGGGATGGCGACTGGCTCGGGAAAAGCGATCGCTTGGGGTGCCGGTGCTTGGGCCGAGGGGGCTGGCGGCGTGGAGAGCTGTCGCGCTTGGAGATCGAGGGCCGACTGCTGGCTGGCGTCGCTTAGAAAATAGCCGGTGATCTCTTTGCTTAGGCGGACGGTGGCCCATTCCTCTTTGACGCGTACGATCTCATAGCTGTCGCCAGTGGCGATATGAGTGATGCTGGCAGATTCCGAGGTGGGCAGATATTGGACCGGGGTGCCCGGCTGGATTTCGAAGTTTTTGCTCAAGCTAGCCTCGGGCACATAGCCGGTAAAGGGGCTGGGCATGGGCAGTTGTCGCCAGCCCAGATGTGCATTGATCGGTGCGGGCGCTGTGTCGAGCAGCACCTTTTCGCTGGCGGTCACTTTGGCGATCACAGGCGCGTCTGCTTCCGGAGCCAGGTGCAGCAGGATCTCCTTGGCGGCGTGGGAGCTGTGACAAAGCCCGAGGCAGATGAGTAGGCTGTAAAAAAGAATTCTTAGCATGTGTTGCGTTGGGTTCGTTTTTCTGGGTGCGCGACTTGTCATAGCCATCCTGCCGCGGGCGTGACTGCTGGCCTTGCTGGCCTTAGCGGAAGAGGCGCTCGATATCTTTCTTTCCGAGGATCTTGATGCCGCCGCGTGGGATGTTTTTAAGCACGATGCCGCCGATTTGCACGCGGACGAGTTTTTTAACAAAGTAGCGGTTCGCTTCAAAGAGGCGGCGCACTTCGCGTTTTTTGCCGTGGTGGAGGTGCACTTCCAGTCGGCGTAGGTGGCCTTCGCCCATCTGCGGAGCAGGGATGACCTTTTCGGCTTTTAAAAAGTCGCCTTCGTATTCGGTGCCAGCGAGTAGCTTGGGGATGTCGGCTTTGTTAAAGTCGCGATGCAGCACCACCCGGTAGCGCTTTACGATTTCGGTGCTGGGGTGGGTGAGTCGGTGTGCAAGGTCGCCATCGTTGGTGATAACTAATAGGCCCTCACTGTCTTTATCCAAGCGCCCGGCGCAAAATAGGCGTTGGCGCTGTAGATCCGGAGGTAGTAGCTCGAAGACCGTGCGATCCGCATGTGGGTCTGAGTTGGTGCAAAGCACGCCCTTAGGCTTGTTCATGATCAGAGTGATCGGGCGCTCTTCTTTGCGCATGATCGGCTTATTGTTCACGAAGATGGCGGCATCGAGGGTGGCTTTATCGCCCAATTGGGCGATTTTCCCATTTACGCGGACATTGCCTTCTTCGATGAAGCGTTCGGCCTCGCGGCGGGAGCAGAGCCCTGAATTGGCAATGAGCTTTTGGATGCGTTGTGGTTCTTGTTCTGACATTACGCTTACTAGAGTCTTTAAGTTGCGTGGCTGTCAATGTTGCTTGGAGCTAACATTGGGCTTGCGCCAAGTCGGCGAATTGTCGGAAACTTCACTTTACATGAGTGAAACCACAGAGAAAAGAATCGCCCTCGTTACTGGCGCCGGTCGTGGCATCGGGAAAAGCATCGCCGAGTTGCTCGCGAGCAAGGGGCACCACGTAATTTGCATCAGTCGATCAGAGAGCTCTTGCGGTGCGGTGGCCGATGCCATCAACGCAGGTGGAGGCTCCGCGGAGTCGCGCGCGCTGGATGTGGCTGACAAGGCTGCTGTTAAAGAAGCCTGCGAAGCCTTGCTCGAAAAGCACGGTAATATTGATATTCTTGTCAATAACGCGGGCATCACACGCGATGGTTTACTCTTCCGTATGAGTGACGACGATTGGGATGATGTGATCGAAACCAATCTTTCCAGTTGCTTTACCTTTATCAAATATCTCGCTCGTCCGATGACGCGTAAGCGTTGGGGGCGCATCATTAATATGGCGTCCGTGATCGGCCTGACTGGCAATGCGGGCCAAGCGAACTACGCCGCCGCCAAAGCGGGTATGATCGGCTTGACCAAGAGCCTGGCTAAGGAGTTTGCGGCGCGCAATGTGACCGTGAATGCAGTGGCTCCAGGTTTCATCGCGACCGATATGACTGCGGAGCTCAACGAGAAGCAACAAGAGGCGATCGTCGGTATCATTCCCATGAAGCGTATGGGCGAAGCCAAGGACATCGCAGCCACGACTGCCTTCCTCGCATCGGAGGACGCAGGATACATCACCGGACAAGTTTTTACAGTTGACGGTGGTATGGTCATGTGATGCCACATTGACAGCTAGTTTTATTTAACCTAATACACAGAAAATTATGTCAGACCAAACAATCGAACAACGCGTAAAGACAATTATCGTCGATCAGCTTAACGTTAACGAGGAGCAAGTGACTCCAGAAGCATCTTTCTTGGATGATCTTGGTGCCGATTCCCTTGATACTGTTGAACTTATCATGGCTTTCGAAGAAGAATTCAGCGATGAAATCGACGGAGAGATTCCAGAATCGGATGCTGAAAAGCTTCAAACTGTTGGCGACGTGATCAAATATATCACTGAAAAGGCAGGATAAGAAAATTCTACTTTCAAACTTACGATTAAGCCGCTTAAATGCGGCTTAATTTTTATACAGACATCATGAGTGAAGCAATTGAGAAACAACGTGTCGTGATCACAGGTATCGGCACCGTGACAAGTTACGGTGACGGGGTGGAAACTTTCTGGGATAATCTATTGGCCGGCAAGAGTGGCATCGATACGGTGAAATCCTTCGATATTACGGAATATCCTTCGAAGGTGGGTGCCGAGTGTACTGACTTTCAGGCGGGGCAATATATGGACCCCAAGGAGGCACGCCGTAACGATCGCTACACGCAATTTGCGGTGGCTGCTTCACGTTTAGCGCTCAAAGATGCGGGGATCGAGGACACCTCAAAGCTGGATGCCGACCGTTTTGGCGTGTTGATTGGCTCTGGTATCGGAGGGATGTTGACGATTCAGACGCAAAGCCGTCGCCTCTATGAAGGTGGGCCACGTCGTGTTTCGCCATTCATGATTCCTTCACTCATTGCAAATATCGCCAGTGGCGTGGTCGCGATTGAAGTTGGAGCTCGTGGGCCAAACTTCGGTATCGTCAGCGCCTGCGCTTCGGGCACGCACAGTATCGGCGAAGCCTTCCAAAAGCTACGCGATGGTGACAGCGATATTATGTTGGCAGGTGGTAGTGAAGCCGCGGTTACAGAGCTCGGATACGCAGGCTTCTGCTCGATGAAGGCGATGAGCACCAGCTATAATGACAATCCTACGACTGCCAGCCGTCCTTTCGATAAGGGCCGCGATGGCTTTATCATGGGTGAAGGCGCCGGCGTGCTGGTGCTGGAAACGCTGGAACACGCGCAAGCGCGTGGTGCGACAATTTATTGCGAAATCGCTGGTTACAGCGCCACTTGTGATGCGTATCACATCACTTCGCCTGATCCAGAAGGTAAGGCCCTGGGCACTGCGATGCGTAATGTGGTTAAAGAGGCAGGCATTCAGCCTGAAGACGTCAGCTACATCAATGCGCACGGCACTTCGACTCCTTACAATGATAAATTTGAAACCAGTGCCATCAAAAAGGCATTTGGCGAGCATGCCTATAAGCTGTCTGTCTCTTCGACTAAGGGCATGACGGGGCACCTGCTCGGCGCTGCGGGCGGCGTGGAGTCGGCGGTCTGTGCACTTGCGATTCGCGATGGCAAAATCCCCGCGACGATCAATTACAACGAGCCAGATCCGGATTGTGATCTCGATTACGTGCCGAATGAGATGCGTGAGGCCGAAGTCAACGTAGCGATCTGCAATAACCTCGGTTTTGGCGGTCATAATGCGACCTTGCTTTTCAAAAAGCTGGTCTAAGCAACTGGTCTAGCCGGTGGCAATTTCTTCCATTCTCCTAGTCGTATTGGTCGGCTATTTTCTCGGTGCGATCAGCTTCGCGGTGATCGTGGCGCGTGGTCAGGGCGTTGATATTTTCAAAGAGGGTAGCGGCAATCCGGGCGCGACCAATGTAAAGCGCGTGCTCGGTGCGAAGTGGGGTAATACCGTCTTCGCACTCGATGCACTCAAGGGCTTTATCGCCGCTGGCTGGCCACTCCTGGTATATGGAGGAGATAACCGGCTGGCAGTAATCGGCCTGATCGCGGCGATTCTTGGGCATAGCTTTTCCGTCTTTCTCAAGTTTCGCGGCGGCAAGGGCGTGGCGACCACTATTGGGGGTCTGCTAGCCCTGATGTGGGCGGTGCTCTTGATCGGCTTGGTGATCTGGTTGATCGTCTTTTATAGCTCTAAAATGGTGGCGCTGGCTTCGATCTTGTTTGCGCTCAGTTTGCCGGTTTCGGCTTACTTTATCCATGGCACGCAAGATCCACGCTTTTACCTAGGCCTCATTTTGGCAGTCTTGATCGTGGTGCGCCACCGGTCCAATATCGCCCGTATGTTTGGGGGCAAGGAGAACAAGTTTTAGGGCGAAGGTTCCTTGCTCTCTTGGATCAATTCTGCATGAGAGGGTTCAAGCTTTTCAGCCTTTTCTATACTTCTTGAGATCTCTGTAGAAGTTTTCATGACTTCCAAAGCTTAGCAGGTTGATCTCATTAGAATCGAATGTGTAAGAGAGGAGAGTTAGCTGTTTGTTCATCTTGAATTTGTGAACAAGGACTCCTGCTAAATCACCTGCTTTAGCTTCTCCGATATCGGGATCGTTTGTGATATCCAGAACCGCATCATCGAGTTCTTTCTTTTCCTGCTTTTTTAATCTTTTAAGTTTCCGACCAAAAATTGGTGAAAGGTAGATCTTCCTTTTATCCAAAGGTGTATTCCTCCTTGGGGGCATCTTTCATCTCAGCCATTGCTAGCAGTGTTTCCTTGATGAAGCTAAAAGGTAGGTCGGGGTTTTCTTCTGCAGCTTTGCCGATCGTCGCCCAATATTCCAATTGAGAAGTCATCGATCGATGCTCCACCTTTGATCTGGTTTTTGCTTCTTCGGCTAGACGATCGGAAATTCGTATGACTGTACTCATTTTTAGCTGTGTAGCAAAATGTAGCACTTTGTCAATTTTCTTCTACCCTTCGTCTAGTGCTCCTGAACCAGCCTGCGTGCTGTGGCTTGTGGCTGCGTTTGCAAATTAAGTTTCATGAGCAGTGATATTATGAGTGCGCCAACAAGTGCCGCGCCGAATACATAAAGGCTGGTTTGATAGCTTTGCGTGGCTTCGTAGACGCGTGCGTTGACCATCGGGCCGACCAAGCCCGCGCAGGACCATGCGGTGAGGATCATGCCGAGTAGAGTGGGCATGGCTCGTATGCCGAAAAGGTCGCTGATGTAGGTCGGTATGGTTGCAAAGCCACCTCCATAGCAGGAGAGGATGATGAAGGTGATGCCCATGAAGAGAATCGGGAAATGGGTGAGCTTGGCCAAGAGCGGAAAGGCGGCGATTTGTAGCACGAAAAACGCAACAAAGGTATTGGGGCGCCCTATGTAGTCTGATAATGCGGCCCAGCCGATGCGGCCTAGGCCATTGAATAGGGAGATGCCCATCACGAGTAAGCTGGCTTCCGAGTCGGATAGATGGACCATTTCATAGCCCATCTTTTTCGCAGTTGATATGAGCGCAATGCCGCAGGATGCATTGATGAATAACATACTCCAGAGCCCGTAAAATGCGGGGCGTTTCAATGCCTGTGCCACTGTTAATTCCTCGCCTTGCGACTTGGTCTGGGGGGACGTCTCTTTGCTGGGCAGTGTCTGCAAGTCATCGCGCGTAGGTGGGGTGATATAGAGTGCGCTGGGCACCATGATCACGAGATAGATGCCGGCTAAGTAGCTAAAGGCCCGCACGATGGATGCTTTCTGGTAGAGGAGCGTTTTTTGAGGCGCGAGCTCTGGCTCAGGAGTCGCTGCGAGGGCTGCGGCGTCCGGGCTTGTCGCGGTGGCTGTTACGGCATCCGTGGCCTGTTGTTGATACTCGTAGGCACTGATACCCTGTGGCAGGGAGATCTCGGCTTGGACTGGCACGAATTGATCGATCAATTTGGCGCAAACCAGTCCACCAAAGCCGAAGCCCATAATGGCGAGCCCGGTGGCCAAGCCGCGCCGATCGGGGAACCATTTGACCAGTGTGGCAATGGGGGAGATATAGCCCAAGCCGAGCCCGATGCCGCTGACAGCTCCGAAGCTTAAATAGAACAAGGGCAGGCTCTCGACTTGGCAGGCCAGTGCAGAGCCTAGCAGGCCGCCCGAAAAGAAGGCTGCGCTGAGCAGGCCGCCGAAGCGGGCCCCCTTGCGCTGGATGAAGCTTCCGAGGAAGGCGGCCGAGAGGCCCAGGAAGAAGATCGCCAGGCTGAAGGCCAGTGAGGTGTTACTCGAGGACCAACCAAAGGTGTTTTCCAACGGCATTTTCCATACGCTGTAGGCATAAATGGAGCCGATGGATAGGTTGATGCTGCAAGCGGACGCTGCAATGAGCCAACGATTTTTTGTTTTCATTTGTTTGATAGCAGAAGCACACATGCGGATGCATGTGTGCTTACGTGATTATTAGCTGAGTGGACAATCAGTTGATTGCACAGTGCATAGGAACTCAGTCTTTTGACTGCTAGAGCATTTTTTATGCTGATTACCTAGCGACGACACCATACTTGGCAAATATCGCGCGTGTGGACTCGATCTGCTCTACTGTGGGTGTGGGGGTGTTGCCTAGTTTGTAGGGGAGGCCGGCTAACTTGTATTTTTCTTCCCCCATTTTGTGGAAGGGAAGGATTTCGACCCGTTCGACGTTGCCGAGTTGGCTGACGAACTGGGCCAGCCCATCGATGTTTTTCTCGTTGTCGGTGAGGCCGGGCACTAGCACGAAGCGAATCCACACTTTGTTGCCGCGGGCGTCCAGACGCTTGGCAAACTTTAAGGTTTGGTCTACGCAGACTCCGGTCACAATCTTATGTGTCATCGGACTGAAGCTCTTGATGTCGAGCAGCACCAGGTCGGTCTTGTCGAGTAGTGAGTCGCTAGCTTTGTGTCCCACAAAACCAGAGGTGTCTAAGGTAGTGTGGATGCCGGCTTCTTTGGCGAGGGTAAACATGGCTTCGACGAAGTCTGGCTGCATCAAAGGTTCCCCGCCCGATAGTGTGAGTCCCCCCTTGCGGATGAAGGATTTGTATTTCAGTACATCGGCAAAGGCTTCTTCGGCGGTGCGGGTTGTGCCAGCTGGCTTGCCTTGGGCATCCGGATTGTGGCAATACTGGCAGCGCAGTGGGCAGCCATGTAAGAAGAGCACATAGCGCAGGCCAGGCCCGTCGACGGTACCACAGGTTTCGACTGAGTGGATGTAGCCTTCAACACTGCTCGAAACTGCTCCGCGGGGAAGTTTTTCATAGGCGCAGCCTGTAGCTTGGGGAGATTCTTCGAGTAGTGTAGTCATGATGATTTTTAATCGAAACTTCGAACATCGAAGGCCGAACACTGAATTTTTAGATCAGACGACTAGGTCGCCGAGATGCTATTCGATATTCGATGTTGGACGTTCAGTGTTCGGCGTTCATTTAGATGCTATCGTGGAAGGTTCTGGTGATGACGTCCATCTGCTGCTCTTTGGTCAGCTTGATGAAGTTTACGGCGTAGCCAGAGACGCGGACGGTGAGTTGTGGGTATTTTTCCGGATGCTCCATGGCATCGAGCAAAGTCTCCTTTTCGAAGACGTTGACATTGATGTGGTGCCCAGCCGCTTCGAAGTAGCCATCCAGAATGTTCCCTAGGTTGGCCACTTGTTCGGGTGCTGTTTTGCCCAGTGCCTTAGGCACGATGGAGAAGGTGTAGGAGATGCCGTCCTGCGAGTGTTCGTAGGGGAGCTTGGCCACCGAAGCCATCGAGGCGACTGCGCCCTTGCGATCACGACCGTGCATGGGGTTGGCCCCCGGTGCGAAAGGCTCGCCGGCCTTGCGGCCGTCGGGAGTGCTGCCTGTCTTGGTGCCGTAAACCACGTTGGAGGTGATAGTGAGCACCGATTGAGTGGGCACGGAATTGCGGTAAGTGGGCTGTTGCCGCACTTTATCCATGAAGCGCTCGACCAGATCGTTGGCAAAGGCATCCACACGGTCGTCGTTGTTGCCGAAGGCCGGATACTCTCCGATCACTTTGTAGTCCACTGCGAGGCCTTCTTGATTGCGGATGACTTTGACCTTGGCATGTTTCACTGCAGAGAGTGAATCCGCTGCGACCGATAGGCCGGCAATGCCGCAGGCCATGGTGCGCAGGATCACGGGGTCGTGAAGGGCCATCATGATGTTCTCTGCTGAGTATTTATCATGCATGTAGTGGATGATATTCAGCGCTTTGACATAGGTGGCGGCCAGCCAGTCCATGGTCTTGTCGAAGCGTGCCATCAGGTCGTCAAACTCTAGATAGTCGCCGGTGAAAGGATCACTCTCGGGGGCGATTTGCTGACCACTTTTCTCGTCTTTGCCGCCATTGATGGCGTAGAGCATCGCTTTGGCCAGATTGGCGCGAGCGCCGAAGAACTGCATTTGCTTGCCGATCCGCATCGCGGAGACACAGCAAGCGATGCCGTAGTCGTCGCCCCAGTACTGGCGCATCAGATCGTCGTTTTCATACTGAATCGAGCTGGTCTCGATCGATACCTTGGCGCAGAAATCCTTGAAGCCCTGTGGTAAATTTTGCGACCACAGCACGGTGAGATTTGGCTCGGGGGCGGGCCCGAGGTTGTAGAGGGTTTGTAGCACGCGGAAGCTGGACTTGGTCACCAGCGTGCGGCCGTCTTCGCCCATGCCGCCGATGCTTTCGGTCACCCATGTGGGGTCGCCGGAGAAGAGCTCGTCGTAGTCGGTGGTGCGAATGAAGCGCACGATCCGCATCTTCATAACCAAGTGGTCGATGATCTCTTGAGCCTGCTCCTCGTTTAAAGACCTTCAGCGAAGTCGCGTTCGAAGTAGATGTCGAAGAAGGTGGCTGTGCGGCCAAAGGACATTGCGGCACCGTTTTGGTCCTTCACCGCCCCGAGGTAGCCGAAGTAGGTCCATTGCACGGCTTGTTGTCCGTTTTGGGCGGGCAGGGAAATGTCGATGCCATAGGCGGCTGCCATGGTCTTGAGATCTTTGAGCGCTTTGATCTGCTCCTGAGTCTCTTCACGTTCGCGTACCCAGTCTTCGCTGAAGCTTTCGTTTTGGGTGTCTTTGAGCAGGCGTAGCTTATCGGTAATCAAGCGGTCTACGCCATAGAGCGCGACGCGGCGATAGTCGCCGATGATCCGTCCGCGGCCGTAGCCATCGGGCAGGCCAGTCACGATGCCGGCCGAACGTGCCTTACGGATGTCGTCGGTGTAGCAGGCGAACACTCCGTCGTTGTGTGTTTTGCGGTGCTTGGCAAAAATGTCCGCAGTCTCGGGGTCCATTTCGCGGCCGTGTGCCTGCAGCGCTTTCTGGGCGATCCGCACACCGCCATAAGGCAGCATGGCGCGCTTGAGTGGCTTGTCGGTCTGCACGCCCACGATGGTTTCCAGGTCCTGGTTGATGTAGCCGGCGCCATGGGAGGCAACCGTGCCGACTACCTTTGTGTCGGCATCCAACACACCACCTGCGGCGCGCTCCTCTTCGAGTAGCAGCTTGAGCTCGTTCCAAAGTTGCGTGGTTTTTGCGGTCGGCTCTTTCAGAAACGAATAGTCGCCCTGGTAGGGCGTATAGTTCTGCTGAATGAAGTCGCGAACGTCGATCTGGTCTTGCCAGACTCCGTTACGAAAATTGCGCCATGCGGACGCTGCGTTATCCTCTGTGTGGGCGGGGGATGTTGTAGTTTGCATATCTGTATTAGATTAAAGAAGTGTGAGCTAATTTTATTAGCATCTGTGATTAGTAAAATTTATACAGAAGAAGTATGTAAACAGGTCGTCTAATCGAGTATAAAGTGTGCTAATCCTTTTTTAATAAGCCTATCTTATGGTTCCGGTTAGTGATGTCGGGGAGAATGGAGCGCGAGAGGCAGTCGAAACGTTACGTGTAGAGTTCATGTAACTTGACAAATATATCAAATATGGCATATTTGATGGCGTGAGGTGGTCGGTTTTAATTTTGAATGAAACAGTGGAGAAGGAGTTGGAGGCTTTGCCTGTAGATATGCAGGCACGGTTCTCGCGGGTGGTTTCTTTAATTGAAGAATTCGGTTTGCCGCATGTGGGAATGCCTCATCTCAGGCATTTGCAGGATAAGCTATGGGAAATGCGATTGACAGGGCGTGATGGGATTTCTCGTGCGCTCTATGTGACTGCCCGCGGTGAAAAAGTGGTGGTTGTCCGTGTTTTCATTAAGAAAACACGGACAACGCCTCCAAGAGAAATTAGGCTGGCATTAGAGCGAGCGAAAGAAATTGAAGGGGATTAACAATGAAGACAGCAACACAGTTACACAGAAAGTGGATTAAGAACGCAGATTACGCAGAAGCTTTTAATGCGCTTGAAGACGAGTTTTCAGTCGCACGTGCATTAATAGATGCACGCACGAAAGCAAAACTCACTCAATCGGAAGTGGCGGCACGTATGGAGACATCGCAAGCAGCTGTGGCTCGACTGGAGGCTGGGAGGGGGAATCCATCGCTCGCGACTTTGAAGCGTTACGCCAACGCCACGGGCAGTCATCTCAAAATCGCTTTGGAGCCTGTTTGATCCTTGAAAGAGTCGTCAGAAGGCAGATGTCAGAGGCCCAGTCTGAATATCAATAAGTCACAAAAAAAACGCTCACGGTTTCCCGTGAGCGTTTGGTCTAAATAATATGCCCTATGGGCTTAAGACTTGGCTGCTTTGGCGGCTTTGCGGCGCTTGTTTTCGTCGAGCTCGCGTTTGCGCATGCGTAGGAAGTTCGGCGTCGCTTCGACCAGTTCGTCGGGCGCGATGTATTCGATCGCACGTTCCAAGGAGAACTTAACGGGAGGCGCGAGCTGGATGCCCTTGTCGGAGCCGCTGGCACGCATGTTGTCGAGTTGCTTCGCTTTGGCAGGGTTGACGGGCATGTCTTCGACACGTGGATTCTCGCCGACGATCATGCCGCCGTAGACTTCCTCGCCGGGACCGACGAAGAGTTTGCCGCGGTTTTGAATCATATCCAGTGCGTAGGGCATGCTCTTGCCTTGTTCCATGCTCACTAGTGTGCCCGTGAGGCGTGTCACGATTTCACCACAGTGCGGGCGATATTCCAGGAAGGAGTGGCTCATCACGCCATGGCCGGAGGTCATGGTGACGAGGTCGCTTTCGAAACCGATCAGGCCGCGCGTTGGCACTTCGGCTTCCACGGTGACACCGGAATTGTGGTGCTCCATATTGGTGACCTTGCCCTTGCGCTTTGCGAGGTTTTCCATGACGCCACCAAGCTGTTCTTCCGGCACTTCTACCCAGACCTGTTCAAAAGGCTCGCAGCGTTTTCCGTCGATTTCTTTATACAGCACGGTGGGGCGAGAGACGAGCAGCTCGAAACCTTCGCGGCGCATGGTTTCCACTAAGACGGCGATCTGCATGGAGCCGCGGGCATTGACGAGGAAACGTGTGCCATCGTCGGTATCTTCGATGCTGATGGAGATGTTGGATTGAGTCTCGCGGATGAGGCGCTCGCGGATCTGGCGGGAGGTGACCTTCTTGCCATCTTTGCCGGCGAGGGGGCCGTTGTTGACGGAGAACTCCATTTGCACGGTGGCAGGATCGATCTCGACGAAAGGCATTGCCTCGGCGTCTTGTTGCGCAGCGAGTGTGTCGCCAATGTCGACATCGTCGAAGCCGGCCAGACCGACAATGTCTCCAGCCACCGCGTCGGTGACGTCGTCGGTGTTACCCGCGCCGGAGAAGCTCTTCATCTTGGTCACTTTAACGCGTTCGCGTTTGCCGCTTTTACGCAGAGCGAAAATAGTTTGGCCTACTTTGACTTGGCCAGAGAGCACACGGCCGATCGCCATGCGACCGACGTAGTCGTCCCAGTCGATGTTGGACACCAGCATGCGGAAATCACCTTCTTCGATGGTGGGGGCTGGGATGCGCTCTACAATGGTCTCGAAGAGGTCGAGCATGTTTTCGCGTGGGCCGTCGACTTCGCGGTCGGCGAAGCCCATCTTAGCCGAAGCATACAGGAAGGGGGCGTTGAATTGATCTTCGTCCGCATCCAGATCGAGGAAGAGTTCGAGCACTTTGTCATGGACCCAGTCCGGGCGCGAGGAGTCGCGGTCGACTTTGTTGATCACACAAATGGTCTTCAGTCCCTGGTCGAGAGCTTTACGGAGCACCCAGCGAGTTTGCGCTTGCGGGCCACCGACGGCATCAGTCAGCAGTAGCACGCCGTCGACCATTTTCATCACACGCTCCACTTCGGCACCGAAGTCGGCGTGACCCGGAGTGTCGACGATGTTGATGGTGTATTCCTCGTTGTCCTTGGGATTGGTCCATTTTACAGCGAGATTTTTCGCTTTAATGGTAATGCCTTTTTCGCGTTCGAGGTCCATGGAGTCCATCGCGCGCTCTTGCACTTGTTGGTTTTCACGGTAGGTCCCGCTCTGTTGCAGTAGGCAGTCCACCAATGTGGTCTTGCCGTGGTCAACGTGGGCGATGATGGCGATATTGCGGATGTTTTTTGCGTTCATGTGCTTAAGGATGTCTTGATCGTAATCCTAGTCTTAAACCTACTCCAGTTAAGTCCCAGTGATGGGATTGGTTTCAGAGTAAGGATTACGATTCAGATCACCTAGAAATAGAAAACCCGCCGAGAAATTAACGGCGGGGTGGTAGTTAAAGGGCGGCATAGATGTCAGCCTGAGGAGCGAAGTCAATGGAAATAGACGATGCGCCGTACGCTGGGCCTTGGTTCAACGCATCGGTAGTGTACCAGTTTTAGTGATGGTGGTCGCAGGCATCCACTTGGAGCTCGTGCCGAGCTTGGTGCGCAGTTCGTAGGGGAGTTCGCTGCTGGGAGTCTCCATTAGGCGAGCGGCCAGACGGACACTATTAACCAAGCTGGCGGCCGAACTGACGGAGATGACGGCGTCGCTGTAGCCTTCGATCGCTGGAATATTATTTGCGGTGCCATTGATGACATGGATCCCGTCGAGGCTTAGCTGGTAGTAGAGCCCTTTGAGGTGGATCGTGTCGGCATTGGGATTTACGATGCACAGTTGAATCGTAAATTGTAATGCTGCCGTATCCGTTGCGCTTTTGGAGATGCCAACAACATCCACCTGTGGCTGCTCGTAATTGGGGTCCATGCTGGCGCAAGCTCCTAGCAGCAGTGTGGCGATCATCAAGAGTAGCAGTGGTAAGGATTTCATGCTGAAAGGGAAACGATTCGGCATACTGTCGGCGAGCTTTTTACAGTGGCAACTATGTGTCATGGTTCGGATACTACGTATGAAGATTATTCTGTCCTATTTGAGGGCTCTGTTTTAAGAGTCTAGCTATGGACGCTTCCAATCGTTTTTATCAATACACTCCAGCTGCTCATTTTCTTGTCACAGACGAGGATGCCGCAGATTTCTTGCAAAGTCAGTTTAGTAACGAACTGCGCCCTTTCGATACGGGGCAGTGCACCTACGGACTCTGGCTGGATGTGAAGGGCAAGGTGATCGCGGACGGTGTGGTGCTCTGTGAAGGAGAGGAACAGTTCCGTGTGATCAGCGACCGTTGCCCTGGGGAGACGATCATGGCGCATCTGCAACGGCACATTATCGCCGACGACGTGGTGATCGAGCCCTGTGAGCCTGGATTTTGCTTTCAGTTCACTGCCGCCGCTGTCCATGCGCTGGGTTTGGAGCTTCCTGCATGTGGACGATTTGTAGATGTCGAAGGAGGGCGTCTGTATTGCGCGCGAAATCAGCTATATAATATGCTGCTTGAGACCGAAGCGGCTGCGGAGGCCTACCGTGCCCGTTTAATAACTGCGGGTTTTGTGTCGCTTTCCGATACTGAGTATGGGCTGGCGCGTATTGCCGCGGGTATCCCTCAGGTGCCTGATGAGATCGGCTCTGCCGACCTACCGGGAGAGGGGCAGCTGCAGCAGGATGCGATCTCGTTTACTAAAGGTTGCTATCTCGGGCAGGAAGTGGTCGCTCGTATGCATAATCTGGGTAAGCCGCAACGTGGCCTATTCATCGTGCAAGGGCAGGGGGCTGTGCCCGCTACGCCCTGTGCCTTATATAATCGCGATACCAAGCAGGTTGGAGAGCTTCGTACTGCCTACCGCGATGCGAATGCTTGGCGAGGCGTGGCGATTCTCAAAACCCGTTTCGCTGGAGTGGGCGAAAAATTGCTCGCCGATTCTAATGAGTTGACAGTTAGCTCGTTGCTGCGGGAAAGACTTGGGAATGACTGATTTATCCGATGAGAATGAGCGTGAACTGGCGCAGATATTTATCAATTTGGGTGCTTCGGAGAGTCAGGCTCCAGTCATGGCTGCGCAGCTTTTAAAGCGTGCAGGGCAAATTGCGGAAGAGCGTGGAATTTCAAAAGTCGAGGCGACGGAAACCCTATTAAAACAGGTGTTTGCCGCGCGGCAGGGGGCTTGAGTGCGCTCTGACAAAGGATTGAAGCGGCTAGGGGCGCTGAAAACCGCAAATAATAGCGGATTAGAGCGGATTTTAGGTTGACGATTACAAGTGCGCCTTCCCATATTTGCGACGGTCATCAGACCAATCAACCTCAACAAAATTAATATATTCTATGAACAAAGCAGAACTCGTTGCAGAAGTACAAAAATCACTCGGTGCAGACACCTCCAAAGCAGCCGCAGAGCGTGCGATTGAGGCCGTGCTCGAAGGCATCAAAAAGGGTGTTAAAAAGGACAAAAATGTCCAACTGATCGGTTTCGGAACTTTCTCTGTGACAAAGCGCGCAGCTCGTGACGGTATCAACCCACAAACTGGCGAGAAAATCAAAATTAAGGCTTCTAAAGCTGTTAAATTTAAGGCGGGTGCAGGCCTCAAGGCAGTCCTCTAAGGGCGCCTACTGTCGCGATTTCGGCTCTCAACTTCGCGGTTTACCCCTACGCTGAGTTGAGCCTACCAAAAACCGCAGTTTCCATCGGAGACTGCGGTTTTTTTGTCATCTCACGTAAAAAATACGCCTTTGCGGTTGCCAGCCACCGCAAAGCTATCCTTATTGAGACCCTTTTGAGAATCACTATTTACTATTTTTAGGAACAAGATTATGGGCAAAAGCTTATTTGAAAAAGTATGGGACGCGCACGCCGTTCGCCAGTTGGCAAACGGGCAGACGCAATTATTAATCGGTACGCACCTTATTCATGAGGTTACGAGTCCGCAGGCCTTTGGAATGCTCCGTGATCGTGATTTGAAAGTGCAGTACCCGCATCGCACATTTGCGACAGTTGACCACATCGTGCCGACCAATGAGGCTGTCGAACCTTACAGCGATCCGCTTGCTCAGGGAATGATCGAAGAGCTACGTAAGAATTGTGCCGAGAACAATGTAACTTTCTTCGATACAAATACAGGTAAGCAGGGCGTCGTTCACATCGTCGGTCCAGAGCAGGGCATCACGCAACCCGGCACCACGATCGCTTGTGGGGATTCGCATACTGCGACTCACGGGGCTTTTGGTGCGATTGCCTTTGGTATTGGCACCAGCCAGGTGCGCGATGTGCTCGCGACTCAAACCATTGCTCTGAACAAGCTCAAGGTGCGCCGTATCAATGTGAACGGCACATTGCCTCCCGGTGTGTATGCCAAGGATGTGATCTTACATATCATTCGTTTGCTCGGGACTCAAGGTGGCACTGGATTCGCCTATGAGTATGCGGGGACCACTTTCGATAACTTCACGATGGAAGAGCGGATGACTGTCTGCAACATGTCGATCGAGGGCGGTGCCCGTGTCGGCTATGTCAATCCTGACGACACCACTTTCGAGTATTTGAAAGGCCGTCCTTATTCTCCTAAGGGAACGGCTTGGGAGGCTGCGGTTGAGCAATGGAAGTCTTTCGCCTCTGACGATGACTGCACTTTCGATGACGTCGTGGACATCGACGCATCGCAAATTCAGCCGACTGTGACTTGGGGGATTACGCCAGGTCAAGGTGTGGGTATTGAAGAAAATATTCCTACTGTGGCGGATGCGCCGACCCAGTCGGAGCGTGACTCGGTCGCTGAGGCCCTCGAATACATGCAGTTTGAAGGTGGCAGCCCGATCAAGGGCAAGAAGATCGATGTTGCATTCATCGGTTCTTGCACCAACGGCCGCTTGTCTGACTTTCAGGAAGTCGCCAAATACGTCAAGGGCCACAAAGTGGCAGAGGGCGTGCAAGCCATCGTGGTTCCCGGCTCGCAAGTCGTGGCTAAAATCGCTGAAGAGCTTGGCTTGGATAAAATCTATATCGAAGCTGGTTTCGAATGGCGTGCCGCAGGTTGCTCCATGTGCTTGGCGATGAATCCCGACAAGTTGATCGGCGATCAATTGTGTGCGAGTTCCTCCAACCGTAACTTCAAAGGCCGTCAAGGTAGTCCCACGGGACGCACAATGCTCATGAGCCCACTCATGGTCGCCGCCGCTGCAGTGACCGGACAAGTTTCTGATGCCCGTGAGGTCTTCGGATTCGCTTCCGCTAATGCTTAATTCCTAATTATTAATTTCAAATTTATATAGTCATGCCAGCCACACCTATTAAACAAGTCACCGGTAAGGGCGTTTTTGTCCCCGGCGACGATATTGATACCGATCGCATCATTCCTGCACGCTTCATGAAGTGCATCACCTTCGACGGTCTCGGCGATTATCTTTTCTACGACGTTCGTAAGACTGAATCGGGAGAAGATAAAAAGCACAATCTGAATGATCCGCGCTTTGCCGGCGCATCCATCCTAGTCAGCGGCAACAACTTCGGTTGTGGCAGCTCTCGTGAGCACGCGCCGCAGTCTATTTTGCGAGCAGGCTACAGTGCTGTGATCGCAGGCAGTTTTGCGGAGATCTTCTTTGGTAACTCCACGAATCTGGGCGTGGTTTGTGTGATCGCCAGTGACGCCGACCGTGCTAGCATCGCACAAGCAATCGAGGCCAATCCGGAAATCGAGCTTACCATCGACATCGAAGATCACAAAATCTGGTTCGGCGATCAGTCGGTGCCATGCGATATCAAGCCCGGTGCACGTGATAGCTTGCTGAGCGGTAATTATGATCCGCTGGATGAGCTACTTGAAGGGGCGGGGGATGTCGCAAAGACCGCCGGCGCCTTGCCTTATATGCAAGCGTGACATCGGCTGGTAATCTGCTAGCTTGTATGGGTCGTTTTCGACTTATTCACATTAACCACATCAACTATGGACAATAAAATCGTTCTCATCCTACTTGCCATTTTTCTGCCTCCAGTTGCAGTTGCGCTAAAGTCGGGTGCAGGCAAGTCATTGCTGATTAATATTATTCTATGCTTTCTGTTCTACATTCCAGCCGTGATTCACGCGCTGTTAGTTGTACTCTAAACGCAGGAACATCAGTCAATATTTACTGACAAAAGGCGCAGCTTCGGTTGCGCCTTTTTTTATCTGATTAGGTTGGAATCCCGCCATTAGGCGGTTCATCTTCTTTTTTCAGACCGCCTGAAGGCGGGACTCCAACCTTTGCCTCTGATTTTATGGACATCTTTACTCACGCAGGAATTTTTATCTATCCGCTCGCACTTTGTTCCTTGGTGGCGGTTTTCATCACCTTTGAGCGATTGCTCGCTTTACGTCCATCCCGAGTGATGCCCGCTTCGTTAGTGGATGCTTTCGTTTCGGGGAAATTTGACGGAATTGAGTCGAATCAAAATTCCGTGGCCGGGCGCATCGTTCACTTCTATCGTTCGCGTCGTGCCGATGCGGACTCACTCCAAGCTTATGCGCGACTTGAAGTCAGCCGTATGGAACGAGGCGTTTTTTTATTAGAAGTTGTGATCGGTGCTGCGCCTTTGATTGGTCTTTTGGGGACGGTGACCGGCTTGACTCAAGTCTTTAGTGGCTTCTCTGCGGAGACGGGCTTGCCGGACCCAGCTGCCTTTATTCGCGGTATTGCGCTCGCGCTGAATACCACCATTTTGGGCCTTGCCATTGCCATACCAGCCCTGGCGGCCCACGCTTATGTGCTGCGGCGCGTGGAGTTTATGGCTGCACGCATCGGACTCGGTGTGCAGGCTCTGCTTCAATCTGAACAGGACTAGGCGTCTTCGAGTATGGACCCCACATCTGATTTGATTCGTCGCCGCCGGCGACAACCTGTCATCAACATTGTGCCTTTGGTCGATGTATTGACCGTCTTGTTGTTCTTCTTCCTGGTCACGATGCAGTTTAAGCAGGTCAGTTCACTGAATATCACCGTGCCAAAGATTGAGACCGCCGGCGAAAACGAGATCCAAGAGCAAATCGTGATCGCGTTGAGCCCTGAAGGGGAATTTTACTTAAATGACCGGCCGGTTGACAAGCCAGCGCTCGAGGCTGCGATGAAGCTCGCTGGAGAGCTTACGCCTGACATGCCCATCTTACTCGTCGCCGACGAGGAAGTGCCGCTCCGGTATGTGACTGAAGTGATGGATGTCTGTCGCAGTCATCAGCTGAATAAGATTCGCTTGCAGTCGCGATAATCGGGCCGAGCTGCCAGGCTAGTTTGGAGCATCTAAGATTTTCCTGCGCCGATTCGCCAGCGCCCTGGGCCTGTGAGGAATAAGGCTATAAAGACGATCAATAATTCCAATGGCCAGCCTGCTTCTAAGGCGAAATTCTGGTAGCCCGTGACCGCACCGAGCTTGGTCGAGAAGGCCACTGCCATCGTGCCCATCAGCGCGCTGCAGACGATCCGATGGTAACATCCTAGTATGAGTAGGATGCCGCCGCCAAACTCAGCTATGGCTGCTGCGAGACCAAATGCGATGGATATATTGCCAGCTGGCAAAAAGGGGAGGCCGTGCTGAGCCACTTGCTCCCAAGCTGCGGTACCACCCATTAGCTTAGGCAGTCCGTGTAGGATGAACATGCTGCCGATACCGATGCGTAAAACGAAGAGTCCAAGGTTGGTTGAGTAGGCGGGTGCTTTCATTGAGCGAAAAAGACGGTTTTATGGCGGTTTTTCAAGCTAGGAAAGGAGACGCTTGTACATAAAAGAAGCCGTCAATCGGAATTAACGGCTTCTCGAAATCAATATGCTCGAATACTTACGCTTGGCGGCGCTTGAGCGCGACAAAAGAGAGCCCCAGAAGGCCTGCGATCAGTGCGTATATCCCTGGTTCTGGAACAATTGTAAATGTCGCTTGGTAGTTTGAGCCGCCGTTGTTTAGGAAGATATTTCCAGCCGTGTTTGTGCCGTTGGTGTAGCCTTCGAAGTATGCCTGAAATGTATAATCGCCCTCTGCAATCGTGCCTAAACCGTTGTTGGTGACTAAGTCTTGAGTTGAAGAGGAGATGACCCAGTTACGATCATTACCAATTTTGGTAGGTGCTGGAGTTAGCTGTATTTGGTGTATGTTGGTGAAGCCATCAATCGTCCAGAACATGTTCATGTGCGTGATCTCAGAACCATTATCTTCAAAGGTGTTGAGGTCGAAGCCCTGAATTTCGAAGGTCGCAGCATTACTAATATTGCCAAAAGAAGTTAATGTCGAAACGTCGGAAGTATTCCCATCAGCAATGATTGAGGTTGTTCCGAAGAAGCCCGTTGCGGCATTCAGTGAAGTCGCAGCCAACAAGCTGCCTACCAGTAAGTACGTTGTTTTCATATTATGTGTATGGGGTTTGTTATTTAGGTATAAAAGCTATAACCCCCATAATTAACGAATTATTAGCAGTTGGAACGTTTTTTGAATTCAACAGTACAATTGAACTCTTTTATTCTCTTTTACCCAGTACCTAAGCTCTTCACTCTGTGCCGTTCGACACGTTTGCCTTAGCTGGAATGTTGCCTGTGAATTTATCGCTGTAAGAGCTTCAGAAATTCATCGTTGTTTTGAGTCTGCTGGAAGCGGTCGATCATGAGTTCAGCAGCATCTTCAATCTTCTGGCCAGCGAGAGCGCGACGCAAGAATTGAGCGCCTTCAAGGTATTTCCCAGAGAGTAATAGTTCCTCTTTGCGAGTGCCGGAGGCGTTGAGGTTGATTGCTGGCCAGAGTCGGAGTTCCGCGGCTTTGCGATCAAGTACCATTTCCATGTTACCTGTGCCTTTGAATTCTTGGAAGATCAGTTCGTCCATCTTGCTGCCTGTCTCGATTAGAGCAGTGGCAATGATCGTTAGGCTGCCGCCTTCTTCGCAATTGCGGGCAGCTGAGAAGATTTGACGTGGTTTTTCCAAGGCACGTACGTCGAGGCCACCGGTCATAGTGCGACCTCCTTTGCCGGATGCGGCATTGTAGGCACGGGCGAGGCGGGTAATGGAATCGAGTAGGAGGACGACATCCTTGCCGGCTTCGACTAAGCGCTTGGCACGTTCGATGGCCAGTTCAGCGATGCGTAGGTGATTGACCAGTTCTTCGTCGTTGGACGACGCGTATATCTCGGCATTGACGCTGCGCTTGAAGTCGGTGACTTCCTCGGGACGTTCATCCACGAGTAATACCAGACAGTGGCACTCGGGATGATTTTCGATCACACCGTGGGCGATGTCGTGTAAAATGGTGGTTTTACCCGTGCGAGGGGGAGCCACAATGAGTCCACGGGTGCCTTTGCCAATGGGGCAGAAGAGGTCCATGATGCGAGTCGTCACGCGGCCATCTTTGGCTTCGAGGCGGATCTGTTCGTCCGGTGCGATGGAGACGAGTTGTTGGAAGGTGTAGCGACCTTTGCGCTCTTCGAGTAGCGCACCATCCACTTTATCGATGAAGCGCATTTTGGGATTAGGAAAGCGGTCGTTTTGATGCGCCTTGCCTTCGATGAAGCTGCCTTGCTTTAATTTGAAGCGTTTAATCAGCTCGCGTGGGACGAAGGGATCGTTCGGTTTGGTCTTACCATTGCGAGAGGGATCGATCAACTGGCCGGTCTTGTTATCCAGGATCTCCAAGATGCCAGATACCGCGATTTCGTTCTCGCGTGGCTTTTCTTGGGTTTGCTTGGGAGCGGCTTCCTTAGCGGTTGCTGTAGAAGTCGTTGTTTCCGTCGATGAATTGTCTTGGCTCATGTGTCGGCGCGTGGATGCGTGAGTAGATGTATAAAAGGATTGTCCGGCGTGGATGCGGGCGTTTGCGCAAGATCGAGTTCTTGCGCAAAAAGAAGAAAAGGCGTTTCAGCGTAAAGACCGACTACCAGTCGGGATTTGATACGTATAGACGGTGTGGACCACCTTTGACATCGTATGCCGTAACGCGATGGGCTCTTTTAAGGGGGAATCCACACGCGCTGTCAACGACTATAATCTTTGCTGCTTTTTGACAGAGCGGCCCGGTCTGTGCTACTGGTGAGCCTATGACTGTTTGGTTCGCGAATATCTATCATACGGAAATCGCAGGCAATGGGCTGGATCATTGGCTTTATGCCTTGGGAGCTACGGTTGTGCTGTTTTTAGCACTGAAGTTGCTCTTTGCTGTTTTAGAGCGCCGTATCCTCAGCCTGAGTAAAAAAACATCCACAATTGCGGATGATCTGTTGGCTGCTGCATTGGGATCTACTAAAAGCTATATCCTGTTTGTCGCGGCAGTATGGGGGGGCACGCGTTTTCTGGATCTCGGCAGTTGGGATATGCATTTTGATTTTGCCCTGTTGATTGCGGTTGTTTTGCAAGCCGCGATTTGGGGGAATCGCATGGTTTCATGCTACATCACGTATTATACGGATGCGCGGCGTGAGGATAACCCCGGCGCGGTTTCAGTGGTGCAGGGAGTTTCTTTTATTGTGCGCTTGGTCATTTGGTCGGTGGCGTTCTTATTGGTGGTCGATAACTTAGGTTATGATGTAACTGCTTTGGTGGCTGGAATGGGCATTGGTGGTATTGCGGTGGCATTGGCCATTCAGAATATACTTGGAGATCTCTTTGCCTCATTGTCGATTGTGTTGGATAAGCCCTTTGTGATTGGAGATTTTATCATTGTGGGCGAGCTCATGGGCGGGGTGGAGAAAATCGGGCTCAAGACGACTCGGGTGCGTAGCCTCTCGGGCGAACAATTGATTTTCTCCAATTCAGATTTACTGAATAGCCGAATTCGCAATTACAAGCGTATGCAAGAACGCCGTATTCCGTTTGGCTTCGGAGTGACGTATCAGACCACACCGGATCAGTTGGAGGCGATTCCGCCCTTGGTGAAGTCTATCATCAAGGGGGTGGAGGGGCTGCGTTTTGACCGTGCTCATTTCAAAAGCTTTGGCGATAGTTCCTATGATTTCGAGGTGGTTTACTATATTAATTCGCCCGATTTTAATGCTTACATGGATGCGCAACAGACAATCAATTTGGCGCTCTGTCGCGCTTTTGCCGAGCGTGGTATTGAGTTTGCTTATCCGACGCGTACGCTTTATATGCACCGCGCTGGGGATGGGGCTGCGGGCGAGGGAGATTCATAATTTTATGCCGTTAGTTGGTTTGTTGTAGCTCGCTTGAGTTGGCGTGGATCTCTGGCTTGTCGTTGCTGTGGTTGCTATGATTTGCAACTTTCACATGTTTTCGTTGCAATTCACGGCAGCATAAATTTACTCGCCCGCTTCTTATGAAAATACTAATTGCAGACCGCATTTCGCCTATAGGTGTTGATTTGTTCAAAGCCCAACCAGGTTTTGACGTCGTAGAAGCCTATGGTTCCTCACCGGAGCAAATCCTTGAGCTTGCCAAGGACGCCGACGCAATTGCCGTGCGTTCCGATACTCGTATCACTGCCGAGGTGATTGCTGCCGCGCCGAAGCTGAAGGTGGTAGGACGTGCGGGAGTCGGTGTGGATAACATCGATATCGAAGCGGCGACTGACCATGGCGTCATCGTGATGAACACGCCAACGGGGAATACGATTGCCACCGCGGAACTTACTTTCACTCATATGCTCGCGGGTACTCGCCCGATCGTACAAGCATGCGCTGGTATGAAGGCTGGCCGCTGGGATCGTAAGAAGTATACTGGTTCTGAGCTGAATCAAAAAACTCTGGGTGTGCTCGGCATGGGCCGTATCGGGGCTGAAGTGGCTAAGCGCGCCATGGCCTTTCAAATGGATGTGCTCGCGTATGATCCTTATTTGACCGAATCCCGCGCTAAGTCGCTCGGTGTGAAGCAGGCTACCTTAGACGAAGTGATCGAGAATGCGGACTACATTACAGTGCACATGCCGATGACGAAGGATACGAAGCACATGCTGAATGCCGATGCATTCAAGCGTATGAAGGACGGTGTGCGCGTCTTTAATTGTGCTCGTGGGGGTATTATTGAAGAAGCGGCGCTGATTGAGGCACTGAATTCCGGTAAAGTTGCTGCGGCCGGTCTAGATGTTTACGAAGATGAGCCACCAGCAGAAGATAGCCCTCTGCGTGGCATCGAAAATCTTGTTCTTACGCCACACTTGGGGGCTTCTACAGTGGAAGCTCAGGAAAATGTCGGCATCGACGTGGCGAAGCAAATGATCGAAGCACTTACCGGTGGTATGGTTGTGAACGCGCTGAATATGCCATCGGTCGATCCTAAGGTGCTCGAAAAGCTCGGCCCTTATATGACACTTGGCGAAAAAGTCGGCACATTCTCGCAGCAACTCGCCCCTGAAGGTGTTGAGAAAATTACCATTCGTTACTTTGGTAAGATCACCGAGCTTGATACCCTGCCACTGACGAATGCCATTCAGCGTGGCTTTTTACGTGATATTTCCGACAACGTGAATAACGTAAATGCGCCTAAGAAGATTGAGCGCCTCGGGATCGCCTGTGATCAAGTTAAGAGCAGTGATCACGCTGACTTCAACGAATTAATTGAAGTCGAAGTGGCCTGCAAGGGAGGTAAAACGCGCACCATTGGCGGCACATTGGTTGGTAAGAATCAGACTCCACGGATCGTTGAAATCGATTCGCACAGTGTCGAAGTAAGCACCGACGCGACCTTGTTGGTGCTGAAGAATAAGGATGTTCCCGGTATTGTCGGCTTTATCGGTGTCACGCTCGGAGAGGATCAGGTCAATATCGCCAACATGTCGCTGAGTCGCGATAAGGGCGAAGGATTTGCGGTCTCTGTTTTTGAACTCGACAGTGCCCCTTCGGAGACGGCTGCGAAGAAGATTACTGAGCATCCCGCAATCGAAAAATACCGCGTGATCAAGCTCTAGTAGCGATCTGAATGTAACAAATGGGCTCTCCGTCAGGGAGAGCCCTTTTTTTTCTCAATCGAAAATCTTGTCTGCTTGCAACTTGCTCAGACTTCCACAGCTTCATCGCTTCGATATGTCTAAAGATGCTTCCAATTTAAAACCAAAACTCGCCGTGATTGATTACGGTATGGGGAACTTGCGCAGTGTCGTTAGGGCCTGGGAGCATGTGGGGGCCGATGCCTACCTGGTATCAGAGCCGGAACAGATCGGCTCGGCCGATGCACTGATCTTTCCGGGGCAGGGAGCGATCGTCGATACCATGCGTTTACTGCAGGCGACTGGTTTTGACCATGTGATTCGTGATTGGATCGCTGCGGACCGACCTTTTTTCGGTATTTGTCTCGGACTTCAGGCGCTATTTGAGCATTCGGAAGAGGGCGACACCGCTGCTCTAGGTATTTTCAAAGGATCCGTTAAGCGTTTTGTGATCGATCCTGCGCTTAAGATTCCGCATATGGGCTGGAATGCTGTGACCTTCGCGCCCGGGGCCCCGCTAACTGAGGGCCTTGTTTCTGGTCAGGATCAATTTTATTTTGTTCATAGTTATTACATTCAACCGCAAGACCCCAGCATAGCACTCTTTCATTCGGACTACGGAGGACAATTTGTCTCCGGTATCCGCTTTGGCAATTGTTATGCTACTCAATTTCACCCCGAAAAAAGTCAGGCAAAAGGATTGCATCTATATCGAAATTTTTTGAGATCGCTTTAGCGCTCTTAGAGCAACGGTGCTCTGAGATGACTGTTCGATACTTTGAGCTTTCTTAACTGACGCAGTAACACGACCACTACCATGGAAAATACAGGCACTATCCGACTTGGAAACGAAAATTTCGAGTTCCCCATTATTGTGGGAACCGAGGGCGAGAAAGCCCTAGATACACGGACCTTACGCGCGAAGAGTGGTTGTATCACTTTTGACGAAGGCTATGGTAATACCGGTTCCTGCATGAGTGACATCACCTTTATTGATGGTGAAAATGGCATTCTTCGTCACCGTGGGTATCCGATCGAACAACTCGCCGAGAACTCTTCTTTCCTTGAGACCGCTATGTTGGTCATCTACGGAGAGTTGCCTTCGGAGGAGAATCTACGTGCATTCCGTCAGCAAGTGCGCAAGAACTCTTCGATACATACGGGGATGCACAGCCACTTCGATGGTTTCCCGAGTGGTGCACATCCCATGGCTATCCTTTCTTCGATGCTCAACTCGCTGGGGGCATACTATCCAGAGATGTCGTCGAATGATCGTGAGCAAGATTTAGCTCATTTCGATGAAACGGCAGCCCTTCTTATTTCCAAGGTGCGGACCATCGCAGCCATGACTTATCGCATGAAGATGGGGCTGCCATTTGTTTATCCTGCCGACAAACGCTACACAGGTAACTTCCTGCATATGATGTTTTCGGAGCCTTATAACGAATACGTCGACGACCATGGCGCGGGTAAAGCGCTCGACCTATTCTTGATGCTGCATGCAGATCATGAGCAAAACTGTTCCACTTCTACAGTCCGTATGGTTGCTTCTGGCGGGGCTAATTTGTTTGCTTCGGTTTCTGCTGGTGTCTGTGCACTTTGGGGCCCGTCTCATGGTGGCGCGAATATGGCAGTGATCAAGATGCTGGAAGAAATTCATGCAGCAGGGGACGACGGCTCGCGTTTTATCGAAGCCGCGAAGAAGGGGGAAGCCAAGTTGATGGGCTTTGGCCACCGCGTTTATAAGAATTACGATCCACGCGCTAAAATCCTCGGTAAGAGTGCCGAGAGTATTCTTGAAAGTATCGGGATGGAAGATCCGTTGCTCGATATCGCACGCCGACTGGAGCAAGCAGCTCTGGAAGATGATTATTTCATCAGCCGTAAACTCTACCCGAATGTCGATTTTTACAGTGGTCTTATTTTGAAGGCGATTGGTATCCCCGTTGAAATGTTTACTGTGATGTTTGCGATCGGACGTATGCCCGGTTGGATTGCCAACTGGAAGGAGATTGCTGAAAATCCGAAGAGCCGCATTCACCGTCCACGCCAAATTTATACTGGCAGCACCAAGCGCGATTATCTCGCGCTGGATCAACGCTAGTTGGATATAAAATGCCCTCTGGCGTTTCCGCGCAGAGGGCATTCCTTTATCAAACAACAACTTAGTCTAAAAAATCAGGAAGCCACTTGCTCCTGAAAGAATTCTTGCAGAACTTTCATCTTTTCCTGTTCGATGCGTTCTTCTTGCACTTCTTCTTTAGAGCGCTGGCGCTCGTTTTCAGTCATGAGACGACGCATCTTGTGGATGGCAATATTTTGAATCTGTCGCACGCGTTCGCGAGTGACGTCGAAGCGTTCACCGACTTCTTCCAGTGTGAGTGGGCGGTTACCATCCAGTCCGAAGCGTAGCTGGATGATTTCGGCTTCACGTTCTTCAAGCCGGTCGATGACGGACTTGATGTCGTTGCTCATGGATTTTTCCTGTAAATTCTCTAACGGGGTCGCTTCGTTGTCGTCTCCGACTAGTTCACCGAAGGTGGTTTCGCCATCTTCACCTACCGGGGCGTCCAGTGATGCAGGACGAATACTGACTGATTTCAAGTGCGCGACTTTGTTGACCGGCATGTCCATCGCGAACGCGATTTCTTCGTCAGCAGGTTCGCGGTCAAGTTCGTCGGCGAGTTGTGCGGTGACTTTGCGCATTTTGGCGATGCGGTCGACCAGGTGCACCGGCAGGCGAATCGTCTTACTTTGGTTGGCCAGGGCGCGCTTGATCGATTGCTTGATCCACCAAGCGGCATAGGTACTTAGCTTGCCGCCTTTAGAAGGGTCGAAGCGCTCGACGGCTTTGATCAAGCCAATGTTGCCTTCGCTAATTAAGTCGAGGAGTGGTAGGCCGAAATTGTTGTAATCGTAAGCTATTTTAACGACTAGGCGCAGGTTCGCAGAAATCATGTGATCGCGGGCGGCTTTATCGCCTTGTTGGATGCGTGCGGCGAGTTCGATCTCTTCCTCCTTGCTCAGTAAGGGGGTTTTAGAGATCTCCTGCATATAAGTGCGCATGACGTTGCGATCATTTGAGGGGAGTTCGCGGACGTCGGTTACGGCCTCAACTTCGTCTGTGCGAGAGCGGGGGACGTCTGAGAGCCGATTAGCTTGTGAACGTCGATTTCGGGTTCTTTCTGCTGTCTGTGCTATATTCATAAGTCGTTTTCGGTGGTGAATTCCACTGTTTAGATACTTCGACCGCGGATTTATTCCCGAGGTTCCAATACCTATCGCGACTATTTAAGCTGACTTACAAAAAAACACAAAAAGTAGTTAGTTTCTTTGCGATTGTTAATAACTTATTCACAAAACATGCTTTCGGCCAGCGAAACGGCCTTGAGCATACCCTTGGCTTTGTTGATGGTCTCCATAAATTCGCTCTCTGGCACTGAATCGGCCACCAAGCCGGCTCCGGACTGAATGTAAATTTGGCCGTCTTTGATGACTGCGGTGCGGATGCCGATGCAGGAGTCGTGGCTGCCATCGAAGCCAAAATAGCCCAGTGCGCCGCCGTAGACACCACGTTGGCTGTTTTCGAGTTCGGAAATGATCTGGAGTGCCCGCACTTTGGGCGCTCCGCTGAGAGTGCCTGCTGGAAAGGTGGCTCGCATTAAATCGAAGGCTGTGCACTCGGGGCGAATTGTTCCCACAACTTGTGAGACAATGTGCATAACATGTGAATAACGTTCGATAGTCATGTAATCCGGCACCTTGATCGAGCCATATTGGCAGACGCGGCCGATATCGTTACGCGCGAGGTCGACCAGCATTAGGTGTTCGGCCTTTTCCTTCTCGTCGGCCAGCAAATCCTTTTCCAAGGCGAGGTCTTCGGTCTCGGTTTGGCCGCGATGGCGGGTGCCTGCGATGGGGCGGATTTCGACTTGATCCCCTGTCAGGCGAACGTGCACTTCGGGAGAAGCGCCCACGACAGAGAAGTCGGCATCTTCCATTAGAAACATGTAAGGCGAGGGGTTCACCGTACGTAGAGCGCGGTAAAGATCCACTGGTGCGGGTTTGAACTCTTTTACAAAGCGCTGTGAGAGAACTGTTTGTATTACATCTCCAGCGCGGACGTAGTCTTTTACCTGATCGACTGCAGCTTTAAAGCGTTCTTTGGTGAAGTTGCCTGCGGGCACCGTGATCTCGCCCGGGCTCTCGATGGGGCGATGGCTGATCGGTTGTTGGCGTTCCAGCACTTCGTAAATGCGCTGGATCTCGGCCACTGCTTGATCGTAGGCCTGGCTGGAATTGCCGTCTTGGGAATGAGCATTCACGCAGATACGTAAGATCTGTCGTACATGGTCAAATATGAGCACCGAATCGGTGATCATATAGTAAAGGATTGGCATTTCGAGTGGGTTGTCGGAAGGCTTGGGGACTGTGGGCTCGATGCTGTGAATAAACTCGTGTCCGACGAAGCCGACAGCGCCGCCACAAAAGGGGGGCATGTCTGGCATGTCGACTGGTTGGTAGCTCGCCATCTCTGCTTCGATCAGCTTGAGTGGATCGCTGGGAGTCTCGATGGTCTCAGTCTCGCCGCCTTTGTGATGAATCTTGGTTTCTTTTTCGAATACGCGATATACCTTGCGTGGGTTGGCGCCGAGAAAGGAGTAGCGGCTGATGCGTTCGCCCCCGACGATCGACTCGAACAAAAATGCAGGGCCTTCGTTGCGTATTTTGCAGTAGGCACCGAGTGGGGTCTCGCAATCGGCGGTGAGATCCAAGTAGACAGGGATCGTATTACCCTTGGCGGTGAGTTTGGCGAATTCGGATCTGGTGGGCTGGATATTCATAGCTTCTTAAAGTGAGCTTCGGCGGCTTCGAGGGTGGCGTCAATATCGTCGCCGAGCAAAGTGAAGTGTCCCATTTTGCGGCCTGGGCGGGCTTCGCCTTTGTCATAGAGGTGGAGTTTGGCGCGCGGGTCGGCGAGTAGGCCCGCCCAGTCGGGCTCGCCGTCGCTCCATACATCGCCGAGTAGGTTGATCATTACCGTTGGCTTGAGCAGCTCGGTCGAACCAAAGGGGAGGTCAGTTACGGCGCGGATGTGTTGTTCAAATTGGCTGGTGATGCAGCCGTCGATGCTGTAGTGCCCCGAATTGTGCGGGCGGGGGGCCATTTCGTTGATAATGAGGCTGCCATCTTCTTCTAGGAAGAGTTCGACTGCGATCAGCCCGACGACCTCGAGTAGATCGGCGATTTTGCAAGCCAGTTCAGCGCCGGCAGCCTGTGTGGCGTCGGTGATGCGAGCGGGCACGATCGAGGCGTGCAAAATGTGGTGCACATGTATGTTTTCCGCCATCGGGAAGGTGCTGGTGCTGCCGTCGGCCTTGCGGGCACAGACCACAGAGAACTCACCGATATGATGAATCCATTTTTCCACCACCACGCGGGGTGGGTTTTCGAGGAAGTTCCAGAGGTAATCGCAGTCGGCGGCTTCTTCAGGGGCGTTGAGCTTGATCTGCCCCTTGCCGTCGTAACCAAAGGCGGCCGTTTTAATGACGCAGGGGAAGCCGATGGCCTGGATGGCCGTTTTTAGGCTTTCGGCGGAGTCGGCGTATTCAAATGCTACGCAGGGGAGCCCGCTCTCCTTTAAGAAGTCCTTTTCACGCTGACGGTGCTGGCAAATGTGTAAAGCGCGGCTTCCGGGCAGCACAGGCTTGATGGCGCTGAGCATGTCGATCACTTCCGACGGGATGTTTTCAAACTCGAGTGTAATCACGTCCACTCCTTCGGCGAAGCGCTTGAGTGCAGCCTCGTCGGAGTAGTCGGCATTGATCTCTAAGTCGGCGACCATGCCTGCGGGGCAGGGGCCTTTAGGCTCAAAGACGTGAAAGCGATAGCCGAGCGTGCGGCCTGCCAAGATTAGCATGCGCCCAAGTTGTCCGCCGCCGAGTATTCCGATAGTGCTGCCAGGAGTGATCATAGTGTGAGTAAAGGGTGTTTGATTAAGCTTCGGGAAGCTCAGTATTGAGCACGGTCTCAGTCTGCTGCGCGCGGAAGGCCTTGAGGCGCTCGCATACGCCTGTGTCGTTCAAGGAAAGTATCGAGGCGGCCGAGAGGGCGGCATTTTTCGCGCCGGCCACGCCGATCGCGAGCGTCATGACTGGGATGCCGGCGGGCATTTGCACGATCGAGAGCAGCGAGTCCTGGCCGCTCAGCGCTTTCGATTGCACGGGCACGCCCAATACGGGTAAGTGCGTCATCGCAGCGGTCATGCCGGGCAGGTGAGCGGCACCGCCGGCGCCGGCGATAATGATCTGGATGCCGCGGCTTTCCGCCTCTTCCGCGTAGCTATAGAGGAGCTTGGGAGTGCGGTGGGCACTCACGATCTTTGTCTCAAAGGGGATCTCAAGCTGTTTGAGTAAGGCCGCAGCCTCCCCCATCGTGCTCCAATCCGATTGGCTTCCCATAATGATCCCGACGACGGGTTTGACTGCGCTGCTGTTTTCCATCGCAGAACAGAAAGGGATTCGTCGTAGGAATTCAACAATGTATATTCAGCGACTTTGACTTGATGCTTTGAGGCCGCTCATTCGTTGATTACGATCGGGAAACTGCCGAGTGGCGTCTGCACTTTAGTCGGATTTTGAGCTATTAGAAGTTAGGCAGTGGCATTACGTGAACTCGTGTCCATTTTGTCTTCTTCGTCTTGTTCGACTTGGGCCTCACGTTCGGTTAGAAGCATCGATTTCTCGACCAATTCATTTTCACATTGTTCAATAAAGACTTCGCGCTCATGCAGCAAGCGACGAGCTTCCTTGAGTGAGGCTTCCTGAGCTTCTAGTTCACGTTGTAAGGCTTTGAGTGCCTTGGCTTCCTTGCTTAGGTCCTTTTGATCTTCTGTGGCATTACCATTGGTTTCCCGTTGGCTATCCAGCAGGCTTTTATGAGCAAGCAGTAAGGCTTCACGCTCATTTAGTTCGAGCTCATGTGCTTCGCAGCGTTTTTCGCGCTGAGATACCTGATCCTCGCGCACGATAATTTCAGCTTGTAGTTCTAGCAGATGCGCCTCCATTTCTTGCTGCTTGCCAGACTTGGTTTTGACTGAAGGAAATTCGTCTAGTGGGCTGAGTAGTGGCGTCACTTCCGCGCCTTCGCGCCGCGTGGCCGCTGCGATGGCTGTCTTCAAACTCAATTTTCGAGTTGCTTGGCGAACCGGTGGTGGTGCAGGTAGGCGCGGAGGCGCTATTGGCTCCTTTAGTTCTTTCTTTTTTGAGCGTTTGGATTTGGGGAGAGAAAACATCACATAACAGCTAAAGGGGGATCGACTTTGGAATCAACTTTCAAAGCGCATAGGGGTCTTGTTATCAGTGGTTTAAACAATATTCTAACAAGTGATTAGAGTTGTTACTCGATTACATTGAGGAGTATGCCTTATGTGGCAATTGCAAACTAATGATCGAAATTACTTCAGTCTATGTTCTAACTCAGTCGTTTTTATGGAAAATAGCCCTAGTCAGTTCTCTGCTTCACAATCTCATGAACTTATTGAGCGCCTGTTTCGGGCGCCTGTGGAACGGCATGTATTGCCCAATGGACTGACATTGGTCCATCGCCCGGATTTTTCCAGTGAGGTGGTCTCCGTTCAAGTTTGGGTTAAAACCGGGAGCATTCACGAGGATGCCTACATTGGTTCTGGCTTATCTCACTATTTGGAGCACATGCTCTTTAAAGGGACTTCTCGCAGGGACGGAAAATCTATCAGTCGTGAAGTGCATGCAATGGGGGGCTCGATTAATGCATACACCACTTTTGATCGTACAGTCTACTACATTGATGCGCCCTCGACGGCTTTTCAACAGGTAGTGGATGTGCTATCGGATATGGTTCTGCACTCGACTTTGCCAGTGCAAGAAGTGGAGCGCGAGCGTGCCGTGATTTTGCGCGAGATCGATATGGGCTTGGATGATCCAGACCGTCAGCTCAGTCAGGCACTTTTTCGTACTGCCTTTCAGCGGCATCCGTATCGTGAGCCAGTAATCGGCCATCGTGAGTTATACGAGCAGGTGACTTGTGAGGAATTACGCGGCTATTACAATGCCCGCTATGTGCCGAATAATATGGTAGTTACCATCGTGGGCGCAGTGGCACCTGAAGAGTGCCTTGCTGAGGTTGAAAAGCAATTTGGGGCAGTCCCGCGCGGACGACTGGCACCTGTGCGTGTCGAGGAAGAGCCAGTGCAACTGGCCGCTCGTCGCGAGGATATTGTGGGCGAGTATAATATTTTCCGTGGTGGCCTCGGGTTTAAAGTGCCGCACATGAGTCATCCAGATTCGCCATGTCTCGATGCGCTCGCTCATGCGCTGGGTGGTGGAGAGAGCTCACTGCTCTGGGATCGCTTGCGTAATCAGCGGAACCTGGTCAATTACATCGACTGTCGTAATTGGAATCCTGGAGGCAGCGGCCTCTTTTGGATTTCTTACGTCTGCGATGCCTCGAAAAGTGCTGCTGTGGAACAAGCGATTCTTGCTTTATTAGGTGAAGTGGCGGCCCAAGGCCTACCTGAATCAGTGGTGGAAAAGGCCCGGCGACAAGCACTTACGTCTGAGATTAATGGTCGCAAGACTATGAGTGGCCAAGCATCGCGCCTTGGCCTGGGAGAGGTGGTCATCGGTGATATCTATTATGGGCGACGCTATTTGAATAGGCTGCAAGCTGTTCAACCGGTCAATTTACAAGCAGTCGCTCAGCGCTATTTGGTCGATGAGAGTATGTCGGCTGTGACTCTAGGCCCTGCTCCGCAAATTATTGACTCGACCGCTGCACTGGAAGAAAAGCTGGCATTAGAGCCTTTTGAGCTGATCGAGCTCTCGAGTGGCGCGCGCTTACTATTACAGCCTGACAGTCGTTTGCCCAAAGTGCATCTTCGCTGTGTGCTTCAAGCGGGCCCTCTTTATGAGCCCGCTGATCAACGTGGGGTTTCCGCATTACTCGGGGAACTTTTGACCAAGGATACCCTCCACCGCAGCGCTCAAGAGATTGCTGAATTAATCGAGAGCATCGGTGGCAGTTTTACGGCGACCGGTGGTAATAATACGATCAGTCTCGCGCTGGAGGTATTGCCGGCAGATTTGGATGTCGCACTTGAACTACTCAGTGAGGCCTTGACCGCTCCGGTTTTTGACTCGGCGACCTTTGAGACCGAGCGAGACGCACAAGTCGCCAGCCTGCTCGAAGCCGACGATGAAATTCTTGATTTTGGTTTCCGTAAGTTGCGCGAGCGCTTTTTTGCGGAGCACCCCTTCGCTGTGGGCTCTGATGGTCGTGCTGCGGATCTCGTTGCGCTCACTGTCGAAGACATTGCAGTGCACTACCGTGAGCTCGTCCGGGCAGGTAATATTGTTCTTTCGGTAACAGGTGATTTTGACCCAGAGTCTTTAGTTTCACGCTTACAACCTTTGCTTGAAAAGCAACTATCGACCTTAGCTTTTCAGAGAGCCGACTCATCGCTGCCAGTCGTGCCTGTCGCCTACACCGGGCATGAAGTAATGGACCGAGAGCAAGCCGTCGTACTGCAAGCTTATCCCGATGCCGGTGTTCAATCCAGCGACTTCGTTGTCGCCGAAGTGCTTAACGAACTTTTCAGCGGCATGTCCAGTCGTCTGTTTGAGCGTGTGCGCGAAGATCAGGGTATGGCCTATTATGTCGGCACAACACGAGTGATAGGATTACAAACTGGCATGTTTGTTTTTTACGCAGGAACGCACCCCGAGCAAGCTGGTGCCGTAGTCAGTGAAATGAATATTGAGATTGCACGAGTCGCTGCCGGAGAGGTGACGGAAGACGAACTCGCTCGATGCCGTACACGGCTCAAAGCGGCGCGTCCCATGGGCAAGCAAACGATTGGCGCGCGTGCGATGCATGCCGCAATTCAGCTCACTTATGGTTTACCCATTGACGACGATGCAGAACACGCAGCTAAATTAGATCAAGTCGATGCCGCTCAGCTCGCTCGTTTCGCGAAAGAATATTTCTCGGAAGAAAAGCGTGTGCAGTTGATCGTAGGCCCCGCCAGCTAAAATTAAGAATTACTCTAAATTGCCACTAAGGCCTTCTTTTATATAATAACCAGGCTATAAGAAATTGTTTGACTTTGGGTTTTGGGTTGGATTTTTACAGTTTTGATCGAGAAGGTTATGAAACGAATACGTCGAACAAAGGTTCAGGGGAGTGCGGCTAGCTATCATTGTATGACGCGTGTGGTGAATGGTGAGAGGCTCTTGGGGGATCGTGAAAAGGAGGTGCTGCGTAAGATGATTTGGCAGGTGGCGGATTTCTGCGGTGTTCAGGTGCTGACCTACTGTGTGATGTCGAACCACTTTCACGTGCTGCTGCGGGTGCCGGAGCGGCAGAATGTGGACGATGCGGAACTGTTGCGTCGCTATCAGGTGCTGTATCCTAAGCCGACTCAGCATCAGACGGCTTCTGTTAAGGTGCTGCGCTCTCAGTTGGCTGAAGACTCGGAGCAGGCGGATGAGCTCCGCCGTAAGTTATTGGCCCGGATGGGCGATATTTCGGAATACATGAAGGCGGTGAAGCAGCGCTTTTCTGTGTGGTATAACCGTAACCATAATCGCTATGGCACGCTGTGGGCGGACCGTTTTAAATCGGTGCTGGTTGAGGGGAAGGGGAACGCGCTGCAAACGATGGCCGCGTATATTGACTTGAATCCGGTTCGGGCCGGTTTGGCAGAAGATCCGAAGGATTATCGCTTCTGTGGCTATGCGGAGGCGGTCTCGGGTGTGTCAGAGGCGGTTGAGGGCTTGCGTTGTATCTGGGCGGATCATGATTCGAATCCGTTGCGGGCGCATCGTCTTTTGATTTTTGGGAAAGGGAGTGCTGCGAGCTTGAAGGGGGGCGCGGTTATTGAGCGTGACGAGGCTTTGCGAGTTCTGGAACAGGAGGATGGCTTATTGCCGAAGGCGGCGATCTTGCGTTGCCGTGTTCGCTATTTTACGGATGGAGCAATACTGGGCTCCAGCGAGTTTGTGAGGAGTTATACCAAGGCATGGCAAATGGAACGGCAACGACGGCATCCGCCGAAGGTGAATCGATTGAAAGGTGCGGAGTGGGGCGACTTGGCTGTGATCCGAGGCCTGAGGAAAACGGTGTTTAGCTAGTTGGCAGGTGTTGTCGGAGCTTCCTTTAAACGCCGTTGATGATCTCAAGGGTGCCGTGTCCACTGCTGGATTTAGTGATTCGGATCTGTGCGCTTATGCGATGTTTGAGGGCTTCAACGTGGGAGATTATGCCAATGGTGCGGTTGGACATGCGTAGGTTTTCCAAGGCCGCAAGGGCCATGTCTAGGGTGTCGGTGTCGAGCGTGCCGAAACCTTCGTCGATGAAGAGACTTTCGATTTTTGTGTCACTGCCGGCTAGATCGGAGAGTCCTAGTGCGAGGGCTAGACTCACTAGGAAAGACTCGCCGCCGGAGAGGCTGCGAGTGGGGCGGATGGCGTCGGCTTGGTAGCGGTCAACGATCTCTAGGCTGAGTTCGGATTCTTGGGTTTGTTGTATGTAGTAGCGATCGTTGAGTTGCAGTAGGTGCTTGTTGGCTAAATGTAGTAGTTGGGCTAAGGTCAGGCCTTGGGCGAATTTTGAAAATTTGTCGCCGCTGGCGGATCCGATGAGTGCATTGAGCTCGATCCATGGGCGTGCTTCTTTGGAGAGTCTTTCGATCTGAGCGATCAGTTCAGCTTGTGAATTGCGTGCTTTGGCATCTAGTTCCAGTAGGAGTTTGATCTCGCCGAGACGTTTGTTGTGGATGCTTAGGTGTTGCTCGTTAGTGGTTTGCTCTGCTTTTAGGGGTGCTTCGGCTTCGGCGCTGAAGGGTTCCTGTTTGGCGAATTTCTTGAGTTGGTTTTGCGTTTGATCGATGCGACCGAGAAGTTGGTCGTGTTGGCTTTTGAGCCGATCTTTGGTGGCGGAGATCTCTGTTAATTGCGTATCGCTCAGGCGTGCGGCTTTGAGCAACTGGATTGATTTGAACGGCGTGTTGACGAGTCGTGCGTTGAGTGCATGGGTCGTGGTTTGGATGGCCTGGTTTATCTCGGCTAGGTCGTTACGCTTGTGTGAGAGTGATTGCGCGGCTTCTTGAGCCTTGTCGAGTGCGGCTTGGCATTCGCTGCGGCGTTGTGCTTCACTTTCTGGGACAGTGAGTGAGCTGTTCGAAAGCGTTGTTTCTGGATGGGCGTCGAGTTTACTCTGCCATTGTGCGCGTTCTTCGCTGAGGCGTGTGTGTGCTTGCTTGAGTTCTTTGAGGTCGGCGGCGAGTTCTTTGAGCTTGAGGCGCTGTTGTGTTTGTGTGTCGAGTTGTCGCTGGTAAGCTTGTAGTTGGTGTTCGAGCTTTTGCGTATGGGAGCGTGTCTCCGCGGGCGATCTCGCTGGAGGCAGATGTGTGGCTAGCTTTTGATTGAAGGCTGCGAGTTGGGTGTCGATGTCCTCCTGTGTGTTGTTTTGCTCGATCTGCAAGGATTGGTGCTTCGTGCTGTGGTCGACTTTTTTTTGTTCTAAATTGTGTAGTTGAGTGGCGGACACGCGGTCGGCGGCGTCGAGTGTGGCAAAGGCTTCTTTGGCTTCGCATGCTGCGCGGTCGAGTCGCTGCAGTTGTTCGAGCTTGGTGTCGGTCGCACTATGTCGTTCCTGTAGCGATTGTTGCCAACGCGAGAAGGCGTCGTCGTTTTCGAGGGCATCGTGGTAACCGGCGGCCTTGGCCGCGGCGGCAACAGTTGCGGCTTGCTCGTCTAAGTCTTGAGTCGCCTTGGTGATATCTAGCTCGAGCGACTTAAGTTTTTCATCCAAGCGATTGAAAACTTCGACGGCTTGTTTCAGTGCTTTTTCGGCGTCGGCGAGCACTTGTTTTTGAGTCGCGACTGCTAGTTTGTCGTTGTCTTCATTCGATTCCAAATGGTCGACGTAGGGGTGCTCCAGCGAGCCGCAGAGTGGGCAGGCTTGGTCAGGCTTTAGGTCGGCACGGTGCGTTTCCAGCTTAGCGATGAGACGGGCCTGATCGTAGATTTTTTGTTTGTCTTCGAGGATGGTGGTTTCCTTGGCGACGGAGGCTGCGTGAGCGTTGCGTGCTTGTTTGGCGCTGGCGAATTGCTCGAGCAGTGGCGGATGGCGCTCTTTTAGTTTTGTTAGGCGTGCTTGCGCTTTGCTCCAATGACTATGCTGCACACTAAGTGTTTTTGCGGATTCATCGGCCAGTGCATGGGCTTTGGCCATTTGTGTCCATTCATCGACGGATTTGCCTGCAGCTTCTTTAGCGACAGCTTGGGCAGTACTGGCGACTAATTCTCTGGCCTTGCTTAGTATTTGTTGGGCTGCGTTGATTGAGGCTTTTTTTGTGGCCAGTGCTTGTTCGTTGGCCAGTTGATCCTTGGCCAATACGGCAAGTTCAGATTGAGTGCGTTGCAGTGCTTTGTCGGTATGGCGGACTGACTCGCCCAAGGCGCGAAGTTCAGGCAGTTCGACTTCGATATTGCGAGTGGATGCATTGTCTGTGAGCCAGGCGGTGAGTTCTTTTTCGGCAGTCTCGATTTTTAGCTGGGTTGCTGCAACGGTGGTGATTTTATGGCTTTGGGCTTTGAGTGTGGCTTCGACGTATTGCAGGGTGGCGAGGAGCCGCTGCTTGGCTGCGGTTTGTTGCTGTTGGGCGATTTGACTGAGTGCCTCGATTGCTTGTGTCAGTGTGTGGTGTTGGCGTTGTTTGGCTTCGAGTTCGATGAGATCAGCTTGGAAGGGCTGGGTTGCTTCGTGTTGCGTCAGTTGATTGCGAGAGGAGGTGAATGCCTGATCGGCTTCCTGCCATTTGAGTAGGTCTTTATTCGATTGTTCGAGTGTCGCTTGCAGGTTGCGGTAATGTTCGAAGCGTTGCAGCTTGGTGCGAAGGGTTTGCTGCTTTAGATTGAGCGCTTTGACTTCGGTTTCCTTAGTGATTTGCTCCTGCCTAAGGTCGTCGAGTTGCTCTTGGGTTTTGAGTTCGACGCCACTGAGCTTTTGTTGGGCAGCTTGAATGGCGGCGTCGTGGGCACGTTCGGTCTCGTAGGCTTTCTGGCTGATGCGAGAGTAAATTTCAGTGCCCGTGATTTTTTCCAGTAGGTCGCCGCGTTCGTTGTCGCCTGCGTCGAGGAATTCTTTAAAGCGGCCTTGGGCGAGCAGGACGGAGCGCAGGAAGCGGTGGTAATCGAGTCCAGTTAGAGATTCGACCATTTGGTCGGCTTCTTTCAGCTTCTCCGCGATGATTTCGCCTGTGTCGGCCTTAGAGACTTCCCGTTTGGGGCTTTGTAGTTTGCCGTTGGGCTTTTTTCGTGCACGTGCGCGTGTCCATTTTGCGCAGTAACGGCCTTTGTTGCATTCGAATAAAATTTCGGCTGCACATTCGCCGGTGCCGCGTGTCATCATCTCTCCAGGGTTGGCCTCTTTATCATAGCGGGCGGCTTTACCAAAGAGTGCGAGGGTGATGGCGTCGAGGATGGTGCTTTTGCCTGCGCCGGTGGGGCCAGTGATCGAGAAGATCCCTGCTTCGCTGAGCAGGCCATTTTCGAGGTCGATTATGTGTGTGCCTTGCAGCGAGTTGAGGTTCTGAAAGGTGATTTTAAGGATTTTCATTGAGCGTCGTCCTCCTGCACTGCGTGGAGGATGTGGTTGAAGCACTGTTTAAGCGCCTCCGGGCTGAGGTCTCCCTGGTAGCTTTCGATTCGTTTTTCAAAAACAGCGAGCGGTTCCCATTCGCTTATCGCTTTGGTTGTTTGGTCAGGAAGGGCGCTGATTTGTGAGTTGTTGAGCTTGCGGCCTACTTTAAGTACGACGGCATCGTTTGCCGCGGCAGCTGCGCGTATTTGGTCGTTGATCAGAGGGCTGACATCACCTTCGGTTAAAGTGACTTCGATCCACGGAGTGAGCTCGTGAGAGGGGGTGGATAGCTCCTCGATGGCCTGTCTTACGGTGTCGGCACTGCCAGATAGGCGGAGTAGTCGGCGGGCTAGAGGTATGTCGATCGCCTGGTGTGTGAGGCTGTGATCATCGTGAATGGTGAGCAGGCGAATCTCTTTTTCGGAGGACTCTGAGAAGCTGAGCGGAATGGGGCTGCCGGAGTAACGAATGTGTTCGCACGCACCCACCGCTTGTGGGTGGTGTAAGTGACCGAGCGCGATGTAGTCGAAGATGGGTGGAAATTGTTCCGCGCTGATACTGCCTAAGTTGCCGATGTGAACAGAGCGTTCGCTGTCAGAGAGACGACCTCCGACCGCAGTGAGGTGACCTGTGGCGAGCAGCACTTCGTCGTCTTGGCGAGATGTTTGGATCTGTTGTGCGATATTTTGATAGGTCTGTATGATGCCGGCTTTGGTGCGGGCTTCCATCGCATCAAAGCTCTCGCCTTCGATGGCGCGGCGCACGTCACGGTCGCGGAGGAAGGGGATGGCTGCGATGCAGAGGCGTTTACCGTTGCGTTCAAAGCGTAGGATTGCGTCACTTGTTTGATCGGGCATGCCGCCGATGACATGGATGTTTAGATGCGACAGTACCGTGCGTGGGGCATCCAGATGGGGAGCGGAGTCATGGTTTCCTCCGATGATGACCGCCTCGCAGTGCTGCAATGCATGTAATCGTGTAATGAAGTCGAAGTAAAGTTGCTCTGCTGCGCGTGGTGGGTTGGCGGTGTCGAAGATGTCGCCTGCGATGATGAGTAGGTCGATGCTTCGTGTCTCGATTTGCTTGAGTAGAAAGTCGAGAAATGCGCTCTGCTCTTCCAAGCGATCGCGCTCGAAAAAGTTTTGCCCTAGGTGCCAATCGGCTGTGTGCAGGATTTTCATAATGAAATAAAAAAAAAAGCCGCTGAACATTTTGTTCAAGCGGCTTTAAAGTGGTAGGCTGTCGGGGACTCGAACCCCGAACCAATTGATTAAAAGTCAACTGCTCTACCGATTGAGCTAACAACCCCTACACGAAAGCGCGGGATAAAAGTTGTGCGGGGCGCTCTTGTCAAGGGTTGTCATACTATTTTTTATTTTTTTATTTGAACGAACTTTCTTGGAACAAATCTAAGCTTTTAACGATCTACCCTACATGAACACAACTATGAGTGCTAAGACTGAGACGATTCATCCTGATGATTTGCTGATTGAGCGCATCAAGGCAGGCGATATGGCTGCTTATAACGACATGGTCACGCGCTATTACGACCGAATTTTTGCACGTGTTTCGCAATTGCTTAAAAATAAACAAGATGCGGAGGAAGTGACTCAGGATGCATTTATACGCGCGCATCGGGGCTTGGAAAATTTTAGAGGCGATGCTTCTTTTTCGACATGGCTGTATCAAATCGCCACCAATTTGGCGCATAATCGCTATTGGTATTGGTTCCGTCGTAAGCGTGATCAATCGATCTCTTTGGATCAGCCGCTGACAGATGATGGTAGTATGACGTTGGAAAATGTGATGCCTTGTGCCGGGGAAGACCCTTCGGAGGCCGCGGTGACGCAAGAGTTTGTTGACCGCGTGTCTGAATGCATGCAAGGTCTGAACGAGAAGCATAAAGAAGTTTTGATTTTACGAAATGTTAAGAACCTGTCCTACGACGAGATTGCGCAGCAGTTAGAGATCAGTGTGGGCACAGTGAAGAGCAGAATTGCCCGTGCGCGGGACAGTCTGCGCGATCTGATGGGCGACGATTTTGCATGACCGAAGAGAAATTTACAGAGCTGGTAAATCTTTATTTAGATAAAGAGATTTCTGAGCGAGGCCTGGCGGATTTGAAGGCTGAGTTAGCTGTAAATGCTAAGCGCAAGGCGGCGTTTCAGGAGCGTTGTCGTTTGCATCAAGCAATGCGATTGGCACTGCAGCCGCAGGCTGCGAAGCATCGTTCGAGTTCCAGTCGCTCGTCGGGGCGCGCGTCCAGCCGGTCGGGGGCGTCTTTGTCGAGAAGCCGTGAGGCTCGTGCTGGGGGCTTGAGGCATGCTAGCCGGCAGTCATCTTCGCACTCGAGTCACCGGTCGGTTGAGTTTTCGGCCCGAGTCGAGAAAGGCTCAGCGACTGAGAAGGTTCATTTTTCGCGTTGGATCATTGGGACCGGGCTCGCGGCATCCTTTGCTATCGGGGTTACATTGTTGGTGCCTGTTTTTAGAGATAGTACCCATATTGCCTCGCAACCGCCTTTGAAAGGGGTGAATGCGAACGAGCTAGCAGAAGTTGATCCGCTTGATACTATTGGGCGCAGTGAGCTTCGGCGTTTTGCGACGACGCAGGATCAGCGTGCGAGCAATCATCGTGCAAGTATTGCGGCACAGCTTCGTTTGATGGGCTTGCGCCCCGAGCACACTCCTGAAGTAAAGCGATTGCGCCCTGTCAGCTTGGCAGCCGCTCAACGGCCGACGCCGACTCGCAATAGCGCAGAGCTGCTCGCAGGGGTGCAGCAAATGTTGCCGATGCCAACACCGCAGATCTTGCGAGTTGAAGCGGAGTCGACGCAGTATGAGCCTGGCTCACGCTGGCCGAGTGGTTTTCATTCTTCTCTGGCTAGTTTTAAGTAGTCGGGCGGGTGATTTCTTGCTGTAATTCGTGGTATCTGCCTGCTTTCCGCTTGCGTCTACGCGTTGGAATCACAGTTCTGGTAGCTTCTTTTTCTATATTTTTACTATGAAGATTGTACTCGCATACTCTGGTGGTCTCGACACCTCCGTTCTCGTTAGTTGGCTCAAGGAGCACTATAACGCGGAAATTATTACTTTCGCTGCGGATGTCGGCCAAGAAGAGGAGCTCGACGGCCTGGCGGAAAAGGCGAAAGCAACCGGTGCTTCTGCGCACTATACAGTGGATTTGGTCGAAGAGTTTGCGCGTGACTTCATCTTTCCGATGATGCGTGCCAATGCGATTTACGAAGGCCAATACTTGCTCGGCACATCGATTGCGCGTCCGCTGATCGCAAAGGCACACGTTGAGATTGCGGAGCGTGAAGGTGCGGATGCAGTTGCACACGGCGCCACAGGTAAGGGGAATGACCAAGTTCGCTTTGAATTGGGATACGCGGCACTCGCGCCTAAGTTGCAAATTATCTCCCCCTGGCGCATGGAGGTCTTTCGTAAGGCCTTTCCAGGGCGCACGGAAATGATCAACTATTGTCGTGAGAACAATATCGATGTCGAAGCCAGCGCTTCGAAGCCATATTCGATGGATCGTAACTTGCTGCACATTTCTTATGAAGCTGGCATTTTAGAAGACACCTGGTTTGATCCGACGACCGACGACAACAAAGGGATGTACAAGCTGACAACCGCGCCCGAAGATGCGCCGGATGAGCCTGAATACGTCGAGCTTGATTTCGAACGTGGTGACTGTGTCGCTGTGAATGGCGTTGCTATGAATCCAGCTCAGGTTATGAAGCACTTGAACAAGTTGGCTGGTAAGCACGGCGTCGGGCGTGTGGATATCGTCGAGAATCGCTTCGTAGGTATGAAGAGCCGTGGTGTCTACGAGACGCCAGGTGGCACAATCTTGCTGCAAGGTCATCGCAATTTGGAAACAATCACAATGGACCGCGAACTCGCTCACTTGCGGGATGGCTTGATCCCTCGTTATGCTGAGTTGGTCTATAATGGTTTCTGGTATGCGCCCGAGCGCGAAGCGCTGCAGGCTCTGATCGATGACTCGCAAAAAACCGTTACAGGCACAGTGCGCCTTAAGCTTTACAAGGGCAATGTCACGACGGTTGGTCGCAAGTCACCGCTTTCTCTATATGACGAAAACATCGCATCGATGGAAGGCGTCGATAGTGATTACAATCCAGATGATGCCAGTGGTTTCATCCATCTGAACGCGCTTCGTTTACGCCGCCGTGCGATTGCACAGGGCGGGCCTGAAATCGCTTCAGAAAGTAAGCTCTCGCGCGAGTAGAAATTGTTCGCTTAATTATTTCCTTAGCCGAAGTCGAGAGACTTTGGTCTGATATGGTAGCCGAAGTCGCGAGACTTCGGCTATTTGACTCACAGATTTGACTATGAAAGCTGCTAAGATTCTCCTTGGTGTGAACGTGGATCACGTCGCTACCGTCCGTCAGGCCCGTTATCGTGAGCATGCGCTCAGCCATGGTGATGAGGTCGAGCCGGATTGTGTCGAGTTTGCCCTTGCTTGTGAGCGGGCAGGAGCTGACGGCATCACCATGCACTTGCGCGAAGATCGCCGTCACGTGCAGGATGTGGATGTGCAACGCGCGCGCGCCCAAATCGCGACGCGCTTAAATCTGGAAATGGCCTGCACGGCGGAGATGATCGAGTATGCGCTCAAGCTGAAGCCAGATTCGGTATGTCTGGTGCCGGAAAGTCGTGAAGAAGTGACTACAGAAGGCGGTCTGGACATTGTCGGGCAAAAATCACGTGTCGGCGAAGTGGTTGCAGCGATGACTGAGGCCGGGATCGTGACGAGTCTATTTATCGATCCTGATCCGGCGCAGATCGAAGCCTCGGCCGAATTAAAAAGTCCGTGGATCGAGTTGCATACGGGGGCTTATGCGAATGCATACTATCATGCCGGACGTGCTCAGGAACTGGATACACTGCGCGCGGGTGCCGAGCTTGCACACCGCTTAGGGATTACTGTAAATGCCGGGCATGGCATTAATTATACCAATATTTCCGAAGTCATCACGCTACCGCACTTACACGAATTGAATATCGGACACTCGATCGTGAGCCGTGCACTTTTTGTCGGTGTGGAACAAGCGGTGAGTGAGATGAAGGCCTTGCTTGGATAACAGTCTGAAATCTAGTTGTATGCGCATGTGTGTTTATTGGCGCAGTCAGCGATGGAGATGCTTGTAGGTCTGTGTCTACTTTACTACAGGAGAATCGTAAGACACTGGTACTTGCACTTCCGTTGATTGCGGGACAAGTCAGCCAAATGTTATTAGGGTTGACGGATACGCTGATGATCGGGCGCGTCGGTACTGTGGACTTGGCAGCCGCGGCTTTTGCCAATGCACTGCTCTATTTGCCTTTGGCTATTGGTATTGGGCTGGCTATTGCAGTGTCGATTCAGGTGGCTCATTCGCATGGTCGAGAATCCGCTGCCGAAGCGGGGGAGACCTTGCGCAATGGTTTTTTTATGTCGTGTGCGCTCGGGATCATTTTAACGGGACTGATTTTCTTAAGTGTTCCTTTTCTAGGAAAGATGGGGCAACCCTCTGAGGTGATTGCGGTCGTGCCAGCCTATCTTTATTGGCTTGGACTCTCGTTTTTGGCAGTGGTGCCGACGATGGTGATCAAGGGTTTTGCGGAGGCACAGAGTCAGCCGTGGACGGTACTTTGGATTCAGCTCGGGGGGGTGGGATTAAATGTCGTGTTAAATGCGATTTTGATTTTTGGATATCTTGGTTTTCCTGCGATGGGGCTCACGGGGGCAGGCATAGCTACCTGTTTGGCACGCTTTGCGACTTTGGGGGTGTTATGGTATTATTTGATCGGTTCGCGACGCCTAGCAGCTGCCTTGCCCCCTGTATGGTTTCAGCGGCTGGATCGTGTGGAGTGCCGTAAGCTCATCTTGCTGGGGACTCCTGTCGGCGGGCAGTTGCTCATCGAAATGGGCGCCTTTGGCCTCGGCGCGCTTTTGATTGGGCAGTTTGGGGCGGTTCCGCTGGCTGCGCACCAAATCGCGATCACTTGTGCTGCGACCACATTTATGTTGCCGCTGGGGGTGGCGATGGCTGTCACGATTCGAGTGGGGCATGCAATGAGTGCGGGGCAAGTCGAGCGTGCAGGTACGCTTCTATGGGGGGCGCAGTTGATTGGTATGTGTATCATGCTGATTTGTGCGACAGGTTACGTGTTTTTCGGTCGTTCAATCGCTGCGAGTTTTACTACCGACACTGAGGTGATCGCACTGACGGTTTCGATTCTGGTCATTGTGGCGATTTTTCAGCTCTTTGATGGTATTCAGGTGATTAGCGGTGCGGCGCTGCGAGGCATGCGCGATGTAAATTTTCCTACGGTTATTTTGTTCGTTTGCTTTTGGATATTGGCCATCCCTATGGGGGCCAGCTTAGGCTTTGTCGGTGGATTGGGCGTGATTGGAGTCTGGTCAGGCTTAGCTTTTGGTCTCGGGATGGCGGCAGTTGCTTTGAGTCTGCGTGTGTGGTTGAAGTTGAGACATGTCTGATTTTTTCAATCGATTTATAAATTTGAGCTCAATGATGTCAGAGCTAAGATAAAACGTGTATTTTTTAATTTCCTCGCTAGGGTGCGTATTCAAACAGCCGACTAAACCGTTTTTTATCTGCGATTTCAATTAATGACCGTTCAACCACATGCACATCCTGTGCTTACTTGTCGCGAGGCAAAGAACTTTGAGACTGCGCTACTGATAGATGAGTCAGCCGAGTGGACTGCCATGGTGCGGGCGGGGCAGGGGATTGCTCGTTTGCTTGTGGAAGACTACGCAGAGATTCGTCCGGTGCCAGAGCATTTACGGGTTTTAGCCTTGGTTGGCAAGGGGCACAATGGAGGGGATGCGCTACTTGCGTGTGGACAATTACTGGCAGATTATCCGCGTGCTAAGGTCGATGTTATTTTAGCGGCGCATGCTGATCAACTGCGGCCGTTGACTGTCCGGGCGCTGGAGCAAGTAGAAGGCCGGGTTCAAATACATTCGATCTCAGAGCAGAGCGATGTTGTTAAGTTGACGCAAATGCTGATGCGAGTAGGTGGCTATGAGGGCTTTCATATCTGTATCGACGGTCTCTTAGGCATGTCTTTTAAGCCCCCGTTGCGTGAGCCAGTGGCGGCTTTAATTGCAGCCGTCAATGCCTTTGAAGGAATCGACTTACGTGCATCTGTTGACTTGCCGAGTGGGACAGGGGACGAAGTCTGGGAGGGCGCACGTACTTTTGATGCGGACTTTAGTTATGCGACAGGAGTGGTGAAGCAGCCACTCTTTGCGGGCATCGCGGACTGTGGTCGTGTGCGCTATGTAGACCTTGGTTTCTTTGAAACGCCGCAGGGGAAGGAATTGGTGACTGAGCAAGTGGTGCTCACGGATGCAGTGCTCGATCCTGTGCGACGTTTACGTCCTGCGGCCGTGGATAAGCGTTCGTTTGGCCATCTGTTCATTGTTGGTGGCTCGGCTTTTATGCCAGGAGCCTTGCTGATGGCAGTGAAGGCTGCAGTGCGCTCAGGGGTCGGCTTAGTCACTGCATTTGTGCCTGCATCGGTTGCGGGTGCCTTATCCGCTCAAGTGCCTGAAGCGATGTGGATTCCCTGGCCGGAAACTTTTCACGGTATGTTAAATCCGCGTGCCATGTCCTTGTTGCTGAATCGTATTCGTTATGCGACAGCCGTGCTTGTTGGTCCTGGAATGGGGCTGGGGCGCAGCACTGAATTGATCACTCAGCAGATCGTCAAGCGCGTCGATTTACCTATATTGTTGGATGCGGATTCGTTGTGTGTACGGGCGATGGAAGTGGTGCAAAAGCGCCGTGTGGATTACGCGCCAATCGTCATTACCCCGCACATGGGAGAGTTTATGCGGATTGCTAAATTACCAGAACCGAATAATTCACTCGAGGCTATGCTTGGCTTTTCTCAAGTGTATCATGTAGTGACTGTGCTCAAGGGCGCGAATACGCGTATCAGCGATGGGAAGACGGTGATGTATAGCACGCAAGGAGGCCCAGTGCTCTCGCGTGGCGGGAGTGGTGATATGCTCTCTGGTATCATTGGTGGTATGCTGGCGCAAGGCAATGTGGCGGTGCCTTTAGCGGTGGCACGTGGCGTGATGTTGCACGGCTTGGCGGCGCAACGTCTGGCGCGAGCGAAGGGGCAAGTCGCGGTGAACACCACTCAGATACTGGATTACTTACCCGAGGTTTTACGCGGTTGATCTTATGGCAGCGTCATTAAAACCTCGGCAGGCCTTGCTCGTTCTGAACGGTTTACAGCATGTGGGGCCCATTATGCTGCGGCGCTTGTTAGACGCTTTTGATCATGATCCAGTTGCTGTCCTTGAGGGGGATCGCCAAAAGTTAATGCAGGTGAAAGGAGTCGGCGATAAAGCTGCCACTGTGTTGACGCATTGGTCCGAGCATTTCGACTTAGCGAGAGAAGTCAGCCGTATGAAAGCTTCTGGCATACGTTTCCTTGCGCAGACTGATAGTAGTTTTCCTCCTATGCTTAAAGAGATGTATGATCCACCGATTGGTTTGTATTGGAAGGGGGAGTATAATGTTGACCGGCCATGCGTTGCGATCGTTGGAACACGCCGCGCAACACTCTATGGCCTTAATATTGCTAGAAAATTCGCGGCAGAGCTTGCGCGGCTCGGATTTTGTATTGTCAGCGGCATGGCGCGCGGCACCGACACTGCCGCGCATGAAGGCGCCTTGGAAGCAGGAGGTCAAACCGTGGCTGTGCTCGGTTGCGGATTGGATATTGTTTATCCGCCGGAGAATTTGGATCTATATCAGCAAATCGCAGTTCAGGGTGCCGTGGCGAGTGAATTTCCTTTTGGTCGCCGGGCGGACCGACAAACTTTTCCCATGCGTAATCGGGTGGTGGCAGGCATGTGCGAGGCTGTGATCGTGATTGAAAGTGACGTGTCTGGTGGTAGCATGATAACCGCACGTTTTGCCGGGGAGCAAGGCCGGCAGATTATGGCTGTTCCCGGGCGTATTGATCAGGCTAGCAGTGCTGGTTGTCATCAGCTGATTCGCGATGGGGCGACTATGGTGACTTCGGTGGACGACATTTTGGAAGAGTTACGCTATGCACGTCCAGAGCTGCAGCCTGAGGGCGAATTAGTATTCGAAGATACTGGTTCACGGCCGTCTTTGAGTTCTTTAGAGTGTGAGGTGCTTGATTGTTTTACTGGTGGAGAATTGTGTGCGCCTGATCAGATCTCGCAGCAGCTCAACCGTGGGGCGGCAGAAATTTCTGCGACTTTAATGGGGCTAGAAATTAAGCGTTTAATTGTTAAGCGAGCTGACGGGCGTTTTGAGGCGCGCTAGTTAGAGATTGGCGAGTCAATGCTGTTGTGTCTGGGGGCACTGGGCGATGTCGTCGTTCTCTAGCATAATAGATGAATGGGAACGTCCAAGATCGAATGGCTGGACGTCTCGGCTGGTCGCGGCCAAACTACAGCAGGTGACCATGTCATTTTTAGCTCACTTGAATCTTAACGATCTTCATGCGGCCCGCAGTGCCGACTTTGATACAGATCGCTCGTTTCGGGCATTTGAGTGTTTTTGAAATCAAGCTGATCAATTCCTGATTCGCCTTTCCATCGACCGGTGGTGATTTTATGCAGGCCTTCCATGTGCCATCGGCTAGTTGCTCCAGTTCGCTGGTTTTGGAGTTGGGTTTTACTTTGATTTGTAGCGTTTCTTCTTTCATTGGAGCTGCTGGTTCAGGAAAAAAATAGGCACTACGTAATTTTCCTGTAGTGTTTAGTGCTTATATTTATCTGAGGTAGGTTCGGCATGTTATTTGCTTACGTGTAGGTTCTATTCATGTATCTTTTTCTAGTAATTATATGCTTTTATTGCGTTATTTTGCTCGAAATGCGTTGGGCAAACATCTTTTTTACGCAATCTAGCATTCAACATGCTAGGCTTACTTGAATTCATCTACCAAACATTCACGTAATTAATAAATAATGAAGACTATACTCTATCTAGCCAGTGCCATTTGCTTCGCCGTAACAACTGCGGGCGCATCCTCGATTACATCTAGCGTTTTAGTTGAACAGCCTAGCGCAGAGGAGCAAATCCTAGGTCTTAGTGAGGCTGCAACAGGGCGTGACGAGATTGCAGGTGCCGCAGTCATCGCGAAGGAACGACCTGCAGTGAGTGGTTTTGAGCTCAATGTAGATTCAGAATTGGGCAGCTTGGCCCTGTTGGCAGGCTTTGTTGGAATGACTTTTGTGATGATTCGTCGCCGTCAGGCTTCTTGAGTCACGCTGCATTATTTTTCCCAGCGAGCCCAAGTGCCGCTGGGGACTGTGAAGGTGTTTTCTGAACCAGTTAGTAACATCTCGCCGCAGTCGAGTTGGCCATTGCCCAGTAGCTGTTGGATTAAGTTTTTCAGCACGATTGGGGTAAATCCGGGAGTATGACTGGTCAGGTAAACGAAACAGGGCTGGTTGCTCATGACTTTTTGCACCAGCTGGAGTGTCTCCAGTAGCGCGTGCTCGATCTTATATAGCTCGCCGCCTTTGCCACGTCCAAAGGAGGGAGGGTCGAGCAGTATTGCGTCATAGCGGCGGCCACGTTTGATTTCGCGAGTCAGGAATTTATTGACGTCGTCGACAATCCAGCGGATCGGGTGCTCGGCGAGTCCGTTGAGTTTGGCGTTTTCGCGCGCCCAGGCGACCATGCCTTTGGACGCGTCGACGTGGCAGCAGTGCGCTCCGCCTTGTGCCGCTGCTAATGTGGCTCCTCCTGAGTAGGCGAACAGGTTTAGGAAGTTGAGCGGTTCATTGCGGCGCTTACTGGCCTTGCTTATGTGATCTCGAATCCAGTTCCACATGGCGCGAGTTTCGGGAAAGACGCCTAAGTGCCCAAAGTCAGTGGTCGAAAGCTTCATTTTTACGCCATTGACCTGCGCGATCCAAGAGTCTGGCAGCTTGTCCCGTCCGCGCCATTCGAGGCCTTGCTTACGTGTAAAGAAGGCATCGGCTTGTTTCCAAGCTTGTGGCTGACTGGGGTTCCAAACCGCTTGTGCGCAGGGGCGGTTGAGCGTAATTTTGCCAAAGCGTTCTAGTTTGCGTCCGTGGCCGCTGTCGAGGAGTTCGTATTCGTTCATTGATTGCAGTAGGGAGTAGAGAGTGGGGCGTGGAAAGGAAAACTTCTCAATTTCCACAGTATGGGTCTCACTAGGCCATTGCTTGCACGAAGTGTTTGCGGCACATGGCGACGTAGCGTTCGTTGCCGCCGATTTCGACTTGTTCGCCTACCTTGATTGGTTTGCCGGAGGCGTCGGTACGGAGATTCATTGTGGCTTTACGGCCGCAGTGACAAATCGTTTTTAGCTCGGTTAAGTTGTCGGCCCACCCGAGTAGGGCGGCGCTGCCAGGAAAGAGGTTGCCTTGAAAATCAGTGCGCAGGCCATAGCAGAGCACGGGGATCGATAGATCGTCGGCGACTTTGGCCAGTTGCTCGACTTGTGGACGGGTGAGAAATTGCGCTTCGTCGATCAGGACGCAGGCCAGTGAGTCGGCCAAGTGGGCCGTGTGAATAGATGTGAATAAGTCGTCTTCGGGCTGAAAGGGAGTGGCATCTTTGGCGAGTCCGATCCGGGAGGCGATTTTACCGACGCCGGCACGTTGATCGATTAGGGGCGTCAGCAGCAGGGTTTTCATGCCGCGTTCATGATAGTTATGGCTCGATTGCAATAGCACGGTGCTTTTGCCCGCATTCATCGCGGAGTAGTAGAAATAGAGTTTGGCCATGTTTAGAGTTTGAGCAGATGGGCTGCGATCCCATAGCGGAGATTGTAGAAGGAGTGAGTTAAACTGGAGCGGCCAGACACTTCGAGTAGTGTGTCGATGGTAATCAGTGCAGTGGGGATGATGTCGGCGCGCGCGGCGGGCAGGTGAGGGATGCTGAGTCGCTCGTGGAGTGAGAGTGGCGCGAGTCGATTTTTGAGCTGGGTCAGCGTCGTGCGTTCTAAATGGGGTGGGGATTGCTCGATGTCGCAGTCAGTCTGGGCAGCCAATACAGCACGGCTCACGGTATAGGCTCCGCCCGTGGCGATAAGCGGTAGTTCAGTGGGTTGAAAGTCGAAGCCGCTGGTAGTTAGCTGCTCAGTTACATGCCGACGGATCGCTTGCTCGATCTCGGTTGAGAGTGGGGCTTCTTTATCTTGCAAAAATTGCTCGGTCAGTCGCACCGCGCCCAGTTGCAGTGAGATCGCTTGTTGAATTTGGCCGTTCTCGAAGCGAATGAGTTCCAGGCTGCCGCCGCCGATATCGCTTTGGATGAAGCGCGTCAGGCCAGCGATGGCGGGATCGCAGCTGAGGCCCTGACCGATGTAAGTCGCTTCTTCGGGGCCGCTGAGGATGCGTATCTGCAAGCCAGTTGCTTCAAAAACCGCTTGGACGAATTCGTGTCCGTTGATTGCATCGCGCACTGCGCTGGTGGCGACAATCGCGGTCTGGCTGGGATGGTAGTTGTGCGCCATGCGCTGTAGCTCCGCGATCGTCTGGGTGCCGGCTTGCATGGCCTCATCGCTTAAGTGTGGAAGTTCACGACTAATGCCAGCGCTAATGCGAGTCTCGATGGTTTCGCTGAAAAGCGTTTCCAAGCTATGGGGAGCAATTCCCGCTCGCGCGACCAGTAACTTGATGGAGTTACTGCCTACATCGATGACTGCGACTGTGTCTGGCATGCGTCATGGCACAATGCAGATGGGATTTCGTCAAGATTGGATGGGGGAGCAGGACGATCTGATGTGACTGGGGCGGGAACGTTCGAAGTCCGACATCCTACTTCGAGAGGATTCACAGGGGCTGGACTTTCGTTGGATTGTTGTCAGATTCGGAATATGCGATTTTTAACTTTGGTTGTTGTTTCGTTTTTTAGCAGTGCACTGTTGTTTGCATACGAAACTCCATTGCCGTTGGGAGCGTCCGATTTGGCCCCCGACTCGCGCTTGGTAGAATTTAAGCAAGCAGTTGATGTTTTGGATTTGAAGGCTGCTTTTGAAGCCGAAGCATTGGAGCAGTTGGACTTGGACTATGCGGTGGAGATTCCAGACGATTTGGAACTTTTAAAGCGGGAAAATGCTCAATTGAAAATTCGTGTGTCTGAGCTGGAGCGGCGCTTGACAGCGGTGGAAGCCAAGTTGGCAGAGTAACTGTTGCTCAGGGCTTATCCTTGGGGGCGACTTCCTCCGCTGTTCAGTGAATTTCGAATGTGGTGGCCGCTCTGTCACACAAAAAAAGCCCGCGATGACTCGCGGGCTTTTGAAAAATCTGTCTATAGCGACTAGACCAACATCAAGGCGGGGGTTTCCAAGATTTCCTTGAGCGCTTGCAGATACTGTGCGCCGACTGCGCCGTCGATGGTGCGATGGTCGCCTGAGAGGCCAATTTTCATGACTTGGCCGACCACGATCTCGTCCTTGTCGTTGACGACTGGTTTCTTAATCGTTGCGCCGATACTGAGGATGGCCGCGTTGTTGGGATTGATGATGCCGTAGAAATCGGAGATGCCAAACATGCCAAGGTTTGTGACCGTGAGTGTAGAACCGCTCATTTCGTTGGGAGTTAGCTTCTTGTCGCGGGCCTTCTTGATCAGCACTTTGGCTTCGGCTCCGATTTCGCGCAGGCCTTTGGTTTCGGCTGCGCGAATGACTGGAGTGACCAGGCCGTCGTCGATCGCAACGCCAAAGGCGAGGTGCACGTTCGGGTGTTGCTTGATGCTCTCACCCTCCCATGAGCGATTGATGGCGGGCACCCGGCGCACGGCTTCAGCCGCGGCTTTGAGTGTCAAATCGTTGACTGTAAACTTGGTGCCACCGTGCTCCTTGGGGAGATCGGCTAGTTTCGCATTGAGTTCGGCGCGCAGTTTGGCGAGTGGGGCTCCGTCGACTTCGATCTGGAGATAGAAGTGCGGGGCTTGTGTTTTGGAGCCTACCAGTGCCTTCGCGATGCTCTTGCGCATGTTGGATACGGGCAGATCCAAGGCTTCCAGAGTCGCTACAGGAGCGGCGGCAGGGGCTGGTGTGCTGCTGGCCGGGGCGGCTGCTCCGGGTTTCGCATTTTCAACGTCTGCTTTGACGATGCGTCCACCAGGGCCTGTGCCTTGAATGCTTACTAAGTCGATGCCTTTATCAGCAGCGATCTTTTTGGCTAAAGGAGAGGCTTTGATACGTCCATCAGTTGTAGTTGTCGCGGGTGCAGGCGCTGCGGCCGGGCTCGGCTCGGGCTTGGGGGCCGACTCGCTTGGCGCGGGCGTGGATTCTGCGGCGGCTGGTTCTGGTTCGGCGGCCGCTGCAGCCGCGGGTGCGCTATTCTGTGCCGCAGGCGCTTCTTCGCCCTCTTCGCCAATCGCTGCGATGGCATCGCCGACGGCGACCTCTTGGCCCTCAGCGGCGTATTGTTTGATCAGTACGCCGTCGTCGAAGCACTCGACTTCCATGGTTGCTTTGTCAGTCTCGACCTCCGCAATCATGTCGCCGCTGGAAATTGCGTCGCCTTCGTTTTTTAACCATTTGACCAGCGTGCCCACCGTCATGGTGTCGCTGAGTTTGGGCATGTCGATAAGTGTAGCCATAAGAATTAGGAATTATGAATTAGGAGATGAATGCGTTCGTTATGCCATAACTTTCAGTGCGCATTCGATAATGCGCTCTTCGTTAGGGATCTGCCAGTCTTCCAGTTCTTTGGAATAGAAGTTCGGTGCGTCGATCGCGGAAACACGGTGAATCGGGCCGTCCAGATAGTCGAAGGCTTTGAGCTGAATCATGTGGGAGATCTGAGCATCTACGCCGCAGAAAGGCTTGTTCTCTTCTACCAGCATGACGCGGTGTGTTTTCTTGACCGAGTTTAAAATGGTCTCTTCATCCAACGGGCGGATGGAGCGCAGGTCGACGACTTCCACACTGATCTCGTGCTCTTCTTCCAGCGTTTTTGCGGCTTGTAGCGAAAGCATCGCACAGCGGCCGTGTGAGACAATCGTCAGATCACTGCCTTCTTTTAGCACATTGGCGACGCCGAGCTCGACGATGTATTCTTCTTCCGGTACTTCCCACTTTTCTCCGTAGAGCAGGGTGTTTTCCATTACGAAGACCGGGTCGTTATCACGGATGGCGGCTTTCATCAAACCCTTGGCATCGTAAGCGTTTGAAGGGCAGACGACTTTCAGGCCCGGGTGGTTGGCCACCATGTTTTCCGGTGTGTGTGAGTGTGTCGCGCCGACGCTCGTGCCACCATTGGCGGGACCGCGAACGACGATGGGCACATTCATTAAGCCCCCCGACATATAGCGACAGAAGGAGGCATTGTTGAACAGCTGGTCGATCGCGACATAGCTGAAGGACATAAACATCATTTCAACGACAGGGCGGATGCCGAGCATCGAGGCACCAATCGCGAGGCCTGAGAAGGCCGCTTCAGAGATGGGAGTATCGATCAGGCGTTTATCGCCGTGCTTCTCCCATAGGCCTTCAGTTACTTTATAGGCTCCGTTGTATTGAGCGACTTCTTCGCCCATGATGCAGACGTTCTCGTCGCGTTGGATTTCCTCGTCGAGTGCTTGCTTGATTGCTTCGCGGTATGTGATGAGTGGCATGGTTTTTTTCAGAGGCCAGATGACAGAAGTCAGAGGCCAGGTTTCAGTTGACGGTGGTCAGAGACCGAATGTCAGTTAGTTCGTTTTAAATGTAGTGAATGAAGCTATAGTGGATCTGTGAGTTTGCTGATGAAGTGGGCTTCGTAGCGACGTTTCGCCCAAGCTTCGCGCAAATTCATCGGAACAGAACGGGAGGAACGACGAATTTGGCTGGTCAGAGCAAAGGCTTCTTCACGCGGAAAGGATTTACTGACTTCAAAAATCTGCATCGCGAGCGAATAACTTTTCTGGTAAACTGTAAGTTCTTTTGCGTCTTTGATCAGCATTTCGTATTCCTTTCTATTCTGTAAGTCTGTCCTCTGCTTTCTGGTTCCTGTCCTCTGACTTCTGTTCTCTGCAAATCTGCCCCTTCGGGGCTAGTCGTTAAAGAAGTAGGTGCCCTTGAGCTTACCTTCGGTGTCGTTGTCGACTTCCCAGTAGACGTCGGTTTGGATCTCGCTGCGAGGTGCGACGGGGCTTTCATCTGCAAATTTCGCAGAAGCTTCGGCCTCATCTTTCTTCTCTTGGTCGATACGTTTGGCTTCGGCTTCGGTGAGGGTGCCGTCGGCCAGCAATTGTTGTTTGATCACATTGACCGGGTCCTTGGTACGCTTGTATTCCTCAATCTCCTCTTTGGTTCGATATTTCTCGTGGTTCGCGTCCGCCACTGAGTGACCACGATAGCGGTAGGTGCGGATTTCCAGCAGAAAGGGCTTCATTTCTTCACGCGCGCGGACCATTGCACGATTGGCGACTTCACGGACTTCAAATACGTCGTGCCCATTGCATACTTCCCACTCCATGTCGAAGCCGTCGGCACGGTGCGCCAAGTTTTCGGCTGCAGAAGAGCGCTTGAGGCTGGTGCCCATTGAGTAGCCGTTGTTTTCAATGACAAAGACTACCGGAATGTTCCAGAGTGATACCAGATTAAGCGTCTCCATGAAGGAGCCTTGGTTTACGGCTCCGTCGCCCAGGAAGGCGAGTGCGCAGCCCTTGAGGCCTTTATATTTGAGTGCGAAGGCGAGTCCTGCGCCGAGCGGTGTCTGCCCTGCGACAATCCCGTGGCCGCCCCAGTAATTCTTGTCGGGGGCGAAGAAGTGCATCGAGCCACCTTTGCCCTTGGAGCAACCTGTGTGTTTGCCATACATCTCGGCCATACATTCGTTCATCGACATACCGACCGCCAGCGCGTGTCCGTGGTCGCGATAAGCGGTGATGATGTGGTCGTTCTCTTCCATCAGCGAAACGATGCCAGTGGCCACCGCTTCTTGTCCGATATATAGATGCAGGAAGCCGCCAATCTTACCTTGGTTGTAGGCCCGCAGCGAGCGCTCTTCAAAGCGGCGAATGCCGACGATCGTGCTGTAGAGTGCGATCTTTTCTTCTTTGGAAAGTGATTTATTAATCGGAGCCGTCGCGAAGTTCTGTGACTTGGCGGGTGTCTTGGCCACCGATGTGGTTTTCGATGTGGATTTCTTTTTCGTAGTAGCCATAAGCGTAGACTGCTCAAATTCGCACAGACCCGCAGGATGACAAGACTAAAACCTAAAAACTGGGAGATGCTTAGGTATTTAGAGTCGCGAAAAGTTATTCGTGATTCATTATTAGCGTAATGTATTTATCTTGTGGTCTTGGTTCTTTGAGCTGGGGAGAGTTGAGCGTCGGGGGAGCTTGATGAAATTTAAAGGTGTCGTGCGCGTCCGCGAGTGCCGATTCTTCGAGTGCCCGGGGGGAAGGGTGTAGATCTTGTTCAATAAAACTTGAACAAACTGATCTGTGCTGCCAGCTTACGCTTTTTATATACTATCACTTTTTGCTCACACGCTAGATGGCTGCATCTCCAATAGACGACTCTGCTTTATCCGCTTGGGAGGCATCGATGATCGATGTCTTTGTTCGTGCGGCTAGTTTGATTGGCTTGCCGCGTTCGATTGGCGAAATTTATGGTCTGCTCTTTTGTTCGCCGCGGGCGCTCACTTTTGATGAGTTGGTGGAGCGTTTGCAAATTAGTAAAGGGTCGGTCAGCCAGGGAGTGAAGGTCTTGCGTCAGATCGGTGCAGTGAAACTGCACTATGTAGCTGGCAGTCGCCGAGATCATTATCAGCCAGAGCTATCCATGAAGCGTTTGGTGCGTGGGTTTATAAAAGATCAGTTTGAGCCTCACTTGGCTTCCGGTTCCGAGCGTTTGGAGGGGCTTGACTCCTTGATTCAGCAAGAGAGCGATGAAGTCTTGCGCAAGCATGCGTTAAATCGTCTGGGCACCTTGCTTACCTGGCAGCAGCGCACTCGTAAATTGGTGCCGATTGTTATGGCTGTACTCGGTGGTACTAAGTTCTTCGCAAAAGATTCTTCGGATGAAGAGTATGTTATTTAAGGTTAAGGCATGAACTGGAACACTTTGATTTTTTCTCGGCAAAGCTTTTCAAGTGTCAAGACATGCGCCAGCATGGTAATTCATTTTTTCTATCGACCTCGCTAAAGTTTGTGCATTAGTCCGATCTTTTTTTTACGCGCTCTCCCTTAACAGCTTTTCATCTCGTGTTATTTCCTGCTCTATTTTTTCTTCTTCTTGGCTGTCTGAGCTCATGGCTGGTGATTCATATTTGCTTGTATGCCGGCCTAGGGCAGGGCGGTGACAGCCAGCCGCAGCACCACCACACACATACTGGGATTATTCCGCGTATTGGAGGCTTGGGGATCGTGGCGGGCTTCGCGCTTACGTATCTGTTGTGTTTCTTTTATCTAGATCATATGGATAATAAGACACTGGTCCACTACGGTATTTTTGTGGGAGCCGCCGGAGCGTTCTTACTTGGTTTTATTGATGATTTTCGTCCGCTGGGGGCTCGGGTCAAGTTGTTGGCGCAGATCATTATCGCGATGATTGCGCATGAATGTGGACTGTCCATTGATAAGATTGGAATTCCCTTTATGGATGTCGCGTTGCCACTTGGGATATTTAGCATGGCACTTACGGTGGCTTGGATCGTGACTATTATGAATCTGATCAATCTGATCGATGGTCTGGATGGTTTGGCTGGTGGTGTGGGGCTGATGTTGATGGCGCTGCTGGCATTTTTGGCCTATCAATCCGGAGTTACGATTTCTCTGGTGCTCGCGCTGGGCATGATGGGGGCGATTATGGGGTTTCTTTTTCATAACTTCCCGCCGGCCAAAGTTTATATGGGCGATTCCGGTGCCTATTTGATTGGTTTTGTGATCGCCGCACTCTCTTTGGTGAATTCTGAGAAGGGGACCGTCTTAGCGGCTTTGATCGCTCCAGTCTTAGCCCTGGCCTTGCCGATTGCGGATGTCGCTTACGCGATGCTGCGTCGTGGCATTAAAGGTTTGCCAATCTTTCGACCGGATCAGGGGCATATTCATCACCGTTTGATTCGTGCAGGTTTGTCACGTCAGAAAACGGTGGTATTTCTCTATGGGATTTCACTTTTTGCACTGATTGGTGGCTTGCTTGCTTTCTCATACCAGGGGCGCTACTTGCCCATTTTTCTGGGTTTTGCTTTCGCGATTGTGCTGTTCACTTTGAAGGGGCAGAATATCTCGCCTGAAGTGGTGCAACATATTCTGACGGATTCATTTCAGGCGCGGCAGGATACCAAAAATTCACTCTACTTGCGGGATTGGTTTACCGTTGAAGCCGAGCGTGCGGACACCGGGCAGCACTTGTGGGCGGATTATAGGTTTATTTTGAAGAAGATGGGCTTTTGTCGGGCAGAGCTCAGTGTTAAGGGGGCGGTGCGCACCTTTTTTCAGCCAGATACACCGCATGATGAGCCTGAGTTACTTTGGAGCGAAACGCATCAAATTGGTCCCGATGTGTCGCTGACGGTGCATGCGGCGAAAGATAACTTTTCGGAGCGTCAGTTTTCTATTATTTCCGATATCGCAGCTGAGGCGTGGTCCAAAGCTGCCGTTCGTTGGAAAGAGACGAATGATAGTTCGCTGGATTTTGAGGCCAAAGCCAGTGAGGCCTCTAATTATCGCGAGCAAAAAGCTAGAAATCTGTATCGACCGACGTACTAAATTTATGCAAGTTTGCTGGTAGCGTGCCAAGCTACTGTGCGGCCTCGGTTCTTTGAGCTGGGGATCGGATGGAACGGGAAACATCGAATCTTCAACATTGAATGTTGAATGCTACAGTAGTCGGGTTGGCTCTGCCGCCCGATTTCGTATTCAGTATCCATGCCACGATTTCGTTTTTTCGATTTTAGCGTGTAACAGAACTCGATTTACTTATGAAAATTTTAGTCACAGGGGGGTGTGGTTTTATCGGTTCCAATCTGGTTCGTTTATTAGTCAAAGATAAGAACTGTTCAGTCGTGAACCTCGATAAGTTGACGTATGCGGGGAATCTGGAATCTTTAGCGGATTTGGCGGCTCATCCTAGTTATGTCTTGGAACAGGTGGATCTGTGCTCTCATGGATGAGTTTCGGCAGTCGCCGGATTACGAATTTCTGATTAATGATTCCGGAGCCGATGAAAAATCTCAGTCATCAGTCATCAAGAATCGCACAAAAGTTATGAAGAACTCATCACGTTTGTGGCAGACAGGCCCGGCCACGACCTGCGCTATGCCATTGATTCGTCTAAAATTCGTGACGAATTGGGCTGGGCTCCTAAGGAAGATTTCGAATCTGGTTTCCGCAAGACGGTGCAATGGTATTTAGAGCATCGCGAGTGGTGGGAGCATATCCTAAGCGGCGATTATCAGCTCGAACGACTGGGGCAGTCGTAGAGAACGCACGAGGTCGAAGCTTCAATATTGTATTTTTGAATTTGGACCTGGTCGGGTGGCTTGGACGCCCGGTCGATTCTTGGTCTTTCCCGGGCTGGTTCGGTTTGTTCATAAAAACTTGAACTAATCGAGACTTGGTTTCACTGATAGGAACTATTGAGTGCACATGCACCCTTGCATTTCTCGTTTTGTGGTTCGCTGCTTGGTGTGACCAATGGCGGTAGCGTGTTTAGTCTCAGGAGTTGACGGAGCGGTCTCCGTTTGGGGGAAATGTGCAGCTCATTCTTTAATAGGTTTATGCCAAGAAAAAGTTCAGGGATGAAACAGTCATCATCCACAGTTCAACGATCCAAATCCAAGGGTGCGTCGCTGCGGGAGTGGTTGCTTGTTATCAGCGGTGGACTCACGCTTGCGTTCACCGCATGGGGACTCGGAGGCGTAGAAGCTTGGACGTTGCACATATTGTTTGCGGGAGGCGTGCTGACTTTTGCGTTGGCGCTGTGTCCCTTTCCTGAGTGCATTCGCTCTCCTCTTTCTAACCTACACTTCCCACTCAAGTCGTTGCAGCGGCTTGTCCGTTGGCCTTTTTTCTGGTGCAGCTTGCTTTTTCTGCTGTATCTACTCGCGGGCGCGTTGAATCCAGTTGCTGCGGTCATGCGTGATGAGCGTGGCTGGTGGGTGGAAGCAATACCTCCGGTTCTTGCGAAGTGGTTGCCAGGTTCTGTGCGTTCAGATTACCAGCCGATGAATGCCTGGCGAGTGTTGGTTAGTTTTTCGGGGAGCTTTGCTCTGATCTGGGGCCTATGGGCGGGACTCACTCGTCGTTCAAGCACCTTAGCTGTGTTGTGGTGCCTTTTGTTGAGTGGTGCAGGTATGGGGATGGTGGCTATCTTGCAAGATTTGACAGAGTCCAAGGAGGTGCTTTGGACTTTTTCGTCCAGTAATCCTCGTTTTTGGGGCAGCTTTTTCTATCGCAATCAGGCCGCCGCTTTTCTTAATCTGATTCTGGTATTGGCTGCCTTTTTATTCTTTTATCATGCTGTGAAGACACGGGCAAAGGCCCGTTCTGGTGGCCCACATTTTTTGTGTTTTCTTTTATTTGGTCTTAGCGCTGCCTCTGTCGCGATGGCGCTCTCCCGTGGAGGGATTCTTTTTGCAGGCGTGATTAGTCTTAGCTTTTTGGGTTTGCTGCTTATTTTCATGCTGCAGGGGCTGATATATCAAAATGCGACTATCGCGACCTTAATACCGGTTCTGTTACTGACGGCAGCTGCGTTTCTAGCCATTCGGATCATCGACTTGAATGCCATTCAGCAACGCTTTGGCGATATCGAAGCACAGGTTGAATCGCTGGATCAAAACTTACGTACTCTGAGGTACTCGAGCGACATGGGATATGGCGCAAGATCGCTTGGGGCTTGGTTGGGGGCCCGGTTCTTTCCGCTATATCTTTCCCATGTATCAGCGCAATTATCCGGATATTTTTTATCTCAACTGGTTGAAATGGCAGGGGAAGCAAGGACGTCAGGCTTACCATTATGCCCATAATGATCTTGTTCAGTTTGTCGCGGAATACGGGCTTGTCGGGAGTACGTTGATATTTGGTGCGATATTCTTATTAATACTGCAGGCAATTTACCACAGTGGGGAGCAAAGCTTCGCAGTGCTCATTTTATTGGTAGGAACGGGCCAGGCATTCGGACATGCTTTTATTGATTTTATTTTTAACAGCCCTGCCTATTGGATGGCCTTTGTAGGCATACTGGTAGTGGCGACTAAGCTCTTGAGTTTAGAAAGTCGTAGCATCCACCGCAGACGTGTATCTTCTGATTTAAAATAGATGGGGCGCTAAGCTCCAAGTGTAGAGATTCAATAGAGATCACTATTACTGAAAATTATTATAATATGCTTAAAATCGACATCTATTGGGATTTAAGAGCCACCGATCCTGTTCGTCACACCGGAGTCGGGAAGCATGTGATTGAAGTGATTAAAGGTCTTGTGGGGACTGGCTTATTTGATGTGCGAATGCTGATCGCTAAAGACCAAGTTGAAATGTGGGCTCAGCAAGCTGTCGTTTATGATTGGTCGAGACTAAACGTTGTCCATTTACCATACACAAATAAGGGCTATCGTTTTCGAGTGGGGGCAGGCTTACCTTTATTCTTGGATCATATTTGTGAAGAGCGTGATTTGGTCTATTCACCGATGGAAATTGTGCTCTCTTTGAAGCACATACCTTTTATTAATACAATACATGGTATTCCTTGTTTTGAGAGAACAATTCAATCGGACGTTTATAATAGTGGTTTATATCGTAAAGAACGAGTGAAGCAGTCGTGGTTTTTTGCACGCTCACGCCGTCTGTGTCGGGCAAATTTTGTGGTGTCCGATTATTTAAAAGAGAGACTTCGCACTCAGTTTGGCTTTAATTCCAATTGTTTGTATTCGGTTTATAATGGAGCTGAAGATTTTTATTATCGGGGCAGCGAATGTGGAGCTGTAATAGGCGAGTCATCAGAGTCGATACGCTTACTGCAGGTCGGAGGTGCGAATATTTTTGATGGCGCGCCTGCATTACTTCAAGTCGCACGTCAATTGGAGAAAGTCTATCCGCAGGCTAGACTGGAGATCGTCGGAGATCGTCATGAGGCTCCATGGGAGCAACTATTGAGAGCTCAGAGTAATGTTGAGTGGTCTGGATTTTTGAATGGTCCTAGCTTGTTAGAAGCCATGCAGCGGTCAACTGCTTTGCTCTATCTGCCAGCGGTCGAGTCGTTCGGGATTATTGGGGTCGAAGCTATGGCAGCGGGCCTGCCTATTCTTGCGATGAAATCGACAGCGCTTCCTGAGGTCTTGGGAGATGCTGCCTTGTGGGTCAATGGCGAGGATTCTAGGTCCTTAGCAGCGGGTTTAAAAGTAATCGTGGAAGATGATTCTGTGCGCGATCAGTTAATTGCAAGAGGCCGGAAGCGTGCCAATTGTTATCGCTGGTCGAACGTGGTCGAACGTGTGGTTGAAGGCTTCCAGCAAGTCTTAAGCAATTAGCTAAGCCAACCGTGTGGAGCAGGTCTTTATGCGGTCATTAATTATCGATGAGACACTTCGTTTTTTGGCAACCGATTCCCAGCTTTCATCAGGAAGGTTTTCTGGTGGCGTTGGCACAAGCGGATTGGGTGGCTTCAGTTACTTTGAAGTATGAGACCGAGTTACCAGAAAATAGACGTCAATCCGGCTGGCGTGACGGGTTATTTCCCGGAGTTGCATTAGAGCCGATACGAGCAGGTGAATGTCCGAATGAGTCAGCTGCGCATGTGCATTTCTTTACTGGATTTCTGACGCATCGTGAGATTTGGAACTCATTTAAGCGTATTTCTTTACGTGCACCATGCCATTGTTATGCCTTTGCAGAAGCGCCGGAATGTGTGGGTTGGAAGGGGATTCTCCGTAAAGTAAAATACAGAATTAATGCGCGTCGGATTGCACCTCGACTCGATGGTATGTTGGCCCTCGGTCAACTTGGAGTCGATTTTTATCGTGGCATTTTGCCCTCATCGATTGGTGTATACGAGTTCGCTTACTACGACGTTCGTGAATCTGAGATTCATGAATTGGATTTACAGTGTGATGATAGTCAACAATCAGCAAGTCGGCATTACCGTTTCTTGTATGTCGGCCAGTTGATTCATCGCAAAGGAGTGGATCGGCTGTTGCGAGCCTTGGCTTCGGTCTCCCTTGAAGAGTGGACGCTTACTTTGGTGGGGGAAGGATGTGATCAGCAGAGACTACAAGCACTCGCCTCAACATTAGGGATCTCTGATAAAATAGAATGGTGCGGCAGCTTGCCTAGTTCCGAACTCTACGCTTATTATCAACGAGCCGATTGTTTGGTGCTCCCGAGTCGATGGGATGGTTGGGGCATGACAGTTAATGAAGCGCTCCGCTGCGGCTGCGCTGTGTTGGTATCTCCTAGTTGTGGTGCCGCCTCAATCCTTCAGCGGAGCTCACAGCTTCCCGTCGAGGTTGAAAAGTGGCCTGAATTGTTAGAAGCCCATATCTGTGGAGGTACGATTAGCGCTGTAGCACGGGGGGCGAATGTGCAGATTGCAAAGTCACTCAGCGGTGAGGCGGGGGTGGCGCGATTGAAATCGGTGCTTTGTAATTAGTGAAAATATTTGTCTGCATTGAAAGTTATTTGCCTGGTCATCTTGGTGGTGGGCCAGTGCGTGCGTTGGTCAATTTGATCGATCATTTGCATACGACACATGAGTTTTTTATTTTTACAAGAAACCATGATTACTTGGACCACCGCGATTACTCCCAGATTGAGCCGAATGTGTGGCAGCACCAAACGAGGGCCTCTGTCTATTATACGAAAAGTCAGGAGGCGAGTCGCTCATTACTAGAACAAATTAAATGTGTGCAGCCGGATTGGATTTATCTAAACGGTGCGCTGCCGCCACTGACGCGAATGCTGTTGCGCTTACGGCAGACTGATGCCGAAGTCCGACAGGTTCCGATTCTGCTCGCACCACATGGTAATCTCTCAGGCAGTACTTTGGCCCATCACCGCTTACGTAAGCAGGTTTGGTTGCTCTTTGCTCGGTGGCGAAAATTGTATTCAGAGGTAATTTGGCATGCCGCCTCGGTACGTGAGACGGAACAAATTCGCATGGTTTTTGGGCAGCAGGCTCAGATTCGTGAAATTCCCATGGCGCCGAGCTTTGCGGAGAGTGAGCCATTGCTAGCGGCTGCTGAAGTGTCTCCCCTCGGTTCTAAGTCTGAGTCCAGTTCTCGCGCCTCCACGTTTCGACTCGTTTATTTCGGACGCCTTTCCCCCGAAAAGAACCTTCCATTTGCATTTCAATTACTTGCGAAATTTGCTAGGCAGCATCCGCAACAGCAGATCTGCTATGATTTGATTGGTTCGGGCTGCGACGCTTACCTGCAAGAACTTCAGAAATTGGCCACACAGTTACCCACGAACGTGCAGATTCACTTTGTCGGCCAGTTAAGTCCCGATGCACTGGCGTTACGTTTAAGAGGCGGTTTCACTCACTCCGCTCCTCCTTATCACGCGCTTTTGATGCCAAGTTTAACAGAAAACTTTAGCTATACGGTCTTGGAGTCTCTACAAGCTGGCATTCCAGTTTTGATCAGTGATCAAACTCCTTGGCATGAATTGGCTGAGCGCGGGCTTGGTTGGGATCTGAAATTACATGATTTAAATACTTGGTTGTCGGCACTTGAGTTTCTGCAGGCAGAGTCCGAAGTAGAAAGGATTGATCGGAGGCAACGGTGTCGATTGTTTGCTGTTGATTGGATTGCCTCTTATGCAAGTCAGGCATGTAAACTATTTGCATTATGAGTGAGGCTCCTTCCGTTTCAGTGATCATCCCCAATTACAATGGGGCGCGCTTCTTAGGTGAGGCGATCGACAGTGTCTTGTCCCAGCAAGGAGTTGCGGTGGAGGTGATCGTGATCGATGATGGTTCGAGCGACGGTTCGCGTGCGATCATTGAATCGTATGGCGCCCGTATTCGAAGCATTTTTCAGCAGAATCTAGGCGCTTGTGCTGCGAGAAATGCAGGGCTGGAGCTGGCGCAAGGGGATTACGTCAAATTTTTAGATTCTGACGATCGTTTGTCGCCTCACTGTTTGAGTGCTCAAATTGAACAATCTGTGGCGTTGCCCGTCGTTAGCACGGGGGGCAAATCTATCGTTTATGGTGATGGGGCACTCATTGACCAAAATGGTGCTGTGATCACCCCCAGTTATTTTCCGGACATAAACGCCGGGACAGAAGCCACGCTCCCTGAGTTGATCGCTCGCTCGCCGTTGACAAGTATGCCCCTGCATCGTGCATCTTTATTACGGGCAATTGGCGGTTTCGATGTGAGGATACCAGCTGGGCAGGAATATGATCTTCATTTACGCCTGTATTTCTCAGGAGTCACATTTGTTTATCAACCCACGATGTGTTACCAATATCGTCAGCATGATACAGCGGGGCGCATCTCAACCAGTCCGCATCGGCAAGAATCGTTTGAGCGACGATTTGACGCTTATCAGCGACATGTCATCTTGGCGGAGCAATACTATCAGGATGCCTTGCCTGTGGCTGTGTGTGTCGCATTTGCCGACATTTTTTGGGAGACGGGGCGTTTCGCCGTGCGCTGCCAGCAGCTAAGCCTCGCCAATAAATATTTTTCACAGTCAAAAGCACTTTTTACACCTGCGCCAGTTAGAGCCAATCGCCTGTATCGCATCGCATGTCAGTTGTTTGGAGGCGTTTTTACTGAGCAAATTTTGATGAAGGTTCGTCGCATTTGCCGTTGTTTTAATGTTTAATTCAGTGCATCGGCTATTGGATGCCTTGTGTGTTCAGGCACGTCGTCCGTTTTTACGTCATATCGCGACCTTAGTGAGTGGCAGTGCTTTGGCGCAATTGATCGGCTTAGCCTGTGCGCCGGTTCTGACACGCCTATACACGCCGGAAGAGTTTGGTCTATTGGGCGTTTTTATGGCTGTGGTCGCTGTTTCGATTACGATTGCTACACTTCGTTATGATTTAGTGGTCGTATTGCCTAAAGAGGATGCTAGTGCATGGTCGCTATTACGCTTGGTGGGGTGTTGGACACTTCTCGCCGTCTTGGTCGCTTTTGTTGTTCTATTCCCGATACGCAATCGAGTGGCAGAAGCACTGGGGACGGTCGGTTTTGCGCATTATTTTGTATGCTTGCCGTTACTGGTTTTGGTGGGCGGATGGCTGAGCCTCGCTACGCATTGGGCAATCCGAAAAAAAAGCTTTCACGCTTTATCTACTACTTCAGTTGCATCCTCTGTCTTCGGGAATAGCTATAAGATAGGATTTGGCTGGCTCGGGTTTGGTGGAGGTGTGCTAATTGTCGGTAGTTTGATTCAGCAAGTCATGCATTTGCTGGTTTTGGGATTTCAATTGCGCAAAGGTATTCCCAAGGGGGAGTATAATTCTGATGCAGCGTGGAAGCTGGTCAAAGAGCATCGGAGTTTTCCTTATTTTCGTATGCCACAGGATGCGTTGAACGCATTTACCATCCAGCTTCCCAATCTTATATTGGCTGCTTATTATTCGCCCGTAATTGTTGGATTTTATTTATTGGCACAGCGGGTGTTACAGGCGCCGATAGGGGTCGTCCGCGAGTCTGTTCGGAGTGTCATGTATCAGCGAATAGCTGAGGCTTATAATCAAGGAGAAAACCTCTATCTGATTTGTTTGAAAGCGACCTTAAGTATGGCGACGTTGATCATGCCAGTAGTCGTTTTGTTTAGTCTAATCGGGCCGCATCTGTTTCATCTGATATTTGGGGCTGAATGGGAAGTTGCCGGTGTTTATGCGCGATGGTTGATACTGTGGGCAGCCGTTTCTTTCTGCAATGTACCCGCAGTTGTGGCTGTGCCAATTGTTGGCTTGAATCAATTTTTACTGAAGTTCGAAATCATTTCCACCTTAGCGCGATCTGTTGCCTTAATTTTTGCGGTTCGTATGTTTTCTGCAGAGATTGCCATCGCAGTATTAGCTTTGGTGGCTTGCGTGGGGAATATTATGTTAATTCTTATGGTGTTCAGTCGAATTAGACGGGGAGTTGCAGCATGAATTATTTGTCTTTGGTCAATGGTAAAGGTGTTAATTGCGTCGAGTCGATCGGGTCGAAGCATGTGCACTTTAGGCAGGATTATAAGCTGTCTCATTGGCGGGCCATCGATGATCCCACCGCACCAGTCGCGCTATACATCTTAGGGCGTCCGACGATCGAAGTGGCTGACTGGGCTGGATATACATCTGCGCCTAATTATATCACTACATTATTATTAAAACGCTACCAATCGAGCGACTCTTTGGCTGCTTTTGCGGCTAGTTTGAATGGTGCCTATACAATACTGATTGTTTCGCGCCGAGAGAATGTGGTGCACCTGATACTAGATCGAGCTGGGATGTTTCCAGTGTTTGTGCACGCCGCTACTGATGTGAAAAAGGTTCAGTTTGCGACTCAGTCAGGGGTGCTCGCCGGCGCTTTGAATCAAGTTAGTTTGGATCGGGTGTCGGTCGCTGAGTTTTTACGACACGGTAAAGTGCATTCACCGAATACCTATTACAATGAGATTAAGGCACTCCCATCAGCCACCTGTCATTCCTGGTATTTCGAGACAAACCGCTATCATTACTCCGACTATCGTGGCACGGTTCCTGAGTTATTTACAAAGGTTGAGGACGGAGTCGAGGCCATCGCGAAGTCAATTGAGGCAGCCACCCTGCGTCGCACGCAGTCGGCCTATGGGCCGCAAGCGGTGCTTTTGAGTGGTGGCGCAGATTCGCGGGCGATTTTGTGTAATGCGCAAACGCCATTAGCAGCGATCACGCTTTATAATGATCACAATACCGAGACACGTGTCGCTTCTCAAATCGCAGCTGCCTGCCAGGCACGGCATCATCTGATTCGGCGTGATTTTGATCATTACTTAAGCTGTATTCATCAATCAGTGGCCGCATCGGGAGGGATGTCGACATTTACCAATGAGCATTGCTTGCCCGTTCGAAAACATCCCACTGTTCTAGCTTATGATCAATTGCTCAGTGGTTGCTGTTTTGATTATTTTTTTAAGGGAATTTGCTTAAACCTAGAGTTTGCTCGCGTGCTTGGACGTCCTAGCCCACTTTCCAAAATCGCAGCTTATCAGTCGATTTATTACAAAGGGCTGGATTGTCCACTTCAAGCGTCTTATTTCGCAGAAGTTCGTTTACGAGAAGAGCAGCGCTTCGCCGATTTTAGCGATTTGAATGATTTAGAGTGTCGTCGTGTGCTACCTCTATATGCCGAACAGGACGGGATTATGAGACAGTCTTTATCGCGCTTTTTCGACTGGGATCTCGTAGCTGCAGATGCCGCAGTGCTAGATAGTTTTCATCGTATGCCAGCGGCATGGAAGTTGAATGGTTACCGATTTGAACAAGCGATTCGAAGGATTTTACCCAAAAAAATTGCAGATATTCCACATGCGAATAAAGGCGTTCCATTAGGGATGCACCCGCAGCGCTATCTGACCTACTGTATCTTGAGGAAAATTGGGCGTTCATTTCGCCGCAAAACAGTAGGGAATCGCTTAGCCGGAGAAGGCTCGTGGATTGATTTAAATACATATTTTATGCAAAGCGAAATGGTGCATGATTTGTGGAATCGCGTTGAACACGAAGAGCGGTCGATTTTGAGTGACATACTGGGGTATAATCCTTGGTTATCCTCAGTGCCGCAAATACTGCATCAGCCCGGTGGGGCTGAGCTTTTTGCACGTTTGCTTACTTTTGCTGTCTGGCACCGTATGTGGCGCGAAAGTTCGCTGCTGCAATATGCATTCTCTTGAGTCAATGACCGATCTTCAATCGCCCATAATCGTCACTTCATGAATAATCCACAAGTTTCGTCCGCTCATTACGCTTTCAAAGCCTATATGACCGAATGGCGTTGGGCCAGCGTCTGGCGCCAAATCGATTTGAGTCTGAACTATCGTCCACAAAATGTCATGGAAGTGGGTAGCGGACCAGGAGTCTATAAGTGGGTATTGGCCAAAGAAGGCATCCCGGTCACCACAGTCGATATTGCTGAAGATTTGCATCCGGATGTAGTGGGCTCTGTGCTGGATCTCCCTTTTGAGGATAAATGCTTCGACCTCAGCTGTGCCTTTCAAGTGCTGGAGCATTTGCCCTATGCATCTTTTATTCCTGCTATAAAGGAGTTGCGTCGAGTTGCTCGGAAAGCGGTGATTCTTTCCTTGCCCGATGCTGCCGCGGGCTACCCGACGCGTCTTTCAATCCCTGGTAAAGGTATATTCGATTTTATTATTCCCAGGCCCTATTTCAAAAAAGCCCATAGCTTCGATGGACAGCATTATTGGGAGATTAATAAGAAAGAGACACCACTGAAAAAAGTGCTAGCAGACATCCAGTCGGCGGGACTTAACTGTTGTTTCTGCCAACGCTATGCCGCCAACATGTACCACCGTTTTCTGGTGATTGAATGATTAATGCTTTCAGTTTGTTCATTTTTGCTTGAACTTACTGGTTGTGGCTGTCAGTTCACTGCCAGTCGATAAGGTTTTTCCCTTATGGAATTATTACGTAATCAATCGTTTTCAATGCCAGATTTAATCGAGCCCATCCGCTCGACCAAGGGCGGGAGCGTGTAGGCACCTGATATCTCTAAGTTTATGAAAATTTTAGTCACAGGAGGTTCTGGTTTTATCGGATCCAATTTAGTTCGTCTTCTTATAGAAGAGAAAGGTGAATCGGTCATCAATCTCGACAAGTTGACCTATGCCGGGAATGCTGAGTCGCTGGCCGACCTCTCAGGCAATCCGAATTACACTTTCGAGCAAGTGGACCTTTGCGATGCCGTAGCCCTCAGCTCAGTTTTTCATAAGCATCAACCTGACTGTGTCATGCACTTGGCAGCCGAGAGTCACGTTGATCGTTCCATCGACGGCCCGGGCGAATTCATTCAGACCAACATCGTTGGCACCTTTAACCTTCTTCAAGCGAGTCTTGGATATTGGAAATCACTACCGTCTCAGGTTCCAGCTCTCAAGTCTCAACCTGCTAAGGAAAGGTTCCGCTTCCTCCACGTCTCGACCGATGAAGTCTACGGCTCGCTCGCGCCCGATGCGCTCGGTTTTTCTGAAACCACGCCTTACGATCCGCACTCTCCCTATTCCGCGTCAAAGGCCGCGTCCGATCACCTCGCACGTGCTTGGGGCGACACCTACGGCTTGCCGGTGCTGGTCACTAATTGCTCCAATAATTACGGCCCCTTTCAATTTCCCGAGAAACTAATCCCCGTGGTCATTCTAAAATGTTTGCGCGGCGAGCCCATTCCCGTGTATGGCAAGGGCGAAAATATTCGCGATTGGCTGTATGTCAAAGACCACGCCGAAGCACTTTATTCAGTCGTCACTAAAGGTCGAGTCGGAGAGACCTATAACATCGGCGGCAACAATGAACGTCAAAACATCGAGCTGGTTAAAATGATCTGCGGCCTAATGGATGAGCTGGCTGCTCAACCGGTCACTGGGAAACTGAAAACCGAACAACTTAAGGCTGAAAGCCTCATTACTTTTGTGACTGACCGTCCTGGTCACGATATGCGTTACGCTATCGACCCCACTAAAATTCGCGACGAACTCGGATGGGAACCTAAAGAGGATTTTGAATCTGGCTTCCGTAAAACCGTAAAATGGTATCTAGATAATAGAGAGTGGACTGATCGTATTCTTAGTGGTGATTATCAACTGGATCGACTCGGTAATTCGTGACACGGGTATTTAAGATTTGTAGTGTCATAGTGTCCTCGGTCGAGCTTGTCGAAGCCAAGCAAACTGTGGCTAAAGTAAACAGCTACAGTCTTTTTTAATCATTCAACAACATTACTTGCCGCAATCTCTCATTACCACTCGGAGAAGTCTCACTCCGGTTCGACCGGTCATCACTAAAATTGAGGATAAATTTTCTATGAAAGGAATCATACTTGCTGGCGGTGCCGGCTCTCGCCTCCATCCCATCACGCTTGCTGTATCGAAGCAGCTCATGCCGATCTACGACAAGCCGATGATTTACTACCCGCTCTCTGTCCTCATGTTGGCCGGGATTCGTGAGATTCTTATTATTACTACGCCCGAAGATCAGGCTGCATTCAAGCGTCTGCTAGGGGATGGTTCCGAGCTTGGTTGTCGTTTTGATTACACGGTCCAAGAGCAGCCTAATGGACTTGCTCAGGCATTCGTGCTTGGCAAAGAGTTTATCGGCGATGACAAGGTGGCCCTCGTGCTCGGAGATAATATCTTTTATGGGTCTGGTTTTGGTGAACTGGTTCGCAGCCATACAAATCCTGATGGAGCTGTCATTTTTGCTGCTCCAGGACATGACCCAGAGCGCTACGGAGTCGTCGAATTCGACGATGAGAAAAACGCAATTTCGATTGAAGAAAAGCCGAGATTGCCCAAGTCGAACTTTGCGGTTCCTGGTCTGTATTTCTACGATAATGATGTCGTTGAAATTGCTGAAACCATCGAGCCCTCCGCACGCGGCGAATACGAAATTACCACGGTGAACCAAGTTTATCTTGAGCGTAAGAAGCTTAAGGTCGGTGTGTTCAACCGAGGGATTGCTTGGCTCGACACGGGGACCTTTGCGTCGCTTAACGAGGCCTCAACGTTTGTTCGGGTCATTGAAGAGCGTCAAGATACTAAGATCGGTTGTATTGAGGAAGTTGCCTATTACTCAAAATTTATTACAAAGGGACAGCTACTGAAATTGGCAGAGAAGTTCGAAAAGTCGGGTTACGGTGACTACCTTCGACGAGTAGCGAGTCTTTAAAGACGCGATTTATACGTAAATAAAAATTAAACAATTTTAAAACTATGAATATTCTACTGACTGGCTGTGCTGGCTTTATTGGTTCTCATACTCTGGATCGTCTGTTGATTGATGGACACCGTGTTGTGGGGGTGGATAATTTTGACTCATTCTACCCAAGGTCTCTTAAGGAGGCGAACATTGCTAAGCACGTTGAAGATCCAAATTTTGAGTTAGTTGAGGCTGATTTGGCCGAATTAGATACGTATGCGAAAATCAAATGTGTTGCTAACGCTCTAGTTGGGGGGGCGGGCGGCGTATCTAGTTTTGATGCAATCATACACCTTGCCGCTAAGGCTGGTGTACGACCTTCAATAGAAGACCCTGTCGGCTATTTGCGGGCAAATGTTATTGCAACCCAGAATCTGCTCGAATTCGCAAGGACTGAAAACATAAAACAATTTGTTTTCGCTTCATCTTCCTCCGTTTATGGCGTCAATCCTCGTGTACCTTGGACTGAAGCGGATGCTGTCCTCAAGCCGATCAGTCCTTATGCGAGTACGAAAGTTAGCTGCGAATTGTTAGGCCATGTCTATAGTCACCTATATGGGATTCGTGTTCTTGGTTTACGCTTTTTTACAGTTTTTGGGCCACGTCAGAGGCCTGATCTAGCGATTAACAAATTCGTTCGTATGATTGATGCAGGAGAAGCTATTCCTGTTTTTGGAGATGGCTCTACTCGAAGAGATTACACTTTTATCAGTGATATAATATCCGGAATTATTGGTGCTCTCAACTATAACAAGACTGGCTACGAGTTAGTGAATTTGGGTAATGACCAAACTATCACTTTAAGTGAAATGATTGCCACAATTGAGGAGGTAGTCGGGAAAAATGCGATCATTGATCGCAAACCACAGCAACCTGGTGATGTGCCACAGACCTGGGCTGATGTTTCTAAAGCGCAAGAGCTCTTTGGCTATGTTCCAAAGACATCATTTAGTGACGGTACTAAACGATTCTATGATTGGTGGAAGCAATGTCCTAGTTTACCTGTATAGACTGTAATTTGAAACGCTAAAGTGCCTCATCCTTGAGCTAAAAATGGCTACAATAAACACAAACGAAAAGTCTAGTTTGCTCCAGACGATCAAGAAATTATCGGCATTGATAGGTCGAGAATCTAGGCGAACATTTTTGATGCTGATACCTGCGATTCTGTTTAGCTCTGCATTAGAGATGGTGGGCTTAGGGATATTGCCATTGTTTATTGGATCGATAATTAGTCCAGAGATGCTTGGCGAAGTTCCACTCGTTGGTTCTACTATAGCCTCAGCAGTCGAAGGAATGTCAACTAACACATTGGTTATTTGGGGCGGCGGTTTAATTGTTGTTTTCTTCACTTTCAAAGCGGGCTATACAATTACATTGCAGCATTTTCAATTACGCTTTTGTAAACAGTGTCATTTTGACATAGGAGCGAGACTTTTTAAATCTTATCTAAATATTCCTTTAGACTATTTGCTACAGCTTAACTCGTCTCAACTCATACGTAATCTTAATGTAGACGTGGGCTTGATTTCAAATGAGGTGATTCTCTCTCTGACTAGACTAATCACCGCTGGAGTTACAGTAGCGTTCATTCTTTTCAGTCTGATCGTGATCGAACCTGCCGCATCAGTCGCGCTTCTATCGTTTTTAGGAGTGTTTGGTATTTTTTATATTAAGGGATTCGGTGGACGTACGCTTCATTTAGGGCAAGTTTTGGTTGATTCTCGAAAAAGAATGGTGGAAAGTATTCAAGAATCCATTCGATCCGCTAAAGAAACCCGTGTCTCTGGTCTTCAGCAACTGCATGCTGAAGTTTTTGGAGATGCATTGCGGACAACCATTCGTTGCCAGCGGATACAGCAATGGATTAACGCCATTAATACGCCGTTGTTAGAGTTAATGGCCGTATACGGTGCAATGGGTATTTTAGTTTTTTTACTTTGGTGGAGTGATGGAGATCTTACTGCAGCAATTCCGTTTCTTTCTTTTTTGGCTCTTAGCTTAGTAAGAATTAGATCCTACACTGGGGTTGTGCTTCAGTCTTGGAATATGCTTAATTTTCGTCAGTCTTCAGTGGATCACATTTATACTGAAATATTGTCTGCAGAGCGCAGTATGAAAACGGAAGATGGCAGAACTGAGGATTTTGTTTTTGAAGAAGGGATTCATTTAGAACGAGTTACTTACACCCACCCTCAGGCAAAGGTGCCTTCTGTAGTCGAAGCAAATTACTTTATACCGAAAGGTTCATGTGTCGCGTTTGTGGGCCCGACGGGTTCAGGTAAAACAACAATGGTTGACCTAATACTTGGATTAAGAAGACCAGAAGTAGGGGCTATTCGGTTTGATGATCAGGATCTTGCACAGATGAAACCGTTTCAAGGCAAAGTTGGTTATGTGCCTCAAGAGATCATGTTATTTGATACGTCTGTCCGTAATAATGTTGCACTGGGGTGCGAGCAGAGTCCTGAAATAGATCAACGGGTATGGGAAGCATTACAGGTAGCAGATGCGGCCGATTTTGTCCGCGCTAAGCCAGATGGATTGGACACTTTCGTTGGTGAGAATGGCGCGTTGCTTTCTGGAGGACAAAGGCAACGTATTGGTATTGCTCGGGCCGTCTTTACAAATCCAGAAATATTAGTTCTCGATGAGGGCACCTCAGCCTTAGATAGAAATACTGAAGTAAAAATACTCACTAACATATCAAGTTTGAGAAGCTCAATGACAACCCTCATGATTTCTCATCATTTGGATTCTCTGGTCGGTGTTGATTTAGTTGTTTCGATGGACGCAGGGCGTGCTAACCTATCGAAACATGTTTAGAATGAGTTAAAACGAGATTTGATTCTTTTAGCTTTTTTCTAGGAGGTTGATATATCTCAATAATATCCCAATATAAAATATAGTTATTAAATAGTGAAGAACTCAAAAAACACTATCGGTTTTGCTACTGGTTCTGGCCGTTGTGGTACTAATTTTTTGGCTAAACTGTATGACCAGCCTAATTTGGTTAAAGCAAGCCATGAACGCTCGCCGCTCAATGACACTTTTCACCGATATTGTAAGTGGTATGGAGTTGATGTCGATCCGGCGGGGTTCATCGCTCATCGTCAACGTTTCATCGATAATGATTTGTCAACTAACGATTTTTCGTTTGAGGCCAGCCCATTTTTGGCCCTTTCACTTGTTGAACTTGTAGATGCATTTGACTGTCGTATAGTTGTATTGGTTCGTCATCCCTCAAAAGTAGTCAGTAGCTATTTGTCTAAGGACTGGTATTCTGAACGAGAAATTAGGACAAACAGCGACCTTCCTCCTTCATTTCAAAAAAGCCGATATTTTCATCACTTTCTTGGACGTATTAGTCCTGTAGGTAGCGAATTTATAGAGTGGAATGACCTTACGAGAGTAGGTAAATTAGCTTGGTACTGGAAAATGATTAATATTCGCCTACTGGAACAGATCGAAATCCTCGGTGATCGAGTTTCTCTCGTACGTCTCGAAGACTTCGATTTCGACCGTGCATGCGAGACACATCGCTTTTTGGGGCTTCCGGGGGAGCTAGATCAAGCACACTTCAATAGTGTCAATGCTGCAAAACCAAATTCTTTACCTCAAAGTCACCCTGTGGAGGCTTGGACTGACAGAGAGTGGAGTGAGTTTTCGAAGTATGTTACGCCGTTGGCTGGACGCTTGAATTATATCCTTGATAGACCCAAAGCCAGGCAGTCAACTGAAACGCTTAGTAGAGAAAAAACACATAAGGTAAGTGCGCAAAATGAGGTGGTGAATCTAGCTAGCTGGAGGAGCCGTATTCGGGCAGGAATTTCGGTTGCATTGAAGGGGAATCACTCACCTTACCTTAAGAAGCCAGATGATTTGGACCTGCTCCGGAGAATTTGACCTGATTGTCGTTTAATCCTTGTTTATGATCTTTACCAAAATGTATGTCTAAAGCACATGTTCGATTCCTCGTTCCATTGGAACACTGGCCAAGCGATGTCGATCCCAGGAACCCTATTTATTCATGGTCTGGAAATCGCTTTGGTAAATTCAATTGGATCGTTCAGACTTTTCAACGTTTAAGTCATGCTGGTTATCCTTGTGAGATAACTCATGATCTAACTGAAGAGGGCATAGTTATTGCGCATAGAGATGTAATCCCTGTGAACTACTGCCCCGGACCGAATCAACTACTTGTCTGCGTGGTTGCGGATAGACCTCGGCTCCCGTATCCACAATTTAGCATTTTGCAAAATCCTGAACAGGCCCATCATTGGTCTAAAACGATGGTTTGTTCGGTAGATCGCCGTATTTTAGGCAGTGAATCTCATTCTTATATGCGATATTGGCCTCAACCAGATTTGATTCATCGTGATATCTCTAGGGGAGACCTATTCAACCACGTCGCGTTTTTCGGTCTTGGTAGGAACCTTCACCCAGGTCTTGTTGCCCCATCCTTTTTTAATGCGGTTCATTCATTAGGTATGAAATGGTCTGTTGTTGAGGAAAAAAATATTGGAATGATTATTCTAATGTAGATGCAGTTGTGGCTGTTCGTCCGCCAGATGATCCATTTCTAATTGCTAAACCAGCATCTAAACTCGCCAATTCTTGGATTGCTGGTGTTCTTCCAATATTAGGGAATGAGCCAGCTTTTCGAAGCGAAGGTAATATTGGAGTAAACTATCTGGAGGCAGTGGCCCCAGAAGAAGTAATAGTTGAGCTTAAAAAGCTTAAAGGAGATCAGGCATTACGAAATCAAATACTAAATGAAGGTAGGAAAAAAGCGCCTGAGTTTCAGGCTAATTCGGTTGTTCAAAACTGGATTAGCTTGATCGAAGATAAGCTTATACCTCTTCATAGAAACTGGGTGAGTTTTCCGGGGGCTCGACAACGCTTGTTTCTCAAGCATCGCAAGTCATTTTGGCAAGGCCGAGCAATTAAACAAAAGTTGTCTGTGAAGATCGGTCGTAAGTTTGATCATTTTCGTTAGTATGAATTGCTCTAAACCAATTATAAAAGCGATGACAGTCAGTATCATCGTACCTTGCTACAATGTAGCATCTTATTTGGATCGTTTTTTCGAGTCTATTATTGGGCAAACTCATAGGCAGCTTGAAATAATTATTGTTAACGATGGGTCGACCGATGAAACACTTGCAGGCTTGAGGCGTTATGTCCCCAAATTGGAGGAATGTGGTTTTTCCGTTAATTTGATCGACCAACAGAATCGAGGTCTCGCAGGAGCAGTTGATACGGGCCTTAAATATGTTAGCGGCGAGTTTCTAACTTGGCCAGATCCGGACGACTGGCTCACGCCCGATTCGATCGAGCGTAGGGTAGAGCTAATGCGCGAGTTTCCTGATGCAGGTCTTTTACGAACAGCTTCTAAGTTGTTTATCCAGAAATATGACAAGTTGGAGGGGCATATAGGATTGATCGACGGCCCGCCGCGAATCGTGGATAATATCTTTGGCCGTCATTTTCTTGGTAGAACACATTACCATCCGGTATGTCATTTTGTCAGGACAGAGGCGTTTTTGGCCACGACGGGGCGTTCCATTCATGTTGCTCCGGGAGGCAACTCGCAGAATTTGCAGATGTTGCTTCCGCTTTCGGAACGTTATCCAACAATTGAGGCGGGTGATATATGCGCCTTTTACACGGTGCGTGATGACTCGCGTTCACGGCGTGACGTTACGGCGTTACCCAAAATAAAGCGAACTCATATGTTATTGGATAATTTACTTCAGACGATACCTAAGTTATGTGGAAATCATGACCAGTATGGCCGCGTTGCTGAGCAAGCATGGTTGAGGAATCGCGTTTTAATGTTAGCCTTTGAAGGGAATTGCCCCGAAGAGGGGATTCAGGTTTTGGATCGTTGTGGTTTCGGCTCTTTGAGAGCTAGATTGGTCCGCGTGCTTCTGCGTTTGAAGGCGAAGCTTTTTCCTCATAATAATCAAATAACACTTGAAGGGCAGAAGGCGCCTCTTTCTTCCCGTGCCTTTTTGAAGTTGGTCTGGTTTAATCCTGATTCCGTGTCCTTGCCACTTAAAGCTGATGATAAAAACTAATCCTATTGATCGCTTGACCGCTGTCATTGATGGAGGCTACTGCGTAGGTTGTGGTGCCTGCGCTGGAGTCGATCAAAACGTATCTATCGCTTTAAACAAGGATGGTATGTTTCAAGCTAAGCCTAGTTCTAGTTGCTCCGCAACAAGCTCTGCTGCGAACGTGTGCCCCTTCGCCGATGACGTCCCTAACGAAGACTCTTTGGGAAAAGAGCTTTATGGAGATTTCGCCCAGCACAGCCCGATGGCGGGTTATTATCTTTCGACCTTTGCTGGTTGGGTGACGGAAGATGATTATCGAGCGCGTGGTTCTTCAGGCGGGATGGGGGCGTGGATTCTTTCGGAGCTTTTACGACGAGATATGGTAGACTACGTCGTCCATGTCGTAGCGAATCGTGAAGCCAAAGGCGGTGATCAGCTGTTTCACTTCGGTGTTTCCGATAGCCCCGAATCGGTGCGTAGCCATCCGAAGAGTCGCTACTATCCGGTAGAGATGTCGCAAGTTATCCAACGTATTCTACAGCAGCCTGGGCGATATGCTGTGGTAGGTATTCCTTGTTTCCTCAAGGCGATTCGTTTAGCGGCCAAGTCAGAACCCGTAATCGCGGAGCGTGTCAAATACACGGTCGGTTTGGTTTGTGGTCACCTCAAGAGTAGCGGCTTCGCGCAGTTGTTGGCTTGGCAGTGCGGTGTGACTCCTTCCGAGTTAAGCGGTATTGATTTTCGTCGAAAAATTCCCGGCCAAAAAGCTAGCCTTTACGGAATTACTGTAAAAGGAGAGACTACAAATGGACCCATCGAAAAAGAAGCTGCAGTTCGTGATCTATATGGCTGGGATTGGGGGCAGGGCTTCTTTAAATACAAGGCATGCGATTACTGTGACGATGTTTTAGCCGAACTTGCTGATATCACGGTCGGCGATGCGTGGTTGCCGGAATACGAACAGCAAGATCAAGGCACAAACGTGATTGTAGTGCGGCACCCCGAAGTTCTTGAGATATGTCGGGAGGCGGCTGCAGCAGGTCGAATTCATTTGGATGATTTACCTTTAGAGCGGACTATACTTTCACAGGCAGGTGGTTTCCGTCACCGGCGTGAGGGGCTCTCTTATCGACTTTGGAAAGATGAACAGGAGGGGCGTTGGCATCCGCCAAAGCGCGTTGCTGCTAAGGCAGACCATCTCGACACAAAGCGTAAGGCGCTCGATGATGCTCGTGTTGACCTTTACCAGTCAAGTCATCGTGCATTTCGACAGGCTAAGGAGCAGGGACAATTGGATGTTTTTATGGAGGAGATGCAGCCAAAGACGGCTGCTTACAAGCGTCGGTTCTACCGGAAACCTCTTTTCCTGCGGATTAAGATACGTATCCGTTCTATATTAAACCGAGTATTAAAAAAGTAAGTATTATATGAATCGAGATCGTATTCTTCTAGTAGGTCAAGCTTCCCACAAAAACAGAGGGAACGAAGCTATTGTTCGCGGCACGATGCGAATCTTACGTAATGAATTTGGAGCTGATGTTGGGGCTGATATGGGTGTGCGGATTTCCCCTGCAGATTTACAAGCAGAAATGGCTTTGGGGGATCCTGGCGTTCATAGCTTCAGTAATTTCAATCACTCCCACCATTTAAGTAAAAAGTGGTGGGCACTTAAGGCGAATCGCTTTTTAGGCACCAAATTCAAGCCCCATACTTGGGATTTTGGTCCATACTTGGAGCGAGCTCGTATCGCAATGGAAGTTGGTGGAGATTGTTACTCGCTCGACTACGGTCGTCCTGACATACACGTTGAAATTGATCAATTTCTTATGTCGCGCCATGTGCCTACTGTTATTTGGGGCGCCTCTGTCGGCCCTTTCGACCGCGACCGTGCCTACGAACCAATTATTTTGGACCATCTTCGCAAGTTAACAGGGATTTTCGTACGTGAAGATCGAAGTTTGGAATATCTGAACAGTCATGGTCTTAAAGATAATGTTTATCGTATGACAGATCCGGCTTTCGTTATGGAGCCGGAGCAACCATCCGAGGAAAAATTAGGTTTCAAGATGCCCGATGGGGCGATCGGCTTGAATCTTAGTCCGCTAGTGGGCAAGTTTCGCGGTGAAGGCCAGCAAGCTCGAAGCTGGCCAGAGGAATGCGTTGTGCTGGCTAGGGCAGTCGCGAATCTTGGGCGCCCTCTAGTGCTTGTGCCACATGTTGAGAGCCCTGTTGGCAATAATGATTATACCCTCCTAGCGGAAGTGAAAGACGCTCTTAGTGATTTGTCATCCCCTATATTTTTGCTTCCAACTACATTGAATGCTGCGGAGAAGAAATGGGTTCTTTCTCAATGTGAGGTCTTTGCGGGGGCTCGAACGCATGCTACGATCGCGGCACTGTCGATGCAAGTGCCTACCCTCAGCCTTGCTTACAGTATTAAGGCATGGGGGATCAACCAGGATCTTTTCGGTCACACCGATCATGTGCTTCCTGTCAGTGATTTGACGCCAGGGTTACTTGCTGAAAGGCTAAGTGATCTCTTGAACCAAGCAGATGCCGTTCGCGGACAACTTGCTCAGCGATTGCCCGCAATTCGAGAAGATGCACTAGCAGCAGGCGGGATTCTCCGCGGTCTTTGTCGCAAATAGTTGTATCGTAGAAACCTTTATAAATGTCCATTTATAACCAGTCAAAGATACGTTCAGACTATAGACCAGAGATTGATGGTCTGCGTGCGCTCGCAGTACTCGCAGTCATTGTTTTTCACTTGGGGGTCGATCTTTTGGCTGGTGGATTCATGGGGGTTGATGTCTTTTTTGTCATATCTGGCTATCTAATCACCTCCCACATCTACCGAGATATGGAGAAGGGGATTTTTTCCTTTCGGAAATTTTGGCTTAAACGTATCTGCCGTTTATATCCTGCTTTATTTGTAATGGTCATAATAGTGACGTTAGTTGCTTGCTACACCTTAGCACAGCCACAGGACGTTTTTATCAATCATGCTTATGCTACTATATTTTCGTATGAAAATATCTATTTAAAATTCACTCAACGAGGCTATTGGGCGGCCGAGTCAGAAAGTATCTATTTTTTGCATGCTTGGTCCCTTTCGCTAGAAGAGCAGTTTTATCTCATACTGCCCTTAAGCCTATTGCTCTTGCGTCGCTTTACTAAACGCCACGGTTTGGCCATTGGACTAGTTGCTATTCTAAGCCTGGCCCTATGTGTGTGGGGCACATATAGCTATCCAGGCGCTACATTCTATTTGTTACCAACTAGAGTATGGGAATTATTGATTGGTAGTTGGTTGGCGATTCGTCACTTTAAAAGTAAGAGGGGCAGTACAATAACACCGATCAAGAGTAGTATGCTACTCGCTATCGCTTTAATTCTGATAGTCGCCCCTATGTTCTTGGTCAAGAGCTACGCTCATTTTCCAGGAATACTTGCTTTGTTGCCGTGTGTTGGAACGGCAATGATAATTCACTATTCTGGTTCAGGAACAATTACCGATAGATTTTTATCGTTTGGAATTATCAACTATATCGGCCGCATCTCATATTCGCTCTACCTCTGGCATTGGCCTTTCATTGTGGGAACTAGGTATTTGATCGACGCAACATGGTTAGCCATGATTCCAGCTTTAGTGATGAGTGTTCTGAGTTATCATTTCGTTGAGCAGCCCTTCCGAAGGATGCCTCGTAAGAAATCTGCAACTCTAATCCTGTTGTTTTTAGCTATTGTGGTATTCTTATTGGTCGCGGTAATAGCGAACCCGAATCAAAAATTGATTAGACCTTTAGTTCCTAACATTGCAGCACCGGAATCATTTGTCGCGGGACGTGATTTTGATATTTTAGAAGATGTAAAAAAAGGTCAAAATGATTTCCCCATTTATGGAACTGGCAGCGGTAGTCAGCTTGATATTGCATTGCTGGGATCCTCGCACGGATTGGCTTATACCTATCCTCTTTTGGAATTTGCGAACAAGAATAGTTTGAGGGTAGCTTTCTTGGCTACGCAAGGCTCAGGTGTTGCGAGTATCCCTAGCAGTGGTAGTTACGTTGAAATGGTTCAGACCGCTAGAAGTGAATTTTTGCAAAAAAATCCACCTGAAATTATAGTTGTTGCGGGGCGGTGGGAGATTGAAGTAGGGGGAGCTCCATCGAAAGAAGATTTTGTTACTAGATTTCAAACACGCCTACAAAAGCTTTCAAAAAATACTTCAAAAGTCCTGATTCTCTCTCAGGTCCCGAGGATTATGACTAAGAATGAAGATCCTTATTATCGGGAAATACTGTTAGCTCAAATACTGCGACATGGCGAAATGAGTCCGGTTACACCTGCAAAAGGCACCAAGGAAGCCAATGCGATAGTGGCTGCCGCTGTCCAGGAACTGCAACTGGTAGAGCCAAGTAAGTTCTATTTTGTGGATGTTTATGACCTTCTTGTAGGTGGTCAGGGCAGTGTCGCTATCTTGGATGAGGCTGGTAATTTTCTCTACTCTGACGATGATCATTTGAATCGGACAGGCGGGCAACTACTTTTCGATAAGTCCGTAAAGCCTCTGATCAAAGAATGGTTAGTGCCAACTCATTAAAATTAGTTATACCTAATGAAGCTATTTCAGCCAAAGCCGAATCATAGTTGCCCGGTGACTGTGGCTTCGGATGCGAAGATTTCAGCCCCGGTTCCAGTTTATCTCGTGCGATATCGTTATGCGCACCATGCGGGACCTTCGGGGTACGACCGAGTCTGTGATTTTCTGAATGCCGAGCAAGTCGCGCTTTCTGACTCTCTCTATTGGTTGGGGGAAACTTTGCTACGTCCTCCGGCACTGTGGTTTGCAAAAACTTGCGGGATTTTTGAATACTCTCGTTACGATTGGATTATGGAGCAGGCTGTTATACGGCACGCTCATAGAAATCAGCCAGGGGTCTACCACTTTGTTTATGGTGAAAAGAGTTTTGCCCGCTCGGGGGAGGCGCTGGCTAAGAATGGGCATCGTGTCGTTTTGACCATGCATCATCCGGAGGCTCATTTAGAGCAATATTTCCGGGATTTTACACATTTGCAGCACGTTTCTTGTATCTTGACTATGGACCATGATATGGTTCCCGTTTGGAATAAGCATGCAGGGCGAGAGATCGCGCGATGGGTTCCGCATGGGGTTGATTGTGATTACTTCACCCCAATCGAAAAAGGTGTCAGCGACGAGAAGACTATCGTCTTTGCTGGGACTCATGAACGTGATATTGATACCTTACTGAGGACAATCGAACAGCTTTCAATTGATGAGAGCCTTCGATTTAGGCTGCTATCAAAAAATCCCAAATTAAAAGCGCTTGGCGAGAAACACAAGAGAGTTGAGACGATAGACTGGGTTGATGATCCTGCTTATCTAGAGTTTATACAAAACGCTGACTTGTTACTTCTCCCATTAAAAATGAGTACCGTATGCAACGTTGTGCTCGAGGCAATGGCCTGTGGGGTACCCGTCGTGACGACGGTCGGGGGGATTGGCGCCTATCTGGATCATGATTCGGGCCTAATGGTAGAGGCCGAAGACATCGCTGGTTGGTGTGACGCGGTAAACAAACTCCTCGGTGATGCGGATGCGCCACGCAGGGCTCGTGCCCACTCTTTACGTTTTCATTGGGGACAAATTGCAAAAACACAGAGTGAGATTTTTAGGGAGGTAATGAAATGAAGGTTTTAATTGTGTCGACAACACCAGGGTGGGGGGAAGCGAAGTATTGTGGACCCGGCTAGCGACTAAATTGATTGCTAATGGTGATACGGTTGCTGCTTCGCTCTTTAATTTTGGATGGAGTCCTCAGCCTTTGTTGGAGCTAGAAAGTCTAGGCTTGCAAGTTTTTAGACGCCCTGACCAGCGAGGGAAAAGCAGGGTTACGCGATTCTGTTCAAATGTGGCCAGACATTTTCTTGAAGACTGGTTCCTTTATAGAACATACAAAACGGTGAAACCAGATATTGTGTTTTTTAGTAATGGATCCTGTTTTGATTTATCGATTCCCGTATATAGTCGGTTTATCCGTAAGATTAATGTTCCTTTTTTGACTTACCTCGCTCTAAATACGGAACATGAAACGTTGCCTTATCCAAGGATGTTGGATTTGAGGTATGGCTTTCAGTCGGCAGCTTCAGTCATTTTCTCTTCACGTAGAAACTTGGAAACAGCGGAACGCCAAATTGCGGGAAATATTGATAATGCTGTAACCCTGACGAACCCTCCGACCTGCACGGAATATCCCGAATATCCATGGCCGGATCAAAGTATTGTGCGATTCGCTATGGTGGCTCGTCTGAATGCTAAGATAAAAGGGCAACCTCTTGCTTTAGCAGTTTTGGCCGATGAGCGGTGGCGCAAGCGTGAATGGCATCTTGATATTTTTGGGAAGGGTCCTGACGAGCAATACATTCGTGCTTTAGTCGAACATTACGATCTTCAAGATAAGGTCAGTTTTCGAGGTTACGCGACAGATGTTGGGCAAGAGATCTGGGCTGAAAATCATGTTTTGTTGATGCCTTCACTTTACGAAGGCTGTCCAATTTCGTTGTATGATGCAGCCTTATTTGGTCGACCTGCCATCGTTTCAGATGTAGGCGGAAACGCTGAATTTGTTCTAGAGGGAGAAAATGGTTTCGTTGCTGCGGCACCCTCTGTGCCTAGTTTCAGTGATGCACTAGAGCGTGCCTGGAATGCAAAAGGTGAATTGTCGAAAATGGGGCAGGTGGCTCTTGAACGTGCTTCAAGCATAGTGGATATGGCACCCGAGAATATTGTGTACGCGCAGATGCAGGAGATCGTAAAAAATGGTCGTAGGTAGTGGTTTATTGGCTCAGGCGCTTGATTGCTTTGCGATCCGCAACGATGTGCTCATCTTTGCAGCAGGTGTTTCCGATTCAGTCGCCTGTACGCCTGCGGATTGTTCGCGGGAATTGAGGCGTTTGTCTGGCTATCGTAACATTGAATCAAAGTTGGTCTACTTCAGTTCATGTAGCGTGACGGATCCTGAGCATGCGCAAAGCCCCTACGTGTTGCATAAGCAGGCGCAGGAGGCTTTTATTCATGAGAATTTTAAACATTTTCTCATCATCAGACTCCCAACAGTTGTTGGAAGTGGAGGGAATGAACGCAATCTGTTCAACTTCTTTTACCAGCAACTCAATCAAAACCGAGCACTTACTGTCCGTAAAGAGGCGGAGCGCTACCTTTTTGACGTGTCCGATTTAGTAACGGTTGTTAGGCGTCTCCTCGATTTTTCTAATGACCGCGATGTAATCGATGCCTGTTGGGACAATCGCGTGAATATTTTGCAGATAGTCGAATATATGCGGCGAGCTTTGCATTCTGATTCATCGATTCAGGTTATAGATGGTGGGAGTTTTCCAATAGTTGATAATCAACGTTTTATCGATGCGATGGGGGGCGAACTGACTGAAGGGAAGTCAGCTATCTCAATATTAGATAAGTATATAGCTTTGAGGGGAAATCACGAGAAGTCAGGGGAATAAGCAGATATTCTTCAGGCTAGATGTTTTCTTCGTTCTTTCAGGCTATTTAATCTCGTCAGTCTTGTTAACAGATTTCGGGCTAACCGCTACAGCATTGTTTGGTTTTATGAATAAGAATAGTAATTATCGACCAGAAATTGACGGCCTACGTGCATTGGCAGTGTTGCCAGTTGTATTTTTTCATTTTGGCATGGGCTTTTCGGGAGGCTTTACCGGAGTCGATGTTTTTTTTGTGATTTCTGGTTTTTTGATTTGTGGGATCATTCTTCGAGAGTCGGATGAGGGAGGATTTTCAATTCTTCGATTTTATGAGCGCAGGGTTCGACGTATTTTACCTGCTTTTTTTACAGTCATATTTGCTACTTTGGTGCTTGCGGCATTGGTGCTCTATCCCAGTGAATTGGATTTAATGGGGCACCATTTATCGTATATCAGTCTATTTGCGTCTAATATTCAACTAACCGCTTTTGAGGGGGGGTATTGGGGCGCAGATGCGAAGACATTTCCATTATTGCATACATGGTCGTTAGCGGTTGAAGAGCAGTTTTATTTTGTAATGCCATTTATTTTGATGGTGTTACATCGATGCTTCAGAAAGCATCTTTTCGTAGCACTGCTGTTTTTGTTTTTTACTTCGTTAGTATATTGTATTTATGCAACAGAGACTGTTCCCAAACAGGCCTTCTATCTATTGCCATCACGCGGATGGGAAATGCTATTCGGGGGCATGGTTTTTCTTCTTGTTCAGAAGGGGTGCCCTTGGTCGAAGGTTCCATACGTTAGTTCACTATTCGGGCTGCTAGGACTTATTCTTATAATTGTTGGCTATTTCTGCATTACCGAGGATATGGCATTCCCAGGGTATATCGCTTTGCTGCCGACAGTAGGAACTGGATTGTTTATCTACAGCAATTCATGGAATAAAAATTGGACTGGACAGATTCTCGCCTGGTCGCCACTGCAATTTATTGGTAAAATCTCTTACTCGCTTTATTTATGGCATTGGCCGTTAATTGTTTTGCTTAAAGAGCACCGTTATCCTCAGGAGATCGGAATTACGGACCAGTTGTTGCTTCTGCTTATTTCATTTATCCTTTCGGTTCTGACTTGGAAATTTATAGAGCAGCCGCTTCGTCATCCAGCTAAGAATCACTCACGTTTCAAAGCTTTTGTGCCCGCTTGTTTCTTTATCGTTGTTCTGTTTGGGGTTAGCTTAGTTATTCGGAAGTTTGATGGCTTTCCGAGCCGTCTTGCTTTGGTAGGAGGCGAGGCTGTGGCGCACATTAAGATGGAGCAAGAATCATTGGGGGGACAAGCAAACGATACAAAATACACAAAGAATGGTCTTTTTGCTGAGGGAGGCTATCAGGTGAATATTGAGCCCGGGGAAGTTCCAGAACTGGTTGTTCTTGGAGATAGCCATGCTGGAATGTATGCCCCTGTGTTTTCGAAGCTTTCGGCTGAGTATGATGTATCCAGTTCATTTTTTATGTTGAGCGGAGTCCGCCCGCTATTGGATACTACTGCACTGGATAATGATTTAATTTATGGTTATTTGGAGCAATGGCGTCCATCGGCAATCGTTTTCATTATGCGAATGGATAATATGATTGGTCAGATTCTAGCAGATCCAGATTACGCAAAGCGCTGGGAATCTGTATTGCGGCGAACCAGCTTGGCCTGTGACGATTTGTATTTTATACTTCAAACACCTAAATCGCTTGAGCGCAGTTTTAGTGGCTCATTTGATTTTATACAGCTCCGTTTGATACGATTGCTAGTTGGAGATGGGGAACAGTTGCCTCAGCGCGTCGATGAACCCAAAGTGAGTCGCATCTCTCGTTCGCAAACTTTAGCTTGGCTAATAGATTTAGACATATCCAATTTAAAAGTGTTGGACCCTGGTCAGTATCTCCTTGACGGAGGGAAGACTGTAATTCTAGACGACGATGATCGTTTGTTGTATGTGGACGATGATCATGTGAATCGATTCGGCGCGGAGTATGCGTCTCCATTATTTACCAGTATATTTAGAACGATATTGAGCCGCTCGAGCGATTGATGAGCCAGTCTAGGCTTGAAGCTTCATACAGTTTGCGGTCACTCTCGATTGAAAATAATAACAGAGTAGCAGCATAGTTGCAGTTTGTGCTGTGGTTCTGGGAGTATATCATGAGAAGTCAGTTAGTCAGTGTAGTGAATAATGTTTTTCGGCACTAAGTTTTATGGAGGAATGGCCAAGAAGTGGTTTGAGCAGGCAGTAAGCTATCAGGATCTTAAGAATATTAAGCTATCAGAGCATGTTCCCGATCTTCCTTCCGCATGGGAACGTGCTCGTTTTGGTATCTTGGCTTCTCGCGATGAAGGCATGGCTCTCGATATTCTCTAGGAGGTGGCATTGGACCTGTCGTCATCGCTACCGATGTCGTGAGGCATGCAGAGTAGCTTGAAGACGGTAAAAATGGTTTTATTGGCTTCAGATTGTAATGTACACGCACCAGATGTAGCACTTGAACCCGCTTGGGATCGGCGTTCTGAAGCAGGTGCAATGGGGGGAATGGCTGAAGGTCGTGTGCGCCAGCGTTTAAAGGTTTTACTATCAAAAGCACTTAGTGAATTGCTAAGTTGCTGCTTATTATGCTGCATGGTGATATTCTTTGCTACTAATTCTAGTATAATTTGAGAACCCGAAATAACTAATGCATCATCACCTTACTATAAGTATCGCGACTAAAGATCGTTCAGAGGTAGTCGATGCGACGTTACGAAAGCTACATGCATTTGGGCTTTCTAAATGTGCGTTGATTATTTGCGATGATGGCTCGTCTCCACCTTTTGAATCGAGTGCGCTGGAGCTCTTCCCGCAGGCAAAACTGATTCGCAATGACAGTCCCCAGGGGCAGGCCATTGGCCGTAATCAGATTGCTGAAACTTGCGAGACGCCGTATCTGCTGCAGTTGGATGACGACTCGTATCCTGTGGTTGGGGATATTGAGGAACTGCTTGTTTTTGCGGAGTCGAGGAATGATTGGCTTGCGCTTGCGATCCCTTTTGAGGAGCCCGCACGTGGGCGCTCGTTTCCTCATGGTATATCGAAAGGTTCGGCGTGTGAAGTCAGAGCATTTGTAGGCTGTTCCACTTTAATCCATGTCGAGAACTTTCGGAAGGTTGGAGGGTATGCAGATTGGATTGGACGAACTGGCGAAGAAGAGGAGCTTAGTCTTCGTGGCATTGAGCAAGGTCTGTGTTGCTTAATGATCGATGGATTACGTATTCGGCATGAAGTCACCGATGTCGGACGGGACCTTGCTGCGATTCAACGTCGATCAATTACCAATTGGACCCGAATTTGGATACGTTCAGCACCGATCAGCTATTGTATACTTCGTCTCGCTCGTTTGTTTTTTGGCTCTACGTTGCTGGGCTTTAGAAATCGCAAACTACAGCCAATCTTAGCTTATTGGAGAGCTGTTCTGTCGTTGGAAAATTGGAGCGCACGCTCTGTCCTTAAGCTAAAAAGTATTCAAACGTTTAATAAGAAGCCACATGTATTGGATTTCTTTAATTGAGTTGAATGGTCTTCGTGCCTACAGGCATGTCCACCTGTTATGGGCGACGCCTATCGTTGAATGAGTATAACCTATTTCGACGTTCGCCACATGCAATTTCGTGCTTTAAAATGAAAAAAATGTAGTTGCTGAGTTTATTTTTTAGCCGCCTATTGTCGCAGGATTGTTTTCAAGTTCGTGTGCTAAGAATCAGTTAATGAATTTAAGAATATAAAAGTTAATCATGAATGTGTTTCAAAAAATATTAATCGCTCCAAAGTTAGTTGCTTGTTACGCCTATGATGGGTGGCGCTTTATTCGTTATGCTCACCTGTTTGATGATCCCTTTTGCTCTCAATCCTGTGCTCAAGCGCATCTTTACCGTCTCTCTCATTCGCTCGAGAAAGGTTTGGCTTTGCCGCAACCTCGAGTTGGTTTTGGTCGAGAGCTTACTGAGCAAGTTATGAAGGATCTGGAGAAATATTACGCTAAATTTGGTGCTGATTCTTGCACGGCAGATGTCCGGGGCATTTTGGAGAGTTTGCTTGAATCGCACGAGGCTAACGGAATTTCATGGGAAGATATAAGCTCTCGTCTATCCGCATTATCTTATAAGGGCACGGAGCCCAATAATTCAGAGCAAAAAACTGGTTTGGTAGAGAGAACACGCAAAGAAGTGTTGGCGTCACTGCCGGCTAGTCCAGAGCTTTTCTTTAAGCAGAGGCACAGCGTCCGTCAGTTTAGCGGAGTGCAAATCCCACGTCTTGAAATTGAGCGCGCTGTTCAACTTGCTCAACGGGCACCATCTGTATGTAATCGACAAGGAGGACGGTTGCATCTTTATGATGAGCCAACTTTAAAAGAGAAGATTCTTGCGCACCAAGATGGTAACAGAGGCTTTGGAGATCAAGCTGCTGTTATTGTCGCAGTCACTCATGACTTATCAATTTTTTACAAGAATGGCGAACGCAACCAGGCATTTGTTGATGGAGGGATTTTCGCTATGAACTTAACAATGGCTTTGCACGCATTAGGCTATGGTAGTTGCATGTTGAATTGGTCAATGAGCCCTCGTCAGGATGTTGCGATGAGGAAAGACATTGGAATTCCAGAGGGAGAAGTCATAATAGCGTTGATCGCAGTCGGCGGTCTCCGCGAGAAATACACGGTGGCGGCTTCTCCACGCCGTCCAGTCGAGTCGATTGCTTCTTGGAACAAGTAAAAGAGACTCGAGGGCCTCGCTCTCAAACATTTTTGAATCAGGTAAGCTTTATATGAAAGTTGGAATAGTAACGAACTACGAATGGTTGAAGCAGTGGGGCAATTATGGGACATTGTTTCAGAATTATGCTTTGCAGGAAGTCTTACGTGACCTTGGGCATGAAAGTTATTGGATAAGAACGACTAACTCTCGACCTTTTACATTTTCTGAGCGATGCCGCAATCTCGGATTAAAACTGCTGACGAATCCTTCAGAATTACTGAAGCAATTAAAGGGGGAGAAGCATCTGCACGCTGATATTTCTCCAGCAAATCCGAGGATTATTCAGTTTAACGCTGATCATCATCGCTCTTTCGAAGAGTTTATGAGTTCTCACCTAGGCCTTAGCGAACGCGAGTATGGTGGAGAAGAATTGCGTCATAGTCCGCCCGAAGCGGATGCGTTCATCGTGGGTTCAGACAATGTTTGGGCTCAAGTTTCACCAGCTTATTTTCTTCAATTTGGTTCTGCTTCCACAAAACGGATTGCTTATGCGGTTAGTTCCAATTGGGAGACTTTGTCGCCCTATTGGTATGCCCGTGCTCGCAAGGCTATTCGGTCGATCGACCATGTCTCAGTCCGAGAGGACGCTGGTCTGCATGTCTGTAAGAAGCTTGGACGCGGTGACGCGGCTCACGTTCTGGACCCGACATTGTTGGCTCAGCCTGCTTGCTTTCGAAAACTGTTACCTCTGGCGTCTGTCCCAGAGGAAGATCGTGAACCAACACTGCTGGTATATTGGTTGAATGCCTATCAAAATAGTGACTGGCCTCTGCGTGAAATGGAGAGATTAGCCGAGGCAAAAAGCCTTAAGTTGCAGATCATCCCTTTACAGGGGACTGAGTTACTTGCTCCAGAGATTCATACTTACGTACCAAATCCTTCAAGCTGGTTAGATGCTTTTGCCAATGCTGAGTGCGTTTTGACGAATTCCTTTCACGGAACGGCTTTTTCGATTATCTTCAACCGACCATTTGTCGTGCTGCCAAAATCAAAAGATCCTCAGGCACACGGGAGTGAGCGATTCCGTTCTCTTTTGGGCAAACTGGATTTGGAAAGTAGAATTATCCATGACCGCTCGTATAGCTCGTTAACGCGTGTATTAGAGGAACAGATCGATTGGGAGAGTGTAGAGACCAAGCTTGCTTCCGAACGTAGCAAGTCTTTAGACTTTTTAAAGAGAGCTTTGGTCAGTTGAAGTTAAGGTATCGAGTTTGAGCTCACACCGATGAGAAACCAAGTTTCAGAGATAATTGACTCAAATTGTGTCTCGAAGGTTACACGATTCCATTATAAATGATTATAGAATCTTGTGGGCTGATTTTTACTCGAATACCTAATTTAAATCATCTATGAAAATACTGGTTCTTCACAGGCGTATGTCTGGTTATTTTGTTGGATGTTTGAATCGGCTTGTGAATTTGAAAGTGCAGCTTGAGATTGTTGCGTGGCCAAATCAAGCGGATGCTCCTTTCAGTGGAAAGGTCTTAGAGAATTTCCGTAGTGTCAGAAATCGAAATGAGTTTTCAGATTCGGCTCTGCTGCAAATGGCGGAAGAGTATGGTCCTGACATTGTGTTAGTTGCCGGCTGGTCCGATGCTGGTTACGTCAAGGTATGCAGAGCGCTGAAGTCTAAGGGGGTTCTAATCGTTTCAGGTTGTGATACCCAATGGAAAGGTTCTCTTCGTCAGCATATCGCGAGTGCCATTGCTCCTTGGCATGTGCAACAGTTTATCGACGTATTGTGGGTGTCCGGCGAACGGCAGCGTCAACTCGCCGCCAAGCTCGGCTACGCCGGTGATCGCTGCTGGGATGGGTATTATGCGTGTGACTGGAATCTTTTTTCTGCTGAAGCAGAAAAAAGATTCCAGTCACAGAGGCCTGAGAGCTTAGAGCTGAGGCCTGAGGAAACTTCCCCTCAAGTTTCTAGCCTCAAATCTCAGCCCTCAAGCCTCAGCTCTCAAGTCTCAATTAAAAGCTTCGCTTTTGTCGGCCGCTATGCGCCGGTCAAGGGACTTGATACCCTCGCTGAAGCTTATCGGATCTATTCCGCGCAGGTGGAGTCGCCTTGGAAGTTGATTTGTGCGGGCAAAGGGGAGTGTCGGGAGCAGTTAATTGATGCGGGTGCCGAGGATCGGGGCTTTATTCAGCCAGACGATTTGCCCTCGTTGCTGGCTGAAGCATCTGCGTTTATTTTACCGAGCCGCTTCGAGCCCTGGGGCGTTGTGGTGCAGGAGGCAGCTGCGACGGGGCTGCCAGTGATTGTTTCTGATATCTGTGGTGCTGGCGTTCATTTGCTGCGTGATCGCTGGAATGGTCGGAGCTTTGCGGCTGGCGATGCCGCGCATCTAGCTGAGTGCCTGCTGTGGATGCATCAGCAATCTGACGAACAGCTCGCGGAGCTGGGGCGCAATAGTTTTGAGCTTTCCAAACAATATACTCCAGAGCGCTGGGCACGGACGCTAATTGAAGGGCTGAGGGGGCTGAGGGCTGAGGGCTGAGACTTGAGGGGGCTGAGGGCTGAGACTTGAGGGGTGAGATTACTTTTATCTATGAATGAAAGTGAGCGTAAGCAGGCATTACGAATACGAACAAAGCGGTTTGCTGGGCAGGTTGTGCGATTATTTGTGAAGCTGGATCGTCGACGTGAAGAAATTTCAATATTGGGCAAGCAGATGATTCGATCTGGGACTTCGGTGGGTGCCAATTATCGCGAAGCCAGTCGTGCTCGCAGTGATGCTGAGTTTATCGCAAAGATAGAATTATGTGTCCAAGAAGCTGATGAAACTCAGTATTGGCTTGAACTCTTAAACGAAGATTGCGGAATCTCTACTGACTTGACTCAGCCTTTATGGCACGAAGCCGACGAGCTCATTAGTATTTTCATCACCATGTCCAAAAACACAAAAAAACGACGAGCAGAAGAAAAATAGCCTCCCCTTCCGCCCTCAGCTCTCACCCTTCCGCCCTCAGCTCTCACCCTTCCGCCCTCAGCTCTCACCCTTCCGCCCTCAGCTCTCACCCTTCCGCCCTCAGCTCTCTAGTCTCACCTCTCTAAGCATCTTTATGCAGCCCCGATCACATCATCACAGTCCTCCCGCAGCTTGGCAACCGATGAATCGCCCGACGAGTAAGGCGCAGCAGCGCAGTGCGTTTACGCTGAAGAATATTTTTCGAAATGGCCTGTTCATTGCGGTGGTTTTTTTCCTGAATAAATTGGGCCCGCCGGGGTCGTTGCTGGGCTATCTTTGCCTCTTTGTCATGGCGTCGCGAAGCACTGAAGGTGCCATCAAAGCGCTGTCGTTGGGAGCCTTATTTATTGTCGCTAATTCCTACCTGGTTTCGATTAATTTTGTGCATACTTATCTGCGTTTTCCTCTGGTGGCGGTGGCAGGATTACGTATTTTCTGGGATGCATATCGTCGTTCACCGAAAGTATTTTTCCAAGGGCACCTCATTGCACTTTTACTTTTTGGAGGTGTCTCGTTACTGTGTGCTTTTATTAATCAATACTTCTTTATGGTTAGCTTTCTGAAGCTGGGAGTCTTTGTTTATGGCGTTTATGCGATCATGGTGGGCACCGACCTCGGTCGTACTTCGGGGTCTGACTTAACTGTTTGGTTCTGTTCGATGGTCTTGTTTTATATTGCTGGTAATTTATTGGCGTACGCTTTGGGGGTGGGGTACACATTTCGAGGGCGATTAACTGAAGCAGGTGGGTCACTAGGTCTAGCAGGAATGACAAATCACCCGCAGACTCAGGGGCCCTTATCTGCAATTTCTTCGATTTATGCTATTTGTGTATTCTTATATACACCTTACCGGTTGCGTTGGTTGATGGCTTTAGCTGCACCCGTCTTATTGGTGCTTTGTTATTTGAGTGCTGCTCGAACCGGAATTTTTGCTGTGGCCCTAGCAATTTGTTTAATTCTTGGAATTACCATTCTGCTTAGCCAAGGGCGTAAGCGTATACGCTTGAATATTTCAATTCCTCAGCTGATCTTGATGATTTTTGGAGGAACTGTAGGTCTCTTTTTGCTGGAAGTGTTTACAGGTGGCGCTTTGAGTTCAAAATTCAGTGAATTTGCTTTGAAAGCTATTCGCGAAGGCGGAGGGAGCAGTTTTAGTTTTAGTCAGATGTTTGAATCACGGATGCCACTGATTGAACAATCATTGTATGGTTTTCATCAAAGTCCATTGACTGGAATAGGTTTTGGGACTGAATTGGACCCTTTATGGGCTGCAACCGCGACTCTGTTCACTGCGCCAACGGAAAAAGGTTTTTTGCCAACTGCTATATTAGAGGAAACTGGAATATTTGGTACTTTTTGTTTTGTTGTATTTTTGATTTTGTTTTTCAAAAATTATTTGAGTAAGCGCAATGTTGTGGCAATTGGGGTGATGGCATGTTTCTTATTGCTCAATCTCGGGGAGATGATGTTTTTTGCCCTCGGAGGTATGGGGCTGTATTGCTGGTCGATTTTAGGTGCTGCGATTGCGCTGGGTGATCGAGTTGTGGAGCGAGGGTAGAGGGCTGAGGGCTGAGAGCTGAGGGCTGAGGGCTGAGGGCTGAGGGCTGAGGGCTGAGGGCTGAGGGCTGAGGGATACTTTACTTTTTGTTCTACGTTCGTCCTCTTGGTCTTTGAACATTACTTTATTTAGTCTTATTTTTTAGCTCTGATGCGCTTAAAACTTTTTATTACCAACGACGCGTATTTACCTGGCTTTCGCTTTGGGGGACCTGTGCGGTCTTTAGCGAATTTGGTGGATTGGCTGGGGGCGACTTACGAAATCTATATTTTTACTAAGGATCGTGATTTGGGCGATTCCCGAGGCTATCCGGAGATTCCTGCGAATCAGTGGCTGCAGCGTGAAAACGTGCGGGTCTTTTATGCCAGCCCGGAGCAGCATACTGCGCAGCGCGCAGGTATTGAATTGGCCAGTATTCAGCCCGATGTCGTCTACCTCAATGGCCTGTGGGAAGGGATGACGCGTGGTCTTCTAAAGTCTCGCTTACCGAGTGCGCGCTATGTGATCGCCCCGCGCGGGGCACTGGGCGCTGGGGCCTTGGCGATTAAGCCCTGGAAAAAGAAATTGGGACTTTTGCTGATGCGCGGCTCTTTAAAGAATTTGGTCTGGCATGCGACGGCCGACAGTGAAGTTACCGAAGTCCGACAGGTGATTGGACCAGACGAAACGGTGTATCTTGCTTCGAATTTATTGGAGCGTCGAGTGGCAAATGCAGTTGAACTGCTGCCGGCAGAGAGGGCTGCTGGACCGATTCGCTTCGTCTCGTTCTCGCGCTTATCACGTAAGAAGAATTTTGATTATTTGCTGCGTTGCCTGCAGGCGGTGCGGGGGCCGTTTAGCTTGGATATTATTGGGCCTGAAGAGGATCCTGTCTATACGGAGGAACTCAATGACTTGGCAGGTCAATTAGCCACCGATCAGGTGGTCCGCTTTTTGGGTGGAAAGTCGCCTGCCGAGCTACAAGCATTGCTGCCCAGCTACGATTTTTTTGCTTTGCCCACGCAACATGAGAACTTTGGCCATGTCTTTGTTGAGGCTTGGGCTGCGGGGCTCCCAGTCATTATCAGTGATCAAACTCCATGGCGGGATCTGGAATCGAAGGGCATCGGCTGGGATATCGCGTTATCCGATACGCAGCGCTGGAGGAATGTCTTAGAGCATTGCATACAAATTAGTTCGGAGGAGATTCATAAAATGAAATTAAATGCCGCTCAATTTGCTTCCGCGCTGGCTTTGAATCAACCTATAGATAGTTATCAGCGGATATTTGAGGGCTGAGAGGTGAGGGCTGAGGGCTGAGAGGTGAGGGCTGAGGGCTGAGAGGTGAGGGCTGAGGGCTGAGAGGTGAGGGTATCATCAGGAACAAGAAATTTTACTGGAGATTCTAATCATGACTTATCGATCTGTAATTTTATGCAGTCTGTCTTTATTGGCTCTTTGCACTGCATGAGGAGCCCTCACTCATCAGCAAAGGTTTTGAGGATTGGTGGTATAATGCCGTATGTGCGGCTTTTCCGGGGCGTGATATGCGTTTGGTTCCTTCGGGGGCGGTCTATCAGGCGCTTGATTTGAAGTTAGGTCAAATTTCGGTCGATGGGCTAGACTCCACTTATTCGTTCTATCGGGATTTACCTCATATGAGTATACCTACCGGTCGCTATGTCACCCATGCGACTATGTTTAGCATTCTTATGCAGATGCAGCCTCAGCAATTACCGATACAGACTGGAATGACTGCAAATGTTGATTCTGGATTCCTAGACTTAGTGAATGAGGTGGTTTGGAGCGTAGTTCCACCCGTCTCGCCATATCGTGTGCCGATTTCGTCCGGTAGCGAATTCTACAAGGCAGTCAGCGTGCCATTGGACTGATTCAGAATTGTGATGAAAAGCTGAGACTTAAATATGAAATCTCAAGAGTTGAATACGCCAACCTATCAATCCGAGCTCACATTTAAGAATAAGCTCGGGCGCTTACTCTGGGGCATTGTCTATGTCTTTTTGTTTCGTCCGAGTCCGCGCGTGCTGCATGGCTGGCGTTGTTGGTTGCTGAATCGTTTTGGAGCTCGCGTGGCGTCCAGTGCGAAGATCTATCCCTCCGCTCGTATTTGGGCACCTTGGAATCTTGAAATCGGCGAACGTGCGATTTTGGGAGACCGTGTGGATTGTTATAGTGTGGCCCCCATCAGTATTGGAATGGGGGCAGTTGTCAGTCAGGATGCCTGTTTATGTGGGGCAACGCATAATTGCGATAGTGCCGGATTTGAGTTGATTCCCAAGCCGATCCACATCGGCCCGAAAGCGTGGGTGTGTGCACGCGCCTTTGTCACACCCGGCGTGACACTGGCTGAGGGAGCGGTTGCCGGTGCGGCGGCTGTCGTGACGAAGGATGTGACGGAGTGGCAAATTGTGGGCGGTAATCCGGCAAGGCTTATCCGTTCACGTGCACGCTTTTAGACTGATTGTTCTTTGAGTTCGGCTCATGCGGCCATTCACATTTTGTCCTAACTGAATAAAAATAATATATGAAAATTTGTTGTATTGGAGCGGGCTACGTTGGTGGTCCTACGATGGCGATGATTGCGCACAAATGTGCGGATCATACTGTGACTGTGGTTGATTTGAATCAGTCGCGCATTGATGCGTGGAATTCGGATACTTTACCGATCTATGAACCCGGGTTGGATGCGGTGGTTCGGGAGGCTCGTGGAAAAAATTTATTTTTCTCCACGGACGTGGACACTGCGATTCATGAAGCGGAGATGATTTTTATAAGTGTTAATACGCCCACCAAAACTTACGGTGTCGGCGCGGGGCGTGCCGCAGATTTGCGTTTTATCGAAAAGTGTGCACGCAAAATTGCGGAAGTTTCTCAAGGCGACAAAATTGTGGTTGAAAAATCTACTTTGCCGGTGCGCACTGCGGAGTCTGTTAAACGTATCTTGCAAGCCAATTCAAAGGGGCGAAAATTTCAAATTTTGTCCAATCCTGAGTTCTTGGCGGAAGGCACCGCAATTGCCGATCTCCAGAACCCCGACCGCGTATTAATCGGAGGCGAGCAAAGCCCCGATGGCTTGCTCGCTATTCAGAAGTTAGTCGACGTCTATGCCAATTGGGTGCCGCGTGAGCAGATTATAACTACAAATCTATGGTCTTCTGAGTTGTCGAAGTTGACGGCGAATGCTTTTCTCGCGCAGCGTATTTCCTCGATCAATGCGATTTCCGCCTTGTGTGAAGCCACTGAAGCGAATGTGGACGAAGTGGCCACCGCGATTGGCACGGATAGTCGCATCGGACCAAAGTTTCTTAAATCATCGGTTGGTTTTGGTGGGTCTTGCTTTCAGAAAGATATTCTGAATTTGGTTTATCTTTGTCAGCATTTTGGCCTGCCGGAAGTTGCGAATTACTGGGAAGGTGTCATTACGATGAATGACTATCAAAAGCATCGTTTCGCCCGGCGTGTGATTTCAACTCTGTTCAATACCGTTTCGGATAAGCGAATTGCAGTCTTGGGATTTGCTTTTAAGAAGGATACCAATGATACACGGGAATCGGCCGCAATCTATATTTGTGAGGACTTGATTAAAGAGCATGCGAATCTTGCAATTTATGACCCGAAGGTGACTGAGGTGCAAATCCGGCAAGACTTGAATGTTTCGGTTGAGAATCCCCATGTGTCCGTTTGTGAAGATGCGTACACAGCAACTGAAGGAGCGCACGCAGTGTTGATCCTGACTGAATGGGATGAGTTTAAGACATTGGATTATCAGCGGATATACGATCAAATGCAAATGCCTGCGTTTTTGTTTGATGGTCGTAATTTACTTGATTTGGAAGCTCTCAATCGAATTGGTTTTGAAGCGTCGGGCATTGGGCAGGGGTAGATCCTGGCGTGACTATTTATTATCGAATTATTCAACGAAGCGCTTCGTTTGGCGGGAACTAGAAAGTTAAAATTATGCGTATATTAATCACCGGCGGTGCTGGTTTTTTAGGTTCACACCTATGTGAACGTCTTCTAAATGAAGGGAATGAAGTGATCTGCTTGGATAACTTCTTTACTGGACGAAAGTCAAATGTGGCGCATCTACTGCCGAATTCTAATTTTGAATTGATGCGGCACGATGTGATCGATCCGTTTAAGGTAGAAGTGGATCAGATTTATAATTTGGCCTGCCCGGCCTCTCCTGTACATTATCAATATAATCCGATCAAGACCACTAAGACATCGGTGATGGGGGCTATCAATTGTCTCGGTTTGGCTAAGCGTGTGAATGCGCGGGTTTTTCAGGCTTCAACTTCTGAAGTTTATGGCGATCCCGATGTGCATCCTCAGCCAGAGAGCTACTGGGGCCATGTCAATACGATTGGGATTCGCTCTTGCTATGATGAAGGCAAGCGCTGTGCGGAAACCTTGTTCTTCGATTATCACCGTGAGCACCAGGTCGACATTCGGGTTGTGCGTATTTTTAATACTTACGGGCCGCGGATGTTGGCGGATGATGGCCGAGTGGTTTCAAACTTTATTGTGCAAGCTTTGCAGGGCCAAGACATCACCGTCTATGGCGAAGGACAGCAGACTCGCTCCTTTTGCTATGTAGATGATTTGATTGAGGGCTTCGTGCGTTTGATGAATCAGGAGCAGGTCGTCGGGCCAATGAATATTGGGAATCCGAATGAATTCACTATTCTTCAGTTGGCCCAGCGTGTGATTGAGCTGACCGGCAGCCAGTCAAAGATTGTCTACCGCCCAATGCCGCAGGATGATCCGAAGCAACGACAGCCGGATATCCGTCAAGCGCGTGAAGTGCTGGATTGGGAGCCTCAGGTTCAGTTAGATGCAGGCTTGAAGGCTACAATTGATTATTTTGCGCAGCAGCTTTAGTTGCGGCTGGCTAACTGAGCCTTGTGGGGTCTGTTATAAATTCGACTAGCCTTGTGGGGTCTGTCATAAATTCGACTAGCCTTGGGTAGCTAGCAGAGCGATCAAAGTGTGCTTCAGCCATTTGGCGGGCATGTAGGCTTTGGCTTGCGAGTCTGTTAGAATCGCTTAAATAATTTTCGAAGGCGGCGTGGAGTGAATCCACGTCGCCTTCTTTGTATTCCGAGCCTGCGTCCCATTCAGTGAGCAGTTGTCCGAGCTCTCCAGCTAGGCACGAAATCATAGGTAACGCTGCCGCCGCGTACTCGCCAGCCTTATAAGGACAGGCGACTAGGCTCTGTGGTCGGTTCGCCACCAAAGCTAAGTCGGCCGCTGCGAAGCGCTCAGCAATCGCGTCTTTTTGTAAATAACCATGAAAGACGACGCGCGGAAGTTTGAAGTTTGAAGTTTGGGGGGACTGTGGTTTTGGGGCGTAGCTTTGAGGGGGTGTTGGAGTGGTGAGGGCGTTTGCTTGCGCGAGTGTTTTTAGTTTTTCGAGTTGTGGGCCATCACCGACGAGATGAATTTGGACGGGAAAACGCCCTTCGGCTTTCCATTTGGCTGCAACTAGAATGATGGTTTCCAGGTCGTAGCCTGTGCCCATTGCGCCGAGGTAAATCGCCTGCAGCGGCTTCGCCGCTGAGTTTGGGGTGGGGAGTGGGACGTGGGGAGTCTGGGATCTGTCTTCGACGCTGTGGATTGTGGCTTCGCTGCCTCCTTTGCCTAGGCTACGTCGGGCGTGTTGGCGCACGTGCTGCGCTTCCTTCTCGGTGGATAAGCTGACTTTTGATTGCTGACTTCTGTTCTCTGCGCCTAGCTCCCCGTCCTCCGTTTTCCGCTCTGCACTTTCTACTGCGCGCTCCGCGTCGCTACCGTGGTCGTCGAGTTGAATCGGCGTTGTCTGTGGTCCTACGGAGCGATGCGCTTTAGCCGTCGTTTTTTTCGTCGTAGCCGTCGTTTCTTTTGTCTCCGCCGTTGTATTCGATGGCTGAAGCGCATCGCTCCTGTTTTGTTCCATGCATTTAGAGCGTTGAAAGCGCTCCAAGTCGGTGCCGTGGTAGCACAGATGCATCGGCTTGGGGCTCTGCCCCGCGACGCCCGCACAAGTCGCCTGTAATGGCGGATGGCGGATGGCGGATGGCGAATGTAGATATGTCTCTGCGAGATCTAGGTAGCTTTGGCCGACCGCACTAATTTTGTCGGCGCCTTGATAGGCGCGTCGTGCGCTGCGATGCATAGGAGCGAGTAGCCGCGGGCCTAGTGCTTTGCGCAATGATTTGGGCAGAGCTTGGTAAAATGTTTCCGGCCAGGCGTCCATAATGTCCAGTATGACTTCGCAGGGCGAAATCATACTGGAGTGGAGAGTGTGCAGCGGCTTTGCCGCTGAGTTTAGAGTGGGGAGTGGGGAGTGGGAGGAGGGGGCTTCGTTTTGCGAGACTGAGTGCTTGGAGTCTTGATTCGGTTGCTGAAGCTGCACGCTACGATTGAGCCAGTCCCTGATCCGGAAGGCTTGCTCGGCCACGCCGAGTGGGGGCAGTGAGACCACGATGCGGTCCGGAGGCAAGAGTTGTCCGGACTTTAGGGCGCTCATGGCTTCGTGGAAAAAACCTTGAGCGAATTGTCGGTGGTTTTTTAAGCGGGCGAAGCTAATGTTTTTAGTGTAGGGAGGTGTGTCAATTAGGCGGATCGAGAAGCCGTCGGTATCGGGGCAGGGCTTACGTTTGGATTTCGTGAGGTGCGAAAAGTCGGAGGACCACCAAATGACCTGATGACCTAGTGTGGCAAAGGTGCGACAGAGCGCCCAGTAGCGAAGCGGCACATCCGTTTCATTGGGAAGTTGATCGAATGGGTTGACGATCCAGATGCGCATCGGTGCCGGGGTAAGCTCCGAAATCTGTTCGAAGCCAATCGTGTCTTTGGATGAGAGTGCTCGATGGATAGCCACGTTAAAATTCGTAGTGACGAGCTTCCAGCTTGTCGAGAGCGGAGCGATTCAGATGCCAGCTACCAGAACTGAGTGCTACCTGCGTTGCCATTTCATTTTTCCTGTAAAAGCATGAAGCGTGGTTGACTTCAGTGGCTCGCATTTTAGCACTTCCCACTTCCCACTTCCCACTTCCCACTGCGTGCCCGAACGATGCCAAAAAAGTTTTTAATTATTTCTCAAGTCTTTCCGCCGGACCCTGCGGCGGTGGGGCAGTATTTTGATGAGGCGGCCCAAGCCTTGCGTGCGGCAGGTCACGAGGTGACCATTCTGACAGCGAATCGTGGTTATGATGATCCCGAACAGAAGTTTGAAGCTTTTGAGAATCGTTCGGGAGTCGCGGTGCGGCGTTTGCCGGCGTCGTCTTTTGGTAAGGCCAGCATGCCGGTTCGGATTTTCGGACAGTTGTCGTTTTTGTTACAGTGCATTGTGCGTGGGCTTTTTCAGCGTGGCTTGACGGATCTGCTGGTTTCGACTTCCCCTCCGATGTGTGGCATTGTGGCGGTTTTGATTGGCTGGCTGCGCCCATCGGTCAAAGTTCACTATTGGGTGATGGATTTGAATCCCGATCAAGCGGTGGCCTTGGAGGTTTTTCAGCCCAAGCATCCACTGGTTAAGGCGATGGATTGGTTGAATCGCCGTATTTTGAAACGAGCGAGTTCGGTGATCGCTCTGGATCGTTTTATGGCGGCGCGCTTGCGAGTGAAGTTGGAAAGGGAGCGACGTGCTTTAGCCGTCGAACGTTCCCGCATTACAGTGATCCCGCCGTGGCCGATGGGGCAGCATGCTGAAGCGGTGGCGCATGCGGAGAATCCATTTCGTAAAGAGCATGGCTGGGCGGATCGATTTGTAGTGATGTTTAGTGGGAATCACAGTTGGGTGCATCCGCTGGGCACGATTCTGGATGCGGCGGAGCAGTTGGCGGAAGATCCTCGTTTTGTCTTCGTTTTTATCGGTGGCGGAAAAGGGAAAGCCGAAGTGGATGAGCGTATTGAGCGATGGGGACATTTAGAAGCCGGACGCGCCCGACCGGCGGTGGTTTCCCTGCCGTATCAACCTTTGGAAGTGATTCGATATTCTCTCTCGGCTGCAGACCTGCACTTGGTTTCACTGGGGGATCACATGGGCGGGATCGTGCATCCATGTAAGGTTTATGGGGCCTTAGCGATGGCGCGGCCAGTGCTGACTTTAGGTCCGCAGGAAAGTTATTTGAATGATATTTTAAGTGAGGATTGTGTGGGTTGGTCAGTAGCGCATGGTGATGTTGCGGGCGCAGTGCAAGCACTCCAGGCTGCGGCCGACCTGTCGAGTGAGGCACGCAGCGAGATGGGAGCGCGCGCACGTGCTGTGGTGGCTCAGAAATTCAACCGCGAGCAGTTGCTGCAACAGTTTACAGACACCGTGCTCTGGCCAGCAGACAGAGGTCAGAAGGCAGAGGACAGAGGTCAGATATGAATATCAATGAGTTATGGCACTTGTTGTCTCGTTAAAATGGTGCTGGCCGTGATTTATATATGTAACTGATTAAAATAGTGGCTGGCGTCTGTCCTCTGAATTTATCTGCGGTCCTTACAGTCGGTTTTGCATCCACTGTAACATGGCTTTGCCCCATGGGTGATTCTTGGCTAGGCCGATGCCGTGGCCTTCTTTTTCGTAAATGTGTAACTCGGCGGGGATGTTGTTGGCACGGAGTGCCTGGTAAAATAAGATGCTGTTTTCGGGGGGCACGCCGCCATCTTCGTTGGTATGGACCAGGAGTGTGGGGGGCGTTTGATCGCTGACCGCATTTTCTAGGCTGAGCTGCTGAATGAGTTGCGGCTCTGCTTCTGCGCCTAGTAAATTGTTGCGTGAGCCTAAGTGGGCGCAGTCTGCGTTGAGGCTGATAACGGGGTAGATCAGCGCCGCAAAGTTGGGGCGACTGTGTTGTTGGTCGATGGCATCACCGACGATGCCAGCTTCTACTTGTGCCTGTGTGGCGGCAGTGCCGGCCAGGTGTCCGCCCGCGGAGAAGCCCATAATGCCGATTTGGTCGGGTGCAATGAACCATTCGGCTGCATGGTGTCGGAGTGTGCGGATGGCGCGTTGCGCATCGATCAATGGGGCTGGATGACGATAGGGCGCGTAGCGATTTTCCAATACGGCCGCTGCGTGTCCGTGTGAGCTGAGGAAGCGTGCGATCCGGTGCCCTTCTTTGGGCACGGATAGGCCGCCGTAGCCACCGCCGGGGCAAATGATCATTGCCTGGCCACTGCGAAGTTCGGGACTGGGCAAATACATGGTGAGTCGCGGCAAGCCCGGAAGTGCTTCGCCGGCGAGCGGTGTGTTGTGTTCCCATAGGGGGAAGGTGAGGGGAAGTCCGGTGTGTAGGGTATCTGTATTCATAAATATTATCTTTTTTGGTTCCATGCCCTGTCGGCAAAACGTTGTTTTTCACGCTCGATGCGTTCGCTGTTGAAGAGCGGGCGGATGTCTTCCAGCTCGCCGAGCGGGAGTTGGAGCGTCTGTGCTAATTGTGTTTGGAGCCGTGTTTGAAAGTGGGCGAAGTTGAACGCGTCGGGGAGTGTGCTGCGATCAAGGGAGCCTTGGATGAGGAGTCCCTGCCGCGTGCGCTTCATGGCGGCACCAGCGATTTTTTGTCCGTCGGGGCGGAGTACATCATTGGCGGCAGGTGTGACAAAGCATTGAGAGACAGGATCTGTGGACTTGCAGTTTCGGGGACAGGGGGCGAGGCGGCTCTCGATGTCCATTTCCTTGAGAGCAAGTTGGATCGCGTGGTGGACTTTTAGGTAGAGCTCACTGGCGGCGATGGCGGCGCAGGGGAGTGCGCGTTGAATGATGAGCGCGTAGGTCCAATCGTTGCGGTGATCCACGATGCCGCCACCTGTCAATCGCCGCACCAGTTGAATGTTGGGAGCTGTGGCTTGCACGACTTCAGTGTAGCGTTGTGAATAGCCAAAGCTGGCAGCAGGTTCCAGCCAGGCGTAGTGGCGCAAGGCCGCGAGTCCGTTGGGAATGCTTTCTAGCAGCGCGGCGTCGATCGCCATGTTGGTGCTGGCGTCGCCGAAGGCGTTGGGCAGTGCGATGAGCATGGACAGGTCTCGGGCTTAGGCGTTGAGCGGCTCGACGCGCGTGAGCTCTTCGAGTTGTGCTTCGAAATCGACGGGCTTTGTTTTTAGTTTGGAGACGATGGGGTGCAAATTGAGGGTCAAATTGGCGGGGCGTGATTCGTCCTCTCGACAAGCAGATTCCACGGCGTCGAGTGGGAGGCCGAAGTGTTTGAGAATGCGTTGGCCCATTTCAAAGCGACTGAGGGTTTCGCTGCCAGCCCAATGAAAGAGCCCGTGGAGATCGCGGCGTTCGCTGAGTTCGAGTAAGACTTCCGCCACGTTGGAGGCGGAGCAAGGCTGGCGCATTTCGTCGCAGTAGAGTTTCGGGCGCTCGCCGGCTTGGATGGCGGCGATGAGTTTTTCGTGCACGCTGCGTTGGCCGCGTGGACTGTTGCCCATGAGGATGGGGATGCGCAAAACGACGGGGTCCTCAGGGTTGTGCTCCAGAACTTCCCGTTCCGCCATCAGCTTGGTTTGGCCGTAGAGATTCGTGGGGCCCGGCATATCTGTGGAGCGGTAGGGCTCTTCGGCGAGCCCGTCAAAGACCATATCGGTGGAGACATGGAGTAGGCGGGCGCCGAGATGGGTGGAGACTTGCGCCAGTAAGCGTGGCAGGGCGACATTGACCTGTTCGGCGAGGCGCGGAACTGCGTCGACGGATGCTGGGTTGGAAATGGCCGCGCAATTAACGATCACATCGGGCCAGTGTTCGAGGCACAAGGCAGTGAGCGCTTCGGGCTGGGAGGCGTCGAGTTGGATCGAACGTTCGAGGCCCGACGCGAGGGGTGGGTGCTGGTTATAGAGTGCGGTGACGGAGTGACCGCGGCGGACGGCGGCCTGTGCATATGCATGGCCTAGCAGTCCGGAGGCGCCAGTGAGTAGAATCTTCATGGTTTCTTAGAGCGTGTTTTTGTTGCAATCGCTTTCGGGAGAGGCAAGTTCAAAGCGATAATCAATGAAATACGCTGAACTCGCGAATGCTGGTGTGCATGAACAACCGGTCTACCAACCCGGAAAACCTATTGAGTATGTTGCTCAGGAGTTTGGACTCGATCCTGCCCTGATCGCTAAACTCGCCTCTAATGAGAATCCGTTTGGACCCTCGCCCAAAGCTATGGCAGCGGCGCAGACGGCTCTTCGGACCGCCCATCTGTATCCGGATGGCAATTGCTGTCAGCTGCGTGCGGCGATCGCTCAGGCGCGTGGCATCGGCGAAGATGCCCTAATCATTGGAAATGGCTCGAATGAAATCATCGAGTTATTGGGACATGCCTTCTTGCGCCCCGGTGTGGAAGTCGTGATGGGGGATCAGGCCTTTATCGTCTACAAATTGATCACCAAACTGTTTGGTGCGACTCCGGTGGAGGTGCCGATGCAGGATTTTGGGCATGATTTGTCTGCTATGCGGGCGGCGGTCACCGATCAGACGCGCTTAGTCTTCGTGGCCAGTCCTAATAATCCGACGGGCGTGGCGAATACGGAGGCTGATTTGATCGAGTTGACTGAATCCTTGCCCGCGCATGTAATTCTTTGTCTCGACGAAGCTTATGCGGAGTATTTGGAGCGTGCACCGGATCTGCGGGCACAGATGGCGGCGGGATGTAAGGTCTTTTGCATGCGCACCTTTTCTAAAATCTACGGATTGGGCGGGTTGCGAGTGGGCTACGGCTATGGTGCGCCCGAATTGATTCAATTGCTGCAGCGGGTGCGGCAGCCATTTAATGTAAATGCGATCGCGCAGGTGGCCGCAAGCGCGGCCCTCACGGATCATGAGTTTGTGAATAAGTGCCGGACTGCTAATGAGGCGGGGCGGGCACAACTGGTTGCGGGGCTGGAGGCGCTCGGCAATGCGACCGTCGGCGGACAAGCGAACTTTGTGTTGGCCAATGTGGGCGATGGTGGAGCGTTTTTTCAGGCACTCCAGCAGCGTGGCTTGATTGTGCGGCCTCTTGCTCCTTATGGCATGCCGGCATTTGTTCGGATTACGATCGGCACCGAAGCGGAGAACCAGCGGCTTTTGGCGGCGGCCCGTGAGTTGGCACAATCCCAGGGAGTTCCGGATTCGCGATGAGTGACGCTTGGATTCGTTTTGGAATTTCTGTGGCTTCGGTGGGGCTGATGCTCGTGCTGCATGCCTTTTTGGTCATGTGCGAAATTAGCCTAGTGAAGTTTCGCTATCGCAAGCCCAGTGAAGAGCAGTTAGAGGCGCTCATGCAATTGCCCGGGCTGGCTCGTATGATCGACAATAGCGATCAAACGGGGCGGGTGGTGCGCTTTAGTAAGACGCTGTGTACGGTGGCGGTTGGACTGCTGTTGATGCCATTAGTTAGCGATTTTTTCGGGCTCTTCCAGATGGAGGTCGCGCCCGCGCGTTGGATTGTAGTTCTGGTCTCTTTTACCTTGGCCGTGTCGGTGCACTTCTTCTTTGCCGAGATTTTTCCACGCGGGCTTGCGATGCGCGATCCCTCAAAGGCGATCCGTCGCTCATACCGCGTATTACTCGGATTTCAGTTTTTGACTTTTCCGGTCATGCTGTTTTTCCGGATGTTGAAGAAGTCGCTTTATCGTCGTATCGGGGTGGACGTGGAAGACGAGTTGAACCCATTGGATGTGGATGTGCAAATCCGCGCGATGGGGGAGGATAGCAGTCAACTGTCCGGAGTGGTTCGCAAGATCGTGAATCGTACCTTGCAGATGCAAGAGCTGGTGGTGCAGGACATCCTGTTGCCACGTAGTCAGGTGGTGATTTGTGATTTAGACCTGGGAATTAAGGCGAATCTGGAGACCATGAAAGCGGCCGGGCACACACGTTTTCCGCTCTGTCGTGGGGATTTGGATGAGTGCCTCGGGCTCATTCACATTAAGGATATATTTCGCTGGCGCGAGCCTGTGTCAGAGATCGATTTGATGAAGTTGAAACGTAACTTGGCTGTCTTTCCGCTGGAAACTCCTTTGGAAGAGGCGCTTGAGCGAATGTTGCGCGCCAAATTTCACATGGCGTTGGCGGTGGATGAATTTGGTGGGATCGTCGGGGTGATCACCTTGGAAAGCATTTTAGAAGAACTCGTGGGTGAAATTCAGGATGAGTTTGACAGTGAAGAAGAGCAGATTGTGGCGATTGGTGATGGGAAGCGTTTTCGAATTTCCGGTCTGACGCCGATTCATGACATCGAAGAGGAGCTAGAGATCGAAATCGACAACGAAGAAGTGTCCACCTTTGGCGGTTTGATTACCGGAGAGTTGGGGCATATTCCCGAGCGCGGAGAGAGTCTGAGCTGTTACGGCTTGGAGATCACTGTGGATGAGGTCGATGATCGCCGCGTGATTGCCGCCACCGTATCGCTACAGGCGTCCGTTGAGTTGAATCCGTAGTGGATACGTTATTTAGTCGCCTCGGTTCTTTGAACCGGGGAGGCGATTTGCTTGAAGAGAGCTGAAATCTGAGAGCTGAGGATGGGGGCGTTGAACGTTGAACACCCAACATTGAACATCGAATCTTTGAGTGGCAGGTAGTCGGGTTGGCTTTGCCGCCCGATCGTGGCTGCGTCTGGCCTCGATTCGGCTTTTTAGTTACGAATTGGCCGGGAAATCGCTCTTAGCTGCTGAGCTCCTGTAGCGATTGTGAGTTTTCGCGTAGGATGGCGCTGAGTTGGAGCAGCAGACTTTGGCGATCGGGGGTGAAAATGAAACGATCACTGCCGAGCTTGTGGTAGGCTTCAACTAAGAGTTCCATTTGTGGACGACGCATTTCTAAGAGTCTCGAAAGTAAGCGATTCAAGTTTTCAGTATTTCCCAAGGTGAGTTCCGTGCGGATGAGTTCTGAGAGTATTTTTTGATTGGTGGGAGTCTTTTGGTAGGCAACCATCAGGATCTTCCGTGCTTGTTGATGGCGGTCGATTTTTGTAAATCGGCGAGCCACTGCTAGGTAGGTTTGCGGTTGGTTGTTGGACTCATCGATGAAGTCTTGTAGGTAGATCTCGCCCAAGTCGGGGCGATTGATGCCGTAGGAAGCCACTGCGCGTAAGCTGTTGAAGATGGCCCAGCGTGATGTGAGCCAGTCTGGCCGTTCTTTGAGTAGTTCTTCGGAGAACTCCAGCGCGCCGTCGTAGTCTTTGTCGACCAAGTGAGCTTCAATGAGAAGTAGGGCGAAGGCATCGATATTAAATTCGTTTTCCAGAGCTTCCTCGTAAGTGCGGCGAGCTAGGTCCACGTTGCCTGTGTCCGCTGCGAAGTTGGCAAGTGCTTGGAGAGCCGATTCGTCATCACTGAATTGCTGTAGCATACGTTGGGTTTCGCGTTGCTCGCGCTCGCTGTCGTCGGACTTGTTGTAGATGTAGAGCAATTCGAGACGTGGAGCGGCGCTCAATGGATCGCTGACATTGCGCAGGATGGCATAACGGCGCGCTTCGTCAATCTTGCCCAGTTCGCGGTTGTAGCGACTGAGCTGCATCAGCAAGGGCTCTGAATTTGGGAACTTTTGAATCGAATCCTCCATCTTGTCGATTGCGGCTTCTTGGTTGCCTCGGTCCCAACTGATTTGGGAGGAAAGCAGAACCCCTTCCAGTGATTCCAGTAATTTATACTCGCTCAAATAGTCGTCGGCACGGTCGTAATTGCCGCGCAGATAGTTGGCGTTGGCCGCTCCAAAGGCGAGTGTGCGATTGATATCGGTGAGTTCCGGCTCTTTCGGCAGGTATTTATCTGCGAGGCTTTGGATTTCTTCATCCATTTGGTAGCGGAGTAAGACGCGCAGTGTTTGCTTTAGGTAGTCAATGTCATCAATGCCTCCCTGTTCCAAGCCTTTGAGTAGTTGGTCCGCGGCTATATCGTGACGTTTGAGTGCAATTTCATAGAACTCTGCCAAAACGCGCCGGCCTTCCAAGTTGGCGGGCGCTCTTGCAACCCCGAGTCGTAATAGTCGTAGCGCGTCGCGGTAATTGCCCTGTTTAATTTCGTCCAGTCCTTTTTGGATGTGGTAGTTGCCCATCTCGGTGCGGTGTGCATCCAGCCCCAAAGGGAACAGTGTGAGCATTTTCGTATAAGAGACTTCATCAAATTCTTTATTGTATTTGAAGTGGAAGTACAGTGCGCCCGCCATCGCAAACCAACCGACGATGGCTAACAGTAGCAAGGTGCTGAACAAGCGTCCCCAGCGGACGGAGATTTCCATGCGACCGTCGAGGCCTTTGCGTTGCACGACAAATCCCAATAGGATCGGTTTTTCGCGAGTCATCGGGTGGCGGGTGCTGGCTTTTTTGCTCATGTGTAAATTTTATGTTTTATGGGGGGAGGTCTTTCGGTGATTTCTAATGTATTCTGGTGACTTGAGCCAAGCCCAAATAAAGCAGACTTTCGTATTGCAGTTGTTTTTTTTTGTACCTAGGGTTTTTGACTCAGATGTGATTCTCTCTTCAACTCTTTTTGCTTCTCTTGATTTATACTCTACCGAAACTTACTTTTCTGCATATGAAAAATAAACAATTCTGCCTGTTAACGCTAATTTCTTCCGGTCTGCTGATTCAAGCGTCTGTCAGTGCGTCGCCACTCGTTTCGATTGGGGACAATGCAGACATCTTCTTTAATGGTTCTTCCAGTTTGCGTTGGTCTTCCAATATTTTTCGCGATGAGACTGGTGAGGTGGATGATTTGATCTGGACGGTTTCACCAGGCTTTGAGCTGAACGTCGGGCGTGGCGCCTCCAATACTGATTTGAGTATCAGCACCCGCTATGATGTCCTGCGCTATCAGGATATCAGTCGGATGAATGTGGAGCTGTTTCACATCCGGGCGGTTGGCTCCTATCAAGGGAGTCGTCTGGATTTAAATGGATCCGTTGCCTTTGATGAGAATAAGTCCAGCAGTGGTCTGAATAACGTGGCGAATGATTTGATCGAGTATGATACCACATCTGCAGATGTGAATGGGGAATATCGCTTGTCGCCTAAATTTAGTTTTGGTTCGGGCTTCAGTTTCTCCAGCCAAGAATACTCGACTTATACGGAGCGATTTGCGGATCGTGAGAAAGTAACTGTTCCGTTGGATGTGTTTTATGAGCTGACGCCTAAGGTGGATCTGAGTTTTGGCGCTACGTATTCTGTTACAGATGTAGATGCCACGCTGTTGAATCCTAATGGCGATTACACTCAAGAGTCCTTCTTTTATAATTTTGGTGCACGTGGTAATTTGTTGCCGAAGTTGACGGGCTCGTTTAAGGTGGGCTATCGCACCAAAGATACGGACCGTGCGGGGGCGGATGAGGATGGCATGCTCGGATTGAATGCTAGCTTAGTTTGGGCGATGACTCCTAAGTTAACTACAACCTTGGGCTTGTCGCGTGATTTTGGTGTTGGTGGAGAAGGAGGCGCGACTGAGGTCTCTAAGATTAATTTAAGCAGCAGTTATTCCATTAATAGTTATTTTGCGGCCAGTGCTAGCCTAGGATATGCATTGCGGGATTATACCGATTCAAACCAAGAGGATGATCAATACAATGCGGGTCTGCGTCTGTCATATTCGCCCAATCAATATTGGAGCTTTAGCACTGGCTATACTTACTCGGAGAATAGCTCTAATCGCGTGGGCTCTAGTTATGAAGACCATACATTGGATCTGACTGCGACCCTTCGTTACTAATAAATTGAAACCCTTTTCCCTTTTATGGGTCAAAATGCCTCTTGCAGAGGCATTTTTTACTTTATGAAGCAGTTATATTTATTCATCACGCTTAGTTTTTGCTTTATCAGTGCACTTGCGACTGCACAAGACTCCAGTGGTGGGGACGGTGGGGGGGGGAATCGCTCGTCATATGATTCCGGAGCCTCTTCCTCAGCCGGCAGGTCAGGGGTTGGCATAGTGGTTGGTGAGAACTATGTGCTCAAGCCTTCGGACGTCATTTCTGTGTCTGTATATCAGGAGTCGGATCTAGATAAAAGTGTGCGGATCGAGGGGGATGGTTCTGTGGCTCTAGCTTTAATTGGTAAAGTTAAGCTTGCTGGAATGACGGTCGCGGAAGCTCAGTCGCTGGTTACTGATTTGTACAATCGAGACTATCTTGTCGATCCACAGGTGTCGCTTCTGGTTGTGGAGTTTTCACCTAAAATTGTTCATATTTTAGGCTCTGTGAATGGGCCTGGCCAGGTCGCAATCCCTCCGGACCGTGATTTGACTCTCACGGAGGCCATTGCAGCGGTCGGTGGAGTGAGTCGTATTGGAAACCCTAAATCAATCACAATTAAACGTATCGATGAAGATGGTCGTGCGCGCCAAATGGAAGTGAATTTCACTCGGATCATACAGGATCCAAATGCCAAAGATATCATCCTTCAAGAAGGGGATACTATCTGGGTTCCAGAGCGAATTATCTAACACTTTAGATTATAAATATGAAGAACGATTATGTAAGAGGGGGCGCTGACCCCAACTCCGGTGGTTATGGCTATGGTTACGGCGGTGGCTATGGCTATGGCGGTGGTTACGGCTACGGTGGTGGATACGGTGGCGGCTACAGTGAGGGGGGCAGTGGTGGGCCACAGCGCTCTTTCCGGGATTACTTTCTGATGTTTCGTGAGCGTGTCTGGTATTTGATCGTTGCGTTTTTTATCATTTTTTCCGGTTCGATTCTGTATACATTCAATAAAACCAAGATATACACCGCTGTGGCGCAGGTGCAGATGTTTCGTGATGATGCCTCTGCGCTTGGAGCAGGGGTGGAGATGGAGCAAAATCAAATCCATGGTGCGGAGGATTTAAACACGCAGCTCAGCGTGTTTCAGAGTTCTTCCATTATTAAGGGGGTCGAGCAGCGTTTGCAGGATGAAATGCGTGAGCGCTTTATGGCGCCTTATACGGATGCATTGAGTTTGAGTGGTCCTTTGACTCCTCTTGAAATTTTGGGACGTAACCGCAAAGTGATGCCACAGCGTGCGAGCTTGATGATTAATGTCGCCTATTCGCATCCTGATCCAATTGTGGCGGCTGAAGTCGCCAACCTTTTTGCCAAGGAGTTTATCGATTATAATTTGAAATTGAATATCGATGGTTCGATGAAGGCCGTTGAGGATCTTCGCGTGCGTGCCGACCAACAGAAGGAGCGTGTTGAAGAACTCGAGCTTAAGTTGGCCGAGTATCGTGAGAAGAACAATGCAGTGTCTCTTCAGAGTGATGAAAATATTGCTGGGGCGCAGTTAACGCGTTTGAACGAAATTAAGCTGACGAACAAGAATGTGTACGATCAATTGGAGACCAAGTGGAATCTGATTGAGAATTACCGTCGTGAAGGTAAAAATTTGTGGGAATTATCCTTTATTTCGGAGCAGCCACGGGTGTCTAGCCTACTCGAGCAAATTTCGGGGAATCGAATTAGTATTTCCTCTTTGAGCAAGCGCTATCGTGAGAAGCACCCTGCGATGATTCAGCTCCTGCAAAGTATGCAAGAGGCGGAGTCCGAACTTGTAGGTGCCGTTCAAAACTCTGTGGATAAAATCTACGCATCCTATGTAGAAGCCAGAAGTAACTTTGAAATGGCGAGCCAGCGTCTTGCAGAAAAAGAGCGTGAGCTGATTGAATTGAGCAAAACACGTGTGGAGTATAATTCTTTGCTTCGTGACCTGGAAGTGCAGCAGAATTTCTTTCAGGCGCTCAATTCGCGTATGACGACTGAGAAAGCGCAGGTTAATTTAAAGAATCCGAATGCGCGTATTATTGACGAGGCCTTTCCACCGTCTGAAGACAATCCCTCGTCACCTAATGTGACGATGAATCTAGCTGCAGGTTTTTTTGGCGGGATCGCTGTTGGGGTGGGACTAATCTTTGCAGTGGCCTTCTTGGATGATCGTGTGAAGAGTGCATTTGATATCGAAGGCACGATTGGCCTGCCAATGTTGGGAATTGTGCCACGTATTAAAAAATTGGATAGCAATACCAAGGCGCAAGCGGTGGCTTCCAACGTGGACCGACATGTCACTGAAACTTTCCGCTCGATTCATTCTGCACTCAAGTTGAATGAGGAGAGTAAGAATGCTAAGATTATCCTAACCACCAGTACGGTTCCTAGTGAAGGGAAGTCGTTCGTGAGCTCGAACTTGTCACTGACGTTTGCGAATCATGGTGAAAAAACTTTGCTGCTGGATGCTGACTTGCGTCTGCCGAATGTGGCACGTTCGCTTCAATTGGAGAATGATTTCGGTCTATTGGATCATATTGAGAAAGGGGTCGCCTTGGATGAGGTGATCATTAAGGAGGTCTATCCTAACTTGGACGTATTGCCTACGGGGGGTAAGTCCAAGAATCCGACTCAAGTGCTGAATAGTGCTAAGTTTGAAGCAATGTTTGCAGACCTGCGTGATCGTTATGATCGAATTGTGGTGGACTCGCCTCCACTGGCTGCGGTGAGTGACGCATTGAATCTATTGCCCTTGGTGGATGGAATTCTTTACGTGATTAAATTCAACACTGTGAAGCGGAAGACTGCTGTGGTGAATGTGCGCCGTTTGTGGGAGTCAAATACGCCTGTCTTTGGAGCCATCTTGAACAACATTACCAGTTCGCTTTCGAGCTACTATTATTCGAATTACTCGGATAAGGCCTATCAGGATTATTACATCCACCAGGAAGAAGAGCTTGAGGAAGAATTGGCGGGCACAGTTGAGCCTGAGTCCGAATTCGGACCGAAAGCATAGTTCCATTTTATCAGAGTTGTAACAAATACCCCGAAGCCATTCGGGGTATTTTTATGCCCGATGAAGGTGAATGCTTGCTCGGCTGGGATCGGGGACGTTGAAAGCTTGGACAGGTAATCAGAAGGCGGGTGTCCGCACTCAAGGGCATTGTCAGATCAGATATCTGCCTTCTGAACTAATACCCAACATCGAATTTTGAGTGATGCGCGTTCGCGTTCGCTCTGCCGCAGGATCGATTGTATAGGGTGATACGCTAGATGCCGCTTTGAAGCTTATTGAGTAGCGTTGTTTTATTTGCCTAAGACTAAAAAGACCGCGACTGCGAGGGCGATTCGGTACCAGGCGAAGAGGGCGAGGCCGTGTTTACTGAGGTAGGTGACTAGCCATTTAACGGCTAAAGCTGAAGAGATGAATGCAACGAGGCATCCTAGCAATACCGGACCTGTGTCGAGCGCAGCGATCATGTTGGCGCCGTCACTGACTACTTTGTAGCCTGAGGCTGCCGTGAGAGTGATGAGTCCTAATAGAAAGCTAAATTCTGCAGCATGCTTGGGGGAGAGTCCAGCTAAGTAGCCGCCTACGATTGTTGCCATCGAGCGACTGGTGCCGGGCCACATGGCGAGGCATTGGAAGAGCCCGATCATGATTGACTGGCGGATGGTGAGCTGGTGGATGTCGGGTCCGTCGTTGGACTGGATGGCGCCTTTCTGGCCATGATGACGCCATTTTTCGACGATGAGCATAACGATTGCGCCGACGATGAGTGCTCCGGCAACGGCTCTAACGTTGTCCCCGAGTGTGGCTTCAATCCAGTCGTTGAGTAGCAGTCCGATGACAGCCGCAGGTATGAAGGCACAGATTAGGTTTAGGGCGAGCTTACGACCTTGTGGGTCTTTGCCTAGACAGCCTAATAGGATTTTCAGAATTGTTTGCCAGTATAGTATGACGACTGCCGCGATGGCGCCCGCTTGTATGACGATTACGTAGGCGTATGCGGCCTCTCCTATGGTGTAGGGGCGCGGAGCGATCGATTCATCGTCTTGCACCATGATGAAATCGCCATTTTTATTACGTATGGGGGTGTCTGAGTCTAATCCTAGTATTGCATTGGTTAGGATCAGGTGACCTGTGGATGAAATGGGGAGGTATTCGGTAATCCCCTCAACAATGCCTAGAATAATGGCATCGCTGTAGCTTAAGCTAGCTGGATCGGGGCTTTCGTCGTGAGTGCTAGTTTGAGGGACCGTTTGAGCGGCAGTGAGCCAGTTGGAAGCGAGAACTAGGCAAAGAATGAGTTGGCAGATTCGGAAAGTCATGAGTCTTGAGACATAGTGGAAAAGAGTGCTATGGGAAGTCGCAAAAAAGTTAATTTTTAGCTGCACGCTGTATGTGTCGTGTGCTTTAGGCTTGTGCAGACGCTTGGAAAGCTTTGCTTGTAAAAAATCTATATGATGGAAATTGAAGAACTCACGAATTCTCTGCGTGCGGGGCGAGACCTAAGCACTGGCGAAGCGCAGCATTCGGCGTCCTTGTTGGCTTCGTCTGCTGTTGGGCTGTCCGCTAAAGAAAATTTTCTTGTTGCACTGGCTGAGAAGGGCGAGACGGCGGTGGAGGTGGCTGCATTTGCGGCGGCTTTCCGGGAGCTGGCGGTGAATCCGCAAGTGGAGGCATGGTCTGCGGGAGCGATTGATGTCTGTGGCACTGGAGGTGATGGTTCGAATACATTTAATATTTCAACTGCTGTTTCTTTTATTGTGGCAGCAGCCGGTGTGCCTGTTTTTAAGCATGGCAACCGTTCGATTACATCAAAGTGCGGCAGTGCTGATTTGATTGAAGCACTTGGAATACGTCTGGATGCGCCACATGAGGTCATTCGGCGTTCTCTGGATGAATTGAATTTTTGTTTCTTCTTTGCGCCGGCGTTCCATCCTGCCTTTAAGGAAATTATGCCCGTTCGTCAGGCATTGGCTGCGGCGGGCCGACGTTCTATTTTTAATTTGTTAGGCCCCTTAATCAACCCGGGGCGTCCTGCGTATCAATTGATGGGAGTGTATGCGGATCGTTGGGTAGAGCCCATCGCAGATGCATTGGGTGCGATCGGCTTGAAGGCGGGCTTAGTGGCGCATTGCACGCCTGAACCAGGTCTTGCGCTGGATGAACTGAGCTGTGTGGGGCGTAATCATGTGGCCGGTTTTGGGCGGCTGGAGGCGCGACGCGGGGTGTTGTCGCCGGAGGAGGCTGGTTTGACGGAGTGTGATTTGGATTCTTTGCGCGGCGGCGATGTGGAGGCTAATATTCAAACTTTGCATGCGCTCTTCAGTGGGGAGGCGGATGCCGTCCCCTTGGGATTGTTGCACAGTGTATTACTGAATGCGGGTGCTGCACTTTGGCTTGCTGAAAAGGCAGAAGACCTAGCGACTGGAGTTGATCTGGCGCGTGAAGTGGTTGAGTCGGGGCGAGCGGCTGCATGGCTGAAGCAGGCTCAATCCTTTTACTCCACTTTCTAAATTAACTATACTATGACTCAATATTTCGGAACCGACGGAATTCGCGGGCGATTTGGGGACCCGATCATGTGTCCTGATTTTGCTTATCGTTTGGGCTGTGCGCTTGGCGATTATTTAAAGCAGTCTCGGGCGGGGCGGCAGCATTATGTCGTGATTGGACGAGATACACGTTTCAGTGGAACTGCTCTTTGTGATGCTTTAGCGGCTGGTCTTAATCAGCATCAAGTTTATGTGCGTGATGCGGGAGTGGTTCCGACGCCTGCTGTGGCGAAGGCAGTCTTAGATAATCAAGCGGATCTTGGGATTGCCGTGACGGCATCGCATAACCCTGCGTGTGATAATGGCATTAAGTTGTTTGATCATCAGGCGTGTAAATTGGATGATGTGCAAGAATTACAGATTGAGTCCTTGTTTGACGATCAAGCTGCGTCGCCGGCTCACATGCCTCCGCCGGAAACCACACCTTTGGATGCTGCGAGTCATTATGTAAATTATTTGCAATCGCTGATGGAGCCGGAGTGTCTGAGTGATTGGCGCGTCGTGTTGGATTTGGCAAATGGAGCGACTGTGGCCACAACGCCCGCAGTCTTTCAGCGATGGGGGGCGCATTTGCATTTAATCGGGAATCAGCCAGATGGCCTTAATATTAATGATGGGGTGGGAAGTGAATGTCCTGCTCAACTGGCTCGGGCAGTTCTCGCAGCAGCTGCTAATATTGGTATTGCGCACGATGGAGATGGTGACCGTTTGGTCGTGTGTGACGAGACTGGAACGATCGTAGATGGTGATATACTGCTCGCTATTTTAGGGCGTGATGCGATGAAAGCGGGGATGCTTAAGTCGGGCACGCTGGTGGCAACGATTCACAGTAATTTGGGTTTGGATTGCGCGCTGCGAGAGTCCGGCGGGCGCGTCGAGCGTGTGGGCGTGGGGGATCGCAATGTGGCGAGTCGCATGCGAGAGCTGGGGGCCAACCTTGGTGGTGAGTCGTCGGGACATATTATTTTCTCTGATTTCGCGACGACTGGAGATGGGCTTTTGGCTGCGATTAAGGTCGTCGAATTAATGCGTCGAACTGGCAAGACCTTGTCAGAATTGCGTCAAGAGGTGATCCTTTTTCCGCAATGTACGCAAAATTTACGGGTTGCTGAAAAGACTCCATTGGAGGAGCTAAGCGGGCTGCAGGCTGCGATTCGAGAAGTGGAGGCCAGTCTGGGCGAAGACGGACGAGTCCTTGTCCGTTATTCTGGGACGGAGCCAAAATTACGCTTGTTGGTGGAGGGACGCTCCGAAACTGAGGTCGCTGATGCGTTAAAAAGCATTGAAATTGCCGCGCGAGAGGGGCTCTGCGTAATTGATAGTTGACCCTTTACGCCTTAGCACACGTAAATATACCCTTTATACATCATGGAAGAAGTTGCCCTTAAAGATCTCGATACTCGTCTACAAAAGCAGATTGAAAATGCACGTAAAGCGGTTGATAAGAACCCTAGTTACGCCGTCGATATTTTGATCAATATTGTGAGCCGAAATGTGGCCTGCCTAGAGGCTCGTAAGATTTTGCGTCAAGCACAACAGCGAGCGACTAAGGGGAAGACAAAGGGCTTCGGGGGACTGTTATCCAAGGTGACTAGTATTCCTTTTTCAATGGGGAGTGAGTCGAAGATTAAGAAAGATCCTCAAAAGGCAATCGATGCTGCTGAGCAGATTTTGAATTCGAATCCTGACAATGTTACGGGGCATAAGATCTTAGGGGCGGCGGCTGAGGCGCTTGAACTTTATTCGACTGCGGTATTTGCATATGAATCGGTGAGAAAGCTGGAGCCAAATAATTTGGAAAACATTAAGGCTTTAATGTCTGTTCATATTAAAACAGGCAATAGTGAGGAAGCGATTCGGATAGGTGAGGCGGCTTATCGGGCGAATCCATCTGACGATGAAGTGCAGACGCTGATTAAGAAAGCTTCGGTCGAGCAGACTATGGAGAAAGGGAAGTGGGAGGAAGATAAGAGCTTCCGCGATAAGCTTAAGGATGGCGATGAGTCGCAGAAGTTGGAGCAAGCGAGTCGTGCCAAGACGGGGGATGCTGCGCTACTTTCTTTGATTGAAGAAGCCAAGAAGGGAGTTGCTGAGACTCCTGATAATATGAATTTCTATCGCGATATCGCGACGAACTACCGCAAGCTCGGTGATTACGACAGTGCGCTTGAGTGGGTTGCTAAGGCGCGAGAGTTGGAGGCTGGGCGTGCGGACGTGACGCTCGAGCGTTTGGTGGGGACGCTCAAGCGTGAGAAGATGCAGAAAGCAATTGCTGCGGTTGAGGCTCGTTTGGAGTCTAACCCTGAGGATGTTGCGGCCAGAACTGAACTTGAAGAACTCAAGGCAGAGGAGCATGCTTTCCGCCGTGAACAGTGTGAGGATTTGGTTCAGCGCTATCCAAATGAGTATAGCTATCGCTATGAACTTGGTGAGCTCTATTTTGAGGACGGCGAAACAGATCTGGCGATTAAGGAGCTGCAGATGGCTCAGCGTAGTCCCAAGGTGCGTGTGAGTGCGCTGATCCTGTTAGGCAAGGCGTATTTAGTTAAGGGGTTCCATGATTTGGCTGCCGAGCAGTTGACGATTGCGAAGTCTGAAATACCAGGCATGACCGAGCAGAAGAAGGATGTTTTGTATGAGTTGGGTTCTGCTTATGAGCAGCAGGGCGATATGGATCGAGCGATGATGGAGTTTAAGGCGCTCTATGGGGCAGATATCTCTTATCGGGATGTTGCTCAGAAGATCGACGATTTCTACTCCAGTAAGTAGGCGGCTGATCGCCATTGGAATGCGCTCTCGAGTGTTTGCGGTTCTCGCCGTACGCCCTTGAGGTGCGATTGTACCGAACTTTAGGTTGGCGGATTCGCGTCCATGGATCTAGGGGTGGTCAGTGATTATTTGTAAATATCTTTTAATTAAGAGCTTTGAGCGACGTCGCTAAGGCTTTTTACTTGCTCACCCCTTTTAGCTACGCAATCTATCGGTTCGTGGATCGTTCTTCATTCATTCCGAGATTATTACTTACTACAGTGTCTGGTCGCTCTATTCAGTTCGCCTGCTATTTCTCAATGTTCACTACGCAGTATATCTATGCTTAACCCCAAGACTAAAGGCCTGTTTGTCGATATCTCGGAGTTCTCGATTTTAGCCGCGAGAACATCTGGATATAAAATACCGATGGTTATTGAGGAGCTGGCTGAATATCCTTTGAGTTCTGACGATAGTGCAGTCGAGATTCGCAATTTCTTTGAACAGCTTGTTGATTTTAAGGGCGGTGGTTATTTTGTTTCCCGAGCAGGTGTTTATCCTGAAGGGCGATTTGTGCGATATTATGAGGCGGAGTCGACCAATAAGGCTAAGGACCTTGGCTTTCTGTCGGAAGTTTTGAAGTCTGAGTTCAACGTTGATCCTGACCACAACACGGTGGCGATTTTAAATGCGAACGATGGTTCAGACTTTGATCCTGTGAAAAGTTTAAATAAGCGCTTGGTATTCTGTGGCGCGCCTATTCAAGCCTTTCAATCGGAACAAGACCGTTTGCTTGAATGTGGTATCTATCCAGAGCGTTTGGAACTTTCGACTGTGACGACTTTAGGGGGGGTGAGTGACTATGCGCACTTTAACGAAATTAAGTCCCCCATACTTTGTTTTGAGTTAACCTCTCAAAGTGCTAACATTTTTATCATTAACCAAGGCCAGGTTGATGTTGCGCGGCCGGTTCCGTTTGGTCTGGATAGTATTTATCCTTTATTGCAACGAGAACTGGGCCTGAAGGACGAAACTTCTGCTCGAAAGCTCTTTTTTTCAAATACCTTCGATTTTGCGGAAATGGGGCCCAAGTTACTTCGACGTTTGACCAAGGAACTTCAGGCCTCGACGGGTTTTTACGAAGTGCAGACAGGTTTGACGATTGAGAAAGTATTTATCAGCGTGTTGCCGCAAAATTTAGCTTGGGTTTCAAAGACAGTTTCTGATTCGTTGGGACTGGAGATTTTGCAGCCTAACTTGGAGAAGTGGCTTGAAGGACTCAAAGTAAGTTTGGGGGATGAGGTTGAAGTTTCTAATTTAGGTTCACGCTGGATGGGCTTGTTTAGTTTGATGGGCGAGTTTCATTTGAGAGAGGAGGGCGAAGGTGAGTAGGAAGCATAAAGAAGTGCAGCCTTTTTGGCGTCCGAATTTTGTTAATCAGTCTGAGTTGCCTGATATTAAGGTGATTCGAACCGGGTTTATTATTAATTTTGTGGCTGTAACGCTGGCCTTGTGTGTGGCTTTTTTCCTACTACAACGCGAATATCGCGCTTATTCTTTGGGGAATACTGTTGCGCAAATGGAGCAACAGATCCGTGTTGCGGATGCGGATGACCGAGAAAATTTAAAGCTCAGTGAGTCGTTTCGCACGTCCGCGCAATATATTGTAGAAGTGGAGCAGTTCTTTGACTCTCCCTTGCTGGCTCATGAGTTTCTCTATGGCTTGTCCGTGATTAAGCCTGATGACTTGATTTTTAGCACTGTGTCTTTGACCGAATCGATTGTTAAGGTCGATTCCCAAAACGTGGTTGCCTATAATATTGTGATCTCAGGAAATGCTAAAAATTTAACAGTGCTTGATGATTTTAAGAATATCTTAGAAGAGGCAGAGTTATTGGAAATCCCGGGGTTTGATTTGGGGATAGATGAAACTTTGCAAGGGCGTGATGAAAAAACGGGAATTTTTCCTTACCGTATAGCGATCTCCTTGAAGCCCGCGAAAAAAGCCGCGCCGGCTAAGAAAGAAGGAGGGGATGCCTCATGAAGACCGAGAATAAATTTATCCGCATTCTAAAGGATTACCCACTGGCGGTGCTTTGTTTCCTTGTGGTTCTGGTCTGTCTGGCCGCTATCTTTTTACGAGGCGATGCAGCTGTGGAATTGTCGCTTAAAGAGGATGACTTGAATTCCCGTATACGAACGATCGATAAAAACGTTAAAAGTTCGAAAGATTTAGAGTCGCATGTGGAGGAAGTGAAGCTTCTGGTGGACCAGCTGGAGGCCAGGCTCTTTGATCGCGATGAACGGGCTGTGAATATTAATTTCTTTTATGCGCTGGAAGACCGGCTCAATGTGCGCATTTCGAATATTGGGCAGATGCCAACAGGAGATCCAGTTTTTGCAAAGGGCGGGCCTCGTGCGCTTAAGTTACATTCCACCATCGCCTATAATATGTCTTTAAGCGGTTCGTTTGATGAGATTCTGATTTTTATGTCTGAACTCTACCGGGTGGACCGTTTGATACGGGTGGCCGATTTTCAGATCTCAGATTCAAATCGTAATGGAGGCCAAGATACATTGGACGCACGTCTACGCGTGGTCGTCTTGGCTGAGAATGATTAATATTAGCATCTCATGAAGATATCTTTACATACTTTATCGACTTTGCTTTTAGCGCTCTTGTTTACCCAAGAGCTGTGCGCAAAATCCGAAATAAAATTGACCGGTCGAAAAGATTTAGTGCTCAGTTTGGACAGCCGTTTGTTGGTCCTGGAAGAAGCACGATCGCATTTATCAGAGAAAAGCGATTCGTTTCACGAGCTCGTTGCGAGTGTAGATAGCCCTTTTGTATTTGAGCAACCGTTGATTCCAATTATACGCGACGAACAAGGTGAGCCTGTGCCTGTTGAGGAAGTTGTAGTCAATTATGATGATGCTTCTGTGTTGCGTGTCGTGGCTAGGAATTTTTCCAAGCAAGTGCGAGGCACGTTGACGCGTGGCAATAGTGGTTTCTTGCAACTAACAGGTGGCAGTTTAGTTAAGCAGGGCACCAGTTTTCCGGTAAGCTTACCGCAGGCGCAAGGTCAGACCTTTACCGTTACAATTATCGAGATTACTAGCAATAGTTACACCCTGAAATTGGGCGAGGCTACAGAACTGGTGGGCATCAATGCCACTGGCTCCAGCTCTGGTGCTATTAAAATCGATTAGCAGATTAGTCACTTTCTATATTATAAATCATTTATTCACCATATTCTTCGAACCGTCGCCTCTTAACGTCTTATGAAAAAGCATACACTCTATTCCCTATGGCTTCTCGCTCCGATCGCTCTTTGTGCACAGGCAGAGAGTGATACCACCGTTGAAATCGATTTGTCGGATGTGATCGTAGTTGAAGATACCTCGGAGCAAGTCGGTGTAGCTTCCGAGCTTGTTTCACTTCCTGAAGAGAGTGCGAAAGTAGTCGAGATTCCTGAGAATCCGATTGAGGGTGCCAGTTTAGATTTGGAAGCGCCGATCATTCCAGCGGTGACTGAGAGTCTGCCTTCGGATACTGAGATTGTACTCGAAATTCCTGGTAAGGACGCGGTTGCTCCGGGCGAGGCTTCCATGTTAAGTGAGGAAACTATTTCTGTGGATTTTCCAGATGAGGACGTTCGCACGATTCTTCGTAATGTTGCCGAGCTCTTTGAGCTCAATCTGGTGATCCCCGATACCTTGATTGGACGCACTTCTATTAAGTTGCGTAACATTACTTGGCGCCAGGCATTTGAGGTCGTTCTTGAGCCGCTGGGGTATACCTATGTTGAAGATCGTAATATCGTGCGCATTAAGAGTATCGAAGAATTGACTACTGAACCTGTCGATACACATGTATTCATCGCAAATTATGCACGTGCGGATAACCTTTTAAGTTCGATTGCTCCCCTGATTGATAACTCTGCAGGTGGTCGTATTCAAGTCGATGTCCGTAGTAATGCACTCGTGATCACGGAGCGCCCTTCAAGGATGGGCAAGATTCAGGAAATTATAGAGCGCTTGGACCGGGCTACCGACCAGGTGATGATTGAGTCAAAGTTTATTGAAGTCACCAATACGGACACAAAGAATTTAGGTGTGAATTGGGCCTCTCTGAGTGGTTATAGTGCTTCTGCTGGACCTTTCCAGCGTGCATGGACTCGTGAACGCACGAACACAAATACAAGGACTTCGGGCACCGTTGATGATGAAGGCATTAATTCCAGTGACGGGCTTACCTACGAGAATGGAACCACTTTCAGTGATACGCTTGAGAGCTTGGCTTCTACCAGTCGTTTGGACACTGCTGTGTTTTCTGCGGATCAGTTTGAAGTGATTCTAAGTGCTTTGAATACCCAGGATGATATTAAACTGGTTTCTAACCCAACGGTGGTGACCTTGAATAATACACAGGCGAAAATCGCGATAGGTGAACGTTACCCGATCCCTGAGTATACCTTTAACGCGGAGACGGGACAACGTCAGCTGGATCAAATCAATTATGAAGATATCGGTATCAATCTAGATGTGACACCGCAGGTGAATAGCGCTGGATTTATTAACCTTAAAATCATTCCTGAGGTGTCGAGTTCAGATCGCTTTGCACTGATCGAGAATACGGAAATTCCCATCATTGAAAGTCGCCGCACTGAAACGACTATCATGGTCAAGGATGGCTACACTTTAGCGATCGGCGGTTTAGTAGAAGATAGTACTTCCAAACGTGATACTAAAGTTCCGGTCTTAGGGAATTTACCCGGCATCGGGCGTCTCTTCAGCAGTGAGTCTGATGAAATCTCTCAACGAAATTTAATCATCTTCATCACCGCTAAGACACTCAATCCCGATGGCTCGACTTATCGTGATATTATAGATCCACGCGTAATTGATCGTATGGGGATTGTTCCGAGTGAGTTGCCTGGGTATAATTTGAGCGTCGAAGAGAAGAGCTTATTAGATAAGTTGGATGCATACCGAACCCAGGCCGATCAGGAAAAAGCCTTAGAGGCAGCTAGGCAGCAAATTAAAGCTATAGAATACCGTAAGCTGCAGGAGGAGCGTGATACACTCGAAGAGACGCCTACTCAGGCCAGCAAACCACGCAGCTTGCGCTAGTTTACAATTGGATCCTCAGAAAGGTTCACATGACTATTATTAAGAATATGATACGAGTTATCGCAGTGCCATATCGTGGCCTTCTTGGCATGCTGCTCTTAGCTCTGCTGCCATGCTCCGCTTTCGCGCAGAATTATGAGCTTTCTGTGGGGGATGATTATGGGGCGATGGTTGATGAGTATGGGAATCTCTTTGTCTGGGGTGCCATTGAAGGGGGCAGTGGGCAGATTGAACAAATTTTGCCTGCTGAATCTTGGAAGTCGGTGGCTGTTAGTCGAACCTCTGCTGCGGAGGCACATGTACTAGCGATCCGTAGTGATGGTACTTTGTGGGCATGGGGAAGTAACGATCGTGGTCAGCTGGGGGATGGCAGCCAGATTGATCGTGCAGAGCCGGTGCAAATCGGTTCGGCATCGAATTGGAAGCAAGTTGCCGCTGGAGAGGACTTTTCTATGGGGCTACTCGAAAATGGCCTTCTTTATACTTGGGGAGACAATTCTTTCGGGCAGCTGGGGTATGGACCTGTAGCGAATGATGTATCGATCGACATGCAGGATTCACCTAGTCTCCATGTTGGAGGCCTTTATCAAGCCATTTCTGCAGGGAATGTGCACGCACATGCGATTCGTGACGATGGTACTCTATGGGCTTGGGGCAGCGGAGGCCGTGCTACAAATGCAGGTTATGAATTGGGGATTCTTGCGAATGGTCGTGTTCCAGTGGGGCCTGTTTTGCCGACACAAGTCGGTTCGTTAAATGGTTGGACCGCACTTTATAGTGGCTATACCGTCACTTACGCGATTCGGGATTCTGGTTCACAAACTGGACAGCTTTGGGTTTGGGGCAGTGATAGCATCCTCGGGAATGGTTCCTATAACGCGGCGACCCCCGCTCGTGTTGGCAATGGCACTGGTTGGGTCTCGGTCTCTGCGAGTAGCACCCATACGCTTGCTTTAAAATCAGATGGCAGTCTGTGGGGCTGGGGCATGAATAATCCGAACGGTCAACTCGGCTTGCCCCTGTATAACTCTAAAGGAAGTGTTATTTCTGCTAACGTAAAAAAAGATACGCCCACCGCGTTGGAAGCAGACGCTAGCTTTCTAGCGGTCGGTGCCGGAGAAGATTACTCGGCGATTATTCGCAGCGATGGCTTTCTGTTGACGGCGGGGTTGAACACTGCAGGGCAATTGGCCAATGGCTCTAATCTAGGGACTGGGCAGGATTATTTTGAGACGAGTCAATTGGGCATCGCTGATTTGGTGGCGACCTCACTTAGCTTGAGCACGACTTCACCAACGCCAGGCTCGACTGTCACCGCAACTCTCACTTTGACGAATGAGGGGACAGGCTTGATCGATACCGATTTTAACGTGGCTGTGGTTCTGAATACCACGACTGAGTTCGAGCACGGCACCGCGTTGACCTTTTCAGGAGGCTCCAATGAAGTCACCGTAACAGACGATATTGCTTCAGGCGATAGCATTTCTGTCAGCCTTGCGCTCGATATACCTGCGAACGTCAATCAAGGGAATTACTATTTTGTGGCGAAGGCGGATGCTTCGGAGCCCGATCTCGTAGATGAAACCGACGAAGATAATAATACTGTAGCCACGGAGAGTAGTTTTGATTTCTCACCGGATCTAACAGTGCCGAGTGGTGGTTTGCTTGTTGTCAATACACCTGGCGACGGGGTCTACGATCCCAATACTTCGGACACGATTGATATAGAATTAGACATCGAAAATTCTGGTAATGGCACACTACCAGCGGGCACGGAATTTGACCTGCGTCTCTTTCTTACACCTGAGCGCAGTGATGATAATTCAGAGATCATCGAGCTCGAAAGTGAAGAGCCTGTTGCACTGAGCGTAGATTTGTTGCCAGGCCAGGGGATTTCACCAACGCTATCTTTTAGTTATAGCGTGCCGAGAATGCCTGCTGGTTATTTTTATGTCGCGGTTACTTTGGACGTGAATGAAGACGTCACCGAGCAGGAAGAAATTACTGATGATAATGGTCTAGTCACTCAAGTAGACGGTGAGGCGAATAATAGTGCCTATTCTGCGACTCTGATCGAGGTGTCTGGACTGACTATTAAGGAGGCCATCGATCAAGATGGCTCGGCACTTGTTTTCAGCACCTCCGGCGATGGTGAGTGGTTTGGTCAATCCTTTGTCTCGAATGACGGGGTGGATTCGGTGCAAAGCCCTTCCTTGGACGTGGGGGAGAGCGCTACTTTCAGCACCTCATTCTCCACACCTGTGGCGATTACCTTCGACTGGAATTCGCAAACTAGTAGTTCTGAGAATCGTGCCTATTTCCAAGTTGTGAACGGCACAACAGGTGGTACGGATAATGAAATTTCCGGCAACACGGGTGGTTGGATTGATGGCGTGGCCCGTGTGGTGCCTGCCAGTGGGCGAGCCGAATGGGTCTTCGAACAAGGAGTCGAAGCCACCGGCGATGCCGTATATGTGGATAACTTACAATTTGTTGAAATCGATGAGCCAGACTTAGTGATTGATGACATTTATCTGACGGGAGACGATGCGGGCAGCTATACGCTTATGAGCGATCGCCTGGATCTGACTGTGAATAGTCGTAACCAAGGTGTCTCCACGACCCCCAGTGATCAGTATGTAATCTCTATTTATCTGTCGAAAGATTCGATTTTTGATCGCCCTGATAGTGATCCTCTGACCGCGGATGATATTTTAGTTCGCCAAGTGACGGTTACCAAGCCGATTGAGGAAGGTGACCCTGCCGTGAATGCGCTCTCCATTCAACTGGATACAGAGATCGATCCTGGCGCTTATTATGTGATCGGCTACATCGATGACTATACCGATGGCAGTGGTGCTATTTTGCCTGGTGCCAGTGCGGGCTCGGGGCAAGTGGATGAGTTTACTGATCTGGTCGGTTCCGGTGACGCGTTCCCGGGAGAAGATAACAATTTGTTTATCTCCGATAGTGCGATTGTAGAGATTGTCGCCCTTGCCGACTTACAGGTGACTTCCATCTCTTCGACGCCATCATTCTATTACGTGACAGATCCTGCATCGGGCTACGTGAATCCGAATTCGATGTCGCTGAGTTTCACCATCGCGAATGAGGGCCTCGCTGGCGTTTACGAAGACTTTGGTGTGGCGGCATTGTTCTCGAAGGATGAGTCGATCGATCCTGCGACTGATTACTCACTACTCGATTACAGCTATGAAAACAATTTGTCATCGGTCGATGAGTCCGCGAACTCGCGTCAAGTGAATCCCGGCGAAATTGATTTTCGGGATAATCTTGTGAGTGAAGGCTATATCGGGGAGCGCTTATTCCTCGGCGTTTACGTCGACAGCCAAGATAGCATTGCAGAGCTGGATGAGGACAATAACACGTATAAACTCTCTGAGAATAATTTCATCCTGAGTGAGTTAACTATCGTGGATGGCCTTGATTTGAGTGCGACACAGATCTCAGACTTGTCTTTGACTGTGAATAACGACGAAGTTGCGCCGTATAATTCCGATAGTATTCCATGGGTCGGACAGACCAGTGAGACTTTTGACGATGTGGATGCTGTGACCAGCGTGATCATAGGTGACAATGAGACTTCCAGCTTCAGTGTCGATATCAGCCCCAGCACAGGCGTGCGCGTTTCGTTCTGGTGGAAAGTCAGTTCACAAAACGAAGAAGTGGCGGGTTCAATCCAGCGCGACGTGCTGCGTTTTGAGGTGAATGGTGAAACGCTCGATGGCATACCTGATATCTTTGGTAATGAGGGTTCTGTGTGGCAACGAGTTGAGTTGACGCTTCCAGCGGGGGATCAGACTTTAACATGGTCCTATATTAAGGATGATGAAGGTTACGAAGGTGAAGACCGTGGCTGGGTCGATCAGTTGACGATTACGAAGCTGCCTAATTTACAAGTGACCGGTATTACAGTGGATGGTAGCTTAACCTATCAGGCAGGAGATAGCATCAATACATGGTCCATCGAGGTCTTTAATGATGGAGATGCCATCGAGGCAGGTGCCGAGTTTGACGTCGAAGTCCGCCTCTTACCTGAAGCGAATTGGACCAGCACTGGTGCGATTAGCTTGCTCACTTTGAGCGATGCCACTGGCATCGGAGCAGGAGAATCTCGAGTTTATAATCAGAGCACGCACGGTCCGCTCACGCTGCCTCTGATTGCCGATTATGACTCCGAGTATTATTACTTCGCAGCCTATGTAGATTGGTCGGCCGCAGATCCTGACGATGGCCAAATCTCAGAGTCGAACGAGTTCGATAACGCTGTCTCGACGGGCGAAGCCTCCATCCAGCTTGGTCGGCCTGATATCACTGGCAGCGGCTCTAGTGTGAGTGGCTTTGATGCAGCAGGTTATGAGGCCGGGGATGCTGTTAATTTACAGCTTGATTTAGTCAATATTGGTGACGGCATCCTGAGCGCAGGTTCTAGTTTCGATTATGTGCTCTACATCGCTCGTAGTAACGATGATCAGCTCTTTGGTTCCTCTTCCGTTGTGGAGTTAGGTGATGGAACGGTCACGCTGGCTGCAGATGTGGCCAGTGGCGCGGATCTTCCGCAGATCGACTTCTCTGGCACCATGCCCTATGGCCTCGCGGTCGGGAATTATTATCTAGCCGTGCGCATTGATTCGAATAATGACATCGAAGAGCAAGGTTTAGCTTCTGATAGTTCAGGTGTAGATGGTGAAGAGAATAATCTCTTCTATACGGCGGCTGCTTCCTATGTCGTCGATGGCATCAGTTTGCAAGTTGCACTGGACGATGGTCTATCCGCTCTGCCGCTGGGTAGTTTTGAGCAGAGCGAAGATAACGATGCTAATTGGTTTGGTCGTTCTGATGTTGGAAGTGCTGATAGCGCTGACGATCAGACTTTCGAGCAAGCAGAGGGGGCACAAAGCCCGGATCTGCAGCTTGGGGATCAGGCGGCATTTAGCCTGACGGTCACAGATTCCAGCCTAGTGCGCTTTGACTGGGCCGTTTCCAGTGGCAGTGATTTGAATGTGCTCGCAGTTTACGTGAATGGTCAGCCTTATGTATATGAAGATGTGCAATACGCCATTTCTGGAGAGGTCGCGCTCTACGAGGTGGATCCTGCAGTGCTGGTTCCGAGTGGTGGTACCATTGAATGGCGCTATACTAAGGGGGCCGCGACTGTGGGTGACTTTGCTGTGGTCGACAATGTCCGGGTGGAAAACAATAATCAACCCGATCTAGTGGTCACTGCGCTTAATTATACTGCGGGCGAGTATGTGCTCGACTTCGCCGGTATCGCTGGTGCGCCGGAGCAGTTGCTCGGAACAGAGTATCTCGATATTGTAGTTGAGGCGAAGAATCAGGGCTCTGATGTAACAGCAACAGCGTTTACAGTTGCTGACATTGAGGTGCGGTTATCGGTGAATGGAGTCTATGGGGATGAAGACGATATTATCCTGGGGACCTTCAGTGAAGTCGAAGGTGATTTACTTTCTGGCAACTTGATCCGTTTTCTCGGTCCGATACAATTGGGAGATTCGATACCTGCCGGCTCTTATTATTTGATGGCACGTATCGATTCAAATGATGAAGTCGCGGAGTTTAGCGAATTGAATAATGTCGTGATTTCGGACTCGCGTGATGTTGTGATTTCACGTTTGCCTGCCTTGCGGATCGCCAATCCCATGAGCACGTCTCCTGGCACTGATACGGTGTTAGAGATTGTCGATGTGACTAACAATATCTACCATTTGGATCCTGCAGACGGGCTTGGACACATGGCCGTCGATCTAAATGAGGGCTTGCTCTATTATACGGAGGGCGAGCTTCGAATGAAGTTTGATATTCAGAATATCGGTCTTGGTGATGTCAAAAGCTCGGATGAGTGGACGACGCAGATTAATCTGCGCGGTATTAAACGAGAGGATGTGGCTTTGGCGGACGCAAGTTTGACTCCATTTCAGGATTTTGTGGATGCTGTGGAGCCCACTATTACTCTAGGTTCGTTCACTGTTGAGGAATTCATGGCCGGTCGCAGTGAGGCGAACCCCAGTGGAAGTAGCGTCGCGATTGATCTTGAATTGGCGATCCCAAGCGGGGCACGCTTGGTTCAAATTATTGAGGATGGTTACAGTTTTGCGGATTATCTCTGGTTTATCGAAGTCGTTATTGATTCCACCAACGCTCTTGCTCAATCCGAAATTGTGAATGAAGCCACGGGTTCAGTTGCCCCGGTGGAGTATCCATGGTGGATTCTCAATATTCAGGAGATTTTGGATTCTGATTCATATTTAACAGATATGGGTACCAGCGAAGTCGATGGGGCTTTTGGAATTACTAGCGCATTTTTAAGTATGGATGCGACTACATGGGAGCTTCTCTACCCCGGTTATTCGACTGCAGATTCTGAGAATTTGTTGGCGTATGCCTTCAATCGAGACCCATCTACTGGTGATACTGCGGGCAACCAGTTCCCTGGTAGCTATGGTGTGGTTGAAGTTGAGGGAGATGAGTATCTCAGTATCAGCTTTGATATTGTGACACGTGCCACAGACTTAACCTATGTGGTGCAGGCTGCGGACGATGTCGCCTTTACAACAAATCAAGTCGACTTGCTAACCATCAATGTTACGAATTCGAGCGGCTATACGGATCTAACCGGACCCGCATCACTGACAGGTGATGGAGGTCTGATCGATGCTGATAATGTGGTCAGCGTTTTGGATCAAGGCTATGCGGCCAATGTTACCGTTCAGGATGAGCAAACTGTGGGCACGTCACCGACTCGTTTTATTCGAATTATTGTTGGTGGTACTGCAGCAAGTGCCGTCTCCAGTGATTGATTCGAGCCTGAAGAATTGATTTCAAGCGCGACTCTCCTGCGGGAGTCGCGCTTTTTTATTTCTTAAAGACGACGATACGGTTGCTGTTGGTGCCGCGGGTGTTGTTGCGCACGCCCCAGCAGTTGGCGGTCTTGGTAAAGCTCTGGCTGTTGATGAGCGTGTATTCCACTGTCAGGCCCGCAGCTTGGCCCGCGAGTATGATCTGCTCTTCCAGCTTGAGTTTGCCTTTGCGGACTTCGCCCACTTCCAGCGCAATGCGACCTTGGGGCTTGAGCACACGGCTCATTTCTTGCAGCGAGGCGGTCATCTTCTCGGTCCAGTCTTCCAGTTTGCGCAACTGCCATAGTTTGCCGGCTTCGGGCTCGCATTGGCAGAACCAGTTGCGCAGCCAGTTGTCGCCTACGTAATTGACGATATCGAGGAAGGGCGGCGAGGTGACGATCAGTTGTACGGATTCGTCTTTTATCTCTGGAGTGGCATCGGCCGAGCGGCAGAGTAGGGTGGAAGAGGTGGTGTTGTAATCGTCGGGCAATGCGTGGCGCAAGAGGCTCTTGGATTTCTTTAGCATCAGTTCCTTGGTGTTGCGATACGCTGGCTTCTGATTGCGCTTGGCGTTAATCTTACGCTGTGCATTGAGTGTGGTGGCTTGATTGGGGGAAGTGTATAGACTGAGAAAAAGCCCTTGGAGTGACCGGTCAGGCGATTGCACGCCACCATTTGCAGCCATGCATCGATTTCATCGAATGTGCCAGCGCTGTGGCGTGCTTTGAAATAGCTGCGCCAGCCGTAGAGCTCCCGCAGGGTGCGGGCTTCAAAGAAGACGAGTAGTTCTTCGTCTTCGATTTCAGTAGTAGGCAGGCTAATTTGTTCAATCCGGTGGAGGATCTTTTCGAAGCTTTGCTCGCAGAGGCGGGGAGCGGTTAGGATCGTGCTGAGCGGGTTGACGTCGTTGCCGATTACATTGTGCCCGAGGAGTTTGGCTTCGATTAAGGTGGTGCCACGTCCCATGAAGGGGTCGTAGATCAATTGGCCCGGTTTGGCGTAGCGCTCAATGAAATAGGCGGGCAGCTGAGGCTTGTAGCAGGCGCGGTAGGATACTTCGTGGATCGAGTGTCCGTCTCGTTGTTTGGCGGTCCAGAATGCGCCTTGTTTGGTGGGGGCTGTGCGTGGGATGGCTTGAGTCGTTGGCATTCTTCCAACGATGGAAGCTGTTCCCCATAGTACAAGCGTAGAATGTAATTATTATTTTTCCAGTGGTTGAGCGAGTATGAAGGGGCGCACGATCATGGCTTTAAACTGCGTTTTCTCCTTTTGCCAATGTTCGGCATGGAGCTCGCAGGGTTGCACTAAGTCGCCGCATTTGAGCCATTTTTGAACTTGAGCTTGATCGTCCTCGGTAAAGGCGATGCCCGCGATTTTTAAATCCAGGCAAGGGTCCACATAAATCATGTTACCAGCCTCGAAGTGGGGGCGAAGGTAGCTCCAGTCGACCTCCCCCGAATATTTTTCAAGTTTTTCGCTCGGACTGAGTGTGTCTTCGGCTGGGCTGAAATCGTCGTTAAACATTTGTTCTTTAGGTGGATGTGATCTTTGGAGTGCGGCGATTCAGACGCTGCTGCAAATTTATTTGCAAGTTTTTTGAGATTTATTGAACGCGGCGCGGGGTCCTGCGTCTATATCTACATAAATCAGCGTAATTTTTAATTGTTAGTTTGTTGTTTGTTAACAGAACGTCGCCCAAGGGATTGGGCGGCGTTTCTTGTTATATGGCCTTAGGATGCGACCAGTGCGGCGGCACCAATGATGGCCGCGTCTCCCATGGGGAGTGCAGATTCGATGATTTTGATTTTATTTTTGAATGGCGGAATGAGGTGTTTTTCAAACGAGCGCCGTGTGGGCCCGAGTAATATTTCGCCTGCTTGTACGGGGCCGCCGAATAAGAAAAATGCTGCGGGGCTGGTGATGAGCGCAGTCGATGCCAGTGCTTCACCTAGTAGACGTCCGGTGAAATCCATTGTCGCCTGTGCGATGGGGTCGCCCTGGTCGGCGGCATCCGCGATATCTTTGGCAGTGATTTCGCCCAAAGGCTTGTGGTCGAGGGAGGTGTGGCCACCACGTTGAGCGATCATCTCGAAGTAGGTGCGGCGTATACCGGTGGCGGAGCAGTAATTTTCGAGGCTTCCGCGTCGCCCGAAACCACAGTAGCGGCCGTCGGGGATGACGCTGATGTGCCCGAGTTCTCCGGCAAAGCCGTCGTGTCCGTAAACGAGCTGATTGTTGACAAAAATGCCACTACCGAGACCTGTGCCCAGGGTGATCATAATGAAATCACTGTAATCTTTGGCGGCACCAAAGATTTTCTCACCGATCGCGGCCGCATTTGCGTCGTTGGTGAGTCGGATTTGAGGCAAGTCGAGACGTTCTTTCAGGAGGCTGACGAGTGGCGTAATGCCTTTGAAGCGAAGGTTCGGGGGCTCTTCGATACTACCTGTGAGGTAATTTCCATTGGGGGCGCCGATGCCGAGACCCGACCATTCGGGCGAAGTGTTCTCTGCACTTGCCTGCATGACCTCGCGGACAGCTTCGGCGAGTCGGTCTGCATAGACGATGCCGTTCTCATAATCATCTGTGCGGAACTGTATGCGCGTGAGAACGAGCCCGTCTGTTGTGACTGCGCCTACGCAGGTGTTTGTGCCTCCTATATCGACTCCAATGGATAGTTTCATAGAGTGTATTGATTGTTCCACAGCTTGCGCTGTCGAACCTAATTTTTAGTCTGTAAACTCTTAAAGAGGAGTTGCCAGCATCCCTAAGTTCGTTAAATTCAACAATATGCCCCTGAATCAAGTATCTGTATCTATTCTCTTAGGTGAAAAAAGTGCCTCTGTCTTTTGTGTAACTGAAGATGTTACGGTGGATGAGGCGGTCGCTGAAATGAATCGTCGGCGTATCGGCTCGCTTCTAGTGAAGAGGAACGAGAGCGTCTGTGGTATTTTTACTGAGCGTGATGTGTTAACGCGTGTGGTTTCGGCGGGGCGCGATCCTCAGGCGACTCTGGTGCGTGAAGTCATGACCGAGAACTATAAATCAATTGGCCTTGAGACTTCAGTCGAGGATACTATGCAGATTATGACTGATCAACGTGTGCGCCACTTGCCTGTGTTCGATCAGGGCGAATTGGTGGGAATGGTGTCAATCGGCGACGTGACTCGCTGGTTGCTGAAAGTGAATGAGATGGAAGCTGAAAATTTGCGTCGTTACATTTTTTCAGAATATCCAGGTTAGGTTGGTAGTGTTATAGTGATTGTTTAGTAATTTATGAAAATTCAGAAGATCCCGGCAGGTAAATTAATTTTTTCGGAGGGCGATTTGGGCGATGAGGCCTATCGTGTGATTGAAGGCTGCGTTGAAATCTCGATTAAAGAAGATGGTAAGAGGTTGGTGCTCGCGACGTTGGGGGAGGGGGAGATCTTTGGTGAAATGGCCATGGTGGAGAGCCGTCCTCGGTCAGCATCGGCGCGTGCTTTGGAGGCGACGACTCTCAGCGTGATTGCGCGTGATGACTTTGAAATTGCCCTCAGCAACCGTGAAGAGGAGTTGGTGCCTTACCTCGCGACAATCTTTGATCGCTTGCGTGTGACGAATGATCGTCTGTTGGCAGCCTTAGATAAGTTGGATGAACTGGAGCCTACGCGTCCGCATCGTAATCCAGAAATTCTGAGTCCCTCGAAGTCGGCGTTTAAGGTGCAAGTTGAGCCAGATGCCGACGAAATTCGGCTTCAAACGGCACTGCGAGCGAGAGTGGTGGAGCATTACCCCTTTCAGTTTGGCCGACGTGGTGAGCTTGCAGGGGCCGAAGCGGTGATTCCAAACCAATGTTTAGTAGCGGATCGAGCGCCATATCGAGTTTCCCGTAAGCATTGCATTTTGGATAGTAATGCCGACGGGGTATATGTTGAAGATTGTGGCAGCAGTCTGGGCACGATTGTGAATGGGATACGTATCGGAGGGAAAAGCCGTGAAACACGGGTTCGCCTCTCTAGTGGGAAGAATAGTCTGGTGCTGGGCGGAGCTGATAGTCAGGTGCGCTTCGTGCTGACGGTCACCGGCGCGGGTGAAAAGTAGAGTTTGCTGCTATCGGCTTGACTCATTGCCTTTCCTTTCAGGACACTGCGGCTTCACTTTATTTAAACCCTTCAATTCGAGATTATAGATTATGGCAGGCGTCGGCAAATTACTTAAACAAGCGCAAAAAATGCAAAAGCAGATGGAGGCCGTTCAGGCTGAACTCTCAACAACCATTTTGGAGGTTTCCAGTGGTGGAGGCGCGATCAATGTCAAGATTAACGGCCAAGGAGAATTTCAAGGATTCAAAATTGATCCAGAATTTTTAAAAGAAGACGCAGAGTTCGTTGAAGAAACCCTTTTGGCAGCTGTGCAGGAAGCGGCTGCCAAGGCTAAGGAAACCAGTGAAGAGGCCATGGGGGCCATCACTGGTGGTATGGGCGGCTTCCCCGGCTTGATGTAGCTATCTTGGAGGCTTGAAGTTGTTCTTTGGGCCTTTGATTGCTGGTCTCTGTCCACTGATAAATGACACCTGCGTACGATTCGTTGTTGCAACAACTGAAGCGCCTTCCCGGCTTGGGCTATCGCTCTGCGGAGCGTGTGGCCATGCATCTGTTGGTAGAAAAGCCCGATGCGATGGGGGATTTGCTGGACGCGATGGTGGGGGCACGTGATGCGGTCTGCCGCTGTCAAAATTGTGGTAACATGGCAGAAAGTGAGCTCTGCGCTGTTTGCGAGGATACAAATCGTGACGTCAGGACGATTTGCGTGGTGGAACATGTGCCGGATTTGATTGCGATCGAGCGTTCCAGTGCATGGAAGGCGCAGTATCATGTGTTGCATGGTAAGCTCTCGCCCATTCACGGGGTGGGCCCCGAGCAGTTAAACTTACAAAGTCTTCAGGCTCGAATCGAGTCGGGTGATGTTACGGAGCTGGTATTGGCTTTATCGAATGATATCGAGGGGCAGGCTACCTGTCACTACATTCAGGAGGAACTGGTGCAGGAGCGAGCGATCCGGGTCTCCCGCATCGGTTTTGGACTTCCCAGCGGGGAGGGGTGACTTATGCCGACTCGGTTACTTTGCGTAGCGCGCTTGAAGGGCGTCGAACCTATACTTAATTTTAATGATACACTTTACTATTTTTGGCATTCCCGTGCGTATTGAGCCGTGGTTTTGGATCACCATGGCGCTGATCGGGGGCGGGCTGAATGCCGCGAACTCGCTGGATATGCTACTTGTGCTGGTTTTCATTTTCGCAGCATTCCTATCGATTTTGATTCATGAGTTAGGGCATGCGCTGACCATCCGCAAGTTCGGTTTGCCGACTTCGATTACCCTTCAATCTTTTGGAGGTTTTGCCGCCTATCCCGCAGGGCGGCTCAGTCGGCTGCAGTCGTTTGTGGTGACTGCGGCAGGACCAGCTGTGCAGTTTGCTTTAGGTGTGCTCTTAATCTTACTCGCGCGCTACCTTGTGATCCCGGAGGGCTCACTTTTTGGTCCTTTTCTACATGATTTGATTTGGGTGAGCATCGCTTGGTCGATATTGAATTGTCTGCCCATTTACCCGCTGGACGGCGGACAGATGGTGGCGGCAGTGCTTGGGCCTCAGCGGCAGCGCTATGTGCATTTGCTGAGTGTTGTGGTTGCTGTATTGATCGGGCTGGCGGGCTATTTCTTTCTGGGCACGATCTTGTTGTCGGTTTTTATGGGCTTATTTGCGTGGCAAAACTGGCAAGCCTATCAGGCTGTTCGTTAGCCTAGGGCCGTGCCATGAGTAGCTCGAAGAGCGAAGCTCAAGTGTCGTGCAAGGGGCCGTGCCATGCGTAGCTCGAAGAGTGAAGCTCAAGTGTCGTGCAAGGGGCCGTGCCATGCGTAGCTCGAAGAGTGAAGCTCAAGTGTCGTGCAAGGGGCCGTGCCATGCGTAGCTCGAAGAGCGAAGCATGGTGCGGGTAGAGAGAATCGAACTCTCAGCTCAACCTTGGGAAGGTCACGTGTTACCACTACACCATACCCGCATTTCCTATGCTTGTTGCTTCGAATGAATGACAAGCTGGAAGCTCGTCACTACTTTTCTAACCTTTGCCAGAATGGATGAAAAGCTGGAAGCTTGTCACTACTTTTTATCTAGAAAGAGAAGCCAGAAGCCAGAAGCCTCTGACTTCTGACCTCTGAACTAAGGTTTATCGATTTCGGCCGCGGCTGCGATTACTGCGTTGTCCCGCGCCTTTTTGAAAACCGCCTGTGGGGCGGCTGTCGCTTTGGGGCTTGGGATTGCCGCCTGTTCCGCCCTGTGGACGTGCGCTGCGTTGTGCGCCTCCGCTACCACCGCCGCTGCGTGGGCCGCGCTTACCGCCGCCTCCGCTGCGTGGCCCGCGATTGCCTCCACGGCCCCCGCCGCCTCCGCCTTGTTTGGGCTTTTGTGCAGGAGCGCCGCTGGTATGGTGGTGTTCAATCTGTGCAGCGTGATACTCGTGTTGATAAATGGGGACTCTGCGCTTAATCAGTTTCTCGACTTGACGCAAGAGTGCGACTTCGTCCTCGGAACAAAAGGAGAGGGCTTTGCCGCTGGTGCCTGCGCGGGCGGTACGACCTATGCGGTGCACGTAGGCGTCGGACTCCATGGGCAGGTCGAAGTTGATTACGAGCGTGATGTTCTTCACGTCGATTCCGCGCGCGGCGACATCGGTGGCGACAAGCACACGAACTTCGCCCTTCTTATACATGTCGAGGGTCTTTTGTCGGGCGTTTTGAGATTTATTGCCGTGTAAGGAGTCAGCCTCAATCCCGACGCTGCAGAGTTTTTTGGCTAGATTTTTGGCGCCGTGTTTGGTGCGGCTGAAAATGAGGCTCAGCTCGTTGTTGGCTGACTTATGCTGATGTTCTTGAATTAAGTCGAGCAGTAGCGCTTGCTTGTCGGTCTTTTTGACAAAGAGCACATGTTGGTCGATCTTCTCGGCCGTGGTGCCTTGGGGGGCGATACGGATTTCCTGCGGATTATTCAAGAGGCTGTTAGCCAGTTCAGTGATCTCCGGGGCCATCGTCGCCGAGAAGAGCAGGGTGTGGCGTTGCTGTGGGATGGCGGCTGCGATTTTGCGAATGTCGCGAATGAACCCCATATCAAGCATGCGGTCGGCTTCATCGAGGATGAAGGTATCGACTTGTGAGATGTCGACGTGGCCCTGTTGCTTGAGGTCCAGTAGGCGTCCGACCGTGGCCACTAGTACATCGAGCCCTCCGTAGAGTGCTTTAATTTGAGGTTTTTCGGACACGCCGCCAAAGACCATGCCGATTTTGAGTCCGAGGCCTTCGCCATAGGTTTTGAAGCTTTCGGTGACTTGTACCGCCAATTCCCGGGTGGGTGTCAGGATTAGGCAGCGCACGCCACGGCGGAAAGGTTTGCGCGGATTACGAGCAAAGCCGTCGAGCACGGGCAGTGCAAAGGCGGCTGTTTTGCCAGTGCCTGTCTGTGCGCAAGCGAGCAAGTCGTGGCCTTCGAGCAACACCGGGATGGCTTTGGCTTGGATCGGGGAAGGTGTGGTGTAGCCTTTAGCTTTAAGGGCGCGTTGAATCGGATCTGCCAAAGCAAGATCCTGAAATGTAATTTCGGACATAGTATAAAGTGCGCCATTTGAAATATTGCAGGCGCGGGAGCAATCGATGACAGTTGTATTTAGCTTAAATCAACCGCTCATCGATGACGGACCGAAACAAGTTGGCACTGCGCTAGTTTGCGCATCTGCCGGAAAACGCGGGACAAAGACGGCCTTTTAAATAAATGGCAAGCATCATTTTCTTGCTGGATCGAGTCGTTTGTTGGAGTCACGTGTCGTTCGACTGTGATGGCTGTTGAACGCGTTAACATAAGAATGTGTGGAAGATTATTCGCTGTGATCTCATAGCTGTATGAAAATATATGTTAATGAAAAATCCCTTTTCTTCTTTATTTACCTCATTGGTTATTTGCTTATTCGCACAACCGGCGTTAAAGGCTAAAACAATTCTTTCGGACGGTGATTTTGTGGCTGTATGTGGCGACTCTATCACGGAGCAGCGACGCTATTCGGTATACTTGGAACAGTATTTGATGATGTGTCAGCCGCAATTGAACTTGAGTGCGATGCAATTGGGTTGGGGCGGCGAGCGGGCCGATGGTTTTGGTCGCCGTATTGAGAGCCATGTCTTACCTTTCAATCCTAGTGTAGTGACGCTTTGCTATGGCATGAACGATGGCAACTCTTCAGCCATCAGCGATGAGATTCGAACTCGTTACCGCGAATCTTTGACTGATGCTGTGCGTCAACTCAAGGCTGCGAATGTTCGCGTCATCGTGGTGGGCTCGCCGGGAGTGGTGGACCCCGCGACCTATAAAGGTCGTGTTTCGGCTGAGGTGTATAATCACACCTTGGCAGAGTTGGCTGAGATTGCACGCGCTGTGGCGGCTAGTGAAGAGGTGCTCTTTGCAGATGTTTACTCTGTGATGATGGAGTCGATGCTGAAAGCAAAGGAGGCGCTCGGGGAGGACTATCGAATTGCGAATGACGGGATTCATCCAAACCATAACGGCCATCTAGCGATGACTTATGCTTTTCTGAAGGCCCTGGGAGTCGATGGCGACATTGGCACACTTAGGGTGGATTGGGAAAAGCAGCGTGCCTGGGGCTCGGACGCGCATGAAATCTTGAACTTTGAAAATGGTCAGTTGGAGGTTGAGTCCAGCCGCTACCCGTTTTGTTTAGACGGTAGTGCTGATAGCACCGGAAGCTTTGCGATGTCCGCTTTTTTACCCTTTAATCAGGAGCTGAATCGTTATCTACTGATCGTTGAAAACGCACCTGCTGAAGTGCGTGTTACATGGGGGCGAAATAGTCGTATCTATACCTCTAAGCAATTGGCTGACGGCGTGAATCTGGCGGCGGATTTTTCTGAGAGTCCCTTTAAGCAGGCGTATAATCAAGTCACTAAGTCTATTTACGAGCAGCAGAAATTCGAGGTGGACACCGTCAAAGCAGGCATGGGGGCCCTGCAAAAATTATCGAAGCTCTCTGGGGCGGACGCCTATGTCGATGGTCTGCGTGGCTTAGTGGTTTCTCAAGATGCAGCCCTCCGGACTGTTGCACGCTCGCAGCTTCGACCAGTTCGCCATCAGCTGATTCTTGAGACGATCCAGTCCAATTAATCGATCCCTTATTTTTATTTCATATTCGAAACGACTCTCTGACATGACACGTATTTTCATTCACCTTTTATTGCTTACCTTGCTGACTGGACAGATTCAGTCACTCAATGCGGCCCAATCAGCTCAATTGTCGGCCTCTTTCTCCGAGAATGAACGTTGGGCCATCTTTCAAGCTGACGACACTGTTGAATTGATTCTGACCTTGACTGGCAATCGTAGTGAGGAGGATGTGCTACGCTGGGTTGTGACGGACTATCTCGGACAAGAGCGAGATCAGGGGGCCATCAAGGTGCCTGCAGGGGATGGAAAATGGGAAACAAGGATACAAGCCCAAGACTATGGAGCCGGCTACTTTGAAGTTCATTTGGAATTGGAAAAATCTAAAGTAACTGTGCCGCGTGAGGGCACTCGTCGCGCGGGTATCTTGGCCTACGGCGTATTGCCTGATCTGGAAGCCTTACCCTTGGAGCACGTGGATGATTCACGTTTTGGTGCGCAGGGGACCAACTTTTTGCTGACTGAAGATTTGGAAGGCAAGGTGGGGAATCGCAACCCCCTGATGCCGATCTACCCCTTGCTGGGAGCACGTTGGGTGTATCTAAATCGTCATTTAGCATGGCTTTTTCCAGATGGCCCAGACTCTTTCCAAGCTCGTTTGGATCCTGAGGTGTTTTTGCGTAGTTCGCATTATGATGCGGATGCGGGGTGCGCGATCCTAGTCGATATGCATAGCCTTCCTGTCTGGCAGAGAGAGGTGCCACCTGGTGCGAAGACCGATGGTAACAATACGCAGGCTGGCCAGCGATTTCCACCCAGAGATTTTTCTGAATACAAGGATATGATCGCTCAGGTAGTGCGTGAACAGGTGGTTCGCCGCAACACGCTGTTCCCTAATATGGCTCACAATTATTATCAGATCAGTTGGGAGCCGGATTGGCATTGGAAGGGCTCGGATGAAGATTTCGTTGCCATGTATAAAGCGGCTTACGAGGCGGTTCATGAAAATGATCCTGATGGCTTACTGTTGGGGCCTAATTCCGGAGTGTTAAAAACGGGCAATAAACTGCTGCGTCGCCAATTCAAAATAGGACTCGGCAATTATTTAGACGGGGTTTTAATCCATACGTACTACATCTCTCAGCAAGGAAAGCAGGAATTACCAGACGACATGAAGGAGGTGGTTGAGATGACCCGCGAGTATGTCGGCGCCGATGCTAAAATAATCAACACAGAGTGGGGCGTCGGCTGGCGTAAGACACCTGAAGAAGATCCAAATGCGCTACGGGCTGAAACCGCCGAATTTATGCGTGGTCACCTCGTTACGCTGGGGGAAGGGGTGGATGCCACTTTCTTCTTTTATACCGCTGACCATGGGAAGTCAGGCAAGGGCTTACTATATAATCTCAGGCTGGAGACGAATAAATTTGGAGCCACGAAGGTGGCTCCGAAACCAGTTTTCATGGCAGCGGCGACTGCGACACGTATGCTCGAAGGCACCCGCTCACTCGGGCGTATCGACTACCTGGGAGCAGGGGTGTTGGGCTACGCGTTTGACCGTGATGGCGAATATGTGATGTGCCTTTGGTCTGAGGATGGAGAAGCGCGTGATGTCGCCGTCCCCGTTGGAGCGGGCACGCAGCCTATTGGGCTCGATCCGATGGGGAATCCAGAATCCTTAGAACTGGAAGATGGTGTTGTTGAGCTCAGTCTTGATAGCATACCAGTTTGGATACGTGGACTTGATGCTGCGATACTTCCTATGGGGCATGCTGATGGCACGACTATCAAGACGCTACCCGGTGAAGATGTGCGACTGCCAGAGATTGCGGGGCGCGAGATCCGTGCGGCTGCATTTGTCGCGGGGACATGGCGCGTCGAAGGAATGCATGCAGGTGTCATGAGAGTCCCTGAGGATGCTTCGGTTGGGCCAATGTTAGTTAAGCTCGTTGATGCTAAGACGGAGGAACTTCTTCAGACGATCGTCGTGGATGTGAACCCCGTGGTGCAGATGAAACAGCTGAAAGATGTGGCACCCGGGCAACTGGAAGTTCTCCTTAGTAATGCCCGTGCTGAAACGAGTGAGGGGGGGCTTCGTTTATTAACTGGTGAGACTGTCGTTGCAGAAAAGCAAGTTGAGCTGGAGGGGGGGCAAGATCTGAAAGTAGCTTTTCCCGTTCGTAACTTGGATGTCTCTGAAGGGCTTCGTTTGTCTTATCGCGATGCGCGAGGAGCCCTTTGCGAGCTTAGTCTCAGTTCTCCGCGGAAGATTTTGACCGCTCATAGAGCAGTGTCCGCCCTTACCATTGATGGGCAACTCGATGACTGGCTATTAGAGGACTTTCAGCGTTATGAAAACAAAAGGTTCCCAGAACTCGCCGAACGTATGGACCCGCGCGTCGCCGTCCGGTACGATGACAAAAATCTTTATATCGCGGTTCAATTAAATGATGTAGAACATCGCCAGACTGAATCGCCACAGGGGCTTTGGCACGCTGATTCGATCCAGATTGCTCTCGCAGTTGATCCAGATAATCCGGACAGGAAAAATTGGCAAAAGCTGAATATTGGTCGTAATTCCGTTCATGGACACTTGAATGTTTACAGAGACATGGGAGACGCCTTTTCGGCCGGGATCGTGTCTGAGCAGGATCTGTCGCGCGCCATTGTTCGCTCAGGAGATGAAACAGTTTACGAGATTTCCATCCCATGGCAGCATGTGGCTCTAGGCCTTGAGGCTGCGCCAAGTAGAAATTACATGGGCTTCGGCCTGATGATCAATAACATCGACTCTACAGCTGATGGAAAGAAAACACGGCGGCAGTGGATTGATGTGCTGGGAGGAATGAGTTTTTCCAAGCCCGAGGATATGGGACAGCTGGAGTTTAGATAGTCACGTTCCGGGGGAATTGCCCGCAATTTACGAGCAAACGACCTTTAACACGATGTGCCCGAACTCATCGAATTCGGACCAATCAATATCTTCGACGTCCAAGCATCCCAGAGCTTTGAATTTGAGTTCCCGCTTAGTGCGAAGGTCGGTGACCGAAGCCACTTCGACTCCATTATGCGGCACTCTAAGTATTGAAGTGGAGGGCGCAGTCGTGATGTGTAGGTAGGATATGCGCGGGTCTTTTGTGGAGACGGTTACGGAGCCAAAAGAGCCATTGTTCCACCAGCCAGGTTGGAAACCTGAGATCTCACCACCGACGGTGTCGTAAATCGACTCACTGCCCCAGGACATGAAGCGTTGCATGGCATCCATCATCTCCTGATACGCAGGTGGCACTTCGCCTGTGATTAGGGGACCGATGCCCATGACATAATTCCAGATGCCTCTTTGCCCAAGTGAGGAAACCATTTCTTTGACCCAGAAGTGGGGCTCCTTGGGGTAGGGGAGTGCGCTGATCTTATCTTGAAAAGGTGCATTCCTTTGATGCCACCAGCCGTTGCAGGTTGGGATGTCTTCATTGTAGTCGCGCTTGGGAGGCAAGATATGCCCGAATTTAGGATGCGCTTTGATTAAGCCTGACGGACGGTTGTAAGGCGGATCGCATGGCCCCGTTAAGAACTCTGTCGTTCCCATGTCGGTCTCTGAGATATTATGCAGTACTTCATTGTTGATCGTCACAATCAGATGCTGGGACAGCGAGTGAATATAAGCGGGCAGTTTTAGTGTTTCAGGCATCATGCCATCCAGCCAAAAGCCGGCAATCGCATCGCCATGAAGTTGCCAAAGCTCGGTGACGACATCCTCTAGCATTTGCGCGTACGACGCCTTGTCGCGGACGCCTTCGTTCAGCCAAGGGCCTCCTTTGGAATGGATATGATGCATCGGATCTGCACCTGGTAGGTAGAGGATGACTTTGACGTCACATTTTCGTGCCTCTTGTATTAGGGCACCCACGTAATCGACTGAACTGCGGTAGACAAATGCGTCTAAAGCCGTCGGATACATAATGGCAAAGCGGTCGCAGGTATGGAACACTGTATAGATAATGTATTTGGCGCCAGTTTTTGTCGCAGTCTTTACTAAACGTTTGGCCACTTCATCGGGATCGCCAGCGTCCGCTTCCATTGCCTCAATGCTATCATAATACAAAGGCCTGTTGGATTCGTTCGCTCCAGAGTCACCATCCCCAGTGAACATGCCCCAGTGATAAAAAAGGCCGAATCGACTCGGTGCATACCATTCTGCGACGCGTTCGCTGCGTAATTTTAATTCAGGGTCTATGCTAGGCTTTGTCTGCATGTAGGAAGGTCTCATTTTTAGGGCTGAATTAGCGTATAAGTTTCTTTTTCTTTTGGGCGTTCGTTTTCGGCTATCGAGCTGACTTCGTTATCGCAAAACGAATATCATTGGTTGGCAGGACGGGGACCGGGAAATCTTCAATGACGGTGAGTTCTTCTTCGGGGATTTGTTCTACGTGGCCATCCCAGAACGCCGCATTCATGGCGCCAGAATGTACGCCGATGCCGACATTAGCATAATTGTTGCGTACCAGCCAAGTGTTGCCGTCGCAAATACCTATAGTCTGCGCTGGGTTTTCTATGGCGATGTTTTTGTTTGGAACATAAGTCGCGTTCCCTTCTTCGTCGCGATCTACTCTTGAAGTGTATGATGGGCCATAACGACCGTCGTAGGAGTGGTTTTTATCGACGGAATTGATGGCATACTGCATCGGGTATTTGATTCCGTTGACAGTCATCGCAAAGGTGTTGATTTCATTCGATTCGCATTCAAATGGATTTTGTTTTTGCGTGGGGGCAGGGAGGTATTCTCCCCAAATTAAATTGTCGAACCAGTATCCAGCGTGGACCCAGCGCAGCAGATTTCCATTGTTTTCAGTCGAGTGTTGAATCATTGCGAACTGAATTGTGCGCAAATTGGAAAGACATCGCGTCGAATCGGATGTTTTTTTGATTTTACTAATAGTGGGAATTATGAGTGTGACCAGTATGGCTATAATACTGATCGCGGCTAATAATTCGATCAGGGTAAAGCCTTTGCGGATAGAAGCTTGGTACTTATTCACGTATATTGGGGGCACTAGTCGGGGATGACTTACTTGGGGAATGAGTTATAAGTTTTTAGAGGCGATAGGATTCGATGCATTCAGCAATACTTGTTGGCTGAATGGCAGGAGCTTTTGAATTATGTTTAAGGTGTGACGTTATCAATTGAATTTTACTAGACTATCTGTGCTAAACGCGTTTAGTTTTGATGCACAACATGCCTGAATTGACCATACGAGATATTGCGCAACTCGCGAAAGTATCCCCAGCTACAGTGTCGTTAGCTTTGCGTAACAATCCTCGGATATCCGAAGGAACGAGAAAGCGAGTGCAACGAATTGCGATTGATTGTGGGTATCGAGTGAATCCGATGATTTCGTCTTTGATGTCGCATCAACGTGCGACGCGCAAAAAGGTAACTTTCGTTGCTTCGCTTGCATTCATAACACCGACTAGGCTCGGTACTATTACCGAAGCACCCTGGGATGCACCGGCCGATATTTTTCGCAGTGCAAAAGCGCGTGCTGCGGCTTTAGGGTATGCGCTTGAGGAGATCCCGTATCGAGAAGAAGGGATTGGGCCACATCGCTTGGAGCAGATCCTGGCTAGCCGTAATATTTCTGGGTTGATCGTCCATCACCTTAGCGATCTTAGTGAATTATTGGGGATCGATTGGTCTAAGTATTCCCTCGTTTCGGCTGGTAGTGCGACGCATTCTCCCCGCTTGCATCACGTGAGCTCAGACCATTACCAGAATATGGCTTTAGCGATGGAGAAAGTTCGAAGTCTCGGTTATAGAAGACCAGGATTGTGCATACGTCCGTTTTTAGACGAAATGACATCGCATCGCTATGTGGCAGCCTATCTCTTGGCTCAGCAGCGTTTGGATTCGTGTGATCGGATTAGTCCACTGGTTTGCAGTGAATCTGATGAAGCGACTTTTTCTCATTGGATTCGTGATCATAAGCCGGATGTAGTTTTATGTGGAAATTATCGCGTGCAGAGCTGGGTCGAGAGAGCGGGGTTTCGAGTGCCTGCGCAAGTTGGATTTGTTCATCTGGATGTGAGCCCGAGCAAGTCAGATTGTAGTGGCATTCTTCAAAATCGAATGCTAATTGGAGCTACGGCCATAAATGTGGTTGTTGCCGAGAATTTGAGGAATGAAAGGGGGCTTTCTGAGTCCGCAATGGCGACTTTGATTGAGGGGGATTGGGTAGAAGGTCAGACTGTGCGTAATCTGATTTGAGCATCGGTGGTGAAGTCTGTGCGAGTTCATATTTGTTATACGGATTTCGGCTGTGTTAAACGCGTTTAATGTTAAAGTTGTCGTCAATTTTATGTGAAAGCTCATCAATTAGTTTTAGTAAGTTTAGGTTAATTACCTAGCTTCCTCACGTAGCAAAATATTCACCTCCCCAATATACCATATGAATCAAAATCTCTATCCTCGTTTGATCTCTCGATCGTTGACTCGTCGTGCGACTGCTCCCCTGAACCTAGCGGTTTTATCTACAATCTTCGTTTTTACGGCAAGTAATGTGAATGCGGCTGGCCGGAGCTGGGCAAATTCCGGAAGCGACTTTAATACTGACTCTAATTGGGGGGGAGGCTCGGTGCCTACTGACGCTGATTGGGTTTCATTTAATGGGACTCCAGTGTATCAGCCCAATTTAAGTGCATCGGTTGAAACACAAAGTTTAACTTTTAACGGAGCTGGTTATGTTGTGAGTAGTTCTTCTCCTTCCTTTACGTTAAGCACTGGAGGCATTACTAGCAGTGTTGCGGGCACCACTACTATTTCGGCACCGGTGATTTTCGACAAAGATACTGGTAATTATGGAGTCAACCAAGCTACTGGTGGGCTTCTGGATTTAAGCGGAGGAGTTTCAACTACGGACAATGCACGGTTGGTAGAAATTAATAGCGGTGGTCAGCAGGGAACTGTGAGTTTTTCTGGCATGAATACCTATGGTGGGAACACTTGGGTCGGCGCCGGCACAATTGAGGTCTCTGTTCTCGGAAATGCGGGCGCGGCCGGCAATTACGGTACCGGAGATATTTTATTGGGACGGTCTAGTTCTACGGGGACCTTGAATTATATTGGGAGTGGCGAGACCAGCAGTAAAGTGATTGATATGGCGGGTACTGTCGGAGGTGCGAAAATTGATACCACGGGTGCCACTGGAGCATTAATCCTAACTGCAGATATTGTACATTCCAATGTGAATTTGAAAACGCTTACGTTGACAGGGGACACCACTGGGAACGCGCTGCAGGGGGAGGTGACAGACTCAGCTTGGAACAAAGTGACTTCTGTGGTCAAAGATGGCAGTGGTGAATGGACACTCAGCGCGGCGAATACGTATTCCGGTTCGACCACAGTTGAAAATGGCAAGCTGATCGCTGCTCATGAAAATGCTTTAGGTGAGACGTATTCGTCGGGCCAGGGAGCGGATGTCATTGTGAATGGCGGTGAACTGGATTCCACAGTGGCAAATGTCAACATTGGCGGTGCTCTGACGCTAGCAGGAGGACAGTTGACAACTCGTGGTAATGACATCGGTAGCTACACGTTGGGTAACAACGAAAATTTTTCGTTCACTGACGGAACATTATCGGTGACTCTTGCTGCAGCAGGGGGCGCTTCCGATCAAATCATTGGCGGTGGCACGGGCACTTTTACCATTACTGGTGGTATTCTCGATTTGGGGGATACCGTCGTTGATTACGCGATTACCTACTCGATCTTTGCTGGGTTTGATTCGGGTTCGGTTTCTGGCTTAGACATCGTTGGTTATGATACTGATAATTGGATTGCTGCTTTGAATGCGGACGGAGGTAGTGGCGTTCTAAGTTTCTCTGCAATTCCAGAGCCAATGCATTCAAGTGCGATCTTGGCGTTTCTTTCGCTTGCAGCGGTAAGCACCAGAAAGCGTTTCAATCGTCATCGCTAGATCGCTGAAGATAAAATAGCAGAAAGTTTTTTCCCCCTACGGACAGCATCGTATGATTAGATGTGCGTTCGTTGACTCTGGTAGACTGTCCACAGCGAAGTAGCACTTGTCTGTCGGAAAGGGGCCATTGTGCCCAGATGGTTCACACTTAATACACGCTGAATCAGCAGTTTGATACCATCTGTGTATGCTATTAAAATTCACGTTCATTAACGTCCATTAACGGTTCAACTTATTTTTTAGGATAATAATCAATCGACATGCTCATTCAGAAGTATTCCGGAAATCCGATCTTACGGGCGGAACAGGTTCCATACCCAGCAGGCTGCGTTTTTAACGCAGGCGTGACTAAGCTCAATGGTGAATACCTGATGCTTTTTCGTAACGACTACGATTATATCTCAGGTGCGACCTTTGGTGGTACTAACTTAGGCTTGGCCCGTAGCTCGAATGGAGTGGATTGGATCTTCGATCCCGAACCCGCGATCACCGCAGAACAGGCACGCGAAGCATTCCGTCATAGCCATGCCGAACGCTATGGCCTGGAGGAAATTGGGCGAATTTATGATCCCCGCATTAGTGTGATTGACGGGCTGATTTGTGTATGCACCGCAATGGACACCAAGCACGGCGTGATTGGAGCGATGCTGACTACGGAAGATTTTAAATCGTTCGAATTGATGAGCATTTCTACGCCGGATAATCGTAACATGGTGTTGTTTCCGGAGAAGATCAATGATCACTATTACCGCTTAGAGCGTCCTTTTCCAGTGTATGGACGGGGTGGGGGAGAGGCATTCGACATTTGGTCGTCCTGTTCGCCCGATTTGAAATTCTGGGGTGATAGTAGGCTTGTCCTAGGCAGCGAAGAGGTGCCTTACTCCAATTGTAAAATTGGTCCCGCGGCGCCACCAATACGCACTCAGGCAGGTTGGTTGACTACCATTCACGCAGTTTATAAGGATGAGAGTCGACCGCTCAAAGCCTGGGGGGATCAGGTTTGGAATAAGGCTTATTATGCAGGATTGATGCTACTGGATATTAATGATCCACAAAAGGTGATTGGTTTAGCGCGTGAGCCTCTCCTTTCTCCCGATACTTCTTATGAAATCGACGGCTTTCGCGGAGAAGTGATTTTTCCCGGAGGCATGATTTTGGAAGACGATGGAGAGGTCAAAATATACTATGGTGCTGCAGATACCTCTGTCGCGCTTGCGACGGCGCATGTCGATAATCTGCTCGCGCTGTGTAAACCACTGTAAGGGAAATTAGGATACATCTGGGATTTTTCTTTATGTTATTGGAGTCACGTCGATATCCATCCGTTATTCTGCTTGTAGGTTTGCTAGTGCTTAGTGCGAAGCTTCATGCAGAGTTGAGGCTGCCCTCAATCTTCGGTTCACACATGGTCTTGCAGCAGCAAGAGAGCGTTCCCGTTTGGGGATGGGGAGATCGCGGCGAGACCGTGACGGTCTCTTTTGCAGGGCAATCGGTGGATGCCATCGTCGATGTGAATGGCCAGTGGCGAGTTGATTTAGGAATGTTGCCATCATCCGAGCAAGGTCGTCAGTTTACGGTCGTCTCCACTTCAGGGGACGAGGTGAGGTTTGAGGATGTCATTGTTGGCGATGTATGGGTCTGCTCTGGGCAGTCAAATATGGAGTGGCCTTTGAGTAAAACCGCCAATGCAGATCAAGCGATTGCGGCCGCGGATTATCCGCAGATGCGACTCTTCAAGGTACAGAAGCAGGTTGCTTATCAACCGCAGTCAGATTTGCAGGGGGAGTGGGTGGTGTGCTCGCCTGAAACCGTAAAAGGTTTTTCAGCTGTTGCCTATTATTTTGGACGTCATCTTATGGGCGAATTGCAGCGTCCTGTTGGCTTGATTGCAAGTTGCTGGGGAGGGATTGTGGCTGAAGCCTATACGAGCGCTGAAGCTTTAGAACTTCATTTGCCCGAGTTTTCCGAAGAAATTAAAGCGCTGAAGCAGAGTCGATTAGCATCCAGAGTCGCCGCATATGAGCAAGCCATGCGCGAGTATGAGGCTTCTTTTCCCGTGCTTTATGAGCTCGAAGACAATTTTTTAGCTGCGGCTGCATGGGTGCGACCCAATCTAGACGATTCCCATTGGGGCACGATGTTAGTGCCAGGGAATTGGGAACAAAACTTTCCCGGTCTCGATGGTATGGTTTGGTTGCGTAAGACGGTCGATATTCCTGCATCATGGGCAGGTCAGGATTTAATGCTGCATTTAGGTCCTGTCGATGAGGTCGACGTGACTTGGTTTAATGGTCATCGGGTCGGGATGACAGGTAATATTCAAAAGAACGAGGATCCGAATTCTTGGTGGAAGCCACGTGAATATCATGTGGATGCAGAATTTGTAAATGTGGGGGCAAACGTGATTGCGATTAGAGCTATTGACATTGCGGGCGAAGGAGGCCTTTGGGGAGCCACTGCCGATAAGATGTACCTAGCTCCAGTCGATGCATCCGCATCGGATCGTATCTCTCTCGCAGGGGAGTGGAAGATTCAACCTCAATACGTCCTGCCCATTAAGCCCCTCGACGACCCCAGTAATCCTAGGCAGCCGACAGTTTTGTATAATCAGATGCTGGCACCTTTAATTCCGTATGCGATGACTGGAGTGATCTGGTATCAGGGAGAATCCAATGTCGATCGCACTGCGCAGTATCATAAGCTTTTACCAACATTGATTGGAGATTGGCGGCATCGCTGGCAACGTGACTTTCCATTTCTGATTGTTCAACTAGCAAACTTCAACGCACGCAAATCTTGGCCAGTTGAAAGTGCCTGGGCGGAACTACGTGAGGCTCAGAGTATGACTGCGGCAAAGGATCCGAAGACAGGCATCGCGGTGACGATTGATATCGGTGATGCTAAAGACATTCATCCTAAGAATAAGCAAGACGTTGGGAAGCGGCTTGGTTTGGTCGCTGAAGCAATTGCATACGACCGAGACGTAGTGGCAAATGGTCCTACTTTCTCTAAGATGGAAATTGTGGGTGCTGAAGTTATTCTGAGCTTTGATCATGCCGAAGGTGGCTTGTTTTATCATGGATCTCAGCCCGCCGGATTCGCCCTTTGTGGTGAGGATGGGAAATTCGTTTGGGCGGATGTGCAAGTCGATGGCAATCAGGTTCGTTTGAGTGCATCACGTGTGCCTCAGCCAGTCGCAGTTCGCTACGCATGGGCGGATAATCCAGAGGCACCTTTCTACAATCAGGCGGGACTTCCTATGGTTCCGTTTCGCACCGATGGGCCTGTTCAGTAGCGAAGACTTCAGCACACGCTTTCTACTAATTTCTATATCAATCTCAATTTTTAATAATATCATGATGAAATCACCCGCATTTACTGAAAAAGCTCAATCGATGCTCAAGCACCTCTTGGTGGATGATCCTGAGATCGAGCATCGTATTGAAACTGGTATTGAGCAACACCGTAAAGGGTGGGGCGAAATCAAGTTGGTCGACAAGGAGGGGGAACCGGTTGAACACGCGAGTGTTTCAATGCGTCAAATGAAGCATGAGTTTCACTTCGGGTGTAATGCCTTCCTATTGGACCAACTGCCTGAAGCAGAGAAAAACGCGCAGTATCGTGAACTCTTTAGTGATGTTTTCAACCTTGCGGTAGTGCCCTTCTATTGGGCGGACTTAGAGCCTGAAGAAGGGAAGATGCGCTTTGATAAAAATAGTCCTTTCATTTACCGCCGCCCGCCGCCTGACTTGGTCTTGGACTTCTGTGAAGAGAAGGGCATCACGCCTAAAGCGCATCCTTTGCTTTGGCACAATTTTCGTCCGGAGTGGTTGGGGTGCGAGGAGATGGAGATGAGAAGGCACATTCGTCGTCGTTTTCAGGCCATTTCAGAACGCTATGCACATCGTATTAATATATGGGATGTATGTAACGAAGTGCAAACACTCACTCTCAATCAAAAGAGAGCTCATATGCCAGAGAATCATTTGGAGTATGCCTTTGAGCTCGCAGCGAAGTTTTTTCCGAATGGAATTAAGACCTATAACGATGATCGTATCTGGTATCGTTATAGCCGTAGCTATAGTCCTGTTTATCTATTGGTGAAATCTTTGATTGAGCAAGGCTACAAGGTCGACGCGTTGGGGCTTCAGTTGCATATGTTTACCAATGTGCTTTACAATGCTTTTAGATTTTTGAACCAGAAGAATCTTTTAGATAGCTTTGATCTCTATGGTCGTCTCGGAGTTCCGCTCAATATTTCGGAAATCAGCTTGATTAGTAGTAAAGATCTAGGAGATGGCGATGCGTTCCAAGAGATTCTTACAGATAAGCTCTATCGCCTCTGGTTCAGTCATGCTGCGATGAACGGAATTGTCTGGTGGAACATGGTTGATAATACAGCGGCGTATGCACCTCTCGGAGATGAAACTGCAGGAGAAAATGTAGGTCGTGCAGGGCTAGTTAATTATGATATGACTCCCAAGCCCGCCTACAAGGTGCTGAAGCGCTTGATTCAGGAAGAGTGGCAGACGAACCCGAGTTTTGAATACACTGAAGGGGCCGCCAATAAGTTTCGCGGGTTTTATGGAGATTACGAAGTGACTGTGAAAACCGCGCAGGGGACAAGCATACATAAGATTAAGCACTCAAGGAATAATTTGAATGTATTTATGTTGAAGCTCTAGCGGGGTATAGGTGAGTCTGGTATCTGCGGAGAGGTCTAAAGCTCGTCTGCTATGTCCTCGAGTGGGTAGCTCCAGATTTCGCTGAGAGTGGGGTGATACCAGTGCACCTTGAGCAGGTCGTGCACGCGGGCTTTTAATGTGACGGCGATGGCCATGCCGTGAATGAGCTCACCGCCGTCTTTGCTGACGCATTCCGCGCCGAGGACTACGCCGGTATTCTTGTCGGCCAGGACTTTTACGTAGCCGTATTTGGCCTCCATTAGAATGGATTTGCCATGGTCATCGAAGGGGTAGTCGGCGCTTAAATATTCAATGCCTCGCTCTTTGAGTTGGTTTTCGTTTAGGCCGACGCTGCCGATTTGCGGATCGGTAAAGACTACGCCACAGAGGCTGTCGTAATCGACGCGTTCGGCGGCGCGGCCTGTGGCATGTTTGGCTGCTGTTTCGCCCTGCATAATGGCCACGTGCACGATTTCGTGCGGGCCGGCGACATCGCCGCAGGCGTAGACACGCGGGTTGCTGGTTTGCTGCATGGCGTTACAATTGATGTGTCCGCTGTGTAGGGTGCTGATTCCTGCTGCTTTGAGCCCCAGACCATCTGTGGCCGGACGACGTCCTAGAGCGTTGAGGAGATGCGGCGCACGCACGGAGATTGCTTGGCCTTTGTGTTCAAAATTGACTGTGAAGCTGCCGTTTTGATGCTGCACTGATGTGAGCGCGGTGTCTGTGTACAGCTGGATGCCTTCGTCGCGAAAGGCTTGTTCTATTACGCTGGCGGCTTCGGGCGACATTTCTTTGAGGATGTGGGGGCTGCGTTGAATTTGGATGACTTCGCTGCCGATGCGGCGTAGAAATTGTGCTAGTTCGCAGGCTACGATACCGCCACCCAGCACGATAATTTTTTGGGGCAGGAAATCGAGTTCGAGCACATCGTCGCTGGTCCAGTAGGGCACTTCTGCGAGGCCTGGTATCGGGGGGACGGATACGGTTGAGCCAGTCGCAATCATAAAGTGATTGGCGGTCAGGCGGGTGCCGTCGTCGAGTTGAATCGTTTGGGCGTCGATGAATTTTGCGTGATTGCGAAAGAGAGTGAAGCGCTCGCTCTGGAGTTGCTCCTGACGGTATTCGGAAAACTCCTCGATGGTGTCGAGTTTGCGTTGATGGAGCGCGGGCATATCGGCTTTCGCTGTCGGTATCTGGAGGCCGAATTTTTCACCTTGTTGCGCTAGATGTAGCACTTCGGCGGAATAGATTAAAGTTTTCGAAGGCATGCAGCCACGGAGTATGCATAGGCCACCGAGTGTCTCGGCTCCATCGATGATGGCGACGTGCTCGCGTGTTTCACGTGCGGTGCGTGCAGCTGCATAGCCACCGCTGCCTCCGCCGATGACGATATAATCAAAGTGTGTTTGGCTCATTTTTCTTTTTCCGTGTATTGTTGATTAAAGAAGGGGAGGCGTCGTTGGCTTTCAGGTGTCACTAGCTTGGGGCGAGAGGCATCGACTTCATCCACTTTACTACGGCTGATATCGGCCCAACGCAAGGCACTGAAGAAAATAACTAAAAAGCTGAAGAAGACCGCCGGCGACATGAAGGGGGTGTCGCATAGTGCGAGTAGTCCGACGGACCCACAGCCAATGAACAGGTGATTGCTTAAGCGGACATTGCGTGGGCCGCGCAGGTAGCGAATGATAAATGCGGCTAGATAGCTGAAGGTGAGCACTAAGCCAAAGAGGCCGAACTCGGCTAAAAATTGAAGTAAATCGGAGGCGGCACGTTCAGAGCGTTGGCCCAGTAGCATGTCGCTGCTGTAAAAGGGGAGTAGCTTTTCGTAGCTGTCGATTCCCCATCCAAAGATGGGGCTGTCCTTAAACATATCAATGGCAGCAATACGTAATGATGTGGCGTCGGCGTTTAAGGTGTTGTCTTGAAAGCAGCGAAAGATGCCACCTGCGAAACTGAGGCAAGCGGTGAGTCCACTGCAGAGGGCAATGGACTTGTGGTGCGGGTCTTTGGAGTTTGCTATGAATTCGACTGCAACGATGAGTAGCATGGCCGAGAGCGTGAGTAGCAAAATAGCTGCGGGGAGCGGCGCCTGGACGAGGAACCCGGTGGCCCCTAAGAGGGTGCCTCCGGTTAGATACCAGGGACCGTTCGAATTGATGAAGCCTGGATTGTCGTCGTAGCGGGTTGAGAGTAAGGTCATCGCAATGCAGGCACAGCACCAGAGTGAGGCAAAGGCAGCCCAGTGTCCGTCGTAGGGGAAAAAGGCGAAAAAGTCGTTGGCTCCAGTGCCTGTTGTGAAGAGTGGTTTGGTGAGTCCGAGCCCTTTTTGTATGTAGCCGAATACGCCGACGAGAACGGCCCCCAGGCACAGCCAGGGAAAGAGACGTTCGAAAAATGAGCGTGATTTGGGTACTATGTAGAGCGAGGTGAGCATCAGGTAGGTGGCACAGTAGGCAAAAATAGTTAACCAAGCGGAACTGTCGGCGGCTGAGATTGGACGCCACAGCTGGATCGGGTCGATGGTGTGGTAAACCAAGTCGCCAATATGGATCGTACTCATTGGGTTTTGTGTGAGTCCGATTACAAATTGCAGGGCCAATGCCCAGGCTGGTGCGGAGCAGATCCAGAATTTAGGCCACAGTAGATCGACGAAGAAGGGGTGTGTATGCTCGTGTGTCTTTAAGATGACCGGAGTTAGGCAACCTATGATGAGTAGGCTGCCGAGTAGCCAGAAGGAGCGTGGGTCTCCGAGCCAAGCGACCATGCAGGACATGATGAGGACTATGCCGAAGAGTGTTGCTTCAGCGGGTGTGAAACTATCGCGTAGCAGCTTGTCGCGGGGGAGGATGGGGCTTGGATCTTGCAAGGCTAAATGGGCGAGCGATGAATTAAAATGTATGCGACCAGCAGATGGATTCGGCGATCTCATTTGCGCGATCTTGGCCGCATAGGTGCTGGACGATGGCTAATGCAAATTCTGTTGCAGTGCCGGCTCCGCGAGAGGTGATGATTGTGTTATTTGAGACGACGGCTTCTTGGCTGGCTGCGCTGAGCTCGTTCACTGTGCTCGGGTGCGCGGTGTAGGCGATGTTTTGAATCATCCCAGCGTCGAGTAATAGTAAGGGGGCTGCGCAGATGCAGGCGATGAGTTTGCCAGCTTGGTGGTGGCGCTGAAGGCATTCGACGATACGGGAATCGTCACGTAGTTGCATGATGCCGGGGCCGCCGGGCAGGATGATGACGTCATAGTCTTCTGTCGCGGCGTCTGCCAATCGGTGAGTTGCTTGCAGGGTGATGCCGCTACGGCCTCGTAAGAGCAATGAATCGGAGGTGGAGGCCTGAGTGACTTCGACTCCGGCGCGTGACAGTAGGTCGATGGGAGCGACGGCTTCCATTTCTTCGAAGCCAGGGTGTAGGATGATGAGTGCGCGTTGCGTCATTGTAGTTCTCCTTTTATGAATGGGATGGTTATGTTCCAGTAATCGGCTCCAGCCATATCGATTCGACTTCCGTGTCCAGCGTCTTTAACGAATAGCTTGTATTTGGGGCCTGTCAGGGCGCGCCAATTTTTTAGAGCGTGACTGAAAGGAACGATGCGGTCGTTGGTGCCATGTATGATGAGGATCGGGCATTTGAGATGAGGCAGGCGAGCGTAGTTGTCAAATCGGTCCCATGGGAGCAGCTTGACTGAAGTCATAACTCGGAATGTTGATGTAAAAGCGCCATCTAGGATCAGGCCGGCTACGTTGGTGCGTTCGGCCAGCCAGGTGGAGGGGCCGCTGCCGAGCGAGCGGCCGTAGAGTGTGATTTGATCCGGACTATAGCCGAGCGTGCTGGCTACATATTTAAAGCTGGCCTCAATGGCAGCGTAGCATGCTGCTTCGCTGGGCCCGCTGCTGCTGGTGCCGTAGCCAGGGTAGTCGTAGGCGAAAACGGAGATGCCTTGCGCTTGAAATGCTTGCAGAAAGGGACGCGCGGTGCCGATGTCTTCGCCATTGCCGTGGCTGTAGAGCAATATGCGTTCGCTGCCGGGGGATTCCAAGTAGTAGGCCGAAATCGTTTGGCCGTCTTTGGTTTGCAGCTTGAGGATGCTTGCGTCGTCTTGGTAACTGCTAGCCGGTGCGGGAAAGATCAAATCGTTGGCGCGGATGACTGCATAGGCATTGATGCCGGCGTAGACGATACACAGGCTGGCAACTAGGAGGATGGAAACATTGGCAATCATTTGCTTGTGGGGCGCGAATTGAGTCGGCACGCTTCCCTTTTACAATATCGGATCACTCTAGAGATCAAATGCAATTCCCTTATAATGGCTAATTCAGAGACCCCCATATCCTTTTCCCGGCAAGGGCGCGAAATCGCTTCGCCGGTGATCGTTGATTTAATGGCGCGCGCATTGGCGAATCCAGACCTCCTTTCTCTGGCGGCTGGTTTTACTGACAATGCAGTGCTTCCGCGTGAGTTGGTGGGGCGTTTTGCGACAGAGCTGACTGCGTCTACCTCCGCTGATGAACCATTGCAATATGGGCAGAATCAAGGGCGGCAGCGTCTGCGTGAGCTATCTTGTGCCGCGATTGAAGCGCATCCGGGGGAGCGGGCTGGGGTATTTGATCCTGCCGCAATGTTTATTACTAATGGCTCTCAGCAGGCGCTCTACCTTGCTGTACAAGCACTTTGCGATCCGGGGGATATTGTGTTGGTGGAAGATCCGAGCTACTTTGTGTGTTTGGAAATGTTGAAGGGACTGGGCCTGCGTCCGGTGGGGATACCATGCGATGCAGAAGGCGGCATTCTGGTGGATGGGCTGGCGGAGTGTTTGCGGGAACTGGATACGGCTGGAGAGCGGTCTAAGGTGAAGGCCATCTATTTAGTCAGCTATTTTTGTAATCCGAGCAGTCGCTCCCTGGCTGCGGATGAGAAGCGGGCGGTGGCAGATGTCTTGCTGCGGGAGGGCTATCCGATCCCCGTGATCGAAGATGCGGCGTATCGCGATCTATATTTTGATGCCCCGCATCCGGCCGCGTCGATTATCAGTATGCCGGAGTTTGACCCTTTTCCTAAACTGTATTTGGGCACTTATACGAAGCCGTTTGCTACGGGGTTAAAAGTCGGTTACGGTTATTGCACGCATGAGGAGTGGAAGGAGAAGATGCTTTGTATTAAGGGGCATCAGGACTTCGGTTCACCACATTTTGCTCAAGCTATTATTGAGCGTGTGCTCGACGCTGGATTGTATCCTCAGCATCTTGCTGGAATACAGCAGCACTATGCGCGCAAGGCACGCATTCTCGATTCTGCATTGCTTGCAGGTGGTTTGCGTGATGCCGGTTGGCAGTGGGCCGCACCGAAAGGTGGGTTGATTCTCTGGCTGCGTGCGCCTGCGGAGATGGATTTGAGGATGGAGAGTGCGTTTTGCCAGAATTGCATCGAACAGGGCGTGCTCTATGTGCCTGGAGATTTGTGTTTTGCCAGTGGTACACCTTGGAATTGTGCACGCCTCTCCAGTGGTGCTTTGCCTGAAGTTAAATTGCGCGAAGCAGCGGAACGCTTTGTTGCCCAAGCTTTGCGTTCAGTTTAAGCCAGCCTCAGCCAGTCTAAGCGATGGCGGGCCGCGAAGCCAATCCGACTACTTTTTATACTTCAGCGCCGAGGCGATGAAGTTGGCGAAGAGTGGGTGCGCTGCATTGGGCTTGGACTTGAATTCCGGGTGGAATTGAACGGCGACATACCATGGGTGGTCGGGAATCTCGACGATTTCGACGAGGTCGCGCTCTGGATTGACTCCACCGATACGTAAGCCGGCCTCGACTAGTTGGTCGCGATATGCGTTGTTAAATTCGTAACGGTGGCGGTGGCGTTCGTGGATGAGCTTTGCGCCGTAAGCGTGGAAGCTGAAGCTGTCGTCTGCGAGCTCACAGGGGCAAGCGCCTAGGCGCATATTACCGCCTTTGGTTGTGAGGTCTTTTTGATCCTCCATGATGTCGATCACAGGGTGAGTTGATTTTGGATCAAACTCAGTGCTGTTGGCCCCTTCCAGTTTGGCTACGTTACGGGCAAATTCGATGACTGCGATCTGCATGCCTAGGCAGAGCCCAAAGTAGGGAATGTTATTTTCTCGTGCGAACTGGGCTGCTGCAATTTTGCCCTCGGTGCCACGGTCGCCGAAGCCGCCGGGGATGAGGATGCCATCGAGTGTGGAAAGATATTTAGCGGGATCGTTTTCGATGATTTCCGCGTCCAAGCGTACGATGCGCACGTTGGTGTCGTTTGCGATGCCGGCGTGGATAATGGATTCGTAGACAGACTTGTAGGCGTCTTGTAGTTCGATGTATTTGCCGACGACGCCGATTTCAACCTTGTGACTGGGCGCTTTGAGCCGGCGTACGACATCGTGCCAGACCTTCATGTCACTGTCGGGGGCGTCGAGTTTGAGGTGGTCGATGACCAGATCGTCGATTTTCTCAGCTTTGAGCGCTAGGGGGAGTTCGTAAATGGAGGTTTCGACATCCATCTCTTCGATCACCGCCCGCATCGGCACGTTACAGAACAGGGAGAGCTTTTGACGCATTTCATTGGTCATGGGCTCTTCGGTGCGGCACACTAGGATGTCTGCCTGAATGCCGATTTCGCGCAGTTTAGCGACAGATTGTTGACTGGGCTTGGTCTTGAGTTCGCCGGCAGCTTTTAGGTAGGGCAGTAAGGTGCAGTGTAGGAAGAGCACATCATCACGTCCGACTTCGAGTGCGAATTGGCGCATGGCTTCGAGGAAGGGGAGACCTTCGATGTCGCCGATCGTGCCTCCGAGCTCTGTGATGAGCACGTCGACATCGTTACCGCCACCTTGATAGATCCGTTCCTTGATGACGTTGGTGACATGGGGGATCACTTGTACCGTCGCGCCGAGGTAGTCGCCGCGACGTTCCTTGGCGAGGACTGTTTCATAGACCTTGCCTGAGGTTAGATTGTTGAGGCGGGACAGCTCTCCAGATGTGAAGCGCTCGTAGTGCCCCAGGTCGAGGTCGGTCTCCGCGCCATCGTTGAGACATATACCTCGCCATGTTGAAAGGGGCTCATGGTGCCGGGGTCGACGTTTAGGTAAGGATCGAACTTTTGGAGCCTAACTTTTAAGCCGCGCTGTTCGAGTAGGGCGCCCAGTGCTGCGGAGGTGAGTCCTTTGCCTAGCGAGGAGACGACGCCGCCTGTTACGAAAATGTATTTCATGTGTTCGAACTTTGCTGATTTAGATGGTTTTGATAAAATAAATGAAGGATGCGGGATTTGGGACCGCCTTCGCCGACGCATTCAATTCTTTGGCCTTCACGCATGGCAAACATTTTCCAAGCTTTGATTGAAAGAAGTTGTTCGGATTAGTTTAACTGCTACCAGGGTGGCGTCCTGATAAGAATATTTAATTTTAAGGTGGACAGTGGGGCCTTGTCGGTCTTTAGAAGTGCGTGTTGCTGTTTGAGGGGCATTTTTTCAAAGCTTAGCTAATTTATCGATCTATCTTCTCTAATAGATGAGTTGCAATTTGCTCAGTGTTTGAAAAGGCTCCCGATCTCAGTTGCAACATTACCTTTGTTAATAGCTCCCGACATTAATATTATGTGCTCATTATGTAGTTTTATAAAATCCACCATCGGTCGTAAGATCTTGATGGCGTTAACAGGCCTTGTGCTCGTGCTCTTTGTAATGGGGCACATGCTAGGTAATTTACAGATCTTCCTCGGAGCCGAGGTGATCAATGCGTATGCATACAAGTTGCATCACTTGTTGCCAGCCGCCGCACTCTGGGGGATTCGGATCTTCCTGTTGGGCAGCATCGCGGTGCATATCTGGGCGGCGGTGACGCTGACCTTGGATAATCGCAAGGCGCGCCCGGATCGCTACGACGATGACAAGGTGGTGCAAGCCAGCTATTCATCGCGCACCATGCGTATGAGTGGCATTATCCTGCTGGCCTTTATCGTTTTCCACATCGCGCACTTTACTGTCCGCAATGTCCCGAGCATGCAGTATAACGAGCCGGGCGTGATTGAACCTTCGGAAGTGCCGCTAGTGAAGCACGGCGAAGCGGTCACTAAGAATGGCCACGTCGTGATGACTTTTAACGTGAATGACATGATGGTGGCAGGCTTCAAAGTCTGGTGGGTCTCAGCCTTCTACATCATTGCCACTGGCTTGCTTTGCATGCACCTGACTCATGGGGTGAGCAGCATGTTTCAAAGTGTCGGGCTTCGCAACTCACTTTGGCGCAAACGCTTGGACCGCGTCGCATTGGTATATGGTTGGGTCGTTTTTCTTGGCTTTGCGATTATACCAATCGCGACTATGGCGGGTCTGCTTAAGAAGGACCCGACCGGTGGTTTGCCGGTCGCCTCTGCCGCTGCCGAGATCACTGAAACACTTCACAAATAGGAACGCCGAACAATGAATCTCGATTCCAAAATTCCCGAAGGCCCACTCGCACAGAAGTGGACGAGCCACAAGTTTAACATGAAGCTGGTCAATCCGGCCAATCGACGTAAATACAACGTGATTGTAGTCGGTTCCGGTCTCGCTGGTGGCGCTGCGGCTGCCAGTCTCGCTGAGCAGGGCTACAACGTCTCTTGCTTCTGCTATCAGGACAGTCCACGCCGTGCGCACAGTATTGCTGCACAGGGGGGGATTAATGCTTCCAAGAATTATCAGAACGACGGTGACAGTGTGCATCGTCTCTTCTACGACACGGTGAAGGGCGGCGACTACCGCGCTCGTGAGGCCAATGTGTATCGTCTGGCAGAAGTGTCTTCTGACATTATTGACCAGTGCGTCGCCAACGGTGTTCCTTTCGCCCGCGAATATGGTGGATACTTGGCGAATCGCTCTTTCGGTGGTGCGCAAGTGTCCCGCACTTTTTATGCCCGCGGTCAAACGGGGCAGCAGTTGTTACTGGGCGCTTATTCTGCGCTGAGTAAGCAGATCGGCCTCGGCAAGGTGAAGATGTATAATCGCCATGAGATGCTGGATGTGGTCAAGGTCGACGGTCATGCCAAGGGTGTGATTGTGCGCAACATGGTGACGGGCGAAATTTCCCGCCATGCGGGCGATGCCGTTGTCTTGGCAACCGGTGGATATGGTAATGTGTTCTTCCTCTCCACAAATGCTCAGGGCTGTAATGTGACGGCTGCGCATCGCGCCTATCGCCGTGGTGCCGGTATGGCCAACCCATGCTACACGCAAATTCACCCCACCTGTATTCCGGTTCACGGTGATCAGCAGTCGAAGTTGACGCTGATGTCGGAGTCGCTGCGGAATGATGGTCGTGTGTGGGCGCCTAAGGATAAGGAGACTGCCAAGAAGATTCGCGAAGGTAAGCTCGATCCCAACGCTGTGCCTGATGAAGAGCGCGATTACTACCTGGAGCGTAAATACCCAAGCTTCGGTAACCTGGCCCCGCGCGATATTTCCTCGCGTGCTGCCAAGGAGGCTTGCGACGACGGTCGTGGGGTGGCGACTACAGGACTCGGGGTCTTCCTCGACTTCCGCGATGCAATCAAGCGTGATGGCCAAAAGGCGATCGAAGAGCGCTATGGTAATCTCTTTGAAATGTATCAATGCATCACCGGTGATAATCCATACGAAACACCGATGATGATTTTCCCAGCCGTGCACTATACCATGGGCGGGCTTTGGGTCGATTACAATTTGCAGTCCACCATCCCCGGTATGTTTGTCGGCGGTGAGGCTAATTTCTCCGATCACGGAGCCAATCGCCTCGGTGCTTCGGCGCTGATGCAAGGCCTCGCGGATGGTTATTTCGTCTTGCCTTACACGGTTGGCAACTACCTCGGTGAACAAGGTGTGGCCGCTGCGGGTAAGGTAACGACCGATCACCCCGCATTTGCCGAAGTAGAAGCCGATGTGAAGTCGCGCATTGATAAGCTGATGTCGATCGGTGGCACTGAGTCGCCACGTTCTTTCCATAAGCGTCTCGGTAACATTATGTGGGAGAAGTGCGGCATGTCCCGCACCAAGGAGAGTCTGACTGAAGCGATTGAAGAGATTCAAGCCTTACGCAAAGAGTTCTGGTCCAATCTGAAGGTTGTGGGCGATGCCGACAGTCTGAACCCCGAGCTCGAGCGTGCTGGTCGCGTGGCTGATTTTATGGAGTTCGGCGAAATCCTTTGTCGCGATGCACTCATGCGAGAAGAGTCCTGTGGTGGTCACTTCCGCGCAGAGCACCAAACCGACGACGGTGAGGCCAAGCGTGACGACGATAATTTCGCATTCGTAGGAGTGTGGGAGTATAAGGGCGACGATGTTGCCCCAGCCTTGCACAAGGAGCCGCTCGTTTACGAAAACATCAAGCTCGCCACCCGCAGTTACAAGTAATCCAACTCAATACGCACGATGGAAAAAACAATGAATCTCACAATCCGCGTTTGGCGTCAAAAGAACCGCCTCGACGTTGGAAAATTTGCCGAATACAAGCTCGCGGACATTTCTGAGGACTCCTCGTTCCTCGAAATGCTCGACATCCTTTCGGAGCAACTCGTCGCGGATGGCCACGAGCCAGTCGCATTTGACCATGACTGTCGCGAAGGTATTTGCGGTATGTGCTCGATGACGATTAATGGCATCCCGCACGGCCCCGAGAGCGGCACCACGGCCTGTCAGTTGCACATGCGCCACTTTCACGATGGGCAGACGATTACCATCGAGCCATGGCGCGCCAAGCCCTTTCCAGTCATTAAAGACCTGGTGGTTGACCGCACACCCTTGGATAAGATTATTCAGGCAGGTGGCTTTATCACTGCACGTGCTGGGAGCGCTGTGGATGCGAACGCGATGCCGATCGCTAAGGGTATTGCCGACTATGCGATGGATGCTGCGGCCTGTATCGGTTGTGGTGCCTGTGTGGCTGCGTGCCCGAATGCATCGGCGATGTTATTTACCGGTGCCAAGGTTGCTCACATGAACAGCCTGCCGCAAGGTAAGGCGGAAAAAGATCGCCGCACACTCGCGATGGTTTCGACCATGGATGGCGAAGGCTTTGGCGGCTGCACCAATATCGGTGAGTGTGAGGCAGCCTGCCCGAAGAGCATCTCGTTAGATATGATTGCGCAGCTTAACCGTGATTATGCGACGGCTCAATTTAAGAACTTCTTTAAGCCCGTGGCCTAACAAATATTGGTATTAATTTCATCCAAGCGTGCTCTCTTTTCGGGGAGCACGCTTTTTTTATTATAAAAGCGTCATTACTTGTAGCTGATGTTTGGTAAAGATCGGCTAATGTTTGAAAATTAATACAATTTGACTCGATTTAGCTTTATCCTGTGCTAGGGTATTTAGTTCATCTTCACATCTAGATGTGCGAACGCCATCCGTTCGCTTGCAAAATAAACTAACTACACAACAGAACATATGAATATTATGAAAAAGTTCCTCGGAGCTTCTGCACTTGCAGGATTCATTGTCTTGGCCGCATCTCAGCTATCAGCGCAGAGAATCGTGGACGAAGGCAAGAACTTCACAGTGTCGAATTCTCCTGAAACCACCGTTTTCAATCTGAAGACGCCCTCTGACAACCGTCACATTCACGAATACAACAACCCCAAGCCAGCAAAGGCCGCTCCTGCAGCCGCTCCTGCTGCTATGGTTGATTGTGCGCCTGGCATCGTTACTGACTATGTCGATCAGCATCTCGTTCGCCTTGAAAAGTCCGCTCCCGATATGGTGGCGATCAACACTCCTTATAACTACGACTACACCGTAGTCGCTAAGGATAAGGTAAAGAAAGTTGTCGTCGAAGAGCAAATCCCAGCCGGCACTGTATATGTATCCAGCTCACCTGAAGCCGAAGTGAATGGCAGCAGCGTGAAGTGGACACTTTACAATGTTGAAAGCGGTTCTCGCACTCCACTTCAGTTGACTGTAAAACCAACTCAAGTTGCTGACCTCAGCAATTGTGCAACCATCGTTGCTTTCCCTGAAGCTTGCACCACCACACAAGTTGGTGCTCCTGAGCTCGCAATCGTTAAGACGACTCCTAACGAGCAAGTTCTTCTGGGAGCTGGTGTTCCTTGGAACATCACTGTAACCAACGTGGGTAACTTCTGTGCATACGATGTGGTCCTCACGGATACATTGCCTGCTGGCGTTTCTCATGACAGCGGTAACAGCACACTCACAACAAATCTGGGCACACTTGCTCCGGGTGAAAGCCGTGATGTTACAATCAACACTACTGCTGCGGCAACTGGTGAGCATTGCAACACTGCGGTCGCTTCCTCCTCGAATGCCGGTTCTGTTGAAGATGACGCATGTGTCGTTATCGTAGAAGCAGGCATCGATGTTGTTAAGGAAGGCACACCAATGCAATTCGTTGGCAAGAAGGCTTCCTACACCATCACAGCTACTAACACTGGTGATGTGCCTCTTACAGACGTAGTTGTTGTGGACACAGTTCCAGCACAAAACAAGTTGCTCGGCGCACCAGGTGCTCAAGTTAACGGCAACACTGCTACATGGACCACTAGCCTCGGTGCTGGCGAATCCAAGAGCTTCGACGTTACAGTTCTCGGCCTGCAAGAAGGCACTTACTGCAACCAAGTTAGCGCTGCATCGGCTCAATACGGCCTCAGCGGTAGCGACGACGCTTGCACAGAATGGCGCGGCTACCCAGCCTTGCTGATCGAAGTGATCGATACTGAGGATCCACTCCTCGTCGGTGAGCAAACTACATACGTGATCCAAATCACTAACCAAGGCACTGCACAAGACACCAACGTTGGCCTCGAAGTTCAGCTTCCAAGCCAGCTTAAGGTTGTTTCCGCTGCAGGTGACACTCAAGGCACGATCTCTGGCAATAATGTCAGCTTCGCTCCTTATGCTGTCCTGAAGGCTAAGCAAATCATTGAGTTCCGTGTCGTTGCACAAGCTGTCGCCGAAGGTGACGCTCGCTTCAAGGCACAAATGAGCTCGGATCTGCTCAAGACTCCAGTTCCTGAAGAAGAAGCGACTCAAGTCTACTAAGACCTGATTTTTCTGAATCTTTCAGAGGCGTCCGCGAAAGCGGGCGCCTCTTTTTTTTGCAATTTTAACTGACTTCTAGTTCCTGTCATTTAACTTCTTGCTTCAATGGCCCGCCGCAGATCCAGTCAATCTCCCGAGGAGGATTTTCCTATGACGCCGATGATCGACATGGTCTTCTTGTTATTGGTTTTTTTTATGACAGTCAGCACGCTCGCTCAGGCCGATCGTGCTAAGAAGCTCGACTTACCGGAATCCGCGCAGAGCGATGTGCCGGACGTGGAGGATTTGCCCAATCGTGGGACTATTTCGCTCGATGCTGAAGGTGTCATTTACCTCGGCACTCATGCTGTGTCGCTGAGTGATATGCAAAATCAGATGAAGGCATCACTGGCTGCAAATCCAGAGCTGCGCATTCATTTGCGTGCAGATCAAGCGACGCCTTATCACGAAATTAAGAAAGTGCTCAAAGCATGTGCCGAAGTCGGGGCTTACGAGGTTATTTACGCCACATACCAAATGTAGCCATTCGCCACAGCAGATCAAATTACGTTCACTCCATGGCCCAACTAAAAAGGAAAGCAGAAGACAAAGTCGGCGTCGCCATCGCGCCGATGATTGATGTGGTCTTTCTACTTTTAATTTACTTCATGGTTGCTTCGACCATGGAGCAGCAGGAGGCCGATCTCTCGTTTCAGTTGCCAGGCTCAGTGGAGCAGGATGAGCCGCTCGACTTGCCCGATGAGCAAATTATTGAAATTCGTGAAGATGGCCAAGTTGTCGTTAACGATTTCCCTTACGATGCGCCTGAAGCTCCGCGTTATGAAGAACTGGCCGCGATGTTGACGCGCTTTCGTGAAGCGAGCGCCGCAAATAAAGTCGAAGCGATTGTGACTATTTCTCCCGCAGAGAGCGTATCGCATGCTCAGATTGTTAAAGTGATGGATGCTTGTTCGCTGGCAGGCATCGAAGCTGTGAACTTTGCTTTAGGAGACGATAGCTAGCAGGCTACTTGTCTTTGTTGGAGCTAAGTGTTTCGCGCTTATTCGATATTTTGCACTTGCTCGCGGATGCGTTCGAGGGCGTTTTTACCTTCGATCACCATACGAGTGATTTCAATATCGTTTGATTTACTGCCAGTAGTGTTGAACTCGCGGTGAATTTCCTGACAGAGAAAGTCCATTTTTCGACCAGTGGCTTCGTCTGCGTTCAGGAAGCTTAAAAATTGCTCAAAGTGGCAAGCCAGACGCGTGGTCTCTTCGCTGATATCGGAACGATCGGCGAAGATCGCGACTTCTTTGAGTACGCGTTCATCTGAAGGATCGAGCTCCAGTTTTAGTTGTTTTAAGCGCTCCAGTAGAGCATCGCGGTAGCGAAGAGTGCTACCGCTGGCGTTCTTCTCGATTTGCTGGCGAAAATCTTCTAGCTGAGTGATGCGCTCTTTTAAGTCGGCAGCCAGCGCGGCACCTTCTTGTTGGCGCATGGAGTCGATGTCGGCTAGTGCTTTCTGAAATGCTTCTTGAATTGAGTCTTTCAGCTCCTTCCAGTCGGGCAGGCCGCTGCTGTCTTTGACTGAGCGTGCCAGTTCGAGTAGAAAACCACTGTCGGGTGTAAACTCCAAGTCTTGGGATTCGGCAAAGGCACGTAAGCCTTTGAGGCTTTCGGCCATGGCATTGGTATTGAGTGCCAGCGAATCGCTCCCTCCTTGAGTGGATTCCACTTTAATCTGCACGTTGACGCGTCCGCGTTGAAATGCGGCGCTAATCCATTCGTTACAGATCGATTCGTAGCCATTCCATTCGCGAGGGGCGCTGATTTGCACATCCAAGGTCTTACGGTTAACCGAATTAATTTCAATTTGGATACGCACACCGGCGTCCACTGCATCCGCGCAACCGCGCCCAAAACCTGTCATACTTCGCATCCGTGCCAGCATAGAGCGTCTGATCTGAGAGGAAAGATGAAAGTTTGTGCAGACGATGATTTGTCGCCGTTTTATTGAGCTAAAAAAAACGAGTTGAGTCGATTTAAGAGACGTGCCGCCTGCCAAGTTAGTTTTGCACAACAACTCGGAGCTGAAAACCGGGGAACTCGCGCTAGCGAGGTCTGGGCAGCTCGAATGACGGGCTACACAAAGGGCACGTGCTCGAACTTTTCTCCTAGGATTTTACTGGAGTCGGCTTCGAGCCATTTGTCGAGTACACTGCTGTAGACACTGCGGAAATCGGTGCTGTATTGGAGGTCTTTCTTAACGTCGGTCACGAGCTCGGGGGATTCGCCTAAGAGGCCACCGTTGACTCGTGAGCCCATGACGAAGAGTGGCGCTGCGGTGCCATGGTCGGTGCCGCCGCTGCCGTTTTCCGCGGGGCGTCGCCCAAACTCGGAAAAAGTCATGGTGATCACCTGCTCGTCTTTCTTGTGGGCCTTGAGGTCTTTTTGAAACGCGCTCATGGCAGCTGATAGCTCTGTCAGTAGGCGTTCTTGGTTGTTTAATTGGTTGGCATGTGTGTCGTAGCCACTTTGCGAGACGAAGTAGACGCGTGTCTCTAAGTCCGCATGGATCAGGGCGGCGACGCGTTTGAGCGATTGTGCCAGCTTGCTGCCGGGGTAGCTACTTAAGGCTTTGTATTGGGAGATGATCTTCTCGACTCTACGCTCAGTGACGAGGGTATTCATCATGGTGTGCTGTAGGTAGCTGGCATTGCCTTCGATGTGGTCCGCTTGCAGCAGTTTCTCGTAGGCGAGGTCGGCAGGGTCGTTGCCGCGGTCGAAGCGTCCGCGGTGCTTCATGCCGAAGAGTGAGTGGGCTTGCTCGGAGAGGTAGCTTTGAGGGATCATGTCGCCCACGTGGATGGCGGTGGGATCGGCGTTGATATCGTCGGCTTCGGGGCTGCCTGCACAGGCGTTGTCAAAGAAACGGCCGAGCCAGCCTTCGCGTTTAAAGCTGTCGGCGTCGCTGGCGGTCTCCCAGATCTCGGTGGAGCGGAAGTGGCTGCGGTTGGGGTTGGGGTAGCCGACATTTTGCACGATCGAGAGTTTGCCTTCGCCGTAGAGCTGGTGTAGCTCTTTGCAAGCTGGGTGCAGGGCGAGGTCGTCGTTGAGATGGAGTAGGCCGTGTTTGAGCCCAATGGTGGGGCGCAGGTTGTAATAGCGATCGTCGGTGAAGGGGATGACGGTGTTGAGGCCATCGTTGCCACCGGCCAGCTGAATGATGACCAAGATGCTGCGGTCCCGCTCGGGCGCAGGTGTCTGTGCCATGGCGCTGCGGGCCAGAAACGCAGGTGCGGCCCCACTAAATGCCAGGAAGCCGAGGCCGCCGGCTCCACGGATAAATTCGCGACGTGTGAGGGGTAGGTTTTGCATTTAGGAATTAGGAGTTAGAAGTTAGGAATTAGGAGTTAGGAATTGGGAGTTGGGGAAACTGAAAACTCTGAACCCTGTACGAGTTGGGAGCGTTCGCGTCAGCTAGCACAGATTATAGGCGGGAGATTGCAGCAGGGCTATGATGGCATGGCGTACGCGCTGGGCGGCACCTTCGTCTTGGGTGTCCCCTACGATGGAGTGGAGTGCGTCGAGGTAGGTCGCCCGTGAGGGGGCGGTGATAAAATAGGTGGTGAAGTGCTGGGCTAGGTCGTTGGGAGCGAGACTGAGCACTTGTTGCAGGCGCTCTTGAGTGACGAGAAAGTTGCCGCGGCCGGCTTCGCGTGCGTTTTTGAGCGCGAGTTGTTCGTTGGCGTTGAGGTTCTTCTCGTTGAGTTTGGCGAAGAGATAATCGACGAGTTGGCGGCGGGCGCTGATGGTAGTGGAATTGATCCAGTGCTCACCGTAAAGCCAGCCGCGGACGTTGGGTGGGTTGTAAAAGGTCTGTCCCATGGTGGCCATGCTACGCAGGACACGTGCCTCGAAGGGGGCTACGTCGAGTCGCAGATCCTGGCACAGGCCGATGTAAAAATGGATCGGACTTTTGACCATATTGCCCCGGTAGGCGGGATGGAAGAAGAGGCGGCTTTGGAAGAAGGTCTCGATTAAGTAACGTAGGCTGAAGTTATGCTCGGCCCATTGATCTCCCAGCGCCTCGATGTAGGGCTCCGGTACCGGCTTTTCGGTTAGGTAAAACTTAATGAGCTCACGGATCAGGAAAGTGCGAGCCGCTGGTTGTTGAAAGGTGAGGTCGATTACATCGTCGCCGTCCCAGTTGCCTGTTTGCTCGAAGATTGTCTTGTGCGTTTTGTCCTGCAGTTTCTTCTCGAGGTAAAAATGGTAGCGATTTTTTATGCGATAACCGGTGAAGGCGCGGGAGGCTTCTTTGATGTCGGCTTCGCTGTAGTTGCCCTCGCCCAGTGTGAAGAGCTCGAAGAGCTCGCGAGCGAAATTTTCGTTGGGCTTGCGAGCAGTGTTCTGAATGAGGTCCAGGTAGCGGACCATCGCTGGCTCACGACTGACCTTTTTACATAGGTCCGGGTAGTCGCTATGGATGCCCTGGCGCAGTGTTTGCTGCATGGAAAAGAGCAGTGCGGTGTCTTTGACCTTACTCTGTTCGACTACGAAGATGTCTTGTAGGAAAACGACGAACTTTTCTTGCGCACTATACTCGGGCTGGCGGGCTAGATTAAACCAGTCCATCGCGAAGTTGCGAAATAGCTCGCTCTCCTCGCGTTGGAGCTCTTGGCGCAATTGCCGTCTTTCTTCTTCGTCCTCGACATTTTTATAGATATGTCGGTGGCGTTCGTGTGCAGTGGCTTCAAACTCACTGAGCTCGGTTGATTTTTGCATGTCCATGCCTGGCTGGAAGGCTGTGTGCAGATAAGCCTTCGGGGAGTCGCGCAAGGCGGCTGTCACGGCTTCGGGCGTGGCTGAAAATCCGACGCGTCGTAGGAAGTGTTGTGCCTCTTCGATTCGCCAGAAGCTCATTGGGAGGGGCTTCCAGGCATCGGCGACGGCAAAAGTCTGTGGGGTGGGGGCAGTCTGCGACATGGTATGAGGGATAGAGTAAATCGTTGACGCGAAATGGAAAGTTTCAAATTTTTTGAATGGCTATGAAAAACACTGGAAAAGCGTTGAACAAAGCTTCGGTGCGGCTTTCGTAGGGGGAGTATGCTACGCTGCTGTTCTTATAGAATACGTTCCTACTCGTCGATTGCGTTTTCCGCGCTAGCGGCAGTCTTGTTGGCGGCTTGTGGTGGGGCCGACGATTCGCCCGGCCGGTCAGTGCGACCTGAGCCCATTGTGCAGCCGATACCGGTCGATGCGGAGGTGGTTGATTTTTCGGTGGGTGAGTTTGGTGCAAACATTATAGAAACGATCGAGGGGGATGTCGCGACGGTGAATCCTTTGGTCAATGAGTCGGTCGGGGGCTCGCTGGTGATTGGGCGGATCTTGGACAGTCTGGTTACGATGGACCCGAAGACGGGCGAAGTGATTCCAAACCTGGCAAAGTCTTGGGAGATTTCTGAGGATAATTTACAATACACCTTTCACTTGCGCAAGGGAGTGCATTGGAGTGATGGCGAGCCGTTTACCGCAGAGGATGTAGTCTTTACCTGGCAAACCTTCTTTGCCAAACAGTCGGACCCGGAGACGGGGGAGGTGATGACGGGCGAGGATGGGCGGCCACTTTATCGCTACAATTCGCGTTCCACTTTTGGGCAGCAAATTAACGGACAGGAGCCGCAAGTTGAAATGCTTGATGACTTTACTGTGCGCTTTACGACGCCTGAAGTGTATGCGCCCTTTCTGCTCTTTGGGGGCGGAGTCGATATTTTGCCCAAGCATATTTTATACGATGCGTATGAGGACGGCACTCTGATGGATCAATGGAGTTTGCAGACTGCGATTGATGAGCCATGGAAGATTGTCGGGTTGAATATGTTCGTGCTAGAAACGTACCGTCCAGGAGAGCGAATGGTCTTTGCTCGGAATCCGAACTATTGGAAAGTGAATACACAAGGGGAGCGCTTACCTTATGTGGACCGAGTGATTTCCAAAATCGTGCCAGATGGCAATAGTAGTAATGTCGCCTTTGCGCAGGGGCAGACTGATTTCGAGTCCATTGGTCCTGATAATGTGGCTTGGGTGCGGCGCGGCGAAGAGCGCTTTGATTATACCGTGCTGGACATGGGCCCATCGAGTAGCACTAACTTTATTTGGTTTAATCTCAACCCTGGCAAGAATGCGGAGGGCGAACCTTTTGTAGCACCCTACAAGTTTGACTGGTTTTCGGACAAGCGCTTCCGCCAGGCCATTTCGTATGGCATCAATCGCGAGGGCATCATTCGCGGCGTCTTTTTTAACCGTGCCGACATTCTAAATGGCTACGTCTCGCCCAAGCGCAAATTTTGGTATAACGACGAGGTGCGCAAATACCCCTATCAAGTAGAACGCTCGCGGGCGCTCTTTCAAGAAATGGGCTTCGAGTATCGCGGTCAGGAACTGTTTGATGCCGAAGGGCGTCGGGTCGAGTTCACTTTGATCACCAATTCCAACAACGGGCTACGCGTTGAAATGGCGACTGTATTCAAGGAGAATATGGCTGCGATCGGGGTGGACGTGGAGCTGCAGTTCTTGGACTTCAATACCATCGTAACTAAGATCTCCGATGCCTTCGATTACGAGGCCTGCATGTTGGGCCTAGGCGGCGGTGCGCCGGACCCGTATGCAGGCAAAGACATTTTGATGAGCGGTGGCCGCATGCACTTTTGGTACCCTCAACAGCAAAGCCCTGCGACTGAGTGGGAGGCACGGATCGACGAGCTGATGCGTGAGGTCGGCCGCCATACCGAGGTCGAAGTGCGAAAAGAGTATTTCAACGAGGTGCAGGCGATCCTAGCCGAGCAGCAACCCTTTATCTTTCTCGTCAGTGCCAAGGAATATGCGGGCTATCGTAATCGCTGGCGTAATGTCGAGCCGACTCCGCTGGGCGGGGTTACTTGGAATTTGGAATCACTCTGGTCGGAGGTGAGCGAATGATTGCCTTTATCCTACGTCGCTTGTTGACGCTGATCCCATTGCTATTGGGCATCACTTTATTGGTCTTTTTGTTGATGAGCCTTGCACCGGGCGACTTCCTGACGCCGGTCCGAGCGCAGCGCGATGTGCCGGCCGAACTGATCCAAGCGATCCAGACCGAGTTCGGCCTCGATCAGCCATGGTATGTGCAATACTATAAATGGCTGGGCAATGTGCTGCAGGGCAATCTTGGGCATTCATGGGCTTTTAAAGTGCCTGTGGCGGATTTGATCGGTCAGCGTATTTGGGCGACCTTTTTACTCTCGCTCTGCGCTTTCGTCTTTTCGTGGGCGATCGCCATTCCCCTCGGCGTATTGGCTGCGGTCTACAAAGACTCGATCTTCGACCGGGTCTCAGCGGTATTGGCCTATGCCGCACTCTCGATTCCCGAGTTTTTCCTGGCTCTAGGACTGGTTTTCTTTGCTGCGCAGACCGGATGGTTCCCGCTCGGAGGCGCGACCTCGATTGATTATGACTATCTCAGTTTCGGTGGTAAGATGCTTGATCGGGCGCATCATTTAGTCCTGCCCACGCTGGCACTGGGGATCGGCTCGATCGCCAGTATTATGCGTATCATGCGGGCCAACTTCCTCGACAGCATGCGCGCGGGCTTTGTCGCCACCGCGCGGGCGAAGGGCTTGCGTGAGCGGGTCGTGATGTTTAAGCACGTCCTGCGCAATGCCATCAATCCATTGGTGAGCGCTTTTGGCTTCGCTTTTTCTAGCTTATTGAGCGGTGCCTTGATGGTGGAGATCGTTTTACAATATCCCGGCCTTGGTCAGTTGATGTATCAATCGATTCTACGTGAAGACCAATTCGTGGTGCTGGCCTCGGTGATGCTCGGTTGCAGCATGCTGGTGCTGGGCAACTTGCTGGCCGATATTTTACTCGCGTGGTCTGACCCGCGTATACGTTTGGAGCGCAAAAAGTAAGATGCAGTTACTTTGGAAATTATTTAAAGAAGTCTTCCGTCGTCCACTCGGAATCATATCCGCCAGTGTGCTGATTTTGCTCTATGCCGCGGCGATCTTCGCCGATCTACTGGCGCCCTATGCCACCAACGAGCAAGACCTGGAGCGCACATACCATCCTCCCACAGCTATCTTTTTCGGAGAGGGTGGCCTGCGTGTGCAGGCTTACGAACTGGTCGATCCTACCGAGGCACGCTATCAAGCGATCGAGGGGGAGTCTTATCCCTTACAGTTATTTGCGCGTGGTTTTGAATATCGCTTGTTTGGTATCATTCCCACCGATCGACACTTGTTTAAAGTAGCTGACGATGCGGGGCCGGTCTATTTGCTGGGGAGCGATTCCACCGGACGCGACGTCTTTTCGCGCCTCGTCTTCGGCTCGCGGGTCTCGCTCTTCATCGGTCTGCTTGGCATTACTATCACCACCGTGCTCGGCTTTCTGGTGGGGGGGCTCAGCGGCTACTTTGGAGGCCGTGCTGATTTCCTGGCCATGCGCTTTGTTGAGTTTATGATGGCGATGCCGGGCTTGTATCTCTTGCTGGCCTTGCGTTCTGCCCTCGCGCCGCACTTCGCTTCTGATCAAATGTTTTTTGTGATCGTTGTGATCCTCGCGCTGATCGGATGGGCGGGCACCGCACGCATCTTGCGCGGCATGACGCTTTCAATCCGGCAGAACCAATACGTAATGGCGGCCGAAAGTATGGGGCAGTCGCCCTTCGTTATCCTGCGCAAGCATATCTTGCCCAACCTTGTCAGTTATCTGCTGGTGGCGGCGACGCTTTCCATTCCCGGCTATGTGCTCGGCGAGGCCGCGCTGTCTTTTCTCGGGCTTGGCATTCAAGAGCCGTCCGCCTCTTGGGGCTTGATGCTTTCGCAGGCGCAAGATGTGAAAGTGTTTTATCTTAACTTTTGGTGGCTACTGAGCCCAGGCTTCGCCATCTTTGTCACTGTGATCGCCTACAACATGCTCGGCGACGTGCTGCGCGATATTGTGGATCCGAAAATGCAAACCCGGTGAGCAGCCTGCGGCCTGATCACGCCAAGTCCCATTCGATGTTGAACGTTGGACGTTCCTCGCTGTTGCAGGCGGAAACTCCAAATGTCTACTGCGGAAACCGAGGCTGAAGCACTCGGCTACGTAAGATGCGAACATCGAACGCTGAACATTGAATGAAGCTTAGGCGGTAGAACGTAGCGGGGTTCTTTAGACCCCGTTTTGCTTCGCTGAAGCATTCGAGGTTTTTGAGTGTCGGGAGGGCCTAGTCGAGGCGTCCTGATCACGCCAAGTCCCATTCGATGTTGAACGTTGGACGTTCGATGTTGGACGTTCCTCGCTGTTGCAGGCGGAAACTCCAAATGTCCGCTGCGGAAACCGAGGCTGAAGCACTCGGCTACGTAAGATGCGAACATCGAACGCTGAACATTGAATGAAGCTTAGGCGGTAGAACGTAGCGGGGTTCTTTAGACCCCGTTTTGCTTCGCTGAAGCATTCAAGGTTTTTGAGTGTCGGGAGTCTCGGCGAGGCGTCCTGATCGCACCAAGTCCCATTCGATGTTGAACGTTGGACGTTCGATGTTGAACGTTCCTCGCTGTTGCAGGCGGAAACTCCAAATATCTGCTGCGGAAACCGAGGCTGAAGCACTCGGCTACGTAAAATGCGAACATCGAACGCTGAACATTGAATGAAGCTTAGGCGGTAGAACGTAGCGGGGTTCTTTAGACCCCGTTTTGCTTCGCTGAAGCATTCGAGGTTTTTGAGTTCGGGAGTCTCGACGAGGCGTCCTGATCGCACCAAGTCCCATTCGATGTTGAACGTTGGACGTTCGATGTTGAACGTTCCTCGCTGTTGCAGGCGGAAACTCCAAATATCTGCTGCGGAAACCGAGGCTGAAGCACTCGGCTAGGTAAAATGCGACATCGAACGCTGAACATTGAATGAAGCTTAGGCGGTAGAACGTAGCGGGGTTCTTTAGACCCCGTTTTGCTTCGCTGAAGCATTCGAGGTTTTTGAGTGTCGGGAGTCTCGGCGAGGCGTCCTGATCGCACCAAGTCCCATTCGATGTTGAACGTTGGACGTTCGATGTTGGACGTTCTTTGCTGTTGCAGGCGGAAAGTCCAAATGTCTGCTGCGGAAACCGAGGCTGAAGCACTCGGCTACGTAAGACGCGAACATCGAACGCTGAACATTGAATGAAGCTTAGGCGGTAGAACGTAGCGGGGTTCTTTAGACCCCGTTTTGCTTCGCTGAAGCATTCGAGGTTTTTGAGTGTCGGGAGTCTCGACGAGGCGTCCTGATCGCGCCCGGGATGAAAGTCCCATTCGATGTTGAACGTTGGACGTTCGATGTTCAATATTCTTGGTATGACCGATCTGCTCAAAGTCTCCGACCTACGAATCGCTTTTCACTCGCGTGGCGAGACCAACGAAGTGGTGCACGGCATCGACTTTACGGTGCAGGCAGGCGGGCAGACGGTGGCGATCTTAGGCGAGAGCGGTAGCGGCAAGAGTGTTAGCTGCATGGCTTTGACTCAACTTTTACCGACGGCGCCCAGTTGCACGGTGAGCGGGGGGATTTTGTTTAAGGGCCAAGATGTGCTGCAGATGAATGCCGACGCGATTCGTCAGGTGCGTGGCCGGGGGATCGCTTATATTTTCCAAGAAGCTTCTTCTTCGCTGAATCCTGTTTTCACTGTCGGCTATCAAATCGCGGAGGCGGTCAAACTCCATCGTCCAGATCTTGAAGATGTCAAGGGGCGTGTCGTGGAGTTACTAGAGTTGGTTGGGATTCGTGATGCCGCCAAGCGCTACAAGGCGTATCCGCATGAAATGAGCGGCGGCATGCAGCAACGTGTGATGATCGCTATGGCGCTCGCCTGCGAGCCAGATCTATTGGTGGCGGATGAGCCCACCACCGCGCTTGATGTGACGATTCAAGCGCAGATTATGCAGCTGCTACGTGAATTGCGGGCGAAGCTCGGCATGAGTATCATATTGATCACTCACAATTTTGGCATCGTCAAAGGCTTCGCCGACGAAGTGATCGTGATGTATCGTGGTGACATCGTCGAGCAGGGCGCCGTGGATGCGGTCTTGAGCGATCCGCAGCACCCTTATACCAAGGCCTTGATTGCCTGTATCCCGAAGCTTGGACAAAAGCAGCACCGCTTGACCACGATTGAAAAAGAAATGGCGTAGCGCGTGGCGCGCGCAGTGGAGAGTGGAGCCTGCCTTTGTTTGGCTGGAGCGCGTGCAAGTTGGGCAGACCGGCGTCCGCGAGCGGACACGCCACCATGTTCAGCTGTGCGTCACCGGGAGGAATCGTTTTCTACTTGAGGAATTTCCCGATCTCGGGGATCGGTTTGGCGCGCTGGCCGCTCTCTAGGCGCTCGATATACATGTCGGGCTTGAGGTCGTCGGGCTGGTGCTCGTCTTCGAACTCGTCGTCTTCAATGGGGATCAGTTCATCGAAGTAGAGCGAAACGCGGCGTGGTTCGGGATCGAGCACTTCAGCGGGATTGCTGACGCGACCTTTTTTCACCATGATGAAGCGGGCCGGGTTACAGGCCTTTTTATACGAGGTTTCGAAATCTTTGACCCACTTGTTGCCAGCTTCTTCGCGGCGGTTGAGTAAGACGACGTCTGAGAAGTGGATGCAGGCGTCAAACCAGGCCTTGGCGACGGTCTGCTCGGAGAGAAAGTGGCAGTGCACCACCGTGAGCACGCGCGCGATTTGGCAATGATTGTGGTCAGTCCACGCTTTGATGGCTTCCGCACAGTCGGCGGGATCGCTGAGTCCGGGCGCTAAGAAAATGATCTTTTCGGGCGCGGCGGTTATTTTGCCATGGGTGACTTTGCTGTCTTTGAGCTTCCAGCTCACGACATTGACGTTGTCCAGTGCTTCGATCTGCTCGTCGTGCGTGCAGGCCGCTTCGCCTTCGGGGCGGAAGTAGAGCACTTGCTCGCTGTTAGGAATGCCACCTTCGATCAGGTCGAAAATGACTTCGCGGCGCCCTGAGTTCGGGATGCCAAGGACTAAATAAACGAGTGGTGCTGCGTCGGACATATTGCGGGCTGTGGACTTGAGAGCTGAAACCAGAGAGCTGGGACTAGAGGACTTTTATTTGCTTTCGAAATCGAAGCTTTGGCATTGCGCTTTGTGGCGCATCCAGTGGTCGACAAGGACCAGTGCGGCCATCGACTCGACGATTGGTACGGCGCGTGGCACGACGCAGGGGTCGTGGCGACCGCGGCCCATGAGCTCGGTTTCCTTGCCGTCCTTGTCGACGGTGGCCTGCTTTTGAATGAGGGTCGCAGTCGGTTTGAAGGCGATGCGAAAGACGAGTTCTTCGCCATTGCTGATGCCGCCTTGCACACCGCCGGAGCGGTTGGTGGCGGTGCCGACTTTGCCATCTTTATTGATGAAAATATCGTTGTGCTCGGAGCCCTGCATGCGGGAGCCGTCGAAGCCGCTGCCGATTTCGAAGCCCTTAGTTGCGGGGATGGAGAGCATGGCCTTGGCCATGTCAGCTTCGAGCCGGTCAAAGACGGGCACGCCGAGGCCGACGGGTAGGTTGCGGACCCGGCATTCAATGACGCCGCCGACGGAGTCGCCTTCGTTGCGCATGGCTTTGATGCGCTCGACCATTAGTTCGGCTGTCGCGGGGTGAGGGCAGCGCACGGGGCTGGCTTCGACTTCTTCGAGGCTTGGGAAATGATCCAGGGCGGGCATTTCGATGTCGTGCACGCGGGTGATGTAAGCGCGCACTTCGATGTCGCCCGCGAGCTTGAGGATCTTCTTGGCGATGGCCCCCGCGGCCACACGACCGATGGTTTCGCGGGCTGAGGAGCGTCCGCCGCCTTCATGGTTGCGAATGCCAAATTTGGTTTGGTAGGTGAAGTCCGCGTGTGAGGGGCGGAACTTATCCTTCATTTCCGCGTAGGCGGAGGGGCGGTGGTCACCATTGGGCACGTAGATGCCAATCGGAGTGCCCGTTGTTTGACCTTCGTAGATGCCGGATACCATCTCTGCGGTGTCGCTTTCCTTGCGCGGGGTGGTGATTTCACTCTGTCCTGGACGGCGACGATCGAGTTCGAATTGTATTTCTTCGACCGATAGAGGCAGACGCGGCGGGCAGCCGTCGATTACAACGCCGATGCCTCCGCCGTGGCTCTCGCCCCAAGTGGAAATACGAAATAGTGTGCCAAAAGAATTACCCATACGGGGTGCATGCAAAGGCCACAGCCGCCGAAGTCAATCCTGCCGCGCTCGCTGCGACTCGAAAGTGAAAGCAGGCGTGGGCTGACGGCTCTAACTGCGGGACTAATTGCTAGAGTTCGGCCGTGCTCATGTCGCCGCCTGCGGGGTCGACTAGTTTATTGGCAATCGCCCAGCGAGTGAGTGCAGCGACGTCGTGGAGATCGAGTTTCTTCATGATGTTTGTGCGGTGCGTATCTGCGGTGCGCACGCTCATTCCAAGTTTGGCGGCGATCTCTTTGTTGCTGTAACTTTCGGCGATCAGTTGTACGATCTCGCGCTCGCGGGTGGTGAGCGATTCCAGTGAATCATCTTGACCACCGCTGACCATGAGTTCGCGCATCGCATCGACCACGCGTGGGCTGAAGTAGGAGCGCCCGTCGGCCACGAGGTCGATCGCTTTTTCCAACTCAGCGAGGCCCGCATCTTTTTCGATGTAGCCAGTGACGCCGGACTTGAGTAGGCGATTGACCATGGAGTTGGACGAGGCTGCAGAGAATACCAGGATGTTGATCTTGGGGTTTTTCGCTTTCAATCGGCGTAGCACTTCGCTGCCATTTAAATTCGGGAGCATGATGTCGAGGATGACCAAGTCGGGCATATGTTCGAGGCAGAGCTCATAGCCTTCAGCTCCGTCGCCCGATTGCGCTATGATCTCCATGTTTTCATAGCTTTCAACCAGCTGACATATGAGGTCGCGCATGATTGTTTGGTCTTCGATGACGATTACTTTTTTCATTTCAATATTTAGTTCTGCCGCACTGTTTGTGGCGGACTTTGGAGCATCCAATAGCTGAGTCATAGTGATGGAAATATTAAAGTTGAAGGAAATTCACACCAATCGTGGCGGAGAGTGCTCTGCTCGTTGTCGTGAGTTCTATAAAATCATGAAAATGATCAACGTATGTGATTTTGGTAGAACTATTTGGGTGCTTCGTGAAGTGTTTTTTGTCAAGTGGGATAGCTTGGAGGCTTTGATATTTACAAGGCATTCACATTTCGCAGCTAGTTCGGCCCTGTGCTCGTCCCGGAGTGTTTGCTATGATTTGTGGGAGAGGGTGTTGGCAAAAAAAAAAACGGCTTTGCTACATCTAAGTAGCAAAGCCGTTTAAAGACCATAAAATGGCCTCCCGTAGGGGATTGGTGCCGCGAGCGGCATCGCTTCGCGATCAACCTTCCGCCTTCGCTCTTCGAGCTGCGGCCGGGCGGTTGCCCCATCTTCAGTCGCTTCGTTCCTTACGTCGAACCCCTGGGTTCTTCATCCCCTTGTTTGGGTATTTAGATATTAAAAAGCCCCTCGGTAATTAAACCGAAGGGCTTTAAAATGGCCTCCCGTAGGGGATTCGAACCCCTGTTGCCTGGATGAAAACCAGGTGTCCTAGACCGGGCTAGACGAACGGGAGATAAATGATTAAAAAGCCCTTCGGTGATTAAACCGAAGGGCCTAAAAATGGCCTCCCGTAGGGGATTCGAACCCCTGTTGCCTGGATGAAAACCAGGTGTCCTAGACCGGGCTAGACGAACGGGAGGGAGGAGAAGTCACGGAAGCTATGTTTCGAGTTACTCTGTGCAAGCCTTTTTTTGAAAATTTATATTTTTTCTTATTTTGCCGATAAAATCCGTTTGCGCGCAGCGCTTTCGGTACTCATCTAATGGCTATGGCTGATATTAATTTACCGTTTCCAATGCCCAAGCAAGCACTCCAGAAGGTGGAGGGCTTGCCCTATCCGCTGGTGGCGGCAGGAAAAGTGCGCGAAGTTTTCGATATGGGGGACGCGCTGCTCATGGTGGCGACCGACCGTGTGTCGGCCTTTGACGTGGTCATGAATGAAGGCTTGGCCGGTAAGGGCATTTTACTGACACAGATTAGTCTCTATTGGTTCGCGCGGGCTGGGGCGGTGACACCGCATCATTTGGTGGATGACCATGATGCACGCATTGCTGAACTGGGTAAAACATACCCAGAGCTGCAGTACCGTAGTATGATTGTTAAGAAGCTGACGCCGCTGCCGATTGAGGCGGTGGTGCGCGGATATTTGTCGGGTTCGGGGTGGAAGGCCTACCGGGAGTCGGGTAAGCTCTTCGAGTATAGCATGCCAGCGGATTTGCAGGAGAGCAGTCGTTTGCCCAAGCCTGTCTTTACGCCGACTACGAAGGCGGCCAGTGGGCATGACATGCCGATTGATTGTGCGGATGCGGCTAAGCTAATTGGCGAAGATCTCTTCCAGCGTGTGCATGACCTGAGCCTCGCGCTTTATAATATGGGCGTGGAGCGTGCGGACGCGGCGGATATCATACTGGCAGATACGAAGTTTGAGTTCGGAACGGATGCGCAGGGAAAGCTATATCTAATTGATGAAATTCTCACGCCTGACTCCTCGCGCTATTGGCCGAAAGAGGGCTATGCGCCTGGCGGTGCGCAGCCTTCCTACGACAAACAGTTTGTGCGCGATTATTTAGAGTCGCTGGATTGGGACAAGACGCCACCGCCGCCCGCGTTGCCAGAGCGGGTGCTTGCTGGCACCTTGGAGCGCTATATTGAAGCGTATACTAAAATCACAGCCGTTTAGCTTTTTAATGTCGTTTAAGGGGCTCTGGTTAAATTTCTGACTACTGTTTTTTGAATCCTGACTTTTGATTCATGCCTATTTGGTTAATCGAGTTAGTGGGTGCACGCGATTTGGATGCGGCGTTTTTGCTGATCACATTGATGACGGCTCCATGTTGGATTGCGATGATCGTGTTTCCCCAGGCACGTTATGTGCGTCGACTGGCGCAGCCCTGGATTGTGGTGCCACTGTATACTGTGGTGTTGGTGTTGTTAATGTGGAAGTCGTATCAAGCGGCGCTGCTGCCGGAAGTGGTTTCGACTGCGAGCTATGAGGCCGCACGCAGCTTTGCGAAGCATCCGATTGCCTTTCTTGTGCTGTTCTGCAATTTACAGATAATCAATTTGTTTATGGGCGTAATGATATATCAAAAAGCGATGCGCAGTGGTTTTCGTGCGCCAGTGGAGTTGACGCTCTGTTGCTTCCTCGGGGCCCTGGCCTTGATACCGTTTAGTCTACGATTGATGCTTCGGAGGCAGGCGGTATTATGACGGATTTGGAATTGGGAATGACGGATCTGGCCTCACGTTCGCGTGGGGGGCATATTTGGAAGTGGGCGGCTTTGTTGGGCTTAGGGATCGTGCTCTATGTGGCCTGGCGTAATTATCTCTACATTCAGGAAGGGATGTTGGCGCCGAATTTTACCATTATTCACCAAGCCTATGATTTTAACTTGTTTGAGTTGCCGGTAATTTTGTTGGTGGTGGCGGCACTGTGCTTAGGCTTGGCAGTGACATGGACCAGCTCGCGGCGTTCGTTGATTTGGGTGGCTGGACTTTATGCCTTTCTCGGGCTGGATCTTTTCGCCTTACGCTATTATGTGACCTATGTGGAGCCGGAACGCTTAGTGGTGCGGCATGTGCGCTTGGAAACGCCGAAGTTGGATCAATCGGTGCGGATTCTGCATATTGCGGATATTCAAGCTGGTTCTATCGGGGAGTATCAGGAGGCAATTTTTGATCAAATCGAGAGTTTGCAGCCGGATTTAATTATTAATACCGGAGATTTCTTGCAAGTCGTGCCACCGGCTACTTTTGAGAGTGAATGGCCGAAGTTGCATGCCTTGATTAAACGAGTGAATCCGCGCTTGGGCACGTATGCAGTGTTTGGGGATACGGAACGTGAACTGTATCGCTATCAGCCGGAGGCCTTGAAGCCCTTGGTTATGCTTTCTTCACGTGAGCAGCGAATTGGGGTCGGCTCGGGGGTAATTAATTTGCATGGTTTGAGCCTGTATCAGTCTAAGTCGGGCGAGTGGGCGATGCGCTCGGTGGAGCAATGGCTCGAAAAGTCGGACCCTAATGATTTTCGGATATTGTTTGGGCACGCGCCTGACTATGCGCTCTCGGTGGCTGAAGCACCGATTGACTTGTGCCTGGCAGGGCATACGCATGGGGGACAAGTGAAGTTGCCCTTTTATGGGCCCCTGGTGATCGATAGCGAAGTGCCCAAGGAGTGGGCGCAAGGCTTCCGCCGAGTGGGCATTCCTTATTTAAATGTCTCTGCGGGGGCAGGTTCGAACCGTCAACATAGTCTGCCGCCGATACGCTTTAATTGCCCCACCGAAATGACGCTCATCGAATTGGTGCCGATGCGTTCAATCCGTTAAGACTCGTTGGCCCTAAAGGCTCCAGAGGTAGCTTTGTTTTTCTCCGAGTTGCTGGCCGTTGGCATCTTTCAGGCTGAACTTCCAGGCGGCTGGCACGCCACTATCTTCGGGCCAATCTTCACCTGTCAGGCCGACAAAGATCTCTTTGGTAGTGGGGCGTTTGTTAGGCAATGTGAATTCGTGGCTTTGTTTTTCAACCGACTTCTTGGTGTAGAACTCGCCCACAACGACGGTGCCTGCAGGCAGCCGTCGCACATCAGTGTCCAGAATTAAGGTAAAATAGTAACCCGCACGCTCTTGGGGCTGTGTGCGCAGAACCACACGATCCCCGAGGTTTTCTTTGCCCGACATATATTCGCTGATACGCTTAAACGACTCCGTTTCTATGTAGCGGGGCTTGATCTCCTCGATGTTGACAGAGGTGATTGGCTGGCGGGGCGTGGAGGCACAGCCTGCGAAGAGGCTGCAAAGAAGAGCGGTAATGAGAAAGCGCATGTCTTCAGATTCGCGAGCAGGTCTGGCTTGTCAAGCCAGCGCCGTCAGACTCGAGGAGATCGGATGTCTGCCTGGATTGAGGCAGACATCCATCGATTGCGATGCCTCGTTATTAGGCAGTTTAGATGCTCAACGGAGTCCAGGCTGCATTGTTCTGAGAGCTCTGGACGACTGCCTCGATAAAGGCCATGCCGCGAACACCGTCTTGGATGCTAGGATATTCTTTGGCGTAGGCTGGAGCCTCAGCACCAGAGAGCTCTGCTGCGATGTCGGCAGCGAAGTTGCGATAAATATTGGCGAATGCTTCGAGGTAACCTTCCGGATGGCCCGCTGGGGTGCGGCTGTGAGCGGTGGCGCTTTCGCCTAAATAGCCACCACCGGTGCGATAGATTTGGGTGGGCGCATCCAGGTGTTTGACTAGCAGCGTGTTCGGCTCCATTTGATGCCATTCCAGGCCGCCCGTTTCACCGTAGATGCGGATGTTGAGCGCGTTTTCCTCGCCGGCTGAAATCTGTGAGGCGTGCAGGATGCCCTTGGCGCCCCCTTCGAAGCGGAGTAAGATGTTGCCGTCGTCGTCCAATAGGCGTCCATCGACAAAGGCGGTGAGGTCGGCGGCGAGTTCTTTAATTTGTAGGCCGGTAATGAACTCGGCCAGATTCTCGGCGTGGGTGCCGATGTCACCGATACAGCCTGCGGCGCCCGAGCGTTTGGGATCGGTGCGCCATGTGGCTTGCTTTTGACCGTCTTGCTCGATCGGAGTGGCCAGCCAGCCTTGTGGGTATTCGACTACCACCTTGCGCAATTTTCCGAGTTGACCGCTCTGGACCATTTCGCGGGCCTGTTGGACCATGGGGTAGCCTGTATAATTGTGGGTGAGCCCATACTTGAGGCCTGTTCGGGCAACGATTTGGGCCAGTTCTTTGGCTTCCGCCAAGTTGAGTGTGGCTGGCTTGTCGGAGAGCACATGGAAGCCAGCTTCCAAGGCCGCCTTGGCCACGGGGAAGTGCACGTGGTTGGGCGTGACGATGGCGACGAAGTCCATACGCTCGCCTTCGGGCAGTTGTGCCTCGGCGCTCATCATTGTTTCGAAGTCGCTGTAGCAACGCGCCTCTGGTAGGAAAAGTTCTTTGCCCGAGGCGAGTGCGCGTTCGGCGTCGGAGCTGAAGGCGCCGCAGACGAGTTCGATTTGACCATCAATGCCAGCGGCGATGCGGTGGATGGCGCCAATGAAGGCACCTTGGCCGCCACCGACCATGCCCATGCGGATTTTACGATTAAGTGTCATAGTTACTGATTCTTTTTGTCAAAGGCGGCGTCGAAGGCGATGGCATTGGGCTTGAAGTCGAGCTTCTTGACGAAGGCAGCGGCTTCGGTGCCGCCATGGATGCGATCCATGCGGCCGTCTTCCCATTCCACCGAGAGTGGGCCGGCGTAGCCGATGTCGTTGAGCGCAACGATGATGTCTTCAAACTGAATGTCACCGTGACCGAGCGAACGGAAGTCCCAGTGGCGACGTGCATCGGTGAAATCGGTGTGGCCACCGAAGACGCCAACTGTGCCATCGCCGTGGCCCCACCAGGCGTCCTTCATGTGCGCGTGGTAGATGCGGTCAGCAAATTGACGAATGAATTTTACGTAATCCACGCCCTGATAGCCGAGGTGGCTGGGGTCGTAGTTGAAACCAAAGCGCTGGTGCCCATTGACCGCGGCCAGTGCACGTTCGGAGGAGGCGATGTCAAAGGCGATTTCGGTGGGGTGCACTTCGAGTGCGAAATTGACGTCGACCTCTTCGAAAACGTCCAGGATCGGAATCCAGCGCTCGGCGAAGTCTTGGTATCCTTTTTCTAAATACGCCTGCGAGGTGGGCGGGAAGGCATACAGCGCGTGCCAGATGGAGGAGCCCGTGAAGCCATTCACGACCGGGGCGATCACGGATTCGTCCGGGCGAGCGTCAAAGAACTTACGCGCAGCGCGTGCAGTGGCCTTCATTTCTTCGGCCGCACGTTGGCGCACGCCCTCTGGATCGCCGTCGCCCCAGATCTCTGGCGAGAGAATCGCCTGGTGACGTTCGTCGATACGATCGCAGACCGCTTGGCCCACCAAGTGATTGGAGAGGGCGTAGCAGCTCAGGCCGTTGGCTTGTAACTTCTCCCAAATCGAGGCGATGTAGCCGTCTTCTTTCAGGGCACGTGCGACTTCGAAATGGTCGCCCCAGCAGGCGAGTTCCACACCATCGTAGCCCATTTTTTTGACGAGGGGAAGTAGGTCATCCAGCGGCAGGTCAGCCCACTGGCCGGTAAAGAGGGTAACTTTTCGACTCATAGGTGGGCATTATAGCTGAAATGCTGGAATTGACAATGCTCTCAGTCATCCATAATTGTGCAGTATTCGTCACGATATGGATTTAACTGCATTTGCCGACCGCAGACTTTGGGACTTAATCGATCATGTGTCTTTCTGGGTGAAAGACCGTGCGGGCTGCTTTGTGTGGGTGAATCGAAACTTGGCCGAGCAGGCGCAGGCATCGCGCGCGGCTATTATAGGCACGAAAGACAGTGACTGGTTCTTTAACGAGCTCGCCGATGTTTATATGGACGATGATTTTACTGTGCTCAAGACGCAGCAAGCGATTATCAATAAGCCAGAGTTGGTGATGAGTGCTGATGGTGAAGTGGTCTGGCATGCGACCAGCAAATTTCCTTATGTAGACGTGAGTGGAGCGGTGGCGGGCACTTATGGTATGAGCCAGCCAATGGTGGCGCTCGGGGATCTGCCTGCGGAATATGTAGATTTATCTTTAATCGTCAGCTATGCGCGTGAGCATTTGACTGCTGGGGTGACGGTAGAGGCCATGGCGAGGAAGGCGAACATGTCGCTTTCGACTCTAGAACGGACTGTGGCGCGACATCTTAAAATCACGCCTTTGAAATTACTGCAGCGTATGCGGATGCATCGTGCGCGGCATTTACTGACGACTTCGCATCTCAAAGTTGGCGAGATTGCCTTGGACTGTGGCTATGAGAGCTTTTCGTCGTTTTCGCGTGCCTTTAGGCAATCTTATGGATGTGCGCCTGGTCGTTTGCGATCAGCATCTTGGAAACCCGCTTCATGAGCGATCTCTAGAATTTGACAATGACTTAAGTTTTTTTCCGGATTATTTGGTATTAGTGCTAGCAATCATTTGCATTAGACATTTGGTGCATAAGGGTTTTAGGCTGGAAGCCTATTCGAGCGGACTATAATTTTACGTAATGGCAGAGAAGAACTTATATATTGTTGGAATTGGCGCATCTGCCGGGGGCTTGGATGCCATTCAAAAATTATTCGATCATTTCTCTGATGATACGGATCTAGCATTCGTGGTGGTGCAGCATCTATCGCCGGATTTTAAGAGTCTGATGCCGGAGCTGTTGGCAAAGCATACTAATATGCAGATTTTTACCGCGGAGGATAAACAGGAAATCCTGCCGAACTGCATTTATTTAAACCAGCGAAATAAGAATCTGCACGTTAAGGGGAACCGTCTCTACTTACTCGATAAAGGACCGAAGCATAATCTGAACCTGCCGATTGATATCTTTTTTCACACATTGGGCGAAGAACATAAGGAACGTTCCATTGGCGTGATCTTGTCCGGGACTGGTTCAGACGGTTCGCGTGGCATCAAAACCATTAAGGAGGCGGGGGGCACTGTGATCGTGCAAGACCCCAGGTCGGCTCAGTTTGATGGCATGCCGAACTCCGCGATTTCTACCAATTCGGTGGATTTTGTGATGACGCCGGGCGACATTGCCGAAATTCTGAAAAAATTCCCCGGTGAGCGCATCCGCCTCAATGCGGAGCATGAGGATCAGGGTAATAAATCCAATGATATCGTCTACCTACAGATCTTGGAGGAGATCCATAAGGAGAGCGGTATCGACTTTCGCCAATACAAGAGTAACACTTTGCTGCGGCGGCTAGAGAAGCGGATGAATGCTCATAATAGCGTGAATCTCTATGAATACCTGAGTTTTATGAGGTCTCACCGAAAAGAGGTGGACATTTTGAAGCAGGATTTCCTCATCGGAGTCACTCGCTTCTTTCGAGATACAGAGGCTTTTAAGCTGATAAAGCAGAAGGTGAT